>CAZVZS010000007.1:16846-81832 GCA_964631535.1 uncultured Leptospiraceae bacterium
ACGCAGACACCCGCCCCGGCTCCGACGCCCGCGCCCGCCTACACGGCCCCGGCGACACCGCGCGCACCGGTCTACTGGCCTCCGTACGTACCCCCGGCCCCGGCCGGAGACGTCCGCATTCGCCTGAAAGATGGACGCGAAATGATCGCGCGAAGTATCGAAGTACACGGCGATCTCATGCGTATCCAGTCAGGCGATACCAGCATCGAAATGGATTTTACGCTCGTACAATCGGTCGCCGGGGTCGACAAAAACACCGGCGTGCGCCTCACGCTGGAGGGGAGCGAAACCGTGGACGGTGTCGCCTTTCAACGCGCGGGGGACGCGGTTACCATGCGCACGACCGGCGGCGAACAGCGGCGCGTGGCAGGCGAAGTATTACGCATTTCGTCCACGACCCTGCCCCAGGGGGAGGCGCGACCATGAAACAAACAAGATTTCTTCTTTTAACCGGCCTCGTGTCGGGAGCGCTGGGCCTGGTTTTCGCCGCGCCGGCCCGGGCAGACTTTTTAATATTGAAGTCGCAGAAAATCCTGGTCGGCACGTTCAAAGAGGCGCGCGCGGCGGCGTTTTTTTTCGACGCCGGTGAGGGTGAACGTGAAATACCGCGCGAGGACGTTGCCCGGCTCGCGATCGGTTACAACGGCATTCCGGTCTGTTTCCAGACCAGGCGCAGCGAAACGAAAAATTGCTCCGGCTCGCTGTTCCTGCTCGACCCCGTTCGCGCGGTGCTCGGTTTCCCGCAACCCGGGAAAGAGGAGTGGTATTTGATTCGGATGAACCTCGACACGCTCGCGTTCATGGAGATGAAAAAATCGACCCTCGATCCCGCGTTGATGCCCATCATCGCCAGCGGCGTACGCCTGCGCGTGCGCCACGACGACGATCAGGAAACCGTCGGCGAACTCGTCCGCGCGCGCGACGACGCGCTTGAGCTGCGCCTGCCGGATGGCTCGAAGGAACGTCTGGAACGTGGTGATATTCAGAGCGCGGAGATTCTGCTGCCCGGGCGCGAACTGGAATTCATCCCGGAGCCCCCTTCGCGCCGCGGCTGGTGGTTCTGGTAGGGGCCCGGGGGCGCGCTCATGCCCAATTGACTTTGACCCGTTTTTTCCTGGCGGCCTTCCTCAGTTGTTCATCCAGCGTTAAGAGTGTTGAATCTCCGATGAGGGCGAGTTCGAGATAGGTCGCATCGTAAACACTCAGATCAAGGCTTCGGGCCAGATTGAGAATCGCAATCGGTCGATCATTGTTCTCCAGTGAATCGTAGCGAATCGGAAGCTTGAGAAAAAGGGAAAGTATCTCCCGGGCCTCGTCGTCAGAAATACGCTTCCTGCGAATCGCTCCCCGGAGTACGTTTGTAATTTCGTATTTAAGTAGAGTGGGCGCATCAAGCCGGTCAGACAGGATTCCAGCAAAGAAATTCTCGGCGTCACTGGAATCCTCGTCAGGCAAGAAAAGGGAACACACAAAAGAGGAATCAATCACCCATCGTCGTGGTTCAGCCTTTGCGGCCTTCATTTACCAGATCCTTTAGATCCAATTTACCCTGTTTCTGGATTCGGGTTCGAATTTCTCGAAATCTTTCCAGGATGAGGTCATATTTTTCTCTCGCGGCAAGGGAATATGACACAATGACTGCGACAGGTTTTCCCCGTCGCGTAATGGTCACTTGTTCACCGGCCTCGACCTGTCGCAGGATATCGGAAAGGTGCGCCTTGGCTTCAAAGGAGGAGTACTCTGTTTGAACGGTGGCCATAGTTTAGATGACCAAATTATTGGTCATTTGGCAATCGCTTTTTTCTGCGTTTGTGTAATTGATACGTAGCGCATTTCGATTGTTGGTGGATCTGCGACCGGTCGCCGTATGATTTGAGATTCCCTGGGGGCCGGACTGAACCCCGGCCCCCAGGGAACCTCACTCCAGGGATTCGGTTTCCCCGGCGTCCGGTTTCAGACGATCCGCGGTAATGCCTTCATTTTGATTTTTGGCGAAAATCTGGGTTTCCAGTTCGTCGTTGAGGCCGGCGGCGAAACGTTCCTCCGCGCCCTTGTTGCTGGTCCTGGTGTTTTTCACCAGAAATTCCGCGTTTTCAAGAATCTGGGTTTGCTCGGCGATCACATTGCCGGCGGGGGTGGTGGTGGTCGTCGCGTCGCCCTTCCAGGCCAGCTTCAATTTATTCGTATCCAGGAGATTCGATTCGTACCCTTCCAGAATCTCGGGCACGTCCCGGCGGATGTAACGCGCGGCCACAAGGCGATCTTCACGGGTGAACAGAGTAATTTCGTACGGGTTCACCCCCGGCAGGTTTTCCGGGTCCACTTCCGGGGGCCGGAACATAAACTGGGGGTCCCCCGCCTCCGTATCGGCCCCACGTTCGAAACCGCGCTCTTTTAAAATTTGTTCATTGGCCGTGAGGGACTGGCCCCATTGAAACCGTGCCAGGGGGACCGGGGCCAGTTTTTCGCTCCCCGTATCCTTTTTACAGGCGATAACCAGAACCAGACCGAGCAGGAAAACAGAAGTGAGTGTGAGGCGAAAAAAACGGGACATAAGCTTGAGTGGCACGGTGGACGACCGGGGCAAGAAAAAAAAACCAGAATCCCGCGTGATTTTCGATCCGCTCGATCGTCGCTCCTTCGCGGGACGATGAACGGGTGATTTCGTGAACGAAGGGAGGAGTTTTCAGGCGCAATTCAGGCGAAAAATTCGGAATTTTCTCTGGAAGCAACAAAAAGGGTTGCCAGGCCGCGGGAGAAATGAGACATAATGCGCTTTCAGGGCCGGAATTCTGCTAAATGCCAGAAATCGGGCGCTCGGAACAGGGTTATGAAATACGATAAGATTCGCGGCAAAAGCGTATCCGAATGTATGATGAAACTCCGCAGCCTCTACGGACCGGCGGCCATCATCCTGTCCACGCGTGAAGTTCACGACGGCGGCCTGCTCGGCACCGGACTCATGTCCCGTAAAATGTACGAAATCGATTTCATGCTCCAGGAAGAAAATGCTTCCGGTGGACGCGGTCGCTCCGCACTGCGTGAAGCGCTTGAAAAAGGCGCCGCGCGTTCCGGGGGCCGCCCGGTGGATCGGCGGTCCCTGCCGCCGCTGCCTCTGCCCCTGAAAGCCGCGGAAAACCCCGCCCATGAATTGCCGGGCTTGAATGCTCTATCCGCCCCGGTGAACCCTGATCCGATCCAGCCGGCCGCGCGCTCGGACGCCGGGAGCACGCCGCCAGGAGATATCGATCCTGGTCGGGCGGCGGCGGAAATCATGGCGATTATGCAGGCCGCTGAGGCTGAGGTGGACGCGCGGATTGAACGGGAGGAGGCCAGGCGCCCGGGGGGTACGGGCCGGAGCGCTGGAGCTTCCCCAAACGCCGGCACAGCGCCCGATCGTTATTTTGGTAATATTCGCGAACGACTCGAAAACGCTTCCCTGAGTCGCGCTTACATCGAAAATTTTTTGCGGGGACTGGATGACGCGCTTTCCTTGCTTGAAAAACGCGAGTATCGTCGGGTCGAAGAAAAATCCCTGGAGCAACTGGCCGCCTCCATTCGTACGGTGCCGGACATCGCCCCGCCACCAGGGGAATGCCGGGCCGTGATGTTAATCGGACCCACCGGTGGCGGGAAGACCACCTCGCTGGCCAAGATTGCCGCGCTGTATCATATCTACCGCAATCGTGAAGTGTCGCTGTACAGTCTGGATCATTATCGCCTGGCGGCCACCGAGCAGTTGAAAACGTACGCAACCGTAATGGGGGTGCCGTTTTTTTCACCGCTGGGTCCGCAAGAATTTCGGGAGTACACCCTGCGTGACGGGGCCGAATTGCTCCTGATCGATACGTCCGGCATCAGTTACCGGGACTCCGGACGCCTGGATGATCTGGACGCGTTCGTGGATGCCTGTGAGGTGAAGCTCGAAAAACATCTGGTTCTGGCCGCGAACACCAGTCCGGCGCTGCTGGAGAAAATTGTGCTTGCCTATGATCGGCTCGGGTTTGATAAAATTATTCTTACAAAACTGGATGAAACAGATTTTATTGGTGCTTTTGTCGAGCTTGCCGATAAGTTTAACAGGCCGTTTTCGTTCTTAATGACCGGGCAGGATGTCCCCGGCGATATTTTGCAGCCGGAACCGATGGACCTCGCTCGCCTGGTCCTCCGGCTGGATTCAACGACGGAAACGGACGCCGTCGCCCTGGAACGCGGAGCGCGAGTTTAAAATAGGGACGCTCTCAAATGGAAGTACTGGATCAGGCCGCCAATTTACGTAAGCTCGCAATGCACCATGCGAAAGGTGCTTCCGTGGCCCTCCCGGAAGTGGAAATGGACGAAGAAGTCGAACGTACAACAAGGGTAATTTCGATCACTTCGGGTAAAGGCGGGGTGGGGAAAACCACGCTTTCCGTCAACCTCGCCATCAGCATGGCCAGGGCCGGGAAAAAAGTCGTTCTGTTCGACGGAGACCTCGGCCTCGCGAATATTAATGTTCTGTTAGGAATTATTCCCGATCACAACCTGTACGAGGTCATGAAGGGGAAAAAGCGGATCCAGGACGTCATCATCGCCACCAGTTATGGCATCGATATCATCGCCGGCGCCAACGGGATTTCACAGCTCGCAAACCTGAGCGATTCCCAGCGCGAAAAATTTATCAAAGAACTCGAAAGTCTCAAAGGGTACGATATCATGATTATCGATACCGGGGCAGGGGTCGGCGCCAACGTCATCGGCCTGATCCTGCCCGCGGACGACGTCCTGATCGTGACCACACCCGAGCCGACGGCCATTACGGACGCCTACGGCATGATAAAAAGCATCGTGGCCAACCGTCAGGAGAAGAATATCCGGCTCATTGTGAATCGGGTCGCCTCGGCCGTGGAAGCCCGCCGCGTGGCCGATCGCCTGATCAGCATTTCCGCCCAGTTTCTGAAAACCCGCGTGGAGAGCCTGGGATTCGTTTTTGACGAGGGGCTGGTGCAAAAAAGTATTCGCAATCAGCGCCCGCATATTGTACTGTATCCCGGATCCAAGAGTTCTGCCTGTATTAACCATGTCGCGGCGCGTTTGTTGAACACGGAGTTCAATTCGGACGCCCAGGGGCTGGGTGGTTTTTTTCGCAGACTCTGGAATTTTAGCGGGAAGGATGACGTGGACCCGGAAGGCAATCCGGGGTAAACGCCTGGCGGGCGGAACCTGATGACCCTGCTCATTAAATTCGTCGCCGTATTCGCGGTTCTTGGACTGGTGGTTTCCACCCTGTTCGGAGTTCTGGGTGGCAATCGAATGGGTCCACTGGTTGTAACGATGCTTGTCTGTACTCTCCTGTCCGCGGCCGTGGGCGGGGGGGCTTACAAGATTCTGGAGCAACGTGTCCCGGAGTTTCTGGAAATCTTCCAGTCCGCCGGGTCCTTCGCTGGTGAAACGGCTGATGGGTCGGAATACGGGGAAAGCGAAGACGGTGATAGCGGTGATCTGGCGGCCGGTGAAGGCCCGGCGGCCATGAGTTCCGATAGCGGCGGTGAAACGCAGGCATTCGGTGATCATCTCATCGTCAATAAGATCAAGATAAAAAATGAGCCCAAACTCCTGGCGGAAGCGATCCGAACCATGATGTCGCGGGATGATGCATAAACGTGTCCAAAGTCTGGGAGAAATATAAAGATTCGGACGAACTCGAGCTCTGGCGCGATTACCGGAAAGCCAAAAATCGCGAAGTCCGCGATTACCTGGCCGAAAAGTACGCGCCCCTGGTGAAATACGTCGCCGGGAAAGTGGCCATCGGTATGCCTCAGAACGTCGAGTTCGACGATCTGGTGAGCTACGGCAGTTTCGGCCTTCTGGACGCGATCGAAAAATTCGATCCTGACCGCGATATTAAATTCAAAACCTACGCCATGACCCGCATTCGCGGGGCCATCTTCGACGAATTACGCAGCATCGACTGGATTCCCCGCTCCATCCGCCAGAAGGCCAAACAGGTCGAGCAGATCATCGCCATTCTTGAAAACAAGATGGGACACACCGTGGACGATGAGGACATCGCCAAGGAACTCGGCGTTACCGTTCAGGAATTGCAGAACATCCTGACCAAAATTTCCGGCACGAGCATCATCTCGCTCAACGATATCTGGTATCTGGGGGACGACAACGATGAGGTCTCCTTCCTTGAGACGCTCGAATCCCCGCCCAACCTTAATCCCGATACCCTCGTGGAAAAAGAGGAAATCAAAACCGTGATCGTGGAAGCGATCAAACAGCTCCCGGACAAAGAAAAAAAAGTAATCGTCCTCTATTACTACGAAGACCTGACCCTCAAAGAAATCGGCGAAGTCCTGGAAGTCACGGAAAGCCGCATTTCTCAGTTGCACACCAAAGCGATCATGCGCCTGCGCGGGAAACTCATGCGCATGAAAAACGCCCTGAAAAAATAGACCCGCCCTGTCCTCTGGTTCCTGAATCCGCGCTCCCAATACGACATAATCCAACCCGGGCGCGGGAAATCGCCGGCCGGTTCCGTCGTTTCCGGCAGGCGGAAAAATCCGCCGCCCTGTTAAGCCAGGTTCCCGATCTGCCGACTTCTTTCATAGAGGCCGGAAAACAGGCCCGAGGTCCTTATATGGAAACCAGAATTGAAGAGATGAAACTGAATTCGGTCGCGGCGCGGGAAAATTCCCGGGTAGCGGAAGCGGTGAAAACGCACGAATTCCAGAAACAGACCGGCCAGGGCACGGCCCTGACTTACAACGTACCGGCCACGGAGGAGAACCTCCGTAAGGTGGACGCCGCGGTTAAAGCGCTGGAAATTTACAGTGACCATCATCCCCAGACGCGCTTCCAGTACCGAACGGATACCGATACGGGTCGCATCCAGGTCACCCTGGTGAATTTTATGACCGGGGAAGTCGTGGAAGAAATCCCGTCGAAGAAGCTGCTCGAATTTTCCGCCAGGCTCGAAGAAATGGTCGGCCTTGTGCTGGAAAAACGCGCCTGAAAGCGGGCCCCGCCCGCTTTTTTCTTTTTTCTGCCCGCAATGAGAGGACTCCTGCCGTGCCCTCTCCTGTAAAAAATCGCTCCCGCTCCTAAAAAAAGCTGTCTTTCCGATTCTCGCCGTGCGATCATTCGCACGGTGGTAACGGGATGAAAACGAAACTGGCCCTGATTCTGGCGGGCAGCCTCTGCGCGAGCTGCCTCATGAAGTATTCCTTCCAGCAGACCGGCGAACCAGGGGCGCCGCTTTCGCCGCTTTATGATGTGCGCGTTTTTATGGAAAACGAACCGCCGTTCGCCACGCGCCCGGTCGGCATTCTGGCCTTTACGGATCCCCTGCCTCTGGCGATTCAGATCAAAGAAGCGCAACGCATCGCCCGCGAAAATGGCGGGAATGTGATTATTCGCGTCAAAAACGACAGCGCCGAACGAGCGGGTGGGTATACCTTCCGAATTGTCCGCGCGGACGAATCGCTCCTCGGCAACGCCGGGCGTTATCCCTATGGCGAAGGTGGCGAGAGGGGCGCGGACGCCGCGTCGTACTCCGGAGCCGGGATGGACGGATTTTTACCGGGTGGCGGAACGGGGGCCGGACCGGGTGAGCCGCCGCCATTTACGTATATTCCTGAGTGAATCGCCGTAATTTTTTAAAACAAAAAAGCCGGGCCCGCGAACAGCGGAAACCCGGCCTCCAGCAATTTCCCCGGCGAGCGGTTACTTGCTGTAAAATTCGATAATTTTCTGCACGTTGATCCGCGTAACGGGAATATCAGACGCGCTGTTGATGCCGATGAATTTTCCGGAAACTCCGTCTGGCTGGATTTCCAGATACGGAGTGGGACTCGTGGCGGACTGCCGCGTTTCAATGCCGATTTTGATCCGATCCGCGTCCGGTTTGCGGGGGCTGATAATCATTCCGGGACGAACCGAAAAACTGGGGATGTCCACACGCCGGCCGTCAACAAGCACATGGCCGTGGTTGATGAGCTGACGGGCGTCAAAAATACTCCGGGCCAGGCCCAGACGGTATACCAGGGTCATCAGGCGGCTTTCGAGCAGGATCAGGAAGTTGTCCGCGTGGTTGCCGGTCATACGATTGGCTTTTTCGTAAGTACGGTAAAATTGCTTTTCCATCATCCCGTAGGTGAGGCGCAGCTTTTGTTTTTCCAGCAACTGCTCCCCGAAAGCGGAACGTTTTTTACGACGCGAGTTTTCGCGGTGCCCGGGCGGGTACGGACGCTTGATGGAGGGACATTTTGGGCTGTTGTAAAGACAGAACCCCACCGTCCGACAGATTTTATGTTTTGGTCCGTGAATCGTTGCCACGCGCAGGCTACTCCGAGTATGATATGGTAGTTCGTACCTGTGTACGAAAGGGAAAGGACCAGAAATCGGGGCGGGGGAGTAGTGTAAAGAAGAAAAACTGGCAGACCCGGGCCGGAAGGAAAGCCCCAGGGAAGGTGCCCTCGTTCCCGGGCCCCCCGGTCGCTTCCACCCTGGGCCATTCTGAATTATGTCTCGTTCAGAAACCAGGCGACCAGAAGCACTGAAAAAGGCTTGATTCGTGTTTCGGGATCGACGGCAATTCTGAAAGTATTCTGGATCGCCATGTTTCGCCGGTTATTATTTTTACTCCTGCCACCTGTCTTCTGTGGAGCACTTGCCTGCCGGTCTCAAGCGAGTGACTGCGCTCCTGGCGATCTGCAATGTTCGCCCGGGGCATTCATTTTTTATCTGATCAAACCCGCGGTTTCCGCCTGCGAAATTTATCCGGCCGGTCGTGTCTCGGTCGCGTCGGGTGGCGTGGAAGGGATCAGTGGGGCCAGCGCCGCGCCCGCCATCAGCGCCGACGGTCGCTACGTCGCATTTTCGTCCTTCGCGACGAACCTGGTGGCAAACGATACGAATGGCCTCGGCGACGTGTTCGTCTATGATCGCAGAACAATTACAACCACGCGCGTTTCAATCGCGTCAGACGGGACCGAAGGCGATGGATCAAGTTCCTTCGCGGCGATTACACCGGACGGTCGTTTCGTCGCCTTTCAATCGCCGTCGACGAACCTGGTGGCGGGCGATACCAACGGACAGAATGACGCCTTCCTTCACGATCGACAGACAGGATTGACCACACGGGTCTCGGTCGGCACCGGCGGAACTCAGGCAACGGCGGGTTTCAGCGGGAATCCCGCGATCAGTACGGACGGGCGCTACGTTTCTTTTGTTTCAGCGGCCGCCAACGTGGTGGCGGGCGATACGAACGGTACCCAGGACGTATTCGTGCACGATCGTGACGCGAACACGACGACGCGCGTTTCTGTGGCCACCGGCGGAACCGAGGCGACCGCGACGGTCACGGGTTCGCTCGCGCTGGACGGCCGTTTCGTGGTCCTGGATTCTTCCGCCACGAACCTGGTCGCGGGGGATTCCAACGGGTTCGGCGATATTTTCGTGCATGATCGCAGCACCGGCATTACCACGCGCGTTTCAATTGCTTCAGATGGCTCGCAGTCCGACGCGGTGAGCGTTAGCCCGTCCATCAGCGCGGACGGTCGGTACGTCACCTTTGAAACCAACGCGACCAATCTGGGCGCGGTGGACACGAATGGCCTGGGGGATATTTACGTCCATGATCGACTCACCGGGATCACGGAACGGGTTTCGGAGGCCTCGGACGGGACGCAGACAGTGGGGGGCGGGAGTTTCGTGCCCCGGATCGACCGCTCCGGTCGTTATGTCGCCTTTCGCTCGGGCGCGACGAATCTCGTGAGCGACGATACCAACGCGGTAAACGATGTTTTTTTACACGACCGCTGGCGAGACACGACCGTCCGCGCTTCGGTGGCCCCGGACGGCGCTCAGGGGAACGCCGCGAGCGACGAACCCGCGCTGGCCGCCGATTGCCCGTATGTCGGGTTTTCGTCCAGCGCCACGAACATTGTAGCGGATGATACCAACGGGAACGGGGACGCGTTTATTCGTGGAATTCCCTGACCCGGATTTTGCAAAGAACGGTAAAGGTGGCGCACCGCCTTTTTCAAAGGCCCGCTATTAAGGAATTTTTTCCTGCGCCGATCTATCTATTGTGGATCATTATGAACCCGATTGAAACCTGGACCCCCGCCCCCGGGGTGTTTCCTCCGAAAATCCGCGCCCTTTAGCGACCCCGGAAAATTTTTTCCGGCGGGGCGATTTTTTTTCGCTCCAGCCCTAAAGCCGCACCCCTCGATTCCCGATCAGTACGAAGCGGAAGCCCGAACTCCGCCCGAAGTGTCTCCACGCCTTCGGACGCTGTTCTGGCACGCCTCCGGACCATGGTCCAGAAGCTCCGCAACATATACATATAAATAGATCGTACGACAGCTCATCCCCATATAAAAACACAGGATGAGTTCGCCAGGTGGCCGGCAGGGAGGCAGGCCCCGGGTGGGAGGACACGGACAGAGGTACCCTCACGGGTTCCCGCGTCTGAATCGTTTCAAGGAGGAAACGAATGATAATCAACAACAATCTCAGCGCGATTAATTCCAATCGCGTCCTCAAGTTCCAGCACTGGGAAGTGAACAAGAACATGGAGAAGTTGTCCTCCGGTATGCGGATCAACCGCGCCGGTGACGACGCCTCCGGGCTTGCTGTTTCCGAAAAAATGAGAGCCCAGATCCAGGGTTTGCGTCAGGCCGAACGAAATGCCGAAGACGGCATGAGCATGATCCAGACCACGGAAGGGTATCTCCAGGAAGTCGGAGACATCATCCAGCGTATCCGGGTGCTCGCGGTACAGTCCTCGAACGGGATTTACACAGCGAACGATCGCCAGATGATTCAGGTCGAAGTTTCGCAACTGGTCGACGAAGTCGACCGGATCGCGTCGCAGGCCGAATTCAACAAAATGGCGCTCTTACAGGGCGACTTCGCGCGCGGTTCGCGCACGAGTTCGATGTGGTTTCACATCGGCCCCAACCAGCACCACCGGGAACGCGTGTTCGTTCAGACCATGACGGCACGTTCGCTCGGCTTGAAAGAAGCCGACACTCGATTGATCACGCTCTCCACGGCGGATCAGGCCAACCAGTCCATTGGTAAACTCGACGCGGCCCTGCACCGGCTGAACAAGCAGCGGGCGGATCTGGGCGGTTATTTCAATCGTCTGGAACACGCGGCGAAAGGTTTGATGAACGCGTACGAAAACTTCCAGGCGTCCGAATCGCGCATCCGCGACACGGACATGGCGGAAGAATCCACCGCGTTTACGAAAAACCAGATTCTGGTGCAATCAGGAACCGCGATGCTGGCGCAGGCGAATATCCGGCCGCAATCGGTGCTCCAGTTGCTCCGGTAATTTTTAACTGATTATCATTCCTTGCATTCCCTCTCCGGTCGGCACCCATACCGCCCGGGGGGAGAATGCAAACCTTTGCATTCTCCGCGCTCTTTACGGAGAACCGAAAAGCAAAGGAGTGCAGGATGATAATCAATCACAATTCGAGCGCGGTAAATGCACATAGAGCGCTCAAGTTCAACCAATGGGAAGTGGACAGGGCCATGTCGAATCTGTCCTCCGGGATGCGGATCAACCGCTCCGGAGACGATCCTTCAGGGCTGGCTGTTTCGGAAAAAATGAGGACCCAGATACGGGGCCTCAGGCAGGCGGAACGGAACACCGAGGATGGTATTAGTTTTATTAATACCACCGAAGGTTACCTCCAGCAAGTCTCGGACGTGATCCAGAGAATACGGGTGCTGGCCGTGCAGTCGGCTAACGGGATCTATTCGGCGGAAGACCGCCAGTTGGTCCAGGTCGAAGTGTCGCAGCTCGTGGACGAAGTTGATCGCATCGCCTCGCAGGCGGAGTTCAACAGATTCCCCGTGTTGCAGGGCAATTTCGCCGCGAATTCGCGGGTGGGGTCCATGTCCTTTCAGATGGGCGCCAACCAGAATCAACGCGAACGAGTCGTCATCGGCACGATGACCGCCGGCGCTCTCGGGCTGAAAGCCGCGGGGGGACCGGTGACCATATCGACGCCCCAGGCCGCGAACGCGGTGCTGGAAACGGTCGACAACGCGCTGACGAAGATTCTGAAGCAGCGCGCGAATCTGGGCGCCTATTCCAATCGCCTCGAACACGCGGCGAAAGGGCTGATGGTGGCCTATGAGAACATGTCGGCTTCCGAGTCGCGAATTCGCGACGCGGATATGGCGGAGGAAATGGTCACGTTGACCACGAAGCAGATACTGTCACAGACGGGACTGGCCATGCTCGCGCAGGCCGGCGTTCGTCCACAGGGAGTTCTACAGCTACTGCGGTAGAAGTTGAACGAAATCCCTCAAAATCATGGGTTCGGCAGATCCATGCAGTACGCCCGGGAGTTCCCTCCCGGGTTTTTTTTGCTCATGATCGGGAGGGATTCGTTCCTCTCACTTATCGACGGAAATAAAAAACAGATTAGCGGAAAAAAATCGAGATCCGGGACGGGTCAGGTCGCATTTGCTCCGAAGAAGTTCTACTGTCCTGCCTCAAGAAATGCGCGCACCTCGCGTTCATATTCTGAAAAATCACCCAGGCGCTCACGCATGAACGTTAGCACCAGGTTTTCATCCACCCGGGTGTATCCATGAACCAGAATATTGCGAAATCCGGGCATCCCTTTGAGTTTCGCGAGAAGTTCCTCGTCCAGGATTTTTTCCTCACCCAGGGCCCGGATCGCGTCGGCATAACTTTCGAGGTCTTTGCGCCCGACGTGCGCCAGCAGATGCAGGCCTATATCGATCAAGCTCTGGATCATAGTTTGAAGCGCGTGCTCCACGGCCAGGATTCGGCCGGGATCCCCCTCAAATTCCGCACGGGACATCTGGCGGTATCCTTCCAGGATGGCCTGTTTTCTGCGCATATCAGCGAAGAGTCGCTCGATTAATTCCAGATCAACGGCCATATACTTTTTTTAAGAACGGCAGCAAATCGAAATAACGCGAGTACGCCCTGGCCTGAAAATCAGGCCGTGTATGATTGTCGCGTTCAAAAACACAAATTCCTTCTTTCAGGATACGGTGCTGTAAAAAGGCGCTGGCTTCGTTGAGAACCACAAGGTCCACATCGTCTCGTCCCAGCGCGCTCATCATTTCCGTGAGTAATTCCGGTTTATACATGAGGGGCGGGGGATCGGAATCGTAGAGCAAAACCGCGATATCCACGTCGGACAAAACGTTCGTCTGTCCGCGCGCCACCGATCCGAAAATGAAGGCCGCCGCGATCCGCTCATCCGCCACAATCACCGACAGGAGTCGATGACGGATTGTTTCGATCAGGGGCGACAGGGCGGTTCCCATGCGGTTAGAGTGGCCCGTACCATGAACAGGTCAAGTCGCATTCTGCCCGCCGATCATTTTCCAGAATTCGTCTTCGGGAATCTGGCCTTTGATACAATCGGTCAGCAACTGGCGCGTCTGTTCGGAAAAAAGCGACCAGTACCGATCGGTCCAGTCCGGCATCGTACTTTTTAATTCGCGTTGTTCGCGCTGGCTCAGGCGACCCGTGCCGTACAATAAAAATTGCCGGACCATACTCAGCCAGACTTCGCGCGGCAGTTCCTTCTCCCGACCGACTTTGCCCGGGGCGTCCGGAGCCCACTGGTCGAGCAGGATCTCGAGTTCTTTTTCGGTGATGTTCGGAGCTTCCGCCTTGATCATGTTCGCCACCAGGCGGCGGGTCATCGATTTAACATCGGGCATTTGCATATGGCCCTGGAGGCCGCCGTGGCCGCTGATGGTACGGCGGGCCATCTCATTAAAATCCATGGCCCCTGGCGACTGCGTATCGACCGAGCCGGCCTGTTTGCGGTCCAGGGCCGAACGGATCACGGAAAGCTCCGGCGGGGTCGCGCGGTTCAGGATATAATCGAGGGTTCGTTGTAGTTCGCGATTCGGATCGGCCACGTTATATTTTCGGTGTTTCCCGTCAGTCGGCGAGACTTTTCCGGTGGGCCCGCTGGCCGGTGTCGCCCACCGGGTTCGAACTTGACAGGGGGCTCTACGGTTAGAATTCTGTTGGGCGCACACGCGATTAAAAATATGACCACTCCGAATGTTGAAAAGTCAATTCTCTCAGGTTTGATCCGTGAAAACATTCAGCGCAGTATCGATACCAAATCGAAACTCATCAACAACGCGGCCGTCATGGACGCGATTCTGGCCGGCGGCAATCTGATCGCCGGTGCCATGGGGGCGGGCCATTTGCTGCTCCTGGCGGGCAACGGCGGCTCGGCCAGTGACGCGCAGCACATCGCCACGGAGTTCGTGATTCGGTACCGCGCCGAAAATGTGCGGCGGGCATTGCCGGCACTGTCCCTGGCCACCGACACCAGCGCCCTGACCGCGGGTGGCAACGACATCGGCTTTGAAAACGTGTTCGCGCGGCAGGTGGAAGCTCTGGGCCGGGCGGGGGACGTTTTCCTCGGCATCTCGACGTCCGGGAATTCGCCGAATATCATAGCGGCTTTGAAAGAGGCGAAAACCATCGGGATCGCGACGATTTTGCTCACCGGCGAGACCGGGGGGCGTATCATGGCCGACCACGCCGGGCTCGTGGACGTGGCCATTCGCGTGCCTTCGCGCGAAACTTCCCGCATCCAGGAATGCCATATTATGATCGGACAGATCTTTTGCGCGCTCGTGGAGAAGGTCCTGTTCAATTTCGATTGAGATTATCCGCGCGTTCGGCCGGTCCCCGGGAGTACGATTCAGGAAGAAAATCGCGGTGAAAATTTCATTTCAAACGGACAGCCTCCAGGCCCGCGATTTTTCCATTCGTGGTGCCCATCCCGAATTCTTCGGGGGAGATTCCTTTTTTTAAAATCTCGACCGGAGATTTTGGGACGGGACTGTATGTTTTATATCATCCTCTACTGTGGCGCAGGCATCTATTTACTCTTGATGCTCGCGGGCCTGCTGCACCGGGACTTCGTGCGCAAAATGAATCGTTACCAGAAGTACGGACTCGCGGCAATGGGCGGGGGTCTGCTGGTCCTCGGATTGTATTACGTTTTTTTCTTCACCTTCATGGCATCGCCCGAGGGACAGCGTTTTCGCGCGGAACAGGACCGGTTGCGTCGCCAGGAATTACAGACGGGCGCGGGTTCCCGCTGAGCCGATGCTACGGGACACCCAGGCTTGCCCATATCGCCCCTCCGTGGGCTCGATGGGCAAGCCGCTCGCATTCCTGCTCGCTCTGGGTGTCGCGTAGCACTCTGGCTGTTGTTTTTTGCGATGAGGGCCTTCTTGTTGCGACAACCCGGGAAAGTATGGCGGCCGTTTATTTCGATTGACGAAGGTTCGGCGCTGACTATGATTTAGACTATAATATGGCCGGGCGGTCGTTCGATTTGATCTATGCATCGGAAGTTCGTAAGCAACTTGATTTTATCGATCGGAAGTTCTGGGGCCTGATTCGCGAAAACATTGAGGAACAGTTGCGTTATGAACCGGACAGGGAAACGCGAAACAGAAAACCGTTGCGCAAACCTCCAATTGATGGGCGGTGGGAAATTCGGTTCGGACCCGGGAATTCCATTCGAGTCTTTTATGAAATCGACCGGGATGCAGGTAAGGTGTTCATTCTGGCCATAGGTCGAAAAGACAACGAACGCCTCTTTATTGGTGGGAAGGAAGTATTATGAAAATCGCACCTGTTGCGGATGTGAAAGCAAAGCTCAGTGAATACATCACCGCGAGTCAAAAAGGACCGGTGGTGATTACGAAAAACGGCAAACCGACGGCGGCGCTCGTCGCTATCACGAGCGACGAGGACCTTGAAAGGATTCTGCTGGCGAACTCACCCGGACTCCAAAAAATTCTAAATAAATCGGCCCGGAGTATCGCCGCCAGGAAGGGAATCGAACATGAAGATTTCTGGTCTGAGGTCGATGCTAAACCGGTTTTGACGAAGGCAAAACGGAAAAGAGTTTAGCAGGCAGTTCTCGGTCCGTTCAACCCACCCGGCGACCACCTCCCGTCTGCACCTGCTTCGCTTCCAGGGCCCCAATTTTCCACCGCGAGCCCGGTCCTTTTCCTCCTCCGGTCCTCCGATAATTACTAAAGCCACCGTTAAGGCGGGGGCGATCGGGGATGACCGTCCCGTTTTTAAACAAATCGCGAGCGACCGCCCTCCTGGAGTCGCGAACCGCGGGGTTTTTGCTCCTCGTGGCCGGGCTCCTGCCGTGCGTTCCGGGAGGCCTGACAGCGGGACCGGTGCTGAAAATCGAGTCGGTCGCCACCGAGGCCTACCCGGAAATCCAGGCCCGGGTCACCCTGCATCATCCCTACCCCGAACAGGTTCTGGAAAGCGAAAGTCATTTTACCGTGCGCGAGCGGGCCGGGGAGGCGCCAGCGTTCGGGGACGCCACGCTGCGGACGATCCAGGAATTGCCCGCGCCGACCACGCGCCTGTACCTGGTGCTGGTCGTGGATACGACGCGCTCGATTCCGCCGGCCGCGTTCAAGACGTCCATCGATACGGCGGCCGCCCTCGTGGGCGCGCTCACGCCTGGCGAAAGCGCGGCGATCTATCGCATCAGCGCGCGGCCGCTGCTGGCATCGGGGTTCGTCTCTGATCAGTCGGCCCTCGTCAAAACTCTGCGTGAGCTGGTGCGTGACGGACGGGTTACGCGCCTGTACGATTCGCTGCACAGCGCGGTGATTACGGCCCATCGTACAGCGCTCGCGGTCGGTCGGGAGCGGCCGCCGGGAATTCGCGAAAAAACGGCGATTATACTTTTAACCGACGGGCGCGACGAAGGCAGCTTTCTGACTGACAACGATTGCGTGGAACTGGCGGCTCTGTCGCATAGCTACGATATCCCCGTGTATACGATTCTGTACGGGAACAGTAAAAACCTGGCGGCCCTCACGCGTCTCTCCGCGCGCACTGGTGGCGAACTCATCCGCGGCTTCGATCAAAAACGAATCCAGAGCATTCCAGAGACTCTGCGCAAACCTTTGGCGCGTCATTTTCGCCTCGGCTACCGGACGAACGCGGACCCCGGGTCGTACTGGCCCATCGGCGCTCCGGTGCAGGTGCAGATCGGTTGGAACATTACCGGCTCGCGCGACGCGGCCGAGAGTTCGTATCTGATTCCGTTTCCGCGCGGCCTGCTGCTCTACGCGCGGCGCGACGGATTGCCGCTGGCGCTCGCGACGGGCGGGGCCCTGCTGGTCGGGCTCTTGCTCCTGCTCGTATTATTTTTAATTTTACGCGAACGGTCGAATCGTCGCTGGCGACGCGAACTGGCCGCGCAGCAGGCCGCGGTGGTCCTGGAATCCGGTTTACTGCACGGCGAAGACCTGCTGCCCGCGCCCGTCCTGGCGACCGCGGTCACGCTGGAAGGGGACGAGGAAGAACCGGCCCGAACCGGCCCGGCACCCGCCGCTCCGGACGACGATGATGATTTTTTCATCCAGACGCCGGGCGAACTGGAAACTCAGGCGGCGAAATCGTCGCGACCGGTTGAACACGTTGAACGCCCCAGGCGGGCCCATGACGCGGCGTACTCCGCGCCATACGAAGGCGTATCCGAAGACGATGCCCTGTACGCGGCGGACCTCGCCCGCGAGCGACAGAAGGTCCTGTTTCCGGTGCGCGAGTCGGCGGCCGGGCTGTACATGCGCGATTATTCGTACCGGATGTTGCAGAACGCCCTGCGTCAGGCGCGGCGCTACGCGGAAGCCTCGGTCAAGCGCGAGACGGGCCACGGCCAGTCCGAATACGATATTTTCCTGGAGACCACGATCATCGGTACCGGGCGCTGGGCCAGCATCCATCTGGAGGACCCGTCCGCGAGCCCGATCCACGCCAAAATTCGCCAGGTGGATCATAAATTCGTGATCTACGATATGCTCAGCGCGGCCGGAGTGTATTTGAACGGCCGCAAGATACTGCGGCCCATGCCTCTGGCGGACGGGGACCGCATCCAGCTCGGGCGGACGGTGCTTGTCTTTCGCGGTCTGGCCTGAGTGAGTGATGCTGTTTTCCCAAATTAAAAACTTTATAACTTGCTCACACGATCCCGTCTGATATCGTCCTCTGGTATGCCCCGATTTCTCAGAGACCTTTTTGTTATCTTTCTATTACTATGCGCGGGGGCCGCGTTGCCGGCGCGTTCGATCATTGAGCCCGGAGAGCCTCTGGCCGCTGACGCGTTCGAGTATCTGATCGACCGGGAGGGTTCCCTGGGCCCGGATCAGGTCCGCGCGGCCCTGAACGGGGGGCGGGCGACCGGCCATGGCGGCGATTTTATCGCGCTGGGTTTTCTCGGGCCGAAAACTGACGCCTGGTTCGCGTTCCGCGTACGGAACCCCGCCGCCACCACCGCCACCTGGCATCTCAGCCTGCGCTACGCGGTGCTCGATTTCGTCGATCTTTATGAACACGGCCCGACGGGCTGGAACGTGGAACGCCAGGGCGATCTCCTGCCCGTGTCCGCGCGCGGCCAGTTTCGTGACCCGCACTTTTTGCTGGAGCTGCCCCCGGGACAGGAACGCGAATATATGGTGCGTATACGCACTACGAGCGCGACGGTTTTCGTTCCGGGGTTCGCGACGACGCCTGAATTTATTCTGGCCGAACAGATCGAGACCGCCTGGATTTGCGCGTACCTGGGGCTGATGGGCGGGCTCTTGCTCTATAATTTTTTCGTGTTCTTCGCCACGCGCGAAGTGTCGTATTTGTTTTACACAATGTATGTTTTCGCGCTCTGGGTGTTCCAGTTCTGCAACTTCGGCATCGCGGCGCTCATGGTCTTTCCCGAACACCCGGCCGTTCCGCAGATGGCGTTCGGCGTCGCCGGCGGCGGTTTGATCTTCCTCATTCTTCTGTTTACGTTTTCGTTTCACAGCGTGGGCGAGCGTTTCCCCCGCCTGGCGGTCGCATTTTATATTTTTCTGGGACTTTCCGCGTTGAGCATTCCGCTTTCGCTGGTGTTCGGCAACCAGTTCAACAACGGACTTTCGTTTCTCCTGTCGCTCTTCGTGCTGGGGACAGCCATTCTCAGCTACGTTCGCGGATACCGGCCCGCGCGGTATTTTTTGCTGGCCTGGGTCGGCTTCGTCGTGCTCGTCATCCTCTGGAGTCTTTCGATTCGCGGCATCATCCAGAGTTACTTCGCGCAACGGTTCGGCTTCGCGATCGGATCGACGATCGAAGTTCTGCTCTTCGCCATGGCCCTGGGGGACCGCATCAACGTGCTGAACCGGGAGAAGGAAACCGCGCTTCTGGACCAGGTGAATCTAAAAACGCGCTTGCTCGATTCGTTCGCGCGTTTCGTCCCGCGCCAGTTTCTCAAGTCCCTCGGCAAGGACTCTCCGGAGGACGTGGTCGCGGGCAACGCCGCCGCGCGCGAGGTGACGATTTTGTTCTGTGACATTCGCGGCTTCACCGCGCTTTCCGAAAAAATGAGCGTGGACGAGAACTTTCGCTTCCTGAACAGTTATCTGCGCCGGATGGAACCGCTGATCGAACGCCAGGGTGGTTTCGTCGACAAGTACATTGGGGACGCGATCATGGCGTTATTCCTGGATCACCCGGGCAACGCGATCACCTGCGCCCGCCAGATGCTCCAGGAATTAATCGCCTACAACCACCATCGCACCCTGGAGGGTTATCAACCGATCAACATCGGCATCGGCATCCACACCGGCCAGGTGATGCTGGGCACGGTGGGCACCGAAAAGCGGATGGATACGACGGTCATCGGCGACGCGGTGAATCTCGCCTCACGCATCGAGTCGATGACCAAGACCATGCGCAAAAACATTCTTGTGTCGGAGGACGTGTACGAGCGACTGAACCCGGAAGAAAAAAAGCGCCTGGACCGGGTGGCGGAGGTAGACGTTCGTGGAAAGTCGGCTTCGATTGTCCTGTTCGAGCCGGGGCCGCTGACGGCCCTGGATTTTTCGTGAAACTGGATCGCCGCGGGGCATCCTGACGTGTTTCATAAGAATACGGGCTTTTTGTGATTGATCCCGGGCGGGTCAGGACTTTTCTCAAACTATTTGTAGTATGGCGAATCGTCTTTTTTACAACCTCGCGGAAACGGACCGGGCGATCGAGCACCTGGCCCGGTTCGCCGAACTGGCCCGCCGCGAGGGTCTGCTCAAGCTGGAAGATGAAATCGCCCTCCCGCGCCATCGCCGGGCGCCCGGGGACCTGACCGGGTCGCCCCTGCACGATTTTTTTCTGCTCCTGGGCCTGCGCCTGGTGGTGGACGGTACGGACCCCGAACTGGTCCTGCACTGCCTGGAAGGCTACCGGGAGGCGCTGCGGGAGAAGCTCAATTACCGCTGGTGGATCTGGAAAAACTTCATGGCCCAGCTCCGTCAGCGTAAGGACCAGACGAAAATTCGCGCCGGCCTGGACGGACTCTGGCTGGAAGGCCATCCCGAAAACGGACGCATCCAGGCGGTCATCGGGGACGTGCTGGACGGCGGGTTGAAAGACGGGCGTTTCGAACTGCGCCGCGTACCGTTGTCGATCGCCGATCACCCGCTCACCGCGTCCTGTTTTCGCCTGATCGAAATTCGCGACCCGGATTTCGAGGCGGCCATCGAGAATCATTTTTTATCGTATCATGATCTTTTCTTTCGCCAGGTGCAGGTCGTGATCCAGGGTATCATCTCGCTGCAGAGCGGGGACAATCCCCTGCTCATGACCGAGGCGCTCTACTGCACCGAAGGCCGCGAGTTTTTCGAGGACTGGAGCACCGCGTTTCGCCCGCGGGTGGGGCGCGACGAAACCGCGCAGAATCTGCGCGAGCCCGAGGACCTGGGCAACGACGAACTGGAGGCCCTGCTGCGCCGTGGCGATGGCCACCGCCGCGTCATCCCGCCCGATCTCGACTTCGGCGCCCTGTGGAATCGCCTGGATGATCGCACGCTCCAGACCGTGCTGCGCAATGTGGATCTGTACACGGTCGCGCGCGCCTTCGCCGAAACCCCGGGCGACGATCTGAATCGGATTTATCGCAATCTCTCGCGCCGCGCGGCGCACATGCTCTGGGAAGAAGTGGAAACGATCGGCAAGGACGAACGCGAAACGCGCCGCGCCCGCGACTTTCTCCTGGAAACGATTTTTCGCCTGGACGAACGCGGCGAAATCGCGCTGCCGGAAGAAGGTGAGGGTGGGTGATGTGTGGGTGCGGGGGACCCAAACTGCGGAGCAGCTTTGACCCCCTGTCCGTGCGACCCATAGGGAGCACGGGCCATATGAACGCGGTGCCAGAAGTATAAACTCAATTAAGCGCTACGCCGGGGCGATTCGAATTCCGACTCTGTCTTAGCTTTTAAGCACTGAAGTACTTCTTCCGATGCCAGGTGGTCGGAGTTCTGAGCGTCGATTTCGCGTAATTTCTCGTGAACAACTTTTAAATCAAAGCCGCATTGCTCGGCGAATGCTTTGCGAACGGTTCGAATTTCTTCGATAATCGGATCATTCATTGCGGGAGGTCCTCCATCAACATTTCGGGCGTAACAAGACTTGGTGTCAATAGGCCAAGCCCATCATTTATACGTAAAATCGCCTTCTGGGTAGCTGCATTGGCAATATGTTTCATATTCCATGAAAGAAGATAATCAATTTTATAATGAGTGGCATGGGCGCTGCAACAAAGCAATCAAGGACCGGACGGACTTCTTCCCACCAGACTCCAGTAATTTGCTGCCGGGCCGCGATATGCAGGTCACGCGAGCGGCGTGATACGTAATAGCTGACGACAGATGTCTCAATGTACACCGACGGTTTCAACGCAAAGGAAGATGGCTGGCGGGTCTTTGTTTGTAAAGCAGAACTTTTCCGGTCCCGCCATCGCAGCCAGGCCCCACACTGGAATGCAACGCCCTTATGAACCATAAGGCCTTAATCGCCCGTGGCAACGAAAGCAAACATTGAGCGCCATCCGGAGCGAGCGGGATTGCGAGCGGTCAGCCGATCCGCGACATGGAGGTCGCGAGTCGGCTGACCCGGATGCGCGCGCAGCGATTTTTGTTCTTGCACCCCCCGCCCGCGCGCGCCAAAAGCGACCCATGGCGAAAGTAACAGTCAGCTCCCTCAGCGAACTCGAAGCGTATGTCGGCAAGGAGCTGGGCGCGTCGGACTGGCACACGATCACGCAGGAACAGATCCAGAAATTCGCCGACGGGACTCTGGACCACCAGTGGATTCACGTCGACGTGGAACGCGCGAAGAAAGAGTCGCCCTTCGGCGCGCCGATCGCGCACGGGTACCTCACCATCTCCATGGCGCCCTACCTCCTCAGCCAGATCGTGGACGTCAAAAACTTGAAGATGGGCGTCAACTACGGCATCGAGACCCTGCGCTTCATCGAGCCCGTCAAAGTCAACTCGCGCCTGCGCGTCGTGGCCGAACTCAAAGAGCTCAAGAACCTCAAGGGCATGGGCAAGTGCACGTTCAAACTCACCTTCGAAATGGAAGGCGTCAAAAAACCGGCCTGCTCCGCCGAGGTCGTGTATCTCTACCAGTTCGAATAATTCAATCGGGGCGCCTCCGCGCTCGCGCGCGGACCGGGCTCTCCGGCCGGTGCCCGGCCGTCGATCCCTGGCGCATGGTTCGCGGTGCGTTTTTTGCGGTCGTGAATAAAAAAAACCGTGAATAAAGTGTCACACTCCGCACTACGGGCCGGTCTAAATAAACAATCATCGTTCTACCGAGCGAACCAATTAAAACCAAGGAATTTACATGAAACTGGCATCCAAAATTTTCGTCGGCCTCGTGGCCGTTGAACATCTCTATATCATGGTACTGGAAACCCTGCTCTGGACCACGCGCGGTCTGGAAGTCTTCAAAATGACGGCCGAATACGCCGAAATGACGAAGACGCTCGCCTTCAACCAGGGCTGGTACAACGGCTTCCTGGCCGCGGGGCTCATCTGGACCTTCCTCATCAAAAACGTCGAGTGGAGTCGCAACATCGCCCTGTTCTTTCTGGGCTGCGTCGTCGTCGCGGGCATCGTCGGCGGTCTGTCGGCCAAGATTTCCATCCTCTACATCCAGGCGGCTCCCGCGGCCGTGGCCCTGCTGGTGACCTGGATGGCCGGACGCGGGCAGCAGGCCTGAACCGATTTCGCCATTTGCATGGATGAAAATGAATTAAGCGAACTTGTGCGACGGTCGCTCGAAGGGGACATCCAGTCCCTGGAGGCGATCGTCGCGCGGCTCCAGAACGATATCTACAACCTGGCCTTGAAGTTCCTCTGGCATCCCCAGGACGCCGAGGACGCCACCCAGGAGATATTGCTCAAGATCATCCTCAATCTGAACCGCTTCGAGTTCCGGAGCAGCCTCCGCACGTACGCGTATCGCATCGCCTGCAATTATCTGAGCGACGCGCGGCGCGGCCGGGCCGAGCGCGGGGAAGTATCATTTGAAACGATCGAACACGAACTCAAACTCGGATCGGCCCCGCCCGATTTTGTGGACCGTGTGGAACAGGCGGAACTGGCCGAACAGGTCAAGACGGCCTGCACCCACGCGATGCTGCTGGCGCTCGATCGCCCCGAACGACTTGTTTTTATTCTTGGCGAAGTTTTACAGGTGACCGGGCCTGAGGGCGCGTACATCCTCGACATCAACCCCGACGCGTTTCGCCAGCGTCTGTCGCGCGTGCGTGCGCGCATGGAAGAGTTCATGGGGCGAACCTGCGGCCTCATGGGCGCGGGGGGTCCCTGTCGCTGCGAAAATCGCATCCAGTACGCCCGCGGGCAGGCGAAAAAACGCGGTCTTCCGTACCTGGCCTACGCCGAACACATGCAGGCCCTCGGCAACGACCTCAGCATCCCCGCCTTCTACCAGGGCGAAGTCGATCGCACCCTGCGCATGGCGCTCATCTACCAGACCAATCGCCAGTACCGCACGCCGGAAGCGATCCTGCGACGCATCAAGGCGCTGGTGAAGAAGTAGTTTCTCTTAGCCGTCGCCTGATCTCGCGAGCGCGTTTGCGATTCGCGTCCAGCACGGCGCGTACGCGCGCGGCGTCTTCTTCCGAAATGCTCATCATCTTGCGGCCGAGGCGTTCGGGCAGGATGTAAAAGGCCGCGCTCGAGCTGACCAGCAATTCGCCGGAAGGAGCGGACAGCGTCGCGCGCGTGTAAAGTCGCCGTTTGCGCACGGCGGAAATCCAGCAGCGCACGACGAAATCGCGGTCGATGGGCGTGGCCAGATGATACTTGAGATGTAACTGATCGGTCATGGGTAAATAACCCGCGTGAAAACAGAGCGCCCCCTGGCCTTCGTCGAGCAGGGCGGACAGGACGCCGCCGTGTACGTAACCCGGGGCGCCCTGGAGATGGGCCAGGGGGGTGTAGGTAAAGCGCACTTCGCCTGTTTCCAGATCGAACGGAAAACTGGCGTGCAGTCCGTGCGGATTGTCCGGGCCGCAGCCGAAACACTGGCGGTAATGCCAGGTGACGTCGCGGTTGGATTCTTTCGTCGGTTCGATCATAAGCGGGCCGCAAGCGGATTATTCATGAAACAGGTTCGGATGCGCCCCCACGTTGGTGCTGGCGAATTCGACACTCCGTCACAACCAGCGTCGAACACGGGCGCTGTACGAACGATAACTTTCCCCGTGAACGGAGGCAAGGTATTCTTCTTCCAGGCGGACCTGAATTTGAATAAGCACAAAACCGAGGATAAGCACCAGGGCGGACAGCGCGTTCGGAATCGCCAGAAAAAAACCGAGCAGGGAGAATAACATGCCCAGAAAGATCGGGTTCCTGGAAAACCGGAACAGTCCGCGTTCGACCAGGTCCGTTTTTGTTTTAAAATCGATGCCGATCCGCCAGGAATCGGCCATGGCCAGCTGGGCGGAAAACGTCCAGACCAGGGAACCCGCGAGGAGCAAAAGACCCGCGGCACGCGCCGCGTCGTTCTCCAGCCAGACAAGGGGCAGGAGCTCCGGGTAGTAGCGCGGGAAGCCGCCGAAGAGTACCACCTGCGCGGCCACCAGGCCGAAGAGCAACTTGAAGATGCGCCCGATAAAATCGTGGGCGCTATCGCTGCTGCCGAGCACGAGACCGGTCTGCCCGGTCTTTCGGTACTGGATGTACGATCGCGCCACAAACAGCACCAGCAGATACAGCGTGAAATAAACGGGCAAAAAAATTCGAAGCAGATCAGTCATGGGGCGCTCCTTGCGGAAAATTTTTCAACGCGTTCGCACGATCCCGTGTTTCCGGACATGCTCTCAGCGGAGAATTTCGGATAGGGCCGGCCGCAGAAATTCCGTGACCATGCCGTCCAGGTCCTCGGTGCGAACGAGGGTCAGGCAGCAGAGGTTGCCCTCCGCGTCCTCGCAAACGGTAAGGGCCAGGCGCGCGCCGGCCTGGATTCCGAAACGGTCGCGAACGGCCCGGGGCAGGACCATCTGACCGCGTTCATCGACGGGCAGAATCGCCTCCAGACGGCAACAGGCACCGCCCTCGTGCTGGTGTTTTCCGGTCATTTAGAGCCTCCGCTGATTCAGATTTATCTGATTTTTCTGATTAACCTGAAAAGTCAACAAAATTTGAGCTTCCGGGAGAAAAACTTAAAGGGCCGACCACTCGGCCAGGACGAGGTTGGCCGCATCAGCCCGCTGGATCAGTTCGTAGAGCCGGCCGAGGTGGAAAAGAATGTCCCGGTCCGCGGGAAACCGTGCGCGGATTCGTTCGGCGTAGTCGATCGCCTCCTCGAACCGACCGCAACGTTCGAGCGCGATGGTCGTGTCACGAATCGCCGGGACGTCACCGGGGTTGGCGTCCACCAGCTGGATTCCGATTTCGGCGGCCTCCATATAACGGGCTTCTCTGAAAAAATGCTGGAAAGTTTCCGATTCCGGGGACGGCGACTCCGCGGCGGACCCTCCGAAAAAGAGGCGCAAAATCGAAAGGTCGTCCGTCTGTTCGCCGGCTTCCTCAAGTTCCCGTGCCAGCGGTTCCAGCATGGCCCCGCTGGATTCGACCAGGCCCAGAAACGCGTCGGCCCGGTCATTCATGATTCGTCGATCGCCATTTTTTCCCACGGCCAGGTCGTCCTTGCCATCCGAACCGACCAGCAGCACGTCGTTTTCGCGCAGGTGGAAGTAGCGCACGATCCCACGACCGCAACCAAAACCGAGTTTGCGATTGCCGGCCGCGAGGTCCAGGAAGGCCGCCCGCCCGTCGCGGTAGAGGACGGGCAGGGGATGTTCGGCGTTGATGTAAAACAACGATCCGGTGGCTTCGTCAATTAAACCGAGGAACAGCGACATACCCATCGATCCGTCGAAGCTGTGAAACACCGCTTCGAGATCCGCGAGCGCGGATACCAGCCAGCGTTCCGGGAAATATTCCCGCACCGCGGCTGTTTTGCGCGTCCGCTCCAGAATTGAACGAAATACCGAACCGAACACCAGAACCCCGCCAGCGCCCTGGATGGACTTGCCCATCGCGTCGCCATTGGCGATCAAACAGTACGAACGACCGCGCAGGTGCAGGCGCTCGACCAGGCAGATGTCTCCGCCGATTTCAAGGTCCCGGTGGCGAAACCGAAACTGTTTCTTCTGCTTTACAAACCAGTCAATCGCGAGAGACGGGCTTTCGTACGAAATTTTCGTAAGCGGTTCGATCAGCAAAGCGGTGAGGAAATAATCGCCGTCCTGTTGTTCTTTCAGTCGCCGCAATTCCTTCAGCGCGGCGTTCAGTCGCGTCTGTTCGTTTTCGTAACTGCCCTTGAGGGCGACGATCAGAAACGTGAGCAGGGCGGCGGTAATGATCATACAGGATACGAAGCTGTTCTGGCGCGCGGCTTCATCCGGGTAGGGGACGATCCATTGTGGAAACGTTTCCTGAATGAAGACGAGCCCCGCCGAATGAACCAGAAACAGGACCAGGATGAGTCGGCGGTGGCTGCGGTCCGCCATAGCCAGGAAATAGACGAGGATCGTGCCGTACGCCGCCATCAGGGCCCCGGAATTGCCGGCGGTGAAAAACCATTCCAGATCCGCGAGGACCATGGTGACGATCATCACGGGCGCGCGCATGCGTGGAAACAGATCGCGAAAGCGGGAAAAATAATAAAAGGTTCCCATCGCGAAGGCCCCGAGGGTCGCCGCGCTGATCGCGATCCAGTGCGGAGCGGTGAAGAACGTGACCGGGATGGCCGTACCCCACGCCAGGCACAGGGCGCCCGTAAACGCGTGAAAAATCCGTTCGCGCAGGGCGAAACGGGTCGGGTCTCCCACGAACCCTTGCGTCCATCGCTGAAAAAACGTGCTTTCCTGCATACATCACCTCAAGGCACCGATTGCGTTAAAAGTTAATTGACAATTAACTTTCTGGGAATACGCGCGGGCCCGGAGGTTCCTCCGTACCGATACGGAATATGCGGATTTTTTACCGTTCCTTCACAGGATCTTTAGGTGGCATGGCGCCGGGCATTCAAATTTCCTGTTCGATTCCGAACGTCAGCGCGCGGATGTTTTCCTGGTGCGCGGAGCCGGGGTAAGTGAATTTCAGATCGCGCGTGTAGATCGTCTCGCCGTTGAGCTCCTGGGTGTACGGATTCGCGGCGGGGTTCGTGTTGAGTCGCCAGACCATCACCCGCGAATCGGCGAAGGTGGCGATGGAGCGCGTGGCGCGCAGAAACAGTCGCCGCGTGGGCCCCAGTCTATAGGAGAGACCGGTCGTGAACTCGCGGCCGGTAATCGCCAGGTTGCCCGCTTCTTCGCGATAGACCAGTTCGCCGCTGCTGCCGGAGAAATTCTGGGAGAACGATCCGACCGACACGGTCGCCCGCGCTTCGGAGAGCTTCGCTTCAAGAGCGCGAGTGCGCGTGTCGCCTTCCAGGGAATAGAACGCGGCCCCGAGGTCCACCTGCCACCGATCCAGGCGATACCGGCCGAGGACGCCCAGTTGCGGACCCGCAGCCTCGCTATGATGCAGGGCCTGAACCCGGCTCAGTTCGCTGACGTTTCCCGCGATCGTCGCGTTGACCGCGGGCACGTAGTTTGATATTTTACTCCCACCGAATTTCCGGGACGAGAGGAGCGCTTCAGTCTCGATCGAACGCAGGCCGCCCAGACCGTAGCACGAGAACGGTTCGCTTTTTATAATTTCGTAGCCGCCATACAGTGACACCTGATCGCGCGAAATGACCCCCTCCACGGATTCCAGTTCGTACGGTTCGTAAGTCGCGTTCGCGAGTGTGATCGCGCCCGCTTTTACGAGGCCGTAGTAATGCGGACGAATCGTGGCGGATGCGATTTCGCCGCCGAAGAGCCAGCGCCCGGTTTCGTAACGGAGGGCGGGCACCAGGTCACGGAACGTTTTGTCTTCCCAGGCCGTATTAAAACCGATGCCGCCCGTATTGAAAAGTACGTTCAGGAATTTGTCGGCCAGGAAGCGCGCTTCCAGATCCGGCGTGTATTCGCCCGCTGTCAAACCCGCTTCCAGGAACCAGGCTGACGCTGACGACCCGTCGCGGGCCGCCGTGTCCGGTCGCGCCCGATCCGGTTCCGGTTGTTTCGGACCTTCGGGCGCTTTCGCGACGATTTCTTTTTTTTCCGCCGCCTTCGTGGCCGCTTCCACTTCCTGAATCAGTTGTTTTTCTTCCGCGGCGAATTTTTCATCGGCGATGCGGCGTTCTTCCGCTTCTCGCGCGAGGCGCTCCCGTTCGGCCGCATCGGCACGCGCGGCCGCGGCCTGCCGTCGTTCTTCCTCGGCCGCCTTCGCGCGCGCTGCCGCACTGGCCTTTTCCTGTTCGACGCGTTTACGTTCCGCTTCCGCGGCGGCCTGGGTCAGGCGTTCGCGCTCAAGTTCCAGTTCTTTTTTCAGCGCCGTCTGGCGACGTTCCTCGGCTTCCTCTTTGCGCTTTTCTTCGGCGACTTTGCGGGCCGCGGCTTCGCGCCGGGCGGCTTCCTGTTTTTTGCGCTCGGCCTGGAGTTTTTTTTGTTCCCCGGCGCGTTTACGTTCGGCTTCGGCCGGGTCCGGCAGAGTATCGTACAGGATGCGACGCACCGTGTTTTTTGGAAGTGCGGCCGTGGTTCCGTCCTGGTGCTGAAAAAAAACCGTGCGCGCGTTCTGGCGCACGACGCGACCCCGGAGCTTCCGGCCGTCGCGCATTTCGAGGGTATCCGGCAGGAGCGCGGTCCAGGCGCAACAACAAAGAATACAGACGAACAGAAAACGCGAGCCGGAGCGATTCATCATAGTAATTTACAGCCCATCCTAACAGGTTGCTGAACATCGGCCCTTAGCCCCGATAATGGACGAAATTCTCCATGAACAATGTTCAACGAAAACCGCCTTTCAATGCGGTTTTCTTCATTCCTCAGGTGCACCGGATTTTCTGCATGAAACAGTGTGTTGCCCCCACAGGTATACGCTGCCGCGAAGCCATGGATGGCGAAGTGCCTGCTGTTCGGCCACGGAGGGCCGCACAGCAGGTCTGCGTATACCTGTGGGGCGCATCATATTTTCGTTTCATGCATAATCCGGGTTAGCGAACTTTGCGATACTCACCGTCGAAGTACGCCCGGGCGCCGTGGAACTCGGAGCAGTTGTCCTCGGTGATTTTCAAATGATACTTACGAAAATCAAAAAGCAATTTGCAGCAGGATTGTTCCCCGGCCAGATTTTCGCAGTTCCCGGTCTGAAACCGGCCTTTCGCGCCCTCCAGGGTGAAATCGCCGCTGATCTCACCCAGGTGGGCCGTCGGGCCGCGCACGACTTCGATGGTGAACTCCAGCCGGTCGTCGGGTTTTTTTTCGAGCTGCAGGCGACCACCCAGGCCATCGTCATAGCGGCCTTCGCGCCCGGGGGTCACTTCCTGCCCGCCGAAAGCCTGGCGCAGATACGTTGCGCGCGATTTCGTAAAATCCAGCAGACAGGCGAAATAGCCCGAATTCTTCGGATCTTTTTTGTTTTCCAGCTCCGCCTGGAAGCCGCAAAAATATTCTTTGTTCTGAATCCAGGCGCGGGAGGATTCGCGCATTTCTTTGCGGTGGTCCTCCGGTAATTTTTCACCGATCGCGCGAAACACGCGATTCAACTCATAATCGGCTTCTTTATATTTTTTTTCGTAGCAGGTTTTGCGCTGCGCTTCATTTTTGAAACCCTTGCACGTATCCCGACCGTCCGGATTCAACGGGAACACCAGAACCAGGGCCAGAGCTGCGGCCAGCGGGGAAACGAAACGCGGCGATGGTTTCACGGAACGATCCTGTCCCGCGCCGCCCGGGCTTCAAGTCCTTTTCCATCGGTTCTACGGGCTGTCTTTCAGCAGGCGGGCGAGGGTTTCGCGGCCGGCCGAATCGGGAAGGGGGCCGAAGGCCGCGCGCAGATTGTCGGCCGCGTGGACTGGACTCGCCGTGGCGGGGATGACGCAGGTCACGTCCGGATGCGAAATGATAAATTTCAAAAACACCTGGCCCCAGGATTCGCAGCCCAGGTCGCGCGCCGCGGCGGGGAGCGGCCGCGCGCGCACCGCGCGAAATAATTCGCCGCCCTCAAACGGGCGATTGATGATCGTGGCCGTCCGGCGTTCGCGCGCGGCGGGCAGGAGGCGCCGTTCCGCGTCGCGCAGCGCCACCGAGTACGGGAGTTGCACGAAGTCGATTTCCTCCGCGCGAATGATTTTTTCCAGATCGCCGAAGGCGGAGGCCATGTAGTGCGTGATCCCGATCGCGCGAACCCGGCCCGCGTCCTTCCAGGCGCGTAATGTTTTTAAGTGCGTGCGCCAGTCTACGAGGTTGTGGACCTGCATGAGATCCACGCGGCCCATGAGCCGCAGCGAGGTTTCCATCTGTTTGACGCCCGCCGCCTGGCCGGTGGTCCAGACCTTGGTGGCCAGGAAATAATCACCCGCGCCACGTCCGGTGAGTTCGCCCAGCACCGCTTCCGCGCGGCCGTACATGGGCGACGAATCAAGCAGGCGGCCGCCGGCGCCGTGAAACACGGCGAGCACTTCGCGCAGTCGATTTTTTGCGGCGGGATCGTCCGTATCGAAGGTTTGCCAGGTTCCCATGCCCACCACGGGCAGCGTCGTTCTTAGCCGCGGTACCGGGCGCTGTAGGTGTGTGGTCGTCATCGGCTTTGCCTCCGGTTTTCCCGCGACCACGGCCAACGCGGCCGCGCCGAGTTGTTTTAGAAAGCGGGAGCGTGAGAGAATTTCCATCATGACGGCCCGGGCCACCTTCGTTCGTGAGTGGCGTGAATTGTTTCGTTTTAACTGAAAGCAGAAATAAACTCACGGAGCTCGCGATGGCCAGTAACAAAATTTTGACCGGCAGGAGCGGCACGACGAAGAGCACGGACGAGCCGATCATCACCCAGATCATGCTGATGGCGATGATCTTCGCCTGCAGCGGGATGGCGCGCTGCTCGCGCCAGTCGCGAATGAACGGGCCGAAGATCCGATTGGACAATAACCAGGTGTACAGCCGCTGCGAGCTGGCCGCGTAACAGGCCGCCGCCAGCAAGAGAAACGGCGTGGTGGGCAGGAGCGGCAGAAACACACCGAGGAATCCCAGGGCCACCGCGAGCGTGCCGGCCACGACCAACAAAAATTTTTTCAACTTCCGCATGTCCGGGAGAAGGTTCACCCGTCCGGCGCGCCTGGCCAGCGTTTTTTCGGCGATCGACGCGAACCCTACGGCGGTACCGAAAAAAAAGGCCGGGGAACGTTCCCCGGCCGGATCGAGAGGAATTCTATGGGGAAATCAGGAGGCGATCTTTTCGGCGACCGCGACCGGCTGTTTCAAGAGATACTCGAACGCCGCGAGCGATGCCTTCGCGCCCTCGCCCATGGCGATGACGATTTGTTTGAAGGGCGTCGTGGTCACGTCCCCGCAGGCGAAAATGCCCGGCACGTTCGTGCGACACTTTTCATCGACCACGATTTCGCCCATCCGATTCGTTGCCACCAGACCGCCGAGGAAGGCCGTGTTGGGCACGAGCCCGATCTGGATGAAGACCCCGTGGAGCGGGAGCCGAATTTCTTTTTCAGTCTCCCGGTCCGCGTACACCAGCGCGTTCACCGCCCCGTTTTCCGCTTCGATCCGCTTCGTGGCCGCGCCTGTGACGGACCGGATGTTCGGGGCCGCTTCAAGGCGATCCAGGAGCACACGGTCCGCGTTCAGGCGCGGTCCGAATTCGAGCAGGGTCACCGAACGCACAATGCCGGCCAGATCCAGGGCCGCTTCCACGCCGGAGTTCCCCCCGCCGATGACGGCCACGTCCTTACCCTTAAAGAAGGGCCCGTCACAGTGGGGGCAGTAAGCCACCCCGCTGCCGATGTATTCTTTTTCGCCGGGCACGTTCAACTCGCGCCATTTCGCGCCGGTCGAGACGATCAGCGTTTTCGCGAAAAGAATCTCACCGGTGTTCAGGGCGATGGACTTGAGATCGCCGTCCATCACGTTCTGGACGCGTGTGTGTTCGAAAAGGTCCACCCCGTGAACGCGCAGTTGTTCGCCGAGCGTCTGTGAGAGTTCCGGCCCCGTGGTTTTGAAGATGGCCACCAGGTTTTCAATGCCCATCGTATCGCGCACCTGCCCGCCGATCCGGTCGGCCACCAGGCCGACGCGCAGTCCCTTGCGCGCGCTGTACACGGCTGACGAGACGCCCGACGGTCCGCCGCCGATGATGAGCACGTCGTACGGTTCGCGCCGCTGATCCCCCGCCTGCGGCGCCGGTCGAACTCCGCCCGTTTTCGCGAGAAGTTTTTCGATCAAACCGCCCGCGTCCAGTTTTCCGTTTGAGAACGGCAGGCCATTCAGGTACACCGCGGGCACGCCCTGGATTTTCCGTTCGGCCACCAGGTCGGGAAACAGGCCGCCGTCGATCATCTCGTGCCTGATACGCGGACCCAGCAGGGCGAAGCTGTTCAGTGTTTGTACCACTTCGGGACAATTATGGCAATCGAGCGAAACGACTGTCTCAAAGACCAACTCCTCGTCCATGCCGCGTATAAGCGCCTGAATGCTTTCGCTCAGTTTGGGCGCGGTGCCGCCCGCCTGGAGAATCGCCAGGATGAGCGAGCTGAATTCGTGACCGCCGGGCACGCCGCTGAACACGATGCCGGTGTCGTCCGAGTTCGCGAGCACCCGAAACGAAACGCCGGAGCGCAGGCCGTCCGCGTCTTCGCGCACGGCGAGCAGGTCGCTCTGTTCGGCCACGTCGCGTAATAATTGCAGCAACTCTGGTTTTTTGGGGTGACCCTCCGCTCCGACCGCGAGCGTCACCGGGCCGGTCAGTTTTTGAAAGTACTGTTTCAATTGCGATTTTAATTGAGTGTCTAACATGATTCCTCCCGCGCTCCGCGACCGGCCACGTCGCTCGCGCGACGGGCCGATCGCCATGCGAACGGCACTAAATTTTTCCGACCAGATCCAGGCCGGGTTTGAGGGTGGCGGCGCCGGGTTCCCAGTTCGCGGGACAGACTTCGCCGTCGTTTTCGCGCACGTACTGCGCGGCCTTGACTTTGCGCACGACGTCTTTCGCCGCGCGACCGATGCCGAGGTCGTGGATTTCGGCGACTTTGATCACCCCGTCCGGGTCCACGATGAAGGTTCCGCGCAGAGCCTGGCCTTCTGCCTCGATCATCACGTCGAAGCCGCGGGTGAGCACGCCCGCCGGATCGCCGAGCATCGCGAAGTCGATCTTGCGAATCGTGTCGCTGCTATCGTGCCAGGCCTTGTGAACGAAGTGCGTGTCGGTGGAAACGGAATACACTTCCACCCCCAGCGAACGTAACTCCGGGTAGTGGTCGGCAAGGTCGCCCAGTTCGGTCGGGCAGACGAAGGTGAAGTCCGCCGGATAGAAGCAGAAGACGGCCCATTTGCCTTTGACGTCGTCGGACGTGACCGTTTTGAATTTCCCGTTGTGGTAAGCCTGCACGGAAAATTCCGGCATTTTGCGATTGATAATCGACATTTTGTTCTCCTTGTAAGTCTCACCAATTAATAATTGGAGTGAGACTAAGTCTCATTTACAGGTAGAACATAGCTGATTTCATGTTATTTAGCAAATAAATTATAACTATCCGATGATTTATATTATAAATGGGTGGAGGGGAGGGCGTCCCGGTCCGGCACGGCCCTCCGCTGAAAGCCGGACCGTCGCGCTTTCACGGCCGGAGGGCCGGCCGCTCAATCGCTGACGCAGGTTGCCGGCCCGCGGCGGTTTTTAATCAGCCGGCCTGCGGGTCGCCTGCCTGACGATTATTCTGTATTTCGATTTTTTACACCGGCGGCGAGAATTTCCGCGACCTCGTCGCGGTAGGTTTCGAAAGGAAAATCAATCACCGTTTTCCCGCCCATGACTTCTTGAAATAAGGCGTACGAAATAAATGCGCCCAGCACGAGCCGGAAAAAAACGTACGGATCGGGGCCACCCGCGGATCGGGGCGGCAGCAGGGGTCGCAGGGCGTCTGCCAGTTTGATCCAGACGTGCGTATTTACCGCGGTAAGAAATTTTTCCTGCTCCTCCCGCGGCAGGACCGTAATCGAACTCAGGACGATACGAATCACTTTGGTCATTTCGCCGTGTTCGAAAAGATTCAGAGCCGCTGAAAACGATTGTTTCAAAAATTCCCGCAGGCCGTCCCCTTCCTGGAGACGCGGCGGATTGATCAACAGGGGATCAATCACCATGTGCTTTTCAAAGACGGCCGGCAACAAATCGGCCTTGCTCTCAAAATAGTGATAGATCAAACCTTCGGTCACGCGTGCCACTGCGGCGATATCGCGAATCGAGGTGGCGTGGTAGCCCTTCTCGGAAAAAAGATCAAACGCAGCCTCCACGATCGCGTTGCGACTTTCTTCCGCTCGTTCTTTTTGCCTGGATTTACTCATAAAGCGCGCGACTCCGCGAAATTTCGCCAGGCTTTCCCGCGAATCCGACGTCCTTCCGCTACAGATCTACTTCAATTCGTGCAGATAGGTCCATATCGCCGCGATTTCGGTTGCGTTCATCTGCTGGAGAAGAACAACCGGCATGGGCGGACGCAACGGTAAACCGGTTCTGGCGGAAACTCCCGTGAGAATCGTAGTCTTAAACCTTTCTTCATTCCAGGTGGTGTCCGCACCCAAACGTAAGTTCGCGGCCTCGGGCCAATCGGGAGGTCCGCCCGGTATGGGACCACCCTTCAAATCAGCGCCATGGCACCCGACGCAGGCTGTAGCGACCAGATACTTGCCGAATTCTTTCGAAGCCGTTTCCCGCGGTTTTTTAGCGAAATCATCCGACATAACAATTCGTTCCGCGGGTAGTAAGACCGGCATCTGATCGAACATAAACAGTATCTTCGCCATCGGGCCGGTTTCGCTTTGCGGTACATCGTTCTGGACCGCGGGTACGGATCGTATGTACGCGATCGTGGCGGCCAGGTCTTCTTTGCCCAGAGGCATGTACTCAAATGAGGGCATGAACAGTAAGGATTTTTTCTCCCGGTTCAGGCCGTGGCGAATCGCCTGCGCGATCTCTTCGTCAGAAAATTTTTTCAATCGATACGGAGTGATATTCGCCCCGTAAAATTTACCCATCCCGGGATCATCCAGGAATAGTTTGCCGCCAAGATCGGCGCCGTGGCATTCGACGCAGCCATTTCGAATCGTAACGATCCGTCGGCCGAGTTCGATATCAGCATTTTTGATCATCGCGGAAATTCCAATTTCCGATGGCCGGTATCCCTTCGAGCGATGCTCCTGGAAATGTTGATTGACCCGAATGTACAGGATGCCTGCCAGCCCGACTGCCAGAATCAGGACTCCCGCACCGATTTTTAGCATGCGGTAGAACATTTTGCCCTCCAGGAATAGCCTCGCCCGCACGGGCATAGACTGTTAAAATTAATTGATCGTTTGGTAACTTATTAAACGATCGGTAAATTGTCAATTCAAAGATTTTGCCGCTTCCGTATCGGTCATGGAAGGGCTTTAACCCAACCGGTTACGTTTCCAGCAACTTGCGCACGTCCCGCGAACACCCGCCGAAATTCACCGAGCCGTCGTCCTGGATGCCGAACCAGCCGCCCGTATCACCACCCGCCCAGCAGCCGGTGCCGCACGCGCGAATGGCCTGGTTGCACGCGTCCTTGAATTTTCGCAGGGCGCTGATATCGTCCTTTTCATGGCCGGTGGGCCGACAGATGCGCCCCACGTACCGACCGCGCACACGAACCTGGCCCCTTACCTGGATGCCCCCGCCCACGGAGTAAATCGCGCCCTGCGTTCCGCGCGCATAACAGGCCACATAACAACCGGGCGCCCCGCGAAACTTGTTCACGGTGGGCAGTTCTTTTTTTTGGGTGCCGGGAGCGGGAACGTTGATGACCGAATCTCCGGAGGTGTAGACGTAGAACGGACTGGGGAGCAGAAGCCCTTCGATTTTTTTCAGATACTCTGAAGAATCGTCAGAGAAAAGGGGTACGGCGATACCAAAGGCCAGAGTAATGAACAGGAAAGAACGAGTCCGGCAATTTCGCATGCTGAATATTGCGAACGGTGGCGAGTGCAGCAAGCAAAATTCCGGGAATTAATCTTTGTCCGGGAGATCGACGCCGATGAGCTTGCGATTTTTTTTGTTGCGGAATTCGGCGGGGATTTCAGCCAGAATCGTGGCTTTGAGCGCGTCCAGGATTTTTTTTTTATAAAATCCCTTCTTCATCACCAGGCTCACTTCCCGGACCGGCTGAGGATCGCGAAAACGCACGACGCGCGGGCTCTTATCGCGAACGCCGAGGAGCGGCAGCAGCGTCATGCCGACGCCGATGTCCACCAGGTTCTTGATCGTTTCGATGCTGCCGCATTCGATCTTGCCAACCGTGCTGTTGCCGCAGACGGCCAGGGACTGGTTGCGAAAACAGTGTTCCTCGCCCAGGAGGATGAGATCGTAGCCTTCCAGGTCTTCCAGACGCAGGCCGGTCTTTTTGCCCCGGTAGTTTTCCGGAAAATAGGCCACGAAGGGTTCGTAGTACAGCGGGATTTCGACCAGGTGCTTGAGTTCGAGCGGGGTGGCCAGTATCCCCAGATCGATTTCGTCTTTTTCCAGTTTTTCGGTGATCTGGGTCGTGGGCAATTCGAAGACCCGAAAGTCGACGTTCGGATACCGTTCGCGCAAGGTCAGAAAAATTTTCGGCATCAGGTAGGTGCTGATCGTGGGAATGATGCCGATCGCGATATTGCCCGCGGCTGCGGTTTCGTTCTCGTGAAAAAGTTCAGTGATTTTATCGGCTTCGCGCAGAACGTGGCGCGCCTGGTCGACCACGCGCCGGCCGAACGCGGTCGTGCTGATGGGCGTGGTGCGCCGGTCGAAGATTTCGGTCCCGATTTCTTTTTCCAGCTTCTGGATCTGCAGCGATAGCGTGGGCTGGGCCACCAGGCAGTCCTGCGCCGCCCGCGCGAAACTGCGGTGTTTGTCCACCGCCACGATGTAGCGTAACTGGGTGAGGGTCATACGCCCGCGGCTACCACAGACAAACGTTCCGGGACGATCCAGAATCGGTCAAGGTGAATCCGCGGCGAATCGAAAAAGTGCTTCCGGACCCGGGCCTGATCCGCGCATCCTTCCCGCGCGGGCCAACCGTCCGCGCTGTCCGCCTGTATGCCCCGCGAACTACGCCTCAATGTGCGCGATCTGGTCCTGAGCCCGGAAAATCAGCCCGAGGACGACTGGCGCATGCCCGCGCACGAACGCGCGCGACTCGGCAGCCAGGCCCACGCCAGGTACTTCGCGGAGCGGCCCGGTCAGTACCGGACCGAAGTCTGGCTGGCCGAAACCTTCAACTGGAACGACTGGACGGTCACCCTCCAGGGGCGACTGGACGGTATGCGCGAAACAACCACGGGTCTTGTGGTGGAGGAAATTAAAAGTACGCGGCTGGGAGGGGCCGAACTGGAAGAACTCCTTGCCGACCGGGCGCACCGGGAACAATGCGGATTTTATTGCCTGCTTCTGGAACGCGCGGGTCGCGCGGTCGAACGCGGGCTGGTCGTGTACGTCGCGCTCGAGGACGGCGCTATTCGCGCAATCGATATCGAATACGAACGAAGCGAATACGAACGTTTGCTGCACGATCGGCTGGTCACCATCAGCGCGGGGATGGTCGCGGAGGAGTCGCGCGCGGCGCGGCGGCGGGAACTCGCGCGGCGATTGCGCTTTCCGTTCAGGCGAGCGCGCGCGTCACAGGGTATCATGGAACGCGACGTGGCGACGGCCGCGGCCCAGGGACTGGATCTGCTCGTGTCCGCCCCCACGGGCACGGGCAAAACCGCGGCGGCCCTGCTGCCCATGGCCCGGCGGGCGCTGGCAGAAAACGGCCGGCTCTTCTTCGTGACTTCGCGCGTTTCGCAGCAGGAGCTCGCGCTTGATACGCTCCGCGCCCTGGTCGGGCAGGACACCGCCGGGTCGGGCGAGACAGTGGACGGCCTTGCCATGCAGCTCCGCGCGAAGGAACGTTCCTGTCCCATGGAGGTGATGCGTTGTATTGCGGGCGTATGTCCCTATCTAACCGAGTTTTCGCGAAAACTGGAGGCCACCGGAATCGTGGACGAACTGGCCGCGCGGGGTGTGGTGGACGCGGACGTGATCACCGAAACCGCGCTCGAAGCCATGGTTTGTCCGTTCGAGCTGTCGCTCGTCCTGGCCAGGCGCTGTGTGGTGTTTGTGGGCGATTACAATTACGTCTTCGATCCGCGCGCCGCCCCCGGCATGTTTCTGGAAGGCGCGCGGCGCAAATACCTGATCGTGGACGAGGCGCACAATCTGCCGGAACGCGCGCGGGGATATTTTTCGCCCGAAATAGATTTTAATCAGTTTAAGTCACTCGCGACCCTCTGCCAGGACATCGGCCGCGCCGCGCTCGGCTTCGTGCGGCCCGAACGCGCGGTGCTGGTGCGGATCGCCGCTTTGCTGGAGCGGGTGCGCGACGAGTTCGAACGAGAGCTGCGCGTTTTTGAGGAGGAGAGCGGACCTTCGCCCCTGTACGCGCGGCGACCGGACCGCGAGATATTCGAAAACGCGGAGGCCGAGCTGGAGGCCCTGCTGCCCGAGTACTATGCCTTTCTGGCCACGGATCGCCTTGAGGCCGCCGCGCCCCTGCGTTCCCCGCGTGGTAAGCGCAACCGCGACGAATTGCTGGAGGCTCTCTTTAATTTGCGCGAATTTTGCCGGGTTCTGCGTCACGATCCGGGTCGTTTCGCGTTTCTCTGGCGACCGGAAGGCCGCCTGGGCGCGGTCTGTCTGGACGCCGCGGAATTTTTACGGGAACGGTTTCAATTGTTTTCGGCCACGCTCTGTATGAGCGCGACGCTGAGTCCCTTTGAATTCCACGCTCCCCTGCTGGGGCTCGGCGACGCGCTGCGTCTGGAATTACCTTCGCCCTTTTCGCCCGCCCGGCGGTTGTTCCTGGCCGTCGGCCACGTCGATACGACCATGAAACAGCGCGATGAATTCGCCGAAGAAATCGCGGCCACGATCGTCGCCACCGCGACATTGCGCGCGGGCAATTACCTGGCTTTTTTTTCGAGCTTCGCGTATCTCCAGCGCGTGGCGGACGTTTTGCCGCCCGGCGACTATCGCGTGATCCGTCAGCAACCGGCCATGCCCACGGAGTTAACATTGCGACTTTTACGCGAAAATGAAACGGGAACGGTTCTGTTGTTCGCCGTACACGGCGGGGTGTTCGCGGAGGGCGTCGATTTCCCCGGTCATCTGGCCCTGGGCGCCTTCGTCGTGGGTGCCGGCCTGCCCCTGTATTCGGCCGAGCGCGAATTCATGCGCGAGTACTACGACCACCAGGGATTGAACGGCTTCGATTTCGCGTACCTGCATCCGGGCATCAATCGATCGGTGCAGGCCGGCGGTCGCGTGATCCGATCCGAAACCGACCGCGGTTTCGTTCTGCTCATCGGCCGTCAATTTACCGATCCACGTTACCAGGCGATGTTACCGGGTTTCTGGCGCGAAGAATTACGCGTGGCGATTTCGCGCGAAGAAGCGCTCGAAGCGGTTCGCGCGTTCTGGGCGCGCACGGGACGCGACGGCCAGGACGAAGGAGTCGGCTCGTGAGTGCGGGGCGGCTTGCGGTATTCGATTTTGCCGGCGCGGAAGACGCCGCCCTTTCCGGTGACTGGACCCATATCGTATCGATTGGGGACCCCCATTCCACTGTTCCGGATCTGGCCCGGCCTCTCTCCGTCGAACTCCTGCGGCTTGAATTTGAGGATATCGAAGCGGAGGATCCGCGGCACCGTGCGCCGCGTCTGGAAGACGCACAGCGACTGATCAAATTTCTCGCGGGGATTCCGGACGAAGCGAACGTGCTGCTGCACTGCCACGCTGGTATCTCGCGTTCGACGGCGGCGGCTTTGATACTGTTGTTTTTACGCGAAAAATCGGAAGCACAGGCGGGTGCCGCCCTGTTAAAAATCCGGCCGCGTGCCATGCCAAACTTATTATTGATACGCTACGCTGACGCGATCCTTGGCTGCAGTCTGGAAGCCGTAGCTCGTGAAATCACAGAACAGGTCCGCCGTGAATTGTTACGGTCCATTCACCAGGAGCGGGGCGCCGACGGAGCGACCGTCGCCATCCTCGATTTTAACCGCGCGGTGGCGGCCCTGGCAGCGGGGAGCCGTTGGTCGTACGTCGTTTCCTTCGGCGATCCTGGTTCCGCGCCGCCGTCCCGATTGTACGCGGTGGGTCGCGCTGTTTGCAGGCAGGAGTTTCTGGATTTTGAGGAAGACGCCGATGCCGGACGCGGTCGCCTGGCGGAAATGCGCGATATCGTTAACCTGATTGATTTTTTACGAAAAATCGCGCCGGAAGACACCGTCCTGTTTCACTGTAACGCGGGCCTTTCGCGTTCGACGGCCGCGGCGCTGCTCCTCTTTTATTTACGCGACGAAGACGAAACCAGGGCGAAATCGAGATTGCTGGCCATCAAACCGAAGTCCCTCCCGAATCGCCTCATGATTCGGTACGCCGACGAACTCCTCGGCACGGAGCTGGAGCGGGTCTGCGCCGAAATTTACGATTCGCGCCGCGCCGCACTTCTACGCCGTTTTCGTAAACACCGCATGTAAGCCGGTCCCCCCGCACGACGAGGCGCGGTTTTACTGTACGACAATGCGTGGTTTTGTATCCGGCGCCGTATCCTTCGACCAGGTGCCGCGGTTATCCACCGAATACGGCGTCACCCAGTACTCGCCTGGCGCGCGCGGGGTCCAGACGATTTCGCCCGGATTTTCGTGCGTGAGACCCACCACCTGCCAGCCGCCGCTCTGCGAAAACACGCCGGCCTGGGTGGCGCGGATGAAGCCGTCGTCCGCGGCCGCGGCGCTTACTTTGATTTTCACCTGCTCTCCAATTCGAACAATTTTAGACGAAATCGACGCGACGGTGGCGGTCGGCGGTTCGTGGGGCTCTGATTTATCGCCCGCGACCAACTCCATCGATTCGATCCGCTGGCCGTAGCGCGTCACGACATTGCCGAAGGCCGCGTGACCGGGCCATTTGAGGGCGCCGGTGCGTACGTAGCCCGGTATGAAAAAAATATCCCCCATGGGATCGTTTTTGCTCTGGGGTTCGACTTCCACCCAGCCTGGCCCTGGAAGAAACACTTCCGCCCAGGTATGCGTGCCGAGCGGGTAGTCGGGCTGGGCCTGCATCATGAAACCGTGTACGGAACGCGCGGCGATGCCAAGGCGATTCGCCAGCGCGATGAACAGATACGTATACTGTTCACAGTGCCCGCGGCGCAGATTCCAGGTTTTCGCGAGATCGTCGCGCGGTTCGCTCAGGGTTTCCGCGTCGATGGAATATTTGAGGCGGGCCGTGATCGCGCTGGAAATCGCCGTGAGCCGGTCGACGGAGTGCGTATGCTCCGCTTCGATCTGTGCCGCAAGCGCTTCAAGTGCGGGCGGTAAATCGACGGCTACCGGCTCCGGTCCGCCGCCTCCGGTGCGCAGCGTCTCCCGGCGCAGGCGACGATCGCGGGTATCAATCTCGAACTGCATGGCCGCGCGCATCATGCCGGGGGCCGCACCCAGATTCCAGAGCGTGTACCGATACGGAATCGGACCAGCGTCGAAGCGTGTGCGCGCGTTGAAAGTTTCCTGGACCTCTCCCGCCGTTCTGGCACCGGGCAATGAAAATTCCGTAGCGCGCAGCCGCTGGAACGCCGTCTCCTCCGGCAATGGCAGCCAGGCGCTGGCCCGTTCAATCTGGCCCTGGATTTCGAATTCATAAGCGATGGATACGCGGTACCGATTGGGTTCGGCCCGGTCGAAGTAAGTCTCGGCGGCGAGCGGCGCGGTAACAATACACAGTGCGATGAAGAGTGGGAGGAGTATGCTTTGCACGCGCCATTCTGGGCACGTCCGCGAAAATCGCACCAGCAGAATTTGGAGTGGCTTTCTAAAAGGAACGCATACAGAACGTCAGTGCCACGTTTTTCGGGCGGGTTTCGTTGCCACCTGCGGGGGTAGTGTCTTTTGTTTCCCCGATCCAGAGATCAAGCGCGTTGCCGAACCCGCCGCCGTCTTCACGCGCTGCACCGCGGTACGAATGAGTGTGGGAGCGGAACTGGTCCCCCTGGGCTGCGCCGAGCGCTCGCAACCCGTCCGGATCCTGCCAGCCGTCCGCGCGCGTCCCGGTCCCGACGTCATTGCGACCGCGTAAAAACATACCACGCAAATCGGGTGTGCCGTTCGTCCCGTCCGCGGCGATCCAACCGGTGGGACAGGTTGTCAGAAAAAAAGCGGCGATGGTTCCGTTGGGCACCGCGGTTTTTATGTCGTCCCGGGCGTCATCGATTTCAGCTTTGAGCGCCGCGAAATTCGCGTTGATCTGGGACGCCGAAACGACATCACCCGGATTGAACGAAAACGGAATCTCCGCGAATACGAGCAGGGGGATCAGGAGCAGGCCGACCCCGGTCGCGCTGAGGAGCGTGATCAATACCATGCGGGCGGCCCGCGCATCGACATGAATCTCGATTTTCATGTTTCCGGTCTTGAGCCGGAGCGCCGGGGCCGCAACCTGGATACCATGGTTTCGTTGCGTAAAAAGCACCTGATTGAGACTTATCACGCAAATCTGGCGGTTTTTTCCATAACCTGGGCGGAAAGGTGCTTTTTGCCCATTTTTGGCGAGGATTGTCGTTGTCTGAACCTGACACGATTGATTCAGGCCAAAAAAGCGGCCGGTCGCCCGAAGGATTTCGAAGCGATCGCGGAGCTGGAATCCCTGCTGGAGGAAGGGGGCTGAGTCAGATGCTCGCGGCGCCCTTTTCCGTGAGCGCGGCCGCTCCGGCACCCGCTCGGTCGCTGAGCGGAATCAAAATCGCCCATGCGAAGAGTACCGGCAGATACACCCCGAATTCATCGTTGAAGGCTGTTTGAAGACTGGCCAGATGGAGCGGCTCCAGTCCGGTATAAAAGATTTCCACCGCGGCCCAGACGTACAGGGCCGCAAGGCATAGCGCGGCAAGGAGGGCAGCGCGCAGGGCGAGAGTTCCGGACGGGGAACGTATTCTAATTTTCGCGCGAATCAATCGAAATATTAAAATAGCGAAGAGGGCGGGCAGGAACAGATCCGGGACGACCATGAAGCCCACGTACAGAGCACCCGGAACGTCGCCCTGTGAGAGCACGAGCAATAACAGGACCAGAATGAAACAACCGGCCAGATTGACCAGCAGGGTGTACACCACCAGTCTCCCGATTTGTTTGACCATCCGTGCGCCAGAACCGATCAGGCGCTGACTGAGGCGCAGGGGGAGCTACGAGTGGCGAGCGGTGCACGCATTGCGCCATGGAAGACGATCATGCGTGCACCCGGTTGCCTCAGGAATCCCGACCGATCACGAAGGTCATGCTCGTCGTGGCGCTGCCGCCGATATTGAGCATGATGCCGTTTTTCGCGCCGGCCACCTGGTAATCGCCCGCGGTACCGGTGACCTGTTTGTACAGATCAAGCGCCATGCGTACGCCCGACGCGCCGACGGGATGACCCGCGCCGATCAGGCCGCCCGAGGGATTGATCGGCTTCGCGCCTTTGAGATCGATCTTGCCGTCTTCAATGGCCTGGTATTCGTCGCCCGGGCCGGTGAGGCCGAAGGCGGAGATGGCCGCGTATTCGGATGAAGTGAAACAATCGTGGGTCTCCAGGACGTCGATGTTCTGAATGTCCATGCCCGCGCGTTTGTACGCGTCCACCACGGCCTGACGGGTCCAGGGCAGGATGTAGGGATTGTCTTTCGACTCTTCCACTTTTTTATCGAAGCGCATGGGCGCGACGCGGTGGCCCCAGCCTTTGATGACGGGAAAATTCGCCAGCGGTTTGCCGCTTTTCTGCGCGAATTCCTGCGCGTATTTGGGGCTGGCCACGACCAGCAGAGCCGCGCCGTCCGTGACCTGGGAACAATCGGTAATCGCCAGGCGTCCGCCGACTTCCGCGTTGAACGGGCCGCCGCGCGTTTTCGCGTGTTCCTCGTTCATGAACCAGGTGCGCGTCTGGGCCTTCGGGTTGAGTTTGCCGTTCGCGTAGTTGATGCGCGAAATTTCGGCCAGATCGTCCATGATACGGTCGGGTTTGACCGACGCGCGTTCGACGATCACGTCGGCCAGTTTGCCGAAAAGTTTGGGGAAGGGAAATTCCACGCCCTTCGCTTCCAGTTCATAGTAGGCCGCGGTGCCGAGGAAGTCCCCGCCGATTTTCGAGTTCACGGTTTTCATGACTTCCAGGCCGACGACCACGGCCACGTCGTAATCGCCCGCGCGAATCGAACTGTCGGCCGAATGCAGGGCGACCGAACCGGAGGCGCAGGCGGCTTCGTAACGCGCGCCGGGGACGCCGTAAAACGCGGGATGCACTTCGGTCAGAAAGGCGCCCAGATGGCCCTGGTTGGCGTACTGCTCGGCGTCGAAATTGCCCACGTACACGGCCACGCGGTTTTCCTGGTTCAGGCGTTTGATTTCCTCAAAGGGCAGGCCCACCGCGGCCAGGCCGTCGCTCACGATCTCCCGGAACATGGACATGAAGGTTTTGCCTTCTTTGGACCAGTTGCGGGCGAAGTCGGTTTGCGCTCCCCCCAGAATGTATGTTTTACTCATGATTTCGCTCCTCGGGACGGGTTCAGGGCCCAGGCCCGTTCTTCATTAGAAGAAAACTCCGCTCTCTGGTTACAGACCGTCTGAGAGACGGTCAAAAAACCGGCTCTCAGCGATACAGGCTGTATCGCCAATCGGCGAGCACACATGTGCGCGGTGCGCGGAGCCGACTGACTTTAGGACCTCCTGACCGGAAGCGTTTGGGGGGGCAATCAGAAAAACCGGGCCAGGCAGGTCAAAATAGGCGGCAGAGCCGCATACTAATATGAAAGGAATCCGACCGTGCCGGGAATCGCGCCCACGCTTGTCTGGAACAGCTCCTTGAGCACTCCCGAATTCAAATCGACGCTTCCTGAAAAAATGCCCTGAGGACTGGCCGCGGCCAGAAAGATAAAATTGCCCGTCGTATCGAATGTTAGGGCCGAATAGGGACACCAGCTACATCCGCTCTGTGTGGAAAATTGGTGGGAACCATTTACGGTTACGAGCCCGCCGGAAGAAACTGACGCGTATTGGATGGTGGATCCGGCCGTAACAATGTAGACCAGTTTTCCGGCCGGGTGGGGGCGGATCAATACGTTCCCGCTCACCCCGGGAGTGCTTGAAACCGGGCCTGAAAGAACCCCGGTTTCGGAATTGAGGGCGTACACGTCCATGGTGCTTCCGCCGCTATTATGCACGTATATGAAACGGCCCAGCGGATCGGCGGCAATATAAGGAGAGACCGAAATAGAAAGCGTGGCTACCTGGCCGGCGATGGTCCCGTCGGAATTCAAGGACATGACCCTGATCGAAGGCCCGATGGAATCGTTCAAAAACAGGTACTTCCCGCCCGGGATTACCGCGGCTCCCGTCAGTGTCGTGCCCGCGTTGAAATTTTGAATCTGGGAAAGGACACCGTTGCGGACGGCCAGAACGTAAACGCTGCCCGAAGAATGCGGGGCGTAGTACGGAGTTCCGGAGAGTTCGGACGCGACCACGCCGAGCCCGAGACTGGCCCCGGGGTTCACTGCGCCGAGATTCGTATAAGATCCGTCCGAATTCACGAGCAGGGCACCCACCGTCGAATCGTCCGCGACGTAGGCCACATTGCGGGCGGTGGCGGTAATTTCGTGATTGGACGGTCCGTCCTGGGTTGTCACCGAAATGTGCTTCGCGTTACGAAAGTCGACCGAAATGAGATAGGAGGTTGTGCCCGAGGGGGCCATGGATATTAAAACGGAACGGGGGGTGGTCGTGTCGCGAACGGCGTAGAAGAGTCCGGCCAGTGCCGGGCGGCAGGTGGCGTCGATCGGGTCACACAGGGAGTCGGTTTCGCAACGGGTAAAAAATCCCGGTATGCCGACTAGCAGTATCAGTGCCCGGAAATATCGAAAGCGCTGAAACATCTTTTTTGCCGGGGCAGTCCGGTTGTGAGACACCGGTTTACTTTTTTAAAACGTGGGTCTTGAAGGCTTCCAGTAGTTCCCCCGAACCGGCGAACAGGATTTCGATTACGTCCTTTTCAAGGTTATAGATCACCGGAGTCCGGAGATATTTGCTGAATTCCTCCGAACTCAGGTTTTCCTGATCGCGCAAGAACGCGTACCAGGTGGCCAGAATTACCTTCATATGGGTAATTTCTTTTACTGGCATCGATATGACTTTTTCATCGTTACTCATGCGGCGCTTTCGCAGCCTATCACCGGGGGTTAAATTCGCAAGCTCTTTTTGCGCGCCCGGGAGGGCGGCCCCTTAAAGCAACAACTCAAGCAATTCCTGACGGGTAACCTGTGCTCCACCGCCTCCCTCGCCGAAGGGGGAATCGAACAGGGCGACTTTCAGAGCGCGAATTGGAAAAATTTTTCCACTCTTGCGCACAAAGCGAAGGCGGGGGCAGGGTGACATAATGTCAAATCTTTAAAATCGCACGCCCAGCGAAAATTGCCATTCGGTGACACCGAGCGTGATGTAGGCCCGTTCGCGCAGGAGATTCACCGTAGTGCGCCCGTTGACCGGATGATCGACGTTGCGGATTGACGCTGCGGCTTCGAAGCTCGACAGCAGGGCCAGGCTCCCATCGTCCAGGAAATACCAGTTGCCGGGCGCGTCGTTGACCGTTCCGTAAAACGGGCCCACGAATCCGTACGAAAGTCGCGCGCCCGTGCGAAAAAAACCGTGGTCGCCCAGCATGCGGTGCACCCCGGCTTCCAGGCGCGAGATCGCCCCGAAGCGCGCGGTCTGAAACGCGGAAAATTCCGAGGTTTCCAGGGTATCGAAGCGCGTCATGCGCCGACCGTCGGTCCACCAGTAGGCCACGGGAATAAACCCCGCGCCCAGGCCGGCCTCCCAGCTCCAGCCGCGTCGCAGATACTGTTTGTAGTGATATTGAAACAGAAAGTAATTGAACTCGAACCGCGAACGTAAATCGACGAAAACTTCGTCGGTGCGATATTCATGAATGTTGAGAAACGGGATCTGATACTGACCGGCGGCCATGCCGAAGTACGCGTTTTCGCCGATGAGCCCGCCGAAGCGAAAAAAAACCTCAGCCGCGTCAGCGCGCCTGAACGGATCCGCGTCCGCCACCGAATACACGTCGCGGCGCACCGTCGTGCGAAACGTCCGCAGTCCGCGATCGAACCGGTCCGGGGAACGAGCGCCGACCGAATAGGTCGTTCCGAATTCGAAGTCCTCATCCGCGGCAAGGTTGCCACTCAGAAATGAAATCGCGAGAACAAACAGGAAAAGTCGCACTGCGCATTGCCTTGTGATGAAGCCTTACGGTCAACGCGGAAAACGGAACACAGGCCGGTTTCTCAGCAATGATCGGAACAGCAGGAGTTGCCCCGGGCTTTCGCGAACGCTTCCCGCCCTTCGCGGAAGGCGAATATCGCAATTCCAAGACTGCCCGCCAGGTCCATCCAGGCGACTCCGGTCCATTCGTATGCCACGCTGGCAAGAACCAGTACCACGGAAAGCCAGATGCAGGCTTTCGTGCAGTTCGCGTCGGCGAGCATGGCGGTGGAACCCATCAAGAGAGCGGTTCGGCGTTTGGCGTAGTAAAGGGCCCACATCGTCGCGATGGAAATGCCGCCTACGAGAATTCCCCACAGGGTCGTAGACGGAGATTGGTCGGTTACGAGTGAGAGGGCGGCGCCCAATACAAGTCCGCCTGCCAGAATAAAGAAGCTGACGCCGGTAACGCGCAGGGCGGTCTTTTCGAAACGATCGCGATTGATTTCAACTGAGCCAGGTCCTGGACCGGATCGCAAAATAAGGTGTGCGATGCCAATTCCCGAAATCACCTCCACAAAGCTGTCAAGTCCGAATCCAAAAAGCGCAAGGGTTTCGTCTCCCGCGCCAAAGTACATGGAGACAAGGCCTTCGAGAATATTATAACCGATGGTGATGAAACTCAACGTTAAAGCAAGGCGCCAGATTCCTCGACCGGAGATCTGGAATTTTAAGATGGTATGTGTAGAGACTGACATATGTTTTGAAAGGCCGAGGCCGATCGCGGCGACCGGCCTTGTTTCAACAACCGCAGCCCGCTCCGGTCGCCCTGGCCTTACGCCGTTGCCGGATTTTCAGGCCGAACCAGCCGGCAAGCACCAACCCCCCGAGGGCCAGATATACGCCTTCACCGGGGTTCCAGCCCGTCGGGATTAAACCCCGGGCGACCAGGACACCGCCGGCCAGCGGCAGGAGGCAGGCCAGGCACAGGCCCGCCGCGATCGCTCCGATCTTAAGCAGCGGGCGACCGGTCGTCGAGGACTTTTCGGCAACGGGCAGCGCCATGAACAGATTGATCCAGAAGGCAGCTCCCTCCGGGTGCGTCGTGAGTTGCAGAACTTTGCGGTTATCCTCCGCGCTCACCGCGACGCCGGTCAACCAGGCGCAGCAGCGGCGGTCGCGCTCCGCGAAAGTCCGCAGGCGTTCCACCGGCGTAGCGCTTGCGAAATAGACGCGCAGACCCGTGGGGATCTTTTCAAAACCGATCATTTTCGAGCGCAACGCCGCCGCTTCCTGTATATGCGCTTCACGTTCCGCGGGAGTGAACGCGAGCAGATCGCACGCGAGCGGTGCGGTATTTGTGGTGGTCATTGGCCACCTCCTTTTATTAATCTGCTCCCAGTATAAGGGCTGGAGTATACTCCAGAGTCAACCGGTGGATTGAAAAAAATGAAAAAAAATGGGACGATGGGCATCGGCGCCTTTGTGCGCCGGGCGGGCATTTCCGTTGATACCGCCCGTTTTTACGAGCGCATTGGTCTGCTCGAACCTGCCCGCCTGGCGAACAATTACCGGATCTACGGCGCGGCCGAACTGGAACGGATGCGATTTATCGCCGCCTCGCGTTCCTCCGGGTTTTCGCTTCAAGAAATTCAGGAGTTCCTCCGCCTTGCCGCCCTCGGAAAACGGGCCTGCGCGGACCACGCGGCGGCCGTTCAGATGAAACTGAACGAACTTGATGAAAAAATTCGCACTCTCAGAAAGGCGCGGGCTGAATTAAAACGGGTGATGTTATCGTGTTCGCCGGGCGGAGGACAGTGCGGGTTTGCGCCGGCAGGACCATCGGGTGCGGTGTAAGAATTCGCTTCCCGCTTGACAACCGCGCGCCAGCGCTCCAGATTCCGGTCCACCGCCTATGTCCCCTTACTTCGACGTCCACTGGATCGATCTGGTTTTGATTGCCGCTTATCTGATCGGCATGGTGGTCGTGGGCACGCGCTTCGCGGCCTCGATCAAGACCGAAAGCGATTATTTCCTGGCGGGCAAGACCCTGCCCTGGTGGATCATCGGGCTTTCCATCATCGGCACGAATATCGGGGCGAACGATTATATCGGCGCGTCCGGTGGCGCGTACGAACACGGCATCGCCCAGGCGAATTTCGAGTGGATCGGCGCGATTCCCGCGATGATCCTGTCCGCCTTCGTGTTCATTCCTTTTTACTGGCGCGCGGGCGTCTTTTCGATTCCGGAGTACCTGGGCCGGCGCTACAACTCCACCGTGCGCGTGATCGCGGCCATCGGTCTTTCGGCTTTCGCCGTGGTCATCGTGGGTGTGTATCACCAGGCGGCCGCGCTCATGCTGGAAACGTATCTGGGCTGGCCCCCGCTCCTGAGCATCGGGGTTACGGCGATCGTGGTGGGTCTGTATACGATTTCGGGGGGACTGCGCGCGGATACGTTTACCGACGCGTTGCAGGTGACCATCATGTTCGGCAGCGCGATCGCGCTCGCGGTCTTCGGGATGGCGCGCGTGGGCGGGCCGCTGGAATTCGTAGCGCAGTTGCAGACGCGGTTTCCGGATCATCTCAGCGCGTTTTTGCCGGCGGATCACGAACGGTTTCCCTGGCCGGGCGTGCTCCTCGGTCTGGGTCTCGTGCTTTCACCTGCGTACTGGTGTTGTAACCAGGCGATTCTCCTGCGCACGCTCGGCGCGCGCACCGAGTGGGACGGTCGCGCGTCCATGATCTTCGCGGCCCTGGCGAAAACCTTCGTGCCGATGTTGATCATTCTGCCTGGATTTTTTGCCCTCCTTCTGGCCACCGAGGAGTTCGCCACACCGGACCTGGCCCTGCCCTGGGTCGTGAAACACATTCTGCCGCCAGGCCTCTCCGGTTTATTTTTCGTGGCCTTCATCGCGGCCCTCCAGGCATCGGTGAGTTCGGCGCTCAACTCCACGGCCGTCATGGTGACACGCGACATCATGGGCACGCTCGCGCCGCGGCAGCGCAGCGACCGTCAGATTTTGTTTCTGGGGCGACTGGTCACCTTCGGTGTGCTGGCTCTGGGCCTGCTGACCGTGCCGCTCGTGGCGCGTTTTTCAATGATTTATTATTTCGTGCAGATGGCGCTGTCGCTCTTTCAGGGCCCGTTTTTCGCGTTGATGTTACTCGGCATCCTGACCCGTCGCGCGACTTCCACGGGGGCCCTTGTCGCCCTGGTGGGCGGCCTGGTGTTCGCCTGGGGTCTGACGGCGCTGGGGACAAACATGTTGTACGTCGCGTTTTTTAGTTTTTTGTTTTCCGTGGTCGTACTGCTCGTCACCAGCTTTTTCACCAGAAAAAAAAGCGACGCTGAACTGGCGAATCTATGCTACTGGACCATCAGCGCGCGCGAACGCGGAGGAAACCCGTAATGGAGTGGTTCCAGACCTGGCTCCTGGCTCTGCCCGCGTGGACCCCGCGCGCGGGGGCGATGTTACTCTTCGTCGGTCTGCTGATTCTTGCCTGGTCGCTGCCGCCCGAATTTTTATGGAGCGGTGCCCCGGACCGTTCGCGCTGGCGCGACCTGCGCCTCTGGGCCACGCTGCTCACGCTGGTTCAACTGGGGCTGTACATCGTTTTTTAGCGCGCGGGGTATGCGGATGGCCCCATCCGGCACACTCCAGCGGCGCGCAACCCGCTTGACACCGACCCCCGCCGTCCGCCAATTAGCGCGCAGTGGAAAAAGTTTTTCTTGAATTCGTATTGAATCTGCGCGATTCGCTGGTTCTGCCGTTCGTATTCTTGCTCGTTGCCACCGGCCTGTATCTCACGGTTAAGTTGCGCATCTTCCAGGTGCCGAATCTCTTTCTTGGCGTGAAGATTCTCTCCGGCAATCTGGATCAGAAAAAAGCGAAGGGCAAAATTACCCATGCCGAAGCGTTCGCGGCCGGTTCGGGGTGGATGGGCGCGGTTGTGGGCGCTTTTCTCGCGCGAGAAATCGCGGGGCCGGGCGCCCTGGTCTGGATCTGGATCGTGATGTTCCCCGCCATGGCCATTCAGTTCGCGGCCCCGGCTTTATCGATTCGTTTTCGCGCCACCGCCGCCTCGGGAAGAGTCCAGAGCGGGCCGGCCATGTACATTGAAAAAGCTTTGCGCGCGCGGTGGTTGACCTTGCTGTACGCGGGATTGTTTTTCACCGCGGTTCTGGTGGCTGGCGGTCTGTGGCCGCTCGCTCTCGTGTACGCGGCGGCGCGGGCGGTGCTGCCGATGCCGGGTCCGGGTCTGGCCGTGTTCCTTGCTCTGCCGTTGATTCTCATAGCCCTGGGCGGCATTCGTCGTACGGGACTCTGGGCGAAATACCTGTGCGTCGTGGGTTTCGTGTTTTTCGCCTGCGCCACGGCTCTCTATTTCTATTTCGGCTGGACTATGGCGACCGAAACAATTCCCCACGCCCACCCTGGGCCCACCGGGCCGATCATCCTGGATTTTTTCGCGGCCGCACTGCGTGGTTTCTGGCCGCATTCCCTGGAAGAGGCCGGCCATCTGCTCCTGGGGGTCGGGTGTTTTTTCGCGCTGACCGAAAACGGTACGGGCAAAAACGCGACGATCGCCGGTACGGTGCGGACGGACTATCCCGCGAAACAGGGCCTCGTGAGTACGCTCGCGCCGTTCATCGAAAGCGCGCTGGTGATGACACTGACCATGTTCGCGCTTTATTTCGCGGGGGACGAGGGCGTGCCGGAGTTCCTGACCCACGGCTCGATTCTTTCGCTTTCGGTTTTGCTGTTGATCGCGCTCGTATGTTTTACGATCGCATCGATGAGCGGCTGGTTGTACGCGGGAATGGAAGTGGCGCGCACCTCGGTCGGCCGCCGGACCGGGCAGGCCCTGCCCATCGTGTACCTGCTCCTGCTCGTCGTCACCGGCGCGGCCCTGGGCGCGGGAGCGATTCACGTTGAAACGATTCTCTGGGGCGCGATCAGCGCGAATTTCGCCGCGGCGCTCATTCCGATCGTGGCGCTGTTCCTGCTGGGAGGACCGGCGCGACAGGAATTGCGGCGCTACGTGGAAGAACAACATGCGCGCTACGCCTTCGCGCGAGATCTGTATCTCCTGTTGTGGACGGTGCTGCCCAAAAATTTACTCAGTCGCCTGTTCGGCTGGATCGCGTTTTTGCGGCTGCCGCGTTTCATGATGGTGCCGATTTTATCGGCCTTCGCGCGCGCGTACAAAATCAATCTGGACGAAGCCGAACTCGAACTCAGCGATTATCCTTCGTTGAATAAATTTTTTACGCGGGCCCTGCGCGACGGCGCGCGCGTCGTCGACAAATCCGAAGACACGGTCGTATCGCCCGTCGACGGGACGATTTCGCGTTTCGGCGTGATCGAAGTCGCGGACGGCCGCATGATCCAGGCCAAAGGCATCGATTACAGCGTGGAAGATCTCCTGGAAGGCGACGACGCGTACATCGCACGATTTCTGGGCGGTCGGTTCATCGTACTGTACCTTTCGCCCCAGGACTACCACCGCATCCATAGCCCCGCGTACGGGCGCATCCTCGGGTATACGTACAGCCCCGGTACTCTGTTTTCGGTGAACGCGGTGGCGGTGCAGGGCCTGACGGGACTATTTCCCAAAAACGAACGCCTTACTTCTTATCTGCAAACGGAGCACGGACTGGTGGCCATAGTCAAGGTGGGCGCCACAAACGTGGGCAAAATTTCCGTGACGTACGATACAATTCGCACGAATCGCTGGATCCGGTTACCGAAGCGCCATTCGTATCAGGAAGAAAAATTTATCGGCCGGGGCGAGGAAATCGGGCGGTTCGAAATGGGTTCGACCGTTATCTTACTGTTTGAACGGGACATGATGGAATTTTCCGGGGAACTGGCCAATGAACAGAAGGTCCTGTTCGGTCAGGCGATCGGGCGTTATTTTCGATGAGGCGGCTGGTCTTGCTGATGGTGCTGGCGGGCTTCGCGTCTTGCGGCGGTGGCCGCGCGCACCGTGAGCCGGTGCGGCTGCCCATGCGCACTGTACGGGACGTGTACCCGGGGCTTTCCCTCGATTTTCCCGTCGGCTGGGCGATCAATCGTTTTCAACAAAACGCGCCCCTGCTGCTGGAGGCGCGCAGCCCGGCCGAGGCGCGGGGTGATTTTCTGGAGAACGTTAACCTGGTCGTGCTTTCGTTCCCCGAGCCGACTTCCGCCAGTGAGGTGCGTCAGGCGAATTTACGGGAAATCGCCGGGCGGTACCCGGAATACGAACTGGAGGCCACCGGCTCCCTCAACACGGCCGACCGGGTCGCGCGCTGGGCCACGATAAAAGTGACCGTGGACGGATTCCCGCTTAAGGATAAGATTTATTATTTCGTCCAAAATAAAGAGGGATTCGTTTTGACCTGTACGGCCGAGCCGGCCGCTTTTGAGCGGTACGAAATTTTATTCGACCGGATCGCGGCCAGTTTCAAAAAAAACACGGTCTACGATTCCTGAAAAGTCCTGACCCGGCGTCGAGGCATGTCCCGGTCGTATTTTCGCCTGGTTTTTCTTTATGATGGAAAAGACCATATTACTCGTGGAGGACAACCAGGACGACCAGGTGCTGACTCTGCGCGCGTTCAAGAAGAACAATATCGACAATCGTATCGTCGTCGTACGGGACGGGCAGGAGGCTCTGGACTGTCTGTTCGGGGTGGGTGAGTACGAAGGCAGCCCGCTCGCGCCCCAGATCATCCTGCTCGATTTGAACCTCCCGCGCATCGACGGGCTGGAATTTTTACGGCGCATCCGCGGCGACCGGCGGACACGACTCTTTCCGGTCGTGGTTCTGACTTCCTCCCGCGAGGAAAGCGATTTGCTGGAAAGTTACAACCAGGGAGCCAACAGTTACATTCGCAAGCCGGTGGATTTCAACGAGTTCAGCCGGGCCGTGCGCCAGCTGGGCGACTACTGGCTCGCCCTGAACGAAGCCCCGCCGCAACTCGATTTTGTTTGAAATTCCCGCCCGCTAAAAAAACCTTTCCCGAATGCCCTCCGGTGAACCAGAAATCGAAGCCAAACCGCTCAATCTGCTGATTCTGGAAGACCGCGAGGACGATGTGCTCCTCCTTGTACGCCTTTTGCGGAAGGCCGGTTACGCTCTCATGTACCGCGCGGTCGCGACGGGGGGCGATTTCCGTAAGGCGTTGAAAGAAGGCAACTGGGACCTGGTCATCGCCGATTATCTGATGCCCGAACTCACGGCCCTCGCCGCGCTGGAGATTCTCAGCGAACTCGGCAACGATACGCCTTTTATCATTCTCTCCGGTTCGATCGGCGAAGACCTGGCCGTGGAGGCCATGAAGGCCGGGGCGCATGATTACATCATGAAAAACAGCACCGCCCGCCTGATTCCGGCCATCGAACGCGAACTGCGCGACGCCGGGGAACGCCGGGCCCGTCGCCAGGCGGAAGACCTGTTACGATTTCAGGCCACGCACGATTCGCTCACCGGCCTGATCAACCGTCGTCGTTTTGAGGTACTGCTCACCGAAGCCATGGAAGCGCAACGCCGGGGCGAATCGCGCTCGGTCCTGTGTTATCTGGATCTCGATCAGTTTAAGATCGTCAACGACGTTTGCGGTCACGCGGCGGGGGATCTTTTATTACAACAGGTCTGCGGCCTGCTCCAGACGCGGTGTCGGCCCGGTGACGCGCTGGGGCGCCTGGGCGGCGACGAACTCGGCCTCCTGATGCGTGACGTGACTCTGGAAGAAGCCAGCGTCCAGGTCCAGGACCTGGTCGAGACGCTGCGTTACTACCGCTTTCACTACGAGACGCATCTATTCGTGATCGGCGTGAACGTGGGACTCGTACCCGTGCTATCGGAAAGCGGGACTCCGGAGGAGCTGTTAAAATACGCTGACGCGGCCTGTTACGTGGCGAAAAATCGTGGGCCCAACCAGGTTTATATCTTTCAAACCGACGACCGCGAATTGATGCGGCACCAGACCGAAATGTTATGGGTTTCGCGCATTCATCGCACGTTCGAGGAAGATCGCCTGCGATTGTTTTACCAGGAAATCCAGTACGTAAAAACCGGTCGCGCGATGGGCGTGGAAATCCTGATTCGAATGCTGGATGAAAACGGCCAGATCGTGCCCGCCGCGCAGTTCGTTCCCGCGGCCGAACGGTATCACCTGACCACGAAAATCGACAAATGGGTGATCGAACGATTGTTCAAAGAGATCAGCATCAATCACCTGCTGGACCGGTTGCCGGGCGACATCATCCATGTGAATATATCCGGCCAGTCGCTCTCCCAGGACGATTTTCTGGATTTTATCACCGATCAGTTTTATTTTCGCCGCGTGCCCTGCGAGCGTATCTGTTTCGAAATCACGGAGACGGCGGCCATCTCCAATTTGAACCGGGCCGTTCGTTACATGGAGGAACTTCGCGCGAAAGGTTGTTCCTTCGCGCTCGACGATTTTGGCAGCGGGCTCTCTTCGTTCGCGTATCTGAAAAATTTACCGGTGCAGTATCTGAAAATCGACGGGGCCTTCGTGGTCAGTATGCTCACCAACCCGCTCGATTGCGCCATCGTGAAAGCCGTCAACGAAGTCGGCCATGCCATGGGCGCGGTGACCATCGCGGAATACGTTGAAAACGAGGAAATTTTGCGGAAGCTGGACGAACTCGATGTGGACTGCGCCCAGGGCTACGGTCTGCACCGGCCCGTGTCCCTGACTTGACAGAATCGCCCCCGTCCGCGAAACACAGACATGCGGGAATTGAACGGCAGGGTCGCGGTCATCACGGGAGCTTCGCTCGGGATCGGGCGGGCTATCGCTCTGGAGCTGGCGCGGGCCGGGTGTAAAGTGGCTCTGCTCGCGCGCGGGAAGGAAAAACTGGACGAACTGGCGGCCCGGATCAAGGCCGAGGGCGGCCAGGCCGCGGCATTCCCCTGCGATTTAAACGAACTCGAACGAATCCCCGCCGTCCTGGCCGAAGTCGAACGGGCGCTCGGTCCCGTCGATATTCTGGTCAACAACGCGGGCGTCGGAACATTCAAGCCCATGGACCGCATGAGTTTGAACGAGGCTCTCGCGCCACGGAATCTCCCGCTCGGCGCGGCCCTGGCCGCCTGCCACGTCCTGGTGCCGGGTATGATCCAGCGCGGGCGCGGGCATATCGTGAACCTGACGAGCCCGGCGGGGTACTTTCCGCTGCCCAATATGATTCCGTACTGCGCGGCCCGGCACGCGATGAACGGGCTTTCGCTGGCCCTGCACGAAGAACTGCGGCCGAAAGGCATCGGCGTGACCCTGGTCTGTCCGAGCAAAGTGGATACGGATTACTTTCGCGCGAATGACGCGGACCTCGACTGGTTTCCGCGCGTATCGAAATTATTTCCGATGCTCGCTCCCGAAACGGTGGGCCGGGCGACGCTGCGTGCCATTCAGAACAACCGGCGCGAGGTGCTCTTTCCGTTCATCGTCTGGTTTTTCGTGCGTTTCTACCAGACCCTGCCTCGCTTTACGTACTTTTTTCTGGGTCTGCTGGGTTTGATGAAACCGGCCCGCCCGTCGGCAGCGTAAACGTAAACGTGGCCCCGCGGCCTTCCTCGCTTTCCACGCGCACCTGACCGCCGTGGGCCTCCACGATTTTTTTGACGATGGCCAGGCCCAGGCCGGTGCTTTTTTCGCCCTGCGAAGGCTGCACGCTCGTGCGCGAAAACGGCCGAAACAGTTTTTCCTGTTCCTCCCGGGGAATGCCGGGCCCACGGTCGCGTATCGAAACTTCCACAAAGGCGCCCCGGGTTCGCGCGGCGATGTCAATCAAACCGCCGGGGAATGAATACTTGATCGCGTTGCCGACCAGATTGTTGAGCACCTGCGTGATGCGAATCGGGTCCAGTAAAACGACGGGCAGATCCAGCGGCAGATTCGATTCGATCAGAATACTTTTCGCGGACGCGGCCAGCCGGTGCAGTTCAACCGAATCGCGCACCAGATCCGCCAGGCGTTCTTCGCGCGGTTTGAGATCCAATCGCCCGGCTTCAATGCGCGAAACATCCAGTAAATCGTCCACCAGCGTCAGCATAAATTGCGACGAGCCCCGAATGCGTTTGAGCGAATCGAGCTGCGTCGTGTCGAGCGTGGCGCTGTATTCCTCCAGCAAAATTTCGCTGAAGCCCAGCACGATGCCGAGCGGGCTGCGTAAATCGTGCGCGGCAATCCCGATGAAACGGTTTTTTTCGTCGTGCAGGGATTCCAGTTCGCGATTCTGGCGCTGTAACTCGCGTTTGGCGTCGGCCAGTTCACGGTTGATCCGAATAAGTTCACGGTTTTTCTGGATGGCGTTTTCGTACGTGGCGAACAGAAGATCGGTCGCCCGGTCGATTGAGGAGTTCACCTTGTAGGCGTGACCTTTGAAGATGACCCGGCCGGGCGCGGTTTCGCGGATCGACTGGTTTTCCAGCACGGTCTGGATGCGCTCCACTAAAAACTCTTCGTCGTACGGTTTGGTGACGAAACAATCGGCGCCGCTGCGCAGGCCCTGGAACACGTCGAAAGGATCCGAAAGTTCCGTGAGCACGATGACGGGAACCCGGGCCAGAGCGGGATTTTCGCGAATCCGGCGACAGAATTCGAAACCGTCCATGCCCGGCATCATGATATCGGTGATGATCACATCGGGCAGGGATTCCGTGAGCCAGGTCAGGGCCGTCAGCGCGTCCGGGCGCAGGGTGACCGAAAAACCGTGGCGGGTCAGGATTCGATTTAAATTGTGTGCCTGGATATTACTGTCTTCGACGACCAGTATCTGTAAGGTTTTGCCCATAAACGAGAATGCGGATTGATAGTTTTACGACCACCGCCTACAAGAACAAATACTTTATTTCGGCGGCCCTGAGCGGGCGCGGGCGATCCTGGAGCCCGGCCGCCCTGGCCGCGAGGTCCAGGACCTGGTCCGGGCTTCGCCCCCTGTGGCGCAACTCCCGGATGCTGCGGCTCCGCGCGCTTTTACTGAGTTTACGGCCGTCGGCGCCGAGGACCAGTCCGTGGTGCAAAAAATCCGGCGGTTCCGCCCGACCGAGCAGGCGGCCCAGCCGGATCTGACGCGCGGTGGAATCCAGGAGATCCTGGCCGCGAATCACCAGGGAGATGTTCTGCCTGAGATCGTCCAGTACGACGGCGAACTGGTAGGTCCAGTTGCCTTTCGCGTCCTGGATGAGCAGGTCGCCCCCGACCGCTTGCGTCCTGCGACCCAGCAGCAAATCGGTAAAGGATTCAGTCTGGCTGCCGTCCAGGCGCAGGCGGAGCGACCGGCCGGGGCCGGGCGCGTGGCCGGCGTCACGGCAAAAATTGTCGTAGGGGATTTCGCCTTCATGATTGATTTTATCTTTATTGCGTAAAAGCAGGGCGGCGCGCGAACACACGCAGGTATACACCAGGCCCCGGGTTCGCAACGTTTCCGCCGCCGCCGCGTACACGCCGAAGTCGTCGCTCTGGCGCAGCCAGGGGCCGTCGGGTGCCAGGCCCAGCCAGGTAAGATCTTCGCGAATGGCCGCGTCGTATTCAACCCGCGAACGATGGCGATCATGGTCCTCCATACGGCCGATCACGGTGCCCCCGTGGGCGCGCGCCAGGCCCCAGACGTAGAGCGCGTTTACGATATGACCCAGGTGTAAAAAGCCGGTCGGACCGGGAGCGAAGCGGGTGATCGGCCCTTCCGGGACGCGGGGCGGAATACGCAGCGGGTCCAGTTTCATGCAAGCGCCGGGGTCATGGAGAGGTCCTACGGCGAAAAAATTTCGGCCGTCAAATATTTCCAGATGTAGGCGATCAAAAGCCCCTTCGGGACGGTCGGTCCCCGCGCCGTCACGGGACCCGCGTGAAAGTCGATTTCCTCCGAACGCTGGCTTTCGTTGCCGTCGCGGTCCAGAGCCGCGACCGCCGCGTAGTAGGAACGACCCGGTTCGAACGCGCGGTTGGGCCGCAACCGCTCCGCAAGGTGCCCCGTGGTGCGCACAGTCAGGGGCGGGCCGAAGAAACCCGGCTCCGCGCCCACATACAGGCGATAGGCGACAGCGCCGGCCTTCGGCTCCCAGTTGAAATGGACGCCGTCCGTCCCGCCGAGCGCGAGCAAACCGCGCGGCGGATCGTCGTTCGCCCGCAACGGAAATACCGCCGGTTCAAGGTGCGCGCCTTCGTTTTCGCCAGGCGGGGGATTCGGCTGAGTCGGCGAGCGCAGGGCGAGGGCGAAGGGTGGCCGCGCGAAGGCGATCAGGTCGTCACGAATCGCGGGCGGCGGAGCCTGCCCGGGGTACAGGGCCACCAGCAGCGAAAAGGAAATCCCGCGCCCGTTGTAGGTCGGCGCGGGCGTGGCATACTGCGGGCCGGTCGCGAGCGCGATACGATTTCCGAGTCCGTCCCCCTGGGTCGGTTGTTCCCAGGCCTCCCCGTGGAAGGTTCCGAAAGGGTTGACGCTCATCCGTAGCGTGCCGTTTTCATCTGATCGCATTTTCATCGGAGCGAATGCGAAATTAGCCAGCTCGGTGCTGTCGGCCGCCACCGCCAGGCCACGGTCCGGCGCGCCCAGGGCGACGAACTCCGGGGTCAGGTGATTGTTCAGATTCGCGAGCGACCGGTTCGCGGGCGAATGGCGAAAATAATCCACTGCGTACGAATTTTCCAGGCCCAGGTAGTTCCGTTTAAAAATCCGAAACGGTCGCTCCGCGCTGGCCGGGGCCGCGAAATTCAGCGGTGCCGGCAGCGTTTCTTCCCAGCCTGGATCGAAGCGCCGCGCGAGCGCAGGCTGGTTTTCGGATAAAATTGCCGTGCGGGGCGTGTCGGGATACTGGACCGCGCTTTCCACGAAAATGTACGGGACCCCGCGCACCAGAGAAAGGCGCGTATCCACGAAGCCGGGGCGGTGGTTGCCCGGGAGAGCGAATTCACCGCGCAGGCGCAGCCGAACGAAGTCCGCGTTGTGTTCGGTGATCCGCGCGCTCAGGCGGGGCCGGACGAACTCGCCCCGGTAGCGGATGGCCGGCGTCAGCGAATCCGCTGCCAGGAATTCGCGTCCGTTCAGTTCGATGGCCCGGATCCGCTCGCCCGCGTCCAGGCGCACGCTGAGAGCGTCCATCCGGACCGTTTCCGGCGGCGTTTGTCCCGTCCCTGGCATTGGCGTGGGTTGTCGCGCGGCCAGGCGCAACCGGGCTCGACCTGTTCGGCCGGCCGTGACCCGGTGGGCCGGTCCGCGGCGGTCGTGGAGGAGCAGTCGCAACGTAAATTCCGAATTCGCCAGTTCTCGTTTATCAAAGACAATAGACGAATCCGTCCCCTCCGGGCCCACCAGTTCCAGGCGTGTGCCGGGGGCCAATTCGGCCGCGCGGGAACCGGCCGGCACGTTTAAATGCGCGAAACGCGGCCCCTTTCCGTCGCCAGCGAACAGGTAAAACGCGCCGAGGTCACCCTGGTCCGTGTCCCGCCCCGCCTGCTCGTTCATAAAACGAGATCGTGCGAACCGGGCGCTCTGGCGGCGCGCTTCCTCGGAAGCTTCCAGCATCTGGCGAATCGTATCTTCCACGTGTTGCTCGCGGCCCCGGGCCAGGAAGGGCATGGCCAGGCCGAAATTCGTCGTGGAAAGCAGGCGCAGTCGTTTTTCGTACGAGGCGGCCAGTCGTTCGCGGATGCGCTCCGGTACGGCCTGGCGTGCCGCGGTGAAGATCGCCGTCGCGAAATCGTGGTTGCGTCGATCGCGTTCCAGGGCGGTCCAGTAGCGGTGGCTCGATTCTTTTTCGGCCCAGGAATGGTATCCGTTAAAATTTCCGTCCGCCAGGTCCTGGGAAAAATAAATCGTCGGGTCCCGGTTTCCGGTGCGCGATTTTAAATATTCACTCAGCGTCGTGAATTCGACGAACTCCAGATCCGCCACGCCATCCAGCAATTGCGTCAGGCCCCCCGTGTTCGGCACGGCGCCCAGCGGGCCGGGTAGAGCGACACCGTTCCAGTACGGCGAATCCGCGTCGGTGTTGATGTACACTAAAACGTCGCGGTTGATTTCACCGGCGCGCTGGCGGCGGTGCAGATCGCGCGCCCAGTGACGCAGGGAGACATGCTCCACCAGATCGCCGATGTTGTAGGTGGGTATGACGCGGATCGATTCGCCCGTGGCCTTGTCCAGATAACGCAGGGGGTTATGCGCTTCTTCCAGGCTGAGCGGCCTGGTGAACACGCGAAACGCGTCAAAAGCCACGGAGCTGTAAAACAGGGCGATCGTATCGATGCCGAGTTCGCGATACAGACCGTAGTTACCGGGCGTGACCATCATCTCCTGCGGGCGCACGATCGGGCTGTACGCGCCGAATACGTCGCGCACGCCGTTGCCTTCCCGGTTCGTGATCGCGCGGTTCATGCTGTCACGAAACTCGTTCGGGCGCATGGCCGAGAGCATGCCGTTGTTGTACGACATGAGAATCACTTCGTCACCCTGTTCGCGGATGCGACGACGGACCTCGTCGACGATCTCGGGGGCGTGCCGCGGCAGGGCATGGCCCAGTGAAAAAAGATTGTCGAAGTTCCAGACGGCGGGGATGGGTTTTCCGTTCTGCCGCCGGTCTTTCAGTACATTTAAAATATGGCGAATGACACGGATATCGGCGCCGAAGCCGGCCTCGTCGGGCGTATCGACCCGATACGAATGATACAGATTGGTATGGAAACCGAGGGCCACGTACACCCGGTGTGGCGTGGCGCCCGGCGGTTCCACCGGCCGGACTGCGCGATAGGTCGCCAGGCCCAGCACGAGGCCGGCCCCCGCGATGGCCGCGATCCGGGCGCGGGGATTTATTTTTTTGAGATGTGAAACCAGGTTCAGGAACTCTGACAATGCCGTTTTCCTTTATTTCGGTCGCTATCCGCGAAAACATGATTCGCTCTTTCGAACCGTCCCGGCGGACCGGTTCTGATCAGTACGCGATTCCGATTCGAAAACCGACCGTATCAAGTCCCTGGTTGGGCACGGCCAGGTACCCATTGGACACATGATCGAACATGAACGAGAGCCGCAGATGATCGTTCAGAATCAGACCGAATTCGAACGGTACCCGGAACAGTGTGCGCGACCCCAGTTCCTTACGGTTCTGGTCCAGCCCGGGTTGGAGGCCAAAGGTGCGCATATAATAAAAATAATAAATCGCGCGTCGACCGGGGGTTTGATCGAGCTGGAGGTAACGGCTCGCGCGGTGAACCAGTCTACCGTCGTGAACCGCCGCGCCCAGGCCGGTGTTTAAGAAAATGTAGTCGTGTTCGAATTCCCAGACCGCGCCAAGGTAGGCCTTACTGGTATACCCTTCGTTGTTGGCGCTCGCTCCGAGGTTGGCGCGGAGACCGCCGGCCGGCAGGATGGCTGGCTGAAAGGAGCGCGTCAGCAATTCGAGATTCCCGTCCAGCCCGTTTTCCACGGCATGACCGGCCCAGAGGGAGGGCACATCGTGATCGAGAACGCCCAGACGGACTTCCAGCATGATTCCGCCCGGGGGGGGCTCCGTCAGCGCGCCCTCCGGAGCCGCGAAAATCGAATCCGCGAACAGGCACAACGGCAAAAACCAGAGGAGCAGCTTCCGAATCATGCCGTACGCGGTCCGGTCGTGCCGGTGGTTCCGGTTTTTGAACCGGGCCGGGATAACCGTCCGCTTCCTTCAGCGATCACGCCCGGTCCGGAAACCATGGGTCATGTTTTATCCGGCAAACTTCCGGTCGAATGAAATTCAGAGTCCTCTTTTTTCTTGAGACCCATTTCGATCTTTTCGAGTATGGCCAGAGCGAGGGCGTTTTTCGGCCGCTCGCCCCCTGAAATAAACTCGGACATAAACCATGAAACCACTGCACCGCATGTTCGCGATCGTCATCGCGTCCCTGGCCATTTTTTTCTCCCAGGCCTGTTTCCTTACGGATAAAATTGGACTCGCTCCCCTGGGCTCCATCAAGGGCGCCGATTTGCGGGACCGCATCGCCAGCATTGTGCAGGTGAATTTTTTCCTGGGCGTGTACAGTTACTGTACGCAGTTCAAACCCGTTGACGTATGCCTGGAAGAATCCTTGAGCCCCGCGGTGACCGGCGGGATTGCGGCCGGGATCATCGCCAGTAATTATGTGGAGGGACTCGAGGATGATTCCTATTATACCGTTCAGTCCGCCAGCGATTGTCTGCGGTCCGCCGGTTATTCCGTAAACTTTCTGGTATTTTCCATCCTGGACGGAAAAAAGCGGTGCGATTCGGTCGGTTGTTTGCCGGCCCGCGGCTCGGAAGTTTCCAGCGCGTCACTGACCACGGGCCTGCTCGGTGCCTCGCTCTGTGAACTGGAGGAAACCGGCAATGTGCTGAGCATCGGTCGGTACAATTTTTCGCTGCCCCTCCCCGAACCGCTGGATTAAGAACGTGGATTATGCGAACGGTAGAACGACACCCGCGCCATGAAACTCCGGGAAGCGTGCGGCCACGAGTCGCGGACCGGCTCTGTTATTGCCGCGGAGTTTCCGTTGCCGAGTTTCGCGAAGCGGTCGTACTGGGCTGCCGCGATTTTGAGGTCCTGCTTGGCCGGACCGGGGCCGGCTCCGGTTGCGGGAGTTGCATCGGAGACGCGCGGCGTCTGTTCGTAAAAGCCGTGGATGAAGCGCGCGCCCGTTCGCGCGGCCAGTTACTGCTGCCGTTTGCCGCCGAACTCTGAGAATCACGCTTCGAATCGAACGATTGACAGGACGCCTTCCTCCAGAAACACCTCCTGAATGCGAATGTTCGCGCCGCGCGGGTTGTATTCCCTCCCCCTGTTTCTTTTTTTCTGTCTCCATTGTCCCTTCGCGAATCAAATCGGGTATCGTCCCCAGGGCGGGATCAAAGGCCGGGAAATCCAGGACCAGGTCAAGTTCGAAGTGCTGGCCGCGTATTCGCTTTCGGTGTACACGTTCTGTAACGATTTATTCGAGTTCGACGCCTGTTTGAAGGGGACCGCTTCCGAGTCGCAGCGGGGCGGACTCGCGGCCAGCCTGCTTGCCGCGGACGGATTGCCGGTGGATGCGGATAAGTACTACACGGCCGGTTCGGCGGCATCCTGCGCGCAACGGACGGCTCTCGCGGCGGGGGCGCTGACGCTCGTCCATCTCAATTCTAAAA
>CAZVZS010000007.1:81842-106962 GCA_964631535.1 uncultured Leptospiraceae bacterium
TCGTCACTCATTCTGACGAACTGTTCATTCCCGGCCAGCGAGGTCGTGCAGGCGGGCATCGTGGCGGGACTTGCCGCGCCAGGTTTTTGTAACGCGGAAAAAGTCGGGACGATCCTCAGCTTTCATCAATACAATCTGCCCTGATCACCAACCGGGTCCTGGCCCAGGTCAGCGGATGCCGGCCGCTTTTTTTTCTGCCGCCGCAGCCATGTGTCACGGGAATTGCGCCAGCACCGTGGTGCGCACCGTGGAATCGCCCATGACGATACCGGAATGGCCGTAGTCCCCGATGTCGGTACTGTTGGCATGGTTGTTCCGACTGGCGCTCCGCGCCGGCACGATACAATCGGAAGTGGTCCCGCCCGTCGAACCGAGCGCGGAACAGGCCGAAGAAAGGAGCGAATCAATGCTGCTGGCGGTAAACGAAGGACTGCTGTTGGTGACCGACCCGTAATAGTACTTTACGAATTTTCCGTCGCGTTCGGTCAGGGAATTCAGATAGGCCAGTTCCGCGTTACTCGCTCCGTCAAGGTCCCCGTTGACGTTGTCATACGCGAGATTCGATCCGCCAGCGGTCGAGGTGAAAAATGACGCCAGGCTTCCAATCACGCTGGACGACTGGAATTGCGGGCTGGCCCAGGGCGAGCCATGAAACGGAGTGCCGAGGGTTACCACCTTACTCAAGTAGGCTGGATCGCTGCCTTCGTACACCGCGTAACGACTGAGTAATCCGCCCATCGAATGGGCTAAAATGTTCACGGTCCCGCTTTCGCTCCGGAAAAAATTATCCATCCGATTGCGCAGCCGGGCCCCGTTGCGCGAAACCTGGTTCGAACTCAGGTAGGTGAACGCGAACATGTCATAGGAGGCGGTTTTCGCGGTGAATTCGGAGGAACCGAAAAAATATTTCCAGGTAGGAATAATTCGTTCTTTTAATTCTTTTTCCGACGGCAGGCTGCCCTTGTCACCATCCGTGGCCTGCCAGCCCATGATCAGGATGAGTTTTTTGCGGCCGGAAACCACATGATTGGTCGTGGCGGTGCTGATATAGGAGACATTGGTAGAATCGTTGACGATACCGGGATCCACGTACCACAGACGGGCGAAATATCCCCCGCGTCCGTCCACGGATTGTTTGTCGCCGGTAAGATATAATAGAAGGAGATTGGTTTCTTCTTCGCTCAACGCCCACTGGTCGTCGTTGGCACAGGCCGGAAGCAGCCAGAGGGCAAAAACGGTGAGAAAGAGGAGCAATATGTTTCGATTCATAGTTTTACCTTGCAATGGGCGCCACGGCTGGCCATACTGTTAATTCCGACTTCCGCGCAAGCAGAAATTAGCCAGGCAGTGGCTGATTTCCCGCATAACTCGTAAATACGTGCTCTTCAATTTGGGCCGAAAGCTGGCGAATTCGCCCGAAATACCAGCCCATCAGAATCAAAAAAACAGCGTCGGAGGTCGGGACTACCTGGAATTGCGTTAATATTTCCGGCACGACAAAGAATCGGGCCAGAATTACCGCGACGATCACCAGCCACCCGGCGATGTTCCGTTCCACGACAAACCGCCGGTTTCGCTCGTCCCAGCGGGCTATTTGTCCGCGACTCAGCAGAAGGCTCAAAAGTCGTCCTGCCGCAAAAAATAAAACAAAATGAAAGGGCAGGTCCCCGGAAAAAGAATCGAACAGGACGGCCGCGAATAAAACCAGAAAGATCAACAAATAGAGTAACTTGCGCAACCGGGACTTGCGATCCACGAATTTCCGATAAAACGCCCTTCTCGCGCTCATGGCCGCACTCCTGCCTCAATTCCGGCGGACTAAATTCGCCGTCGTTACCGGAACCCGAACAAAAACCGGCACGGACACAGGTATTTGCAATCAGGTTCGTACTGTGGGCCCACCTGGACTCGAACCAGGGACCAAGAGATTATGAGTCTCCTGCTCTAACCGACTGAGCTATAGGCCCGTTCTGGCGATTTCCGCCCACTCTGCGGCTAATTTCGCCCTTCCGGCCCTGATTTCAATACTTTTTGAGCGGGGCGACCGGGCTCTTTCGGTTCGGGTGGCAACATCCCTAAAATAACGATTTTCAGCCCTTCGTCACCCCATTCAACCCGGCCCAATCCGTTCGATTTTCGCGCCCAGGGCGTTCAACCGGACGTCGATTTTCGCGAACCCGCGGTCAATCTGGATAATATTCTGGATTTCGGACGTCCCCTGCGCGCAGAGCGCGGCGATCAACATGGCCATCCCCGCGCGGATGTCCGGGCTGGACACTGTGGCCCCGCCGAGCGGGGACTGGCCGATGATCACGGCACGGTGCGGATCGCAGAGCACGATTTTCGCCCCCATGGCGATCAGCCGGTCCGTGAAAAAGAGCCGCGACTCGAACATTTTTTCGTGAATGAGCACGGTACCGTGGCACTGGGTGGCGGTCACGACGGCGGTGGAGGTCATGTCCGCGGGGAAACCCGGCCAGGGCGCGTCCTCGATGCGCGGAATGGCCCCGCCCAGATCCATGATAATTTTCATGCCCTGATCGGGAGGGATGCGCAGGCTATCCGTGCCCTCGGGCCGGGTCTCAATCCCGAGCCGTGAAAACACCAGACGAATCATGCGCAGATTCTCCAGGCCCGCTTCCTCAATGAGTAAATCGCCCCCGGTCACGGCCGCGAGCGAAATAAAGCTGCCCACTTCCAGATAGTCGGGCCCGATGCGGTGCGTCGTCCCCTTCAAACGTTTGACGCCGTGGATGCGCAAAATGTTCGACCCGACGCCCTCGATATCCGCGCCCATGGCGATCAACATCCGGCACAGGCCCTGGACGTGCGGTTCGCTGGCCGCGTTGCGAATGACCGTGGCGCCCTTCGCCAGCACGGCTGCGCAGATCGCGTTTTCGGTCCCGGTCACGGAAGCCTCGTCAAGGAGAATGTCCGTGCCGACGAGATTGTCGCACTCAAGTTGAAATCCGTCCGGGAAAACCTTGACCGTGGCCCCGAGGGCCTCGAGCGCAAGGATATGCGTGTCCAGCCGGCGCCGGCCGATGCGGTCGCCCCCGGGCCTGGGCAGAAAAACGTGGCCCGTCCGCGCGAGCAGCGGCCCCGCGAGCGTCACCGAACCGCGGATGCGCACGGCCATTTCCACGGAAATTTCGCCGCGCGGTTCGGCCCGCGCCTGGACGCGCAGGGCGGTGGGATCGCCAGGCGTGACTTCTTCCACCGTCGCGCCGAGTTCGCGCATGAGGCCCGCCATGATGCGGACGTCTTCAATGTCCGGCATGTTTTCCAGGACCACCGGCTCGGCCGTCAGGCAGCAGGCCGCGAGCAGGGGCAGGGCCTCGTTCTTATTGCCCTGCGGACGAATCGTGCCCGAAAGCGGATGGCCTCCTTCCACGCGAAACGCGCCGCCACCGGTCTGGTATCTGGTTTCCATTGGTGCGGATACTGTGCGCGTTTCCCGGCCCCCCTGGTCAATGAATTTCGAGTCCATATAAGAACCATGAGTGCAGCCCTGCGCTTATTGGGGCGCCTCCGCGCTCAGGCGCGGACCGCGCTTTCCGCGGCTCCGGTCCGTCGGCCGCGCCGCCGGACTGCCTGCGGCACCGCTCCAATCGCTGGCGCGCGCAAAATGACTTGCAATGGATCGCCGCACGCCCTACGGTACGCCGTGTTCGTTCGCCGCTCGAAATTTCGGATCGCCGTTTCAATTCCCGTTTTGCTTTTCGTTCTGCCGCCGCGTTCTGATTTGCGGGCCGTTGAAAACGCCTGCGATTGGTCGGAACGATCGGTGCTGAAATCCGCGCACGATGTTGCCGCGCAGAAGCCGGGGCCGGTCCTCGCGCGCAAACCCTGGGCCGGGGGTGCGCTACGATTTCAAAAAGAAATCGCTTCGCGCTTCGCGCTGGACGCCAGGGACATCGCCCTCTTGAAAAAAAACGGGTTCGCGCTTTCCAGCCGGGCCCTCTTTCCATCGTACGGGCTGGCGTACCACGAGTTGCACCAATCGGAGTTGCCGATTTACGTGAGCGCGGATTCGATCTTCAACGCGATTTACATTTCCAACGACGCCATCATTAAAAAAACCGAAGAAACCCTGTTAGGGCCGGCCTTGAGCAAAGCCGTCCTCCGTCTGCGCGACTACCTAAAAAAAAATCCGGACCGCTACCCCGCGCCGGTGCGCGCCAATCTTGATCTTTACCTGACAATCGCGCTCTCGCTTCTGAACAATCAGCCGGAGGCCGGCCTCTTCGCTCCTGGTCCGGAGCGGGTCACTCCGCTGCTCGAAAAGATCCATGCCGCCGCCGGACTGGATGAGATCGAACTGTTCGGTCGGCGTCGCGTCGTGGATTTTTCGCAATTCACGCCGCGCGGTCATTATACGGACGGCCTGGAAGCGTACTTCAAGGCCGCGATGTGGCTCTCGCGCATCGAGTTCAACATCGTCTCGCGCTCATGCCGGAGTTCGCACCCGGGTACAATCTGCGATAAAACGGAAACGGACGCGGAAACGCTCACAGCCATGGCTCTGGCCGATCTCATCGTCCAGAGCGGGGCGAACAGGGAACTGGAGACGGTCCTCACCGCCTGGACGATGCTCGCGGGTCAGCGCGAGGATATCCCCATGAGCGCGCTTACCGCGTTCATGGCGCGGGAAGACGTGAAAAATTTTGACAACGACGCTGCGCGGCGTCTGCGGCTCGCGATCGGGGCTCAATACCCGCGAACCGTCAACATGCACTCCATGCCGGAGGAAACGACCGAACTGCCGGCGATCGCCACTCTGCTGGGACCCAGGCTCACGCCGGATCTGCGGGTGCAGCGTCCGCTGGTGGATCCCTCCGTCCCCGGTCGGAAAAAAATCAGTGTCTTTGACGTCGCGTATAGCCTGGGTTCGGACCGGTCTGCGAAGTACCTTGAATCGGAGCTTAAATTTTTCCCGCGGTTACAGAATCGACTCGCGCAGGCCCGCCAGGCGGCCACCGGTATTCCACGAACGGAATTGTACTCCCACTGGTACGCGGCCATCCGCGCCATCGCGGCGCAACACACCGGCCAGGTTCCGGGGTTCATGGAGCGCCAGGCGTACGCCGATTTGAAATTGAACTCAACGGTCGCGGCCTTCGGTCAGATTCGGCACAACTATGTCCTGATGGCCGGCCAGGAATATTTTTTCGGCGGCTGCCGGTCGCCCGATGGATATGTGGAACCCGCGGCCGCCACGTACGCTGAACTCCTGGGATATGCCCATGCGGGCGCGAAACTCTTCCAGTCGATCGATCCGGCGAATAAGATCGGTGCCAGCGCCTATTTTGAGCGTACGCGCAGTATTTTAACCGCGCTGTTATCCATCAGCCAGCGCGAAACGCACGGACAGGCGCTCACCAGGGTGGACCGCAACTTCCTGGCTCAGATCGCCGCGTTGACGCAGGGAACGACCGGAGCCGCCCCGGGGTATGACGGCTGGTACTTCCGCCTCTATTTCGAGCCGCAACTGGGCATCGCGGACGCGGCGTTCATTTCCGATTATTATACATCGCCGCCGGTGGACCGCATTCTGTACGCCGGGGTGAAGAACGTCGCGCTGGGATTTTTTGTGATCGATAGCAACGGCGGCGCGCGCTTGATGGCCGGTCCCGTTGCCAGTGCCTTTCATCTGGAGGGTCCGATCAACAAACGCTACGCCGACGCCGACGTACGCTCTCTCAAGACCCTGAGTCCCTGGCTGGACGCCTACCGCGCCCCCGAACAAAAAGTTCCGTCCCTGAATGTAAACGTGAATTGTAGCGAGGAAGGCGCCAGGAAGAAGTGTGAAATTCAATACGAAACGCGCGAACCTTTGCGCCTCAAAGTGTCCCTGCTGGACCATCATCGCAAAATTTTCAAAACCGCCGAACGTCATCTAAAACCGGGCTCAGGCGATTTCACCATGGAATGGCGGGGTGTTGCCGTCCCCGAAATGATCCACCTGCAGGCTGGCGATTTTCACGAATGGAAGGAAACCGCAATGGGTGGTGTATATTTCACCTATTTGCCGGATCGCGTGCAGTAAGATCCGCGGGAAACCCGCAGTTCCTCGCATGCGCTGGCCCGAATGAACCTGGCCTCCGTGCAGGCAATTCGAGTTCTTAATTTGGGAACGACAAAATGACGAAAAAAACGGATTTGCCCTGGATTTTGTTATTCGCCTTACCCGGGCTTGGTAACCTGGGGAACGGCCTGTTCATGATCCTGGCACCCTTCACCTGGTACACGGAACTGCCCGCGGGGGTCCCGGACTTCGGGCCGTACAACGAGCACTTCGTGCGCGATATCGGGTGTATCTTTATTACGCTCGGCCTGGTCGCCTGCGCCGGCGCCTGGTCACCCCGGCTGCGATTTCCGGCGGCGCTCGTGCTCGCGTTTTTTTTCGGCGCGCACGCCCTGGTCCACGTATTTGACACGGCGCGCGGCCTGGTGGGCCCGGAACACTGGCTCGTCGATTTGCCGCTGACCTACCTGCCCGCGATCATTTTTTCGGCGATGGCGTGGGCCGCGCGTCGATTTCGCGAAGAAGGACAAACGTGACCGGTATTGCGAAAATAATCGCGGCGGCGGTCCTGGGACTCTACCTCGCCCTCGTGCCCTTCCTCAGTCCGCTTTTCAGCGTTCACAACTCGACCTGCCCCTGTCATAAACCGTTGCGAATTTTGGAGCGGCGCGGGCGGGCCCTCCGGTCCCTGGTAAACTGGCCCGACACAGTGCGACGGCCAGATCGAGGCGTTGACGCGGACACGGCTGTTTCGATGCCCGGGGATGTGAGCTAATTCGACCGACATGCGGGCCAATTACTATGTTTTACATATTGTTTCCGCGGCGGGCTGTTTGTGTCTGCTGTTCGACAATGTTCGTCGCGACCACCCCTTCCACCGGGTGGTTTCATTTTTTTACTTCTTTCTCTTTCTGCTCAATGCCGTAACGGCCTTTGAGTTAACCGCGCGGGACCTCGCGACGGCGAGATTCTGGTTTCTGGTCGGTCGGCATCTTTCGCTGGCCCTGCCCTTTGTACTGGTGGTGATGGCGGCTTTTATTTCCGGCCGGCGCCTGTTCTCCCCTGGCGGACTGGCGGTGGGAGCCCTGGGGATTGGATTGATTCTGGTTACGAACGTTTATTTCTTCACCGGGCCGGATCCTTTCATGGGATCGTTCAGTTCATTCGGTTTCGGTAACTTCATAACGGTTACGCCCGCGGGTTTTATTGCCCTCGGCACGGTCCATCTGGCGGGCTTCGTCATTTCACTGTACTATCTAATCGTTCCGCGCCGGTGGGCGAGCTTCTGGAGTCCGTGGCTTTTCATCCCGCTGTTCCTTTTCTGGTGGCTGGCCGTTTTCAGTACGGGCAGCCTCACCCTGCTGGGTTTCGGGATTCCGCCGTTCGGCCTGGCTCTGGATGGCATGCTTTCCTTCGCGGTTTGCCTCGCGTTGACGCGCAACGCCCTGCAGCCCAATGCTCCGCTGATCCGACTCTCAAAGATACTCACCTCGCTCTCGGCGGGTCTCACGCTGAGTTTTTTGGTTTTATTGCTTTGCGCCGACCGGGTTCAGGTGATGGCGCTGATTCTGATCGCCACCGCGGGGTCCCTGCTATTCCTGGAAACGATCCATATTTTCCAGGGGGAGGCCCCTGGCTCCTCCCGCGAACCCGGCCCGGTTCCGGGTCTGCGCGAGCTCGGGCTTTCGCCCCAGGAGGCGCGCATCTGCGAACTGCTGCATGAGGGTTACGGTCGCCAGAGTTTGCTCCTGTTGCTGAATATTTCGAGCGGAACACTGCGAAACCATTTACAGAATATCTATAAAAAAGTTCTCCCGCCCGGTCCCCGTGGGCCGGGCGCGGGTTCGCGGGATAAATTACAGCAACTCACGGTCTTTTTACACCGTCGCGCCGCGGCGAAATTTTCGGAGTGATCGGTTTTTCATGACGAACGTAATACGTTTTTATCGCGATCGTTACGTAAGGCCTATTGGCCGATCGCGACGGGAGTGGTATCGTTTGTAAATGAATCATACCGCTGTTTCAAGCATTGAGTTGCGCATGTTCCAGGGCATTGTGTGCGGCCTTGTCTCTATATCATTTCTGGGGCCGGTAATCGGGTTCGGTGGAGTGGGCGCGCTGGCCTGGTTATTTCAACTGGAGGCGCCGCCCCCGCTGGACCCCGGTCTCCATAACCACCTGCGGGCCGTATCCGTCATGTTTCTGTGCGCGGGCCTCATGTTCGCCTGGTCAACGATCGAACTGAAGGCAGGCCGCGTCGTCTTTCGCGTCGGAGTCGCAATGGTGCTCTTTGCTGGCCTGGCGCGGATGACTGGCTGGCTCTGCGACGGGTACCCGGGTCTGATCCCGGTCGGGCTCATGGTCATCGAGCTGGGAGTGTTCCCCGCGCTATTTCTCTGGCACCGGCGATTGGCGAGGGTGATAACGGAGGGCCCATAAAAAATGAAGCCGCCCGGTCGAGAATCGACCCCCCTGAATCAGCGGAAGATCCACTTTAAGAGCTTCATCTTATCGCGATACGGCGCGTAGCGCAGGGGCAGGTCCACGAAGGTGGGCGTTCGCACGACGCTTTTTTGATGCGAAAACGCGTCAAAGCTGTAGACGCCGTGGTAACGACCCATGCCGCTGTCGCCGCGCCCGCCGAAGGGCAGGTGCGGGTTGCCGAGATGCACCAGGGTATCGTTCACGCAGCCGCCGCCGAAGGGCAGGCGTTCCAGCAGATAATTCGTGTTCGATTTATTTTCGCTAAAAATGTACAGAGCCAGAGGATTCGGTCGCGCGTTGATCGTCCGGATCGCCTCGTCCGGATCGCCGCTGTATTCGACCACGGGTAAAATCGGTCCGAAAATTTCGTTCCGCATGACGCTGTCGGTTTCGCTCGCGTGTTCGAGCAGGGTCGGCGCCATGAACAACCGATCGCGGTCGTGCTGGCCGCCGAACACGAGGTCGCCCTGATTCAGGTACTCTGTCAGACGATCGAAATGGCGCGTATTGATGATGCGGCAATAGTCGCGGCTTTCGGCGGGCGCGGGGCCGAACATATCCAGCACCGCCGCCTGGATTTTTTCAACCAGTTCCGCTCTCTGACCGGCCGGTACCAGCACATAATCCGGGGCCACGCAGGTCTGGCCCGCGTTGAAATATTTTCCCCAGGCGATGCGCCGCGCCGTGACGGTCAGGTTCGCGCTCGGGTCCACGATCGCCGGCGATTTGCCGCCCAGTTCGAGGATGGCCGGGGTCAGGTGCCGCGCCGCCGCCTGGGCGACGATGCGGCCGACGGTGGTGCTGCCCGTAAAAAAGATCAGATCGAACTTCTGGTTCAGAAGATGGGTCGTCGTCTCAATGCCCCCGTTCGCGAGAAAAACGTATTCAGGCGAAAAATAACGCGGGATCAGTTCTTCCAGCAGGCGCGCGGACGCGGTGGCCAGTTCGGACGGTTTGAGCACGGCCGTATCCCCGGCGGCCAGCGCCCCGATCAGGGGAGCGCCGATGAGCTGGATCGGATAATTCCAGGCGCCGATGATCAGGGTCACACCGCGCGGTTCGCTGTGAATTTCGCTGCGCGACGGGGCGATGGTGATGGGCGTGCTCACCCGGCGCGGACGCAGCCAGTTTTTGAGATGCTTGAGCGAAAAATTAATTTCTTCGTATACGAGGCCAATTTCGCTCGCGAACGCCTCGAAGGCCGGTTTGCCGAGGTCCGCGGCCAGCGCCTCCAGAATACGCCCTTCGTTTTCCTGGAACATCAGCTTGAGCTGGCGGAGTTGTCGCTTCCGAAAATCGAGCGCAAGGGTGGCGCCGGACTGGAAATAAGCGCGCTGGCGCTGAATTAAATCGGCGGCGGCGTTTTCGGTCGGGATACTTTCCTGGATTGATTCGGTCTGGGTGACGGGCATTATGGACCTCCTGACACGGTGTCAGAATGAATGTTCATTCCGTTTTTTCCGCACAGCCAGAATTTTCAAGTCTTTTTTTGGGCAACGTAACCCCGCTGCCAGGCTCGAGGCATGGGTCAGGCAGCCCGGATTGTGGTTGAGTAATTGCTGAGCCGGCGGGTTTTCACCCTGTATGACAACCCTTCCCGTCGTTCTAACAATCGCTGGCAGTGATAGCGGGGGCGGGGCGGGTATCCAGGCCGATCTCAAAACATTCCAGGCCTTTAATTGCTACGGTACCTCCGTCATCACGGCCATCACGGCCCAGAACACGCGCGAGGTTACAGCCATCCAGGGGGTCCTTCCGTCCGTAGTCGACGCCCAACTGGTCGCGGTACTGGAGGATTTCCCGGTCGCCGCGGCCAAGACCGGCATGTTGTTTTCGGTCGAAATCATTCGCGCGGTCAGGTCGCGCTGGCGCAGGGCCGGCGCCGGGCGACCGCTCGTTGTCGATCCGGTCATGGTAGCCTCTACCGGCGCGCGCCTGCTGGAGACGGCGGCCGAACAGGAGTTGATCGAATTTTTGCGCGAAGCCACGATCATCACCCCGAATCTGCCCGAAGCGGAAGTGATCCTCGGTGAACGAATCGCCTCCCGGGCGGCCATGGAAGCCGCCGCGCGGCAACTGCACACGCAGACCGGCGCGATCGTTTATCTGAAAGGCGGTCATCGACTGGACGAAACGGGGCCCACGGTGCTGGATTTATTTTTCGACGGAACCCAGCTCGTCGGGGTCACCGGACCGCGCTTCGACGCACGCAATACGCACGGCACCGGTTGCACTCTGAGCGCCGGGATCGCGGCCGGTCTGGCCAGAGGCCTGGATGCTCTGGCCGCGGTGCGGGCGGCGCGCGAGTTTCTGGTCGGGGCGATGGAACACGCGCCAGGATTGGGCTCAGGCATTGGCCCGCTCAATCATCTCTGGCGATCATAAAAAGTCCTTTCGGGAGCCTGAATTTCCATTTCGAGTTCAAATTGCCCTTTTTATAGGCATGGCAATCCATCGCAATATGCCTTGCCTGTACGCTATTTAACCTCCTCTGCTCGTGAATGCGTCATTATTCCTTTAATTTCTACCTGGCACGCTTGTTGCGTATTATAGCAAAGGGTCTCCCTCTTGAAAAAACTAATGGGATTCCCCAGGAGAAAGCATGATGTTTCATAAATTAATGCGATCCCTTCGTTTCGATGCGTTGGATCGATCGATCAGGAGGAACCGGGCATGGGTGTTGGCCGCGCTGACGGGGCTGGTACTTACGATCCCGCTCCTGGCACAGGATGCGGTGGCCCCCACAACTCCGGCACCAATCGATCCCGCCGCTCTGAGCGATTTACGGGTGGGTCTTGATACCGTCTGGATCCTGGTAACCGGCATGCTCGTGTTCTGGATGAACGCCGGTTTTGCTCTCGTTGAAAGCGGTTTTAACCAGAGCAAGAACACGGTGAATATTCTTTCCAAGAACTTCATCGTATTCGCCGCCAGCTCGATTTCCTTCTGGGTCCTCGGCTGGGGAATCATGTTCAGCGACGGCAATCTGTTCGCCGGCCTGGGTGGCGGTTCGCTGTCCAATTTGTTCTTCGTTTCCGGCCCGGACAACTCGCCCGCGCTGGGCGAAGCGTACGCTGCCATGAACCCGTTCTCGACCGCGAAATACGAAGGTGTTTATTCGGCCATCAACTGGACGCCAACCCCGCTCTGGGGCAAATTTTTCTTCCAGCTGGTTTTCGCCGGAACCGCGGCTACGATCGTATCGGGCGCGGTGGCCGAACGGATAAAATTCCCGGCCTTCCTTGCGTTCAGCTTCATTCTCGTGGCGGTTATGTATCCCGTAACCGGTCACTGGATCTGGGGGGGCGGTCTGCTGGCGGGTGCCGAAGGCGCTCTGGCCAATATGCGTGACTTCGCCGGTTCCACCGTGGTGCACTCCGTCGGGGGCTGGGCCGCCCTGGCCGGCGTCATTGTACTCGGCGCCCGGAAAGGCAAATACCGCGATGGAAAAGTGTTTCCGATTCCCGGACACAACATGACCTCCGCGGCCCTCGGGGTTCTGATCCTCTGGCTCGGCTGGTTCGGATTTAACCCGGGTTCCACGATGGCTGCCATGAATGGCACGGCGATCGCGCACGTACTGGTTAATACCAACGTAGCCGCCGCGACCGGCGCGCTCACCGCCATGGTTGTGGCCTGGATCGTGCTCGGCAAACCGGACGCAGGGATGATCCTGAACGGATGTCTCGCCGGTCTGGTGGCGATTACCGCGCCCTGCGCCTTCGTTACCATTCCGTCCGGAGCCATCATCGGTATTATCGCCGGCGCTCTGGTCGTCGGGGCAACCTTGCTGATGGACAAAATCAAACTGGACGATCCGGTCGGCGCGGTTCCGGTTCACCTGGTGAACGGGATCTGGGGCACGCTCGCGCTCGGACTCTTCTACAATACGGATGTGGCCAAAAATATCGCGGCGCTTGACACCGGACTTTCCGCCGGAGGGCAAACCGTGCAGCAACTGATCGGCATTCTGGTCGTTGGGGTTTTCACCTTCGCCATTTCGCTGGTGGTCTGGTTCGCAATCAAGTATACGGTCGGCATTCGCGTTTCCGAAGAGGAAGAACGGGAAGGCCTTGACATCGGGGAACACGGCAACGAGGCCTATCCCGACTTCCAGATCAAGCAGCACTGAAACGAAGGAGTTAACGTATGAAATTTGTAATCGCGATCGTTCCTTACCACAAGCTGGAGGAACTGAAAAACGAACTGGCGAAAGCCGACGTAACGCGCATGACCATCACGGACGTGCGCGGTTACGGAAGGCAGAAAGGGCACACGGAAATTTTCCGAGGCCAGGAAGTTCACATCAATTTCGTGAACAAACTGGAAATCCAGATCGCCGTGAACGACGAGTTTCTGAAGCCGACGGTGGACACGATCAATCGTGTGTGTTTCACCGGCAAACCCGGCGACGGAAAAATTTTCGTCCTGCCACTGGAAGAGACCTATCGGATTTCTACCAAAGAAACCGGGACTACAGCCATCTAACAGGATTCCGCTGAATCCCTTTCAATCAAACGCCGCGGGTCAAACCGCGGCGTTTTTTTTATGAACCAAATTCCGCTCGCAGCGCGGGCGCGTCCACCGGCCCGAAATGCCCGGTGTAAAAGAGCAAATAGCCCTCGTTCACCAGTCCGCCGATCTGGGCGTTGACCCGATCCCGGTGTTCATGGAAAAAATGTTCCGTCGGCTGGTGCGCCGCGTGGATCGAACCGCGGGTAAGATCGCCGATCAGGGCTTCTTTCGTATCCAGTAGAACGACCAACGATCCGTCCGTGTGCCCGTCCAGTGCCCGGACGCTGCCGGCCACGCCGTACGGCCGTAGATCGAGGTCTCGTTCCACCACAATGTTCGGTGTGAATGGCGCGTACCTGTAATCGACGAACGGTTTCACCAGACGGCCCATCATACCCGTTGGCACGAGTTCGCGATTCTGTCCGGCCGCGAACATGCCGAGGTCGCCGCGTCCGCCGGCCAACGGTACGCCGTACGCGTCGTGAAAATGTTTCGCGTTCCCCGCGTGATCGCCGTGGCCGTGGGTTAGAACGATGAGCGCCAGGTCTTGCGGTTTGATTCCGTGTTCCTGGAGTTCTTCTTCGATATCGCCCGCTTTCCCGGGAGCGCTCGTGTCGACCAGGATCGTTCGCGTGCCCTGGATCGCGTAGACGTTGGCCACGCCGGTATCGATCATGAGAATGCGTGAGCGTTCCCGTACCGGGCGACTTTCGTCAGACAGACTGCTGCACGCGGCGAACCCAAAGGCGGCCGAAACCGCGACCAGAATCGTGAAATTTTTCATCGGTTCGCCTCGATCCATTCGGCCGCGAAACCGGCCACTTCCTGCCAGCCGTCCTGTTGAATGATCGCGTGGGTTCGGCCGGGAAATTCGCGAAAATCGGAGATGGAGGGCGAATCCGCGTAAGCGGCGAAGTTACTCCGATTAAGGCTGGCCGGGGTGATCTGGTCGTTCTGCCCCGCGACGAACAGGAGCGGTCCCCGCGCGCGGTCGAAATCAATCGCTCCCGCGTCGGTGGTCGGTCCCTTGCCCACGCGCCGCGATTCGGGCACCACACCCGCCGCGTACAGGGCCTGTTGTTTCGCTTCGGGCCAGTCGTTGACAAAGGCGTAATTGAAATCTGCCTGGGTCAAAAAAATCGGCTCATCTTCGTCGGCGAAGGGACTGATGGCGCCCCAGTTACTTTTTAGAAAAGACCACTTGAGCGAAATGATGCCCTTCGGCGGCGCCGAGTCGATGGCGATGGCCGCTGCCGCCACGCCCTCAGCCAGCAATATCTGGCTGACCAGTGCGCCCATCGAGTGGCCGATCAAAATCGGTTTTTCGCCCAGTCCCTGGATGAAGGTCCGGTTCGCGGCGATCACTTCTTCCAGAGTCAATTTGCCGAGGGCCGCGTCCGGATGACCGGCGCGCATCGTGGCCGCCTCGCGGTCGTGGAGCGGCCAGGCCGGCGCGTGGACTTTGAACCCTTTCTGTTTGAAGAAAGCCTGCCACTCATTCCAGCAGGCCGGGGTCATGTACATGCCGTGAATAAACACGACGGTGCGGGTACCGCCGATCTTTTGCGCGCTCGGGGTCCGTCCCGATTCCATCCGGGCCGGTGTGGCGCACGACTGGGCCCCGCACGCGACCGTCGCCAGCAATACGACCAGGATGGCGATGGTTTGGCGCGCTTTGGTTGAATAACTCATGATTCGATTCTCCTCGCCCGGGTAGACGTCGCGCGTCCACCCGGGCTGACCAAAAGTAACACAACATCGAGAACCGCGCATCGGCCAGATGGCCTACAGGGTCGATTTTTTTCGCGCCCCCCGGCCTGCGCGGGCCTGCTATCACGACTTTTTGATTTGCCTTCCACTCCTTGCGAGTTCGGCATGGTTCGGGAGCCGCCTGGATCGCACCGGGTGGCAGGTACCGGTTGAACGCGCGCGGCAAGACAAACCTTCCTGGACCAGTTCCTTGAGCGAAGAAGGACGCTGGATTATTCTCGGCCTGATTCTGTTTCTGGCGCATTTGATCCAGGCCCTGTCGGGATTCGGGGCGATCGTCATTTCGGTCACGCTGGGAGCGCTCTTCTTCCCGATCCGCGATCTCCCACCGCTGCTGGTGCCGCTGAATGTGTTCCTGACCGCGTATCTGGTCGTGCGCTATCGGCGCGAGATCAATCGCGAGGTTCTGTTCGGCCGGATCCTGCCGTTCATGGGCGCGGGTGCCCTGCTGGGTCTGTTTCTATTTGAATACCTCCCGTCCGATTTCGATTTGCAAACGATCTTCGCCGCTTTGATCGTGCTGTTATCACTCGTGGATATTTACCGGATGGTGCGCCAGCGAGGGTTTTTCCTGGTGGACATGGTTCCCGGGCCGATCTGGATTTTTCTGGCGGGCATCACCCACGGCCTCTACGCCTCCGGCGGGCCACTCCTCGTATATGCCCTGGGGCGTTTGCCGCTTTCCAAAGGAAGTTTTCGCAGCACCCTGTCCGCGGTCTGGTTTACGTTCAATTCAGCCATGACGGTTTATTTTTTCGCGGCCGGGCATCTGGACCGGGGTACGGCCACCCGCGTGGTGATTTTTCTGCCCGTGCTCATTGCCGGAACGGCCCTAGGCGAGTATCTACATCACCGCGTGTCCGAATTCCATTTCCGATTGCTGCTTCTGCTCCTGTTGCTCGGGGCGGGGTTGGCTCTGCTCCTGAAATAAGAGCCGGTCTCAAAATCGGCTCCGATTTCAGGCGACGCCCGACGCCAATCGGCGCGCATAAATTGCTGGTCCGCTGGACTCCGCTCAGGAACCTGCCCCTTAGATTCCCGAATTAGGCGGCGGGGTATTGCTTAAAAACAGGGCGTTTTGGATTTGATCGAAATGCCTATTTTTTGAGCAAAAATATCAAAAAAAGACCGAACGCGCCGAATTCTGGCGGGTACTTTTATTGCAAAGAAAATCTGTCAGGAGCGGGGGCGGAGTCCTGAAACCCACCCTCCATCGCATTGGACGCACGGCGTCGCGGTGCTCAGACTTGACAGAAGGAGATTAGACAGGTGAAAACACCAGCTGAAGTATTAAAATTCGCAAAGGATAACAAGATCGAGTTTTTCGACTTTCGATTTACCGATATCAAAGGTACGTGGCATCACGTCTCCTATACGGTAGAGTCCGTCAATGAAGACAGCTTTAAGGGCGTGCCCTTCGATGGTAGCTCCATCCCCGCGTGGCAGGGCATCGAAAAATCGGACATGCTCCTGATTCCCGATCCGATCACCGCTTTCGTGGATCCTTTTTACGCCGATCCCACCCTGGTGGTGATTTGTGATGTCTGGGACATTTACAAAAACCAGCCCTACGAAAAATGCCCGCGCAGTATCGCGAAAAAAGCGCAGGTACACATGGCCAAACAGGGCGTGGGCGACGTCGCTTATTTCGGTCCCGAAAACGAGTTTTTCATTTTCGACGATCTGAAAGTGAAAAGCGACGGCAACGTGCAGTACTACGAAATCGACGCGTACGAAGGCACCTGGAACACGGACGCGGATTTCGCGGGCCAGAACAATACCGGCCACCGTCCCGTTACCAAGGGCGGATATTTTCCCGTTCCTCCGGTGGATTCGCAGCAGGACATCCGCGCCGACATCGTCAAGACGCTGCGCAAAGTCGGACTGGAAATCTACGTCTTCCACCATGAAGTGGCCGTGGCCCAGGGCGAAATCGGCGTAAAATTCGGCACGCTCGTGGAAGCCGCGGACAACGTGCAGAAGTACAAGTACGTCGTGAAAATGGTCGCGCACAAACACGGCAAAACCGCCACGTTCATGCCCAAACCGCTCTACGGCGATAACGGCAACGGGATGCACTGCCACCAGTCCATCTGGAAAGGCGGCGAAAACCTGTTCGCGGGCGATAAATACGGCGGGCTCTCCGATCTGGCCCTGAACTACGTGGGCGGGGTTTTCCAGCACGCACGCAGCATCGCCGCGTTTACGAACGCGTCCACCAACTCGTATAAACGTCTGCAGCCCGGGTTCGAAGCGCCTTCGATCATGACCTACTCCGCCCAGAACCGTTCCGCCGGCTGCCGGATCCCGTACGTGTCGAGCCCGAAGGCCAAACGCGTCGAGATGCGTTTCCCGGACAGCACGGCCAATCCGTATCTCGCCTTCTCGGTCATGTTGATGGCGGGCCTGGACGGGATTAAGAAGAAGACCAGTCCCGGCCAGCCGATGGACATGGACCTTTTCGAACTGAGCCTCGACGACATGAAGGCCAAAGGCATCAACGTCATGCCTTATACCTTCCGCGAGTCGATGAACGAAATGGTCGCCGATCAGGCGTACCTGCGCGAAGGGGACGTGTTCACCCAGTTGTTTCTCGATACGTATGTGGATTACCAGACCAAAGAGCAGATTCTGCCCTGGGAAGGAAAACCGCATCCCCACGAGTTTATCAATACCTATTCCTGTTAAACGCGGGTCGGGTTCATTCAAAATCAAAGGGCCGTCTGCGGACGGCCTTTTTTTTGCCCGCAACCGGCCGCGTGACACCCGGGAAATCGAGCCGGGAGCCCCAAATCGCGATTGTCCAAAAACCGCGTGCAGGTAGTTTCTGGATCAATCCGAGAAAGCCCGCATGATTTCAGTTCGATTTCGCCCGTTGTTTGTATGTCTTTTAATATGCGGTAGCCTGTTCCCGGCGGTCGGTGAAGGACGCGGGGACACCGCGGTGGAAATCGCGAGCGGCTGGAGTGGGTTCTGGCCGGAGCGCGGCCAGTCGCCTGATCCCACCCGTTTCGCAACCTTCGACTGGCGGCCCGTGAACGCGGTCTGGAACCCGCCCGGACGGAACGGGCGCAACGAACTTCTGCTCCGCCTCGACCTGCCGGAGCATTCGATCGCCGATCCGTTTCTTTTTCTGGAAGGCGTCGACCAGATCGTGGAGGTGTACGCTCTCCGGGGGTCGCCGATTTTAATCCACACATTCGGTCAGGCGACGGAGGATGGGCGCGTACTTTTCGGGGGGACGCCCTTTCACCTGATTCGCCTGAACCCGTCCGATCGTACCCTCGTAATTCGAATCCGGTCCGATCACACGAACATCGGGATTATCGGCCGACCGATTCTGGGTCGGGCCGACCGGCTGCTGGCCGCGGTCGTACGCGAAGACCTTGACCGCGTCGTCCTTGGCGCCTGGATTCTGTTCGCCGGTCTGTTTTCTTTTTTTCTTTTTTCGCGAAATCGCGATCAGTCGCTCTTTCTGGGTTTCTTTTTTGTCTGTCTGGCCGGGGGTGTCTACACGATCACCAGGACCCAGATCAAACAATTGGTGGTCGACGCGCCGCTGTCATGGTCCCGGGTGGAGCTGGGGGCTTTTTTCGCACTGCCGGCAACTCTGTATTTTTATTTTACGGCGATGTTCGGGCCGGGTCGCTGGAACCATCGGCGGTTTCTTCTGATCGCGCAAATACTTTTTATCGTCGTCGCGTTCGGTCTGGCGGGAGTCGGTGTCGTGCCCCTGATGAGCACTCTGTTGCCGGCGCAGGTTCTGTTTCTCCTGGGTCTGGTCGTTCTGATCGGCGCGACAGCTTCCTTTTCAATAGAAGGAAATGCCGACGCGCGGATCATTCTCCTGGGCGTGGGCGCGGGCGCGATTTTCGGAGTGAATGATATTCTCACCGCGGCGGGCCTGACCGGCTGGAGTCGTTTCGTTTCTCATTACGGCGTGTTCTTGTTTATCAGTTCGCTGGGTTTCCTGTTGATTCGACGGGTGACTATAACAGGCGAAATTCTTGAGAAGACGAAACAGTATCTTAGCCGCGTGATTCGGGATATGGACGCCACGATCGCGTTTCGTACGGAGGCCCTGGAGCGTTCGCGCGACGAAATCGAACGGGTGAGCGAAATCGCCCGGCAGATCAACTCCAGCACGGAACTGGACGAGATTCTGGAGCGGATTTTTTATTACTTCATCGTGCAGTTTAATTTGCACGGTTGTTTCCTGTACCTGCGCGACGAAAAAACGGACGAGCTGGTCCATTTCAAGTCGGTTCTACCCGCGCTCGCCCCCGGGGCCATCGACCGGGTGCGCGGGCGGCGCGTGGCCCTGGGCGGGGACAGCTTCCTGGCAAAGGTGTGCCGCCATAAAAAAGCCCTGTATCTGCCGCGAATTCCCGCGCGCGGGGCCTCGCCCGAGGATTATACGGGGGTCGAACTGCTGGGATTGAAGGCGCTCTTCCTGGTGCCGATGCTCGTTCAGGACCGGGTGGCGGGTTTGATCGCGTTCAGCAATTTCGTCAACCCGATGGACCTGGGCCGTCAGGAACGGCGCAGCATCGCCCGGTTCTGCGAACACATCGCCGGCGCGGTGTACACCGCTTCGCTCCTGCGTGAAGTCCAGGCCGAACGCGAAAAAACGGACCGTCTGCTGTTGAACGTTCTCCCGGAAAGCGTGGCGGCGGAGTTGAAGGAAACCGGTCGTGTGGAGCCCAAAACATTCGAGTCGGCCACGGTGTTGTTCGCTGATTTTAAGGGTTTCACTTCGGTCGTCGAAAATCTGGATCCACGCGAATTGATTCTGGAACTGGACCAGATCTTCGAGCAGTTCGATCTGGTGGTGGAACGGAATGGTCTGGAAAAACTGAAAACGATCGGGGACGCGTATATGTGCGCCGGCGGCCTGCCGCGTACGAATCGGACCCACGCGGTGGACGCCTGTCTGGCCGCGCTCGAACTGCTGGCCTTCATGGAACAGACGCGCGAAATCAAAAAAAATCTTTCGGGCAAAGAGTTCTGGGAATTGCGCATCGGGATCAACACGGGGGCCCTGGTGGCGGGCGTGGTGGGAAAAAACAAATTCGTGTACGACGTCTGGGGCGATACGGTCAACGTGGCCGCCCGCATGGAAACAAGCGGCGAACCGGGCCGGATCAATCTTTCGCGCGCGACGTACGAAATTGTCGGCGACTTTTTCGCGTGCGCGTACCGCGGCCAATTCGCCGCGAAAAACCGGGGAATGCTGGATATGTATTTTCTGGACGGGATTCTCCCGGAACTTTCGCTGGACGGACTGGGCCGGGTTCCCAATGATCAATTCCGCGCCCTGTACGCGAATCTGGCGGGGACGTCCGTCCAGACCGGGGCCAACCAGGTTGAAAGGAATATACCGTGAGCGAACCTCTACTGAAGCGAATTCTGGTGGCCGAGGACGAGGAAGATTTGCGCGAAATCGCGCGCATGGCACTGGAGACGTTCGGAAAGTTCACCGTCAAAATGTGCGTAAGTGGCAACGACGCCATCGCCCAGGCGCCCGGGTTCAAACCCGATTTGATTCTCCTGGACGTGATGATGCCGGGCCTGACCGGGCCCGCCACTCTGACCCTGTTGCGCAAAAATCCTGCGCTGGTGGCGGTTCCGGTGATTTTCTGCACGGCGCGCGCGCAGAAACATGAAATCAAAGAATACCTGGCCCTGGGCGCGGTCGAGGTCATCACGAAGCCGTACGATCCGATCCGGCTGGCGGAGCGGATTCGCGAAATCTGGAAAGGAATAACGTTTCCTTAAACAGCCGCGTCCTCACTCCCGCATCGTATACGTATCCTTGAGCGCGAACACGTGATCGTTCCACACCCGTTCGTAGCGCGCCTGGTCCACGACCGGCTTGCGCACCATCTTCAGGCAGAGCCGCATCTGCTCGGGCGTGCTGCTCGTTTTTGAATACAACAACATCGCGTAACGAAAGAAATCGCGGACCAGGAAATCGAATATCTGGTCGACGATGTCTTCGGGCGTGCCGTCCAGGCGGGCCATCTCCAGGATGAGCTGGCCGTAGGGTACGAGGGTGAACAATTCGCCGAGAATAAGCATAAAATCGAGATCGCGATTTTGCGCTTTGTCGGGGGCGGCGGTTTCGAGCAGTTCTTTGAGGACGTCCACCTGCTCCAGGAAAATTTTCACGTTCGGCGAATTCCAGCCCGCGTACGCGATCCGGTAATCGTGAAAGGTGATGCGGTTCTGGGCCTTGCTGGTGGCGCCCTGCTCGAACAGGAACGCGTCGTTGCCCTTGCCGACCAGTCGTTCGACCGGTTTGAACGCGCCGGGGGCGAACAGGAAATTCTGGATGAACTTGATCACGAGCACCATGTTCACCTGGGCCGTGCCTTCCAGCTTGGGCAGAGCGCGGATGTCGCGCGCGGCCATTTCGAAATACATATTTTTTTCGAATCCTTTCGCGGCGATGATGTCCCACAATAAATTGATAACTTCTTCGCCCTGCATGGTCACTTTCATTTTGGTCAGGGGATTGTACAGGAGGTAACGTTTGTCGTCCTCCGCCGCCGCGCGCATGTAATCGGAGGCGCGCGTCGCGAACATCTTCATGGCCAGCAGGCGCGTGTACGCGTCCACGAAAAACTGGCGAATGTGGGGGAAGTCGGTCACCGCGTGTCTGAATAAAATTCGATTCGCGGCGTGGTTGAGCGCTTCGTAAAACGCGTGCGTGCAGATGCCGATCGAAGCCCAGCCCAGGTTGTATTTGCAGATGGCCACCGTTGCGAGCGACGCGTCCCAGGCCTCGCGACCCAGGAGCAACATTTCGTCCCGGGTGATCGGGTAATCGTGCAGTTCGTACTCGGCCACGTAAGACTGGTTGTTGATCACGTTCTGGATACATTCGTATTTCGGATGAGCGGACGAAACGGCGAAAAACGCGTATTCGCCGGAATCCTGAACCTTCGCGAAGGTGGAAACGAGCGCGGCCTTGTTCGCGTTGCCGATGTAATACTTGCGCCCGCGCGCGATGTAGCGACCGTCCCCGTCCGGGATGAGCGTCATTTCGCTGGAGATTAAATCGGCGCCGTGCGCCTGCTCCGAAAGACCGAACGCGAAGATCCCCCCCTGCTGTAACAGTTCCGCCGTTTTCTTTTTGATCGCTTCGTTCTTGCTCATCCAGATGGGGCCGAGTCCCAGCATGCTGACCTGCCAGGTGTACCAGTACGCCAGGCCGTAGAAACCGAGGATTTCGTTGAAGTCGCAGATGCGGGAGGAATCCCAGCGCGATTCGGCCGGGCCATAGCCCGCCGGAGTCATAAGCGTCGCGAATAATTTTTCTTTTTTCTGGAACTCCAGAAAGTCGTCATACCAGACGCGGTTATGATCGTCGGCCTTCAGGCGGGCTTTGCCTTTCGTTTCAAAAAACTCGATCGTCTTACGCATCAGGGCGGCCGAGGTTTTGTCCAGGTGATCATACTTCGTGCGGTTCGGGTGTAAGAGTTGCATACGGGTCTCCCGGGCTTTTTTAACACGGAGGCTCCGGCGGTCACTCAGTTTTTTTCCGCCCGGTGCGCGTGACGGCCGGGCGCCCCGGGGCCGGAAATATTCCCGCATGTTTCGGTTTCCCATGCTACCATTTTTTGAAAATAAAAAACGATCCGGCGGCGATCAGGGCGAACCCGAAAGCGTGGTTCCATCGAAATTCCTCTTTCAAGTACAAAACTGAAAAAATAGCGAAAACTGAAAGGGTGATGATTTCCTGGATCGTTTTGAGCTGCGCGGCATTCAAAACCCCGTGGCCGATACGATTGGCGGGTACCTGGAAACAGTACTCCAGGAGAGCAATGCCCCAGCTCGCCAGGATTACGACGAACAGCGGGGCTTCTTTGAAGCGGAGGTGTCCGTACCATGCGAAGGTCATGAATACGTTGCTCAGGATCAATAAAAGAACGGTGGCGAGAACATGCGACATGTGGCTGGCGTATAGCGCGGCAGCACCAGGTCTACTTTAAATTAAGAGCGTGTCCCAAAATTACCTCCGTGTAATTTTGGGACTTTCGCGATTCCCGGAATAAATCCGGGAATCGCTCGCAATCGGCTCCGCTGCTGCTCGCCGATTGGCCATACCTTCGGTATGGCCGAGTTCATCTCAAAACAGGTTTCGAGATGAACTCTAAGTCGCGCCGGGCTTTTAGATTGCGTACGATTTCCACGCAGCAGGCGGTCGCGAAAAAACCGCCCAGTTCCGGTTCCAGGCCCATATAAAGCCCGCGAATCTGGCGGATTTCGAACGGGGTCATGCCGATCTGGTCCAGCAGCTTGCGGTTCCAGTTCGAGCCGGTTGTATCCTTGAGGACGCGCACCAAACCGTGCACGGTTATGAACCAGAAGGAACTGCGCTTGCGATAATCCTTTACTATGGAGGCGATTAAAAATATCTCCGGCAGTCGTGTCTTGCGCACCGGCCGACGAAATCCGTAGGCGAGGGCACCGGCGGGCGCGGCGAACCAGCCGGCCAGAGCGATCGCGAACACAGGCCAGACCATATTAAAAACCGGTCCCTTTCCTGCCGGGCGCGACTTTAGACAGGCGAGTCGCGCCCGGCAGGAAAGGGACCTCTATGCAAACTGAAAAAAACGTGGCCAATCCACGGTGAGTTACTCCGGTCCGCGATTTCGCTGCGAAATATTTCATTTTATTGGTACCGGCTCTAAAACTAAATCACGTAAAAAAACACGGCGATCCAGTGGCAGGCTGCCGCGGCCAGGATAAAAAAATGCCAGATTTCGTGGTTGCGGGGAATCTTCTCAAATAGGTAAAAAAACGCGCCGGCCGAGTAGACGATTCCGCCCGCGGCGAGCCAGAAAAAACCTTCCTGCGACAGGTTTACCCGCATGCCTTCGAAATCAATCACCACAGTCCAGCCGCACAGTAAATAGAAGATCGTCGACACCAGGTTCCAGCGTTCGCGAAATACGGCCTTAAACGTGATACCGATCGTCGCCAGCGTCCAGACGAGGGCGAAGATCAACCAGCCGCTGGTCTCACGCAACAGCACAAGCGTGAAAGGCGTGTAGGTTCCGGCGATCAGCAAAAAAATCGCGATATGATCGAAGACCTGAAACACTTTCTTGGGTGTGCCGCGGAAGCTGTGATACAGAGTCGAAAATAAAAACATCAGAAACAGGCAGAGGCCGTAGATGATGGCGCTGACGATTTTCCAGAAATCCCCCGTGCGGGCGGCGAAGGCGACCAATAAAAACCAGCCCACGAGAGCGAACGCGGCCCCGACCAGGTGGGAAATCGAATTTATTTTTTCGCCTTTGTACATAATTCATAAATCCACGCGATATTTTTGACTGAGGAAAACCGGGCCGTTCTCGTCCAGATTGCCGCTGCGGGGTTTGATCCGGTACGGGCGGAGTTCCGCCAGAAAGGGTCCGGGTGCCGTACCGTACACGGCCATGATGAGAGTATTCACGCCGTCCACGAGCGACTCGTCCATGCAGTAAAAGTCGTGTTGGGGACCGAAATCGCCCCAGTAGCGCGCCATGTACAGGCCGTTCAAAAACACGTGCGCGCAGAACGGACCATTCAGATGGAGACGCAGGGGCAGACGCCGGTCGACGCGTTTTTCGAAGTGGAACTCAGAGCGGTACCAGACCAGGGCCCCGGGTGCTTCGACGGGCGGGCCGTCCAGAAGCGTCCATTCGCAGTCATCACGCAGCGCGCGCGCTTCGTCCGGCAGACCGGTCGTGTTGAAAATTTCAGAGCGCGCGGTTACGTCCACCCCGGCGATCATCCAGCGCGCGTTTTTTGTCCCGCCGCTCAGTCGTGTATGCAGGATACCGCGCGGATTACGAAAATCGTTGAGCGCGAAGGGACCGCGGTTGTATCCCAGCGATTCGGTGAGAATGAGCAGCTCGTTTTCCTGGCCGGGCCCGGCCACGGGCAGGCGGTGCGAACGCGACCCGAGCAGAGTCAGGTCCGGGCCGTTTTTCGCTCCGGGCGTCATGGCGCTGTACCCGTACGTGACCTGGCCACCCACACGCTGGCCGTTGCACCAGATCATCGCGCGGTGCCGCGCGTTCAGCGAAAGTTCCACCGGGCCGGTACCGGATTCGAACAGGCAGCGATACAGGGTATGCCCGCTGTGAAAACCATACTTCATGGGATTCGCCCCGGAGTCGATTGCGATCGGTTTCCAGAGCGAATCGTTCCAGTGCGCGGGGGTAATACGCCAGTTCTCAAGATTAAGTTTTTCATGCGAATATGACGGCGGACCGGCGAACGAACGTTCCAGGACGAGATGCGGGAACTGATGCACAAGACCGGCCA
>CAZVZS010000007.1:106972-128691 GCA_964631535.1 uncultured Leptospiraceae bacterium
GAACGTTCCAGGACGCCCGCCCCGTCCGCGGCGAAACCCGGCGCGCTGTCCACTCCCAGCAGGCGGACGGTCGCGGGCACCGTCGTTTCCACCGCGAGTCCGTTCACGAAACAGAGTCCGTACGCGCCCCAGGCCAGGCGGGGTTTTTCGAAATCGACCGCGAGCGTGATCGCGTCGGCCTCTTCCAGTACGAGCACCCGGACACTCTGCCCGCTCTCGGCGACGAGGCGCGCATGGCAGGGGCCCGCGAAACGAATCCGGGTCATGGTGACGCCGTGCGTGTTCTCTGCGCTGGCCCGCGCGAGGACGGAGTCCGCGTTTTGAAAGCTGGCCCTGCCGCGTATGATCAGTTCGCCCGGACCGTGCTGGAACACCCAGACGCTTTCGATTTCGCCCGACAGGCGCGTGATCCAGGTCAGCGTGGATAGTTCGATGAAGAAACCGTCAACCGCCAGGCGGGCGGGGGCGATCATCGCCGCCCGCGGGGGGAGAGCGACGCGCGCCCTGAGCCCTTCGAATTCGATCGTACATTCCGGATTTTCGTCCGGATCGAAATTGCGTAAAAATAAAAACCGCTCCCCGCCGGGCCCTTCGCGTTCCCCGGCGATCATTTCCGGCCGGTCACAGACCGCCTTCGTTTTGACCGCGTCCGTGCGGGTAATCCATTGTTCGAACCCGCGCGCGAAATAAGCGAGCAGGCGCAGTTTTCGCCAACGATCGGAAAGATAACCGAATTCGCGAATGCAGGCCCCGTAGTCGTACGAGGTATACACGTCCGGGTCGCCCAGGGAGCCCCAGTTGGTACCGCCGTAGTACATGTAAATGGAAAGCATCGTGGCGCCTTCGTTCATGTACGATTCCACGATCGTGCGCGTGTATTCGTCGCCGTAATAATCGTAGACTTCGTCGAAGCCGTGGTCGTGGCCCCATTGATTGAACCAGCCGCCCTGGAGTTCCACCAGAAAGATGGGCGATGTCCGCGCCCGTCCGCCGAAGCCACGCACGCGACGCTCAGCGCCCGCGACCGCGCGCGCGAAGTCTTTCGTCTTCCAGCGCGGCGGGTTGCTCGTGTCGTAGCGGCGCGGGCACCAGATGATGTAACGATCGAAGCCGTACAGATCGACGAGTGCGCTTTCGTCCGGATCATCCCCGCCCGCCCAGGAGCCCTGCTCCCAGGGATCGTTGTGAAAGAGCGGGGTGGTGGCGCCGAACTCGCGCACGGCCAGGGCCAGGTCTTCCATATGTCGGTCCAGGCCGAACTGCAGCACTTTCTTGCGAATGTGTTCGTTCTCAATCTGCAGACCGATCACGCAGCCTCCCGGATTGGTGGTGCGTTCGTGGCCGACCATGATCGGGATAAATTCGGCCAGCCAGCGGCGGGAGTACGCGGCGAAGTCCGCATCGTAACGCGATATGAAGGGATAGCGTAAATGGCGAATGTTGATGCCGGTTTTCGCGAGGAGCCAGGGCGGGTACCCGCCGGCGGTGGTTTCAGCGCAGATGTACGGACCCGGGGCGCAGAGCACGTACAGGCCCAGCTCTTCGCATAATCGAAATAAATATTCGAGATCGCGGTTGCCGCTGAAGATGTACGTGTTTTCGTTTGGGCTGTGGAAGCCCCAGTGAAAATAAATGCGGACACAGTTGAGTCCGCCCGCGCGGTACGCCGTGAGAATGTCCCGCCAGCGGTCGCGGTCGGGCACGCGCCAGTAGTGAAACTCGCCCGATAATAAAAATACACGCCGGCCGTCGATCTGAAGCGAATATTCATCCCAGTCGAGGATCCGGCCGAAGCGCGCGCGATCGTAGTCGTAAGGTCGTCGCATCTGCATGGAGTCGGCAGGATAGGCCGGTCCGTTAAAATTGAAAATAATAAAACACGTTCTGGCCGAAAACACCGAAGACGATCAGGAGCGTCGTCCCCGCCGCCAGCACCAGACCGCGGGCCGCGAGCGGCAGCCGTTCGAAGCCCGGACGCCGGCCGGGCCTGGCGAGCCAGAGTTCGACGACGGGCAGGGGCCAGATAAACCAGGCCGCCTGGGCGATACGCGTCGGGTGGATCCAGGCGCCGCCCGTGCGCGTGAGATTTTCGATGAGTTCCAGCGCGTGCGCGGTCGATTCCACGTGAAATAATAAAAGCCCGTATGCGAATGTCAGGAAGGTCAACACGCGCGCGAAAAAAATCGCCGGTTCGCGAGTGACCGGAAATCGCGCGGCCAGCGCGCGCAGCACCGGCACGAGGACGGGCCGGATTTCCAGGTCCAGGGCCACGAGCAGTCCGTTAACAAGGCCCCAGAGCGCGAAGGGCCAGCCGGTTCCGTGCCAGATTCCGCCCAGGACAAACACCAGATTGACCAGTAGAAATCGCCGCGCCCGACCGGCCCGGTTGCCACCGAGCGGAATGTACAGATAATCGCGAAAGAACGCGTACAGCGTGATATGCCAGCGGCGCCAGAATTCGGCCGGACCGATGGCCAGGATCGGCAGACGAAAGTTCGCCGAAAGTTCGATGCCCATGGTTCGCGATAGCCCGCGCGCTATATCTACGTATCCCGAAAAATCGGCGTACAGCTGCACCGCGAACACGCAGGCCGCGAAGCTCACCGCCCCCGCCGGCTGTCGCGTTCCCGGTTCCAGGGCCGTCCGAACCAGGCCCGTAAGATTGTCAGCGATGTATAACTTTTTGAAAAATCCCCAGCCCGCGAGCAGAAGTCCGCTCATTACGCGTCTGCTGCCAGGGATGCGCATGCGCTGAAGTCGCGGCAGCAGTCGTGCCGCTCGTTCGATCGGCCCCGCGATCAACTGCGGAAAATACACCGAAAACAACAGCAGATCGCGCGGTCCGGCCGCTCGCAGGCCGCGTTGCACGTCGAGCAGATAGCCGATTAATTGAAACGTGTAAAAACTGATGCCGATTGGAATCGCCACCGCGGCCCCCACCATCGCCTCCGGGGAGCCGTACTTAAAAAAAATCAGCCAGCCGAGATTCCAGGCGAGGCCGATTCCGCCCCAGACCATCCCCCGCCGGCGATCGCGTTCGATGCAGAGCGCGCAGAAATACGTAAACAGCGCGGTGGCCAGGAGCAGGAGCGCCGCGGGCGGTTTCCACCAGGCGTAAAAGAAAAACGAGCCCGCGAGCAGGAGCCAGGGCCGCGTCACGCGGGGCAGCATCCGGATGCCCGCGTACAGAAGCGCGAAAAACAGTAAAAAATCGACGGTGTGAAACAGCACGGTGCCGGTCCGGGCCCCTAAAAAGCACCCCCCGGGGAGTTTGCTCTGATTGACAGAATAGTTGGAAGCAAAAAAATCAGGTCGCGGGGGTTTCGCCCGACAGTCCTGAAATTACAGGGAGGTAATTTCAGGACACGCTAAAACAACAAAGTGGGAAATAGAATGTCTGAAACGGCTAAATTCGTACTGGGCGGCAAAGAAATCGAAATGCCCATGATCACCGGTTCCGAGGGCGAACGCGCGGTGGAAATCAGTGAGCTGCGCAAAGCGACCGGCACGATCACGCTCGATAACGGGTATGAAAACACCGGATCGGCCATCAGCAAAATTACCTTCCTCGACGGGGAGAAGGGGATTCTGCGTTACCGTGGTTATCCCATCGAACAACTGGCCGAAAAGTCGAGCTTCCTCGAAGTCAGTTATCTTTTAATCTACGGTGAGCTGCCCAACCAACAAGAGATCGAGGATTTCCGTTACCGCATCACCCGGCACACGATGATTCACGAGGATCTGAAGCGTCTGTACGACGGGTTTCCGAAAGATTCGCACCCCATGGCCATTCTGAGTTCCATGATCGTGACACTCTCCGGGTTTTACACGGATTCGCTGGATCCGCTCAATCCGAAACACCGCGAACTTTCGATCCTGCGCCTCCTGGCCAAAACACCCACCATCGCCGCGTATTCGTATAAAAAATCGATCGGGCAACCCTTTGTGTATCCCAAAAACGCGCTCAGCTACGTCGGCAACTTTATCAATATGATGTTTTCGGTTCCCGCCGAAGATTACGAAGTCGATCCGGTCGTGGAACGCACGCTCGATCTATTGCTGATCCTGCACGCCGACCACGAGCAGAACTGTTCGGCCTCCACTGTTCGTCTGGTGGGATCCAGCCAGGCCAATCTCTACGCGTCCATTTCTTCCGGCATTTGCGCGCTCTGGGGCCCGCTGCACGGCGGGGCCAACCAGGCCGTGATCGAGATGTTGCAGGTGATCCACGAAGACGGGGGCGATGTCGATAAATTCATCGATCTTGCCAAAGACAAAAACTCCACCTTCCGGCTCATGGGGTTCGGCCATCGCGTGTACAAAAACTTCGATCCGCGCGCGGTCATCATCAAACGCGCCTGTGACGACGTGCTCAACAAAATGGGCGTGAGCGATCCGTTGCTGGAAATCGCCAAGAAGCTGGAGGAGCGCGCGCTGACGGACGATTATTTCAAAGAGCGGAAATTGTATCCCAACGTGGATTTTTATTCCGGGATCATCTACCGCGCGATCAAAATCCCCACGGAGATGTTCACGGTCATGTTCGCCATGGGCCGTATGCCCGGCTGGATCGCGCAGTGGAAAGAAATGATCGAAAACCCGAAATCGCGTATCGGTCGTCCGCGGCAGATTTACAACGGCGCGACCGTCCGTGATTACGTGCCGATGGCGCAGCGCGAAAAAGCGTAGTCGAATGCAAATCCCGATCAAAGACATCAAATTGCGCAACCGGATTCGCCGCCAGGTGGGGGATCTGTCCGCGCTCAAACAATCCATGCGGCGCCACGGTCTTTTGCAGCCGGTGCTGATCGATTCGGATAACAATCTGATCGCCGGGTTTCGCCGTCTGGAGGCCGCGAAGGAACTCGGCTGGGAAACTCTGGAAGCGCGCATGCTGGAAGTGGCCGACCGCAAAGAGTCGCTGCTCATTGAGGCGGAAGAAAACACCACGCGCCGGGATTTTACACCCGAGGAGCTGGAAAAAGCCGAACGCTTGCTGGACCGGTACAGCCATTCCGGCTTACTCTGGCGCATTCTGAACTGGATCATGGACCTGATCGATCGAATCTTTCGTAGATAAGGGCCCGCGTAACTTAAGTTGTACGGGGGCCCGCGCTGTTTTAACGCCGGCCGGGCCGGGAACTTCCCGATGAAAGGTAAACTCCCGTTTCTGGTTTTTGTTCTCGCGGGGCCGGGACTCCTGCCCCTGAACCGTCCCGCGCTGGCGGAACCCCTGGCTGACCCCCCCCGGCGTGCGCTCGCCGGCCCTGACCTCTACGATTGGATCCTGGCGCGCGCACGCTCCGGCGAAACGGCCATCTTCACCTCCCTGAAAGAAACCGACGCTACCCTCGACTGGGATAATTCGGAAGAACTCGTTTTAAACGGTAGTTTGCGAAAAATACAAACTCCGGCCGCCGGTGATTTTTTTCTCCTGCGCACCGTGGCCGGCGACGTATATGTTCTCGCGCGACCGGACAGCGCGTTCGGGCCCTTCGACTCTTTTCTCAACGAAAAACACGCGTTCCACACGCGCGTCATCCGCGGTGCGGTCGCGGGTGTGGCCTTCGATTTCATCCGACTGACGGCTCCGCCGGTTCGATCCCTGCTGGATCAATCGTTCAGGCTTTTTATCATTCTGCTCCTGTTTTTTGTCATGGCCGGGATGGGCCTGACTCTGCGCGTGAAGGATTTCGTGATGATCGTGATCAAGCCGCGCGGAATGCTGGTCGGTCCCTTGCTTCAATTCGGTTTGCTACCCGCTCTGGCCGCCGGTCTGGGAATCCTGGCCGGGTACCGGGAAGAGTATCCGTTCATTTTCGTGGGTCTCGTGCTGGTCAGCTCCGCGCCCGGTGGGGTGACGTCGAATCTGTTGACGTACTGGGGAAAAGGCGATCTCGCGCTTTCGATTTCCATGACGGCGGTGTCAACGGTGCTTTCGCTGGTGATGACGCCACTCCTGCTTTCGCTGTACGCCGCGGGGGTCCCGGATGTAAAAATCCCGACGGGGGAAGTGATGGGACAGATCGCCCTGCTGGTCCTCGTTCCGCTTGCGATCGGGATGGGTGTGCGCTATTTTTTTCCGGACCAGGCCATGCGAGCGGAAAAATTTTTTTCCGCGCTGGGAGTGTTCGCGCTCGTGTTTTTGATTCTGACGGGGATTCTGAACAATCTCGATAAATTCTCCGATCTGAATCGGTACGGCCTGAAATTTTATCTGCTGATTTTTACGTTATCCTTTTCCTCCATGATCCTCAGTGGCGTCATCGCGAAATTCCTGCGCGTAGAAAATTTTCAAGTTCGCGCGATCACACTGGAAGTTGGTCTTCAAAACGCTGCGCTGGCGATGACGATCGCGCTTTTGCTCCAGGATCAGATCGGCGACTTTTACAGCTCCATGTTCGCCGTCTGTGGACTGTACGGTCTCTGGATGTACGTGGCCGCCGGCCTCATGATCGCCCTCTTTCCGAAACTTTATCCGGTCGATCTGTATTTCCACGTCCGGGATAAGCGTGAGTCGCGGGTCTGAGACGTATGAACGGGCTGCGACCGGGGATCGATAATTTCCGATATTTTTATCTGCCCCTCGCGGCTCCTTACGAATTACCCTCCGTGCATACGACGGGCATCACCACGGACGAAAAAATCGCCCTGCTGGATATTTATCGTGATCTGGTTCCCGCGTTCGTGGACGGATTTCAAATTCTGCGCGAAAACCGACCGGCCAGGTACGCTTCGGAACTGCATCTGGTCCGCCCGCTAATTCACGAAGACAGATCATTTATTTTTGTTTTGCGAATTCTTGCCGATTACCGCGGGGGGGCCACTACAGCCGAAATTCTGGAGCCGGGGACCCAGGATCGTTCGCCGCGCGTGCGCACGGATCGGGTTTATTACCGGGCGCGCATCCTGCCCTGTCTGGACGTAACCCGATCGGGTGATTGGATCGACGATTTTCTGCCCGATCGCCTGCCGGAGCTGGCCGGCTATTTTACGGAAGCGCGCGAAGTCGAACAAAGACCTGGCCGCCATACCTTCGCGGTGTTTCTCGACACCGATTTCGGTGCGTTTAACGCGCGCGTGAGCCGTCTCTTCGGCGACTGGCCGTACGAAAACGTGTTTTATCCGTTCATCGGCGACGATTACGTCACGCTCAGTTTGAATGTGCCCCTGCCCCACCCGTATTTTATAAATACAGCGCTCCCGCGTTTCGCGCGCGCTTTCACGGCCATTCAGCGGGGCGGGGCGCCGGACCCGGTCGATCTACCGTTCTGGCGCGAATATTACGCCGGGTTCGAGCTGGAACGTTCTTATTCACGCGCGGGGAATCCGCACTGGCGCTTTTCGCGCCTGCCCTGGGATTGAGAATAAACATGGCGGATAAAAAAGTAAATAAATCTAACTATTCGTTTTTGTGTCCCCTCCGGGTGCGCTACGCCGAGGTTGACGCCCAGGGTATCGTGTTCAACGCGCATTATCTGTTTTATTTCGATCTGGCGATCACCGAGTACTTTCGTTCCCGCGGGCTTGCCTACACCGCTTTCTCGAAACGGTACGGCCTTGATTTCCACGTCACGCGGTCCACCGTCAACTACCGCGCACCGGCTCGTTTTGACGAGGAACTGGCCATCGGCGTGCGGGGCGCGTACCGGGCAGCCCGCGTGTACTGGGACATCGCCATCTTTCGCGGAGACGACAACCTCTGCGCGGGGGAACTGGTGTACGCCACCGTGGACGCGACCACCCGCCGCGTGAAAAAAATAGATACGGCTGCGACGGAATTTCTGGGCCTGGAGGAGCGGACACCCGAGCAGGGCGACTGATGGATTTCGCTAAAATTATTCGATTTCGATTTTACGCGGGAATATCGGCGCCAGATTCGATTCGGGCGCCGCGCTGTCGGCCTGAAAAAACTGAATCCGCCCTTCCAGGTCGACGAGCCAGAACTCCAGCGCGCCGGCCACGAAGTATAATTCTTTTTTTTGGGTGAGTTCTTTTACGGTGTTCGATGGCGAGGCCACTTCCACGCAAATTTCGGGTGCGATCGGTGCGTCAAATTCATCGCGCACGCTGTCCCAGCGTTCCTTTGTGAACCAGGCCGCGTCGGCAACCCTGGTTCCGTCGGTGGTTCGGATCGCGCATTCCGTGACGACCACTCCGTCCGGAAGGTGTTTTTCCAGCAGGCGCGCGACTTTATTCTTGAAAAAACCATGCCTCAATTGCATGGGACTCATTATGATCCGCCCCTGGCCGTCGGTTTCGATCTTGTACGGAAGATCCCGGAAGCGGGGATCTTCACACAGGTCTTTCCATTCAATTTTCGCTGAAGTAATCATTAGTGACCGTCTGCCGCCCGATACAGGATAAAATGCCCAACCCTTTTCCCGCTTGCAATCGCATTTTTCGAGAAAATCGCGGGAATTTGCCGGTGCATACCAGCGCACCTCGCGACTGTTAATGTAAACAACCCACGTAAACACGCGACTGTTTGGCGTACGCGTCCGGAGCGAATTTTTTGAACTTAACAAGGGCGGCCGCGATTGCTTTGCTGCCTTCATCGTATCCGGCGCCGATCACAATGTAATACTTTGGATTGAAACCTTCGTAAGCGCTGGAGTGTTCGATACTCAGAAATTCGCCGTCGTCGCCGTTACCCCGGGCGATGTAACAGGGAAAATCGAAGCTGCTCTCCTCGCAAAATGACCTGGGATACGTGAGGCCGATTTCCCTGTCCGGTTTTAAATCGCGTAAATCGAGCCGGATATATACCGATCAGTACATAAGGAACTGAGCCCCGCGGTCAACCCGGAAAAACTTCCCCCGCCAGCGCGCCCAGCTCCGCGAAGGCCGCGCGCAGGTGATCATCCCAGGGTTTGCCGCACGAGATGCGCAGGCAGTGGCGATAACGATCGCTGTTCGAAAAAACGTGGCCGGGCAGAAAACTGATGCCGCGTTCCAGCGCGCGGTTGTACAGCCGGTGCGAGTCCGCTCCTTCCGGTAGTTCCAGCCAGAGTACGAACCCGCCCTGCGGCCGGCTCACGCGCGTGCCCGCCGGAAAAAAGCGACCGGCCAGTTCCTGGGCCACGCGAATCTGTTCGGCGAACACCTGCCGGAGATTCCGCAGATGCCGATCGTACCCGCCGCCCGAAAGATATTCGGCCACGGCCATCTGGCCCGGGGTATTCGTGGCCACGGTGTTCATGAACTTCACCTGTTCCAGGCGATGAAAATAACGTCCCGGCGCGACGAAGCCGATGCGATACCCGGGCGCGAGCGTCTTGGAAAACGAAGAGCACAAAAGCACCAGGCCCGCGCGGTCGAACGATTTTACGGTACGCGGTCGCGCGGCGGTGAAGTACAGATCGCCGTAGATATCGTCTTCAATCAATGGTACGTCGTAACGGTGCAGGAGGCCGGCCAGTTTTTCTTTACGTTCGTCACTCAGGAGCGCGCCGAGCGGATTGTTAAAATTGGGCGCGAACAGGCACGCGTCGACGCGGCCACGCTTCAAAAGCTTTTCCAGCTCCGCGAGCGAAACGCCATCGGCCGGATGCGTAGGCAACTCCAGGGCCTTCATGCCCAGGGATGCGACCGTCATCAGCACGCCGTAGTACGTGGGCGATTCAATGGCGACGACCGCGCCCGGACGCACCGCGGTGCGCAGCGCCAGGTTGAGCGCCTCCATACAGCCCGTCGTGATGATAAATTCGTCGGGCATGAGGCGACAGCCCCAGTCGACCGCGTAACGACTCAACTGGCGTCGCAACTCTGGATTGCCCGGCGGCAGATCGTATAAAATCCCGTTCTGATCCGCACGGCGACAGTTGTTCGCCATGATCTGGTTGAGCTGGCGCGCGGGCAGAAGTTCCGCGGCCGGGATGGCCGTAGCGAACGGAACGAAGGTTTTTTCGCGCGCGATCTTGAGCAAATCCGAAATCGTTTCACCCATGTCCACATACCCGGGGCGCGGGGAGGGCCGACCGGTACGCGGCTCAGGCGGGAGTTCGCGCACGGCGTTCACAAAATAACCCGAACGGGGTTGAGCGGTCACGACCCCGCCGCGTTCCAGGAGTTCGTACGCGTGCAGGGCGGTGGAGATGCTGACTTGTTCCTGGCGGGCGAGGCGTCGCACCGAGGGCAGGCGGTCGCCCCGGTGCAAGATCCCGTCGCGGACCAGGCCGGTCAGTTTTTCGGCCAGGGATTCGTACCGGTAGGTCTCCACGTCCCCGGGTTCTGGTTTGCGGCGCATGGGTTCAGGCCGCCCCCGATCTGTTATGCTTGCAAGTAGAAAAATTTTCATCTGTTATGGTAACAAAAGCCGTTCCTGTACCTTTTCACGGCGGCCCGGGTGGGTTAGTCTCGATGCATGGAATTGACCTTACCTTTCGCGGAGCGCACGAACGCCGTCCGCAGTTCCCGCATCCGTGAAATCTTAAAAGTGACGGATCGCCCGGGCATGATCTCGTTCGCGGGCGGACTGCCTGATCCGCGCCTCCTGCCGGTGGACGGTGTGCGCGCGGCCGCCGACCGCGTGCTGGCCCGCGATGGTTCGGCTGCTCTTCAATATTCGATTTCAGAGGGCCTCCGGGACCTGCGCGCCTGGATCGCCGAACGGTACCGCGTACGATACGGCCTGAACATCGCGCCCGAATCGATTTTAATCACGAACGGATCCCAGCAGGCGCTGGATCTGATCGGGAAATTATTCCTGGAAAAAAACACGCCCGTATACCTGGAGCGGCCGTCGTATCTCGGCGCGATCCAGGCCTTCGCGCTGTACGAACCGCGTTTCGTCGGCGTCGGACTGGGCGCGGCGGGCACCGATACCGACGATCTTCGCCGACAGATCGAGAAAAACGGGCCGGGCCTTTTTTACAGCGTGCCGAATTTTCAGAATCCGGCCGGAACGACCACGTCGCTCGCCGGCCGCGAACAGATCGCCGCGCTGGCCCGCGCGACCGGTATCCTGCCCGTGGAGGACGATCCGTACGGCGAATTGCGGTACAGCGGGCCCGTTCTGCCGCCCATCCGTGCCCTGTACTCCGATACTCTGCTGCTCGGCAGTTTTTCGAAAATCGTCGCGCCCGGGATGCGCCTGGGCTGGATCGTCGCGGGGCCGGAGGTGATGCGGCGGCTGGTGGCCGTCAAGCAGGCCTCCGATCTGCATACGAATGTTTTCGCGCAGAAGGTTCTCCTCGAGTATCTGCGCGAAATCGACCCGGACCGGCACATCGCCGGTTTGCGCGCCGCGTACGGGCGCAACCTGAACGCGATGGTCGCAGCCCTGCAGGAGACCTGGCCCGGAGTGCGTTTCGTCAGGCCGGAGGGCGGCATGTTCCTCTGGTGTGAGCTTCCGCCGGGGGACAGCGCCGAGGAACTGGCCACGCGCGCGCTGGAGGCGGACGTAGCGCTTGTGCCCGGCGGACCGTTTTTCCCACCCGAACCGGGTCGCGCGGTCGCGGCGGACCGTTTTTTTCGCCTTAATTTTTCTAATTCTACGGTAGACGAAATTCAAACCGGCATCCGTCGCCTCGCGGCCCTGCCGATCGGAGTCCATTTTGAGCGAAAAAACGCTTCGATTTTACACGTGTGACGTGTTCACGGATACGATTTTCGGTGGCAACCAGCTGGCGGTCATTCCGGAGGCCGAAGGTCTTGACGACCGCACGATGCAGAACATCGCGAAGGAGTTCAACTTTTCTGAAACCACCTTCGTGCTGCCGCCGTCCCGGCCCGACTGTGATGTTCGCGTCCGCATTTTTACGCCCGCGCGCGAGTTGCCGTTCGCGGGTCACCCAACCGTGGGGACAGCGCACATCCTCGCGGCCACGGGGCGTATCGCTCTTAATGGCGATTTGACACGCGTCGTATTTGAGGAAGGTGTCGGACCGGTCCCGGTGGAAATCGAAGCCCGGGGCGGCCAACCGGTTTTCGCGTCGCTCGGGGCGGCCCGTTCGCTCGAATTCGGGCCGGGCACGCCGCCCGCAGCTAAACTGGCCCCGATTCTGGGACTGCGGGAAGGAGATATCGGTTGCGGGCCGTACGAACCGGCAGCAGCCTCGCTCGGAGTTCCCTTTTTGCTCGTCCCGCTCCGCGACGCGGACGCCGTGAGCCGCGCCGCCTTGCAGATGGACCACTGGCGAACGATCGCCGACGCCTGGGCCGCGGATCTGTATCTATATTCGATTGAAATACCCGGCGGTGACTCGGGCAGCGTTCGCGCGCGGATGTTCGGCCCCTCCGTCGGCGTGGCTGAAGACCCGGCCACGGGTTCCGCGGCGCTCACGCTCTGCGCGTTCCTGGCGCACCTTGACGGCCGGAGCGATTTCAGTACCGAACGCTGGATTACCCAGGGGGTCGAGATGGGCCGCCCGAGTCGATTGCGTATCCGGGCTTCCGCTTCCGGCGGGAAAGTGCGCTCCCTGGAAGTGGGCGGATCCACCGTTCCGGTCAGTTCGGGTGAATTGCTCCTGCCCTAATGAGGAATTACGAAAATTAACGGTTGCTGAAAAAAAATAACGTGGAACTCTTGTGGTGTTTCGTCGAATGGCGATACTTCCGATATTGTTCAGGAATGCGTTTCAATACACGCTCCTGAACTGGCCGCGGCTCACGCCAGGCCGGGTGCGGAAAGAGCCCGGGAACGGGCGGGAGCGACATGGCAACACCAAACCAGGAAGAGGAACTCGCCGGGCGAACCCTCCTCCTTGTAAACCCCGGCAGTGAACGGAAACGATTCGTTCTGCAACGATTGAAAAAACTCGGCCTGCGCCTGGTGGTTCTGAACGCCACGGAAAACTGGGCCAAACCGTACGCGGACCGCTGGATTCTGGCGGACCTCACCCGCACCGATGAAACCCTTGAAGCGGTACGTTTGTTTTGCGTCAATCAGCCCGATCTTCGTCCGGAGGGGGCGCTCACCTTCTGGGAAGACAGCGTTCTGCTGACCTCCCGCATCGTCGAAAAATTCAACTGGGTCGGCACACGGCACGTTGTCGCCGGTCGAATTCGCAATAAACTTAAGTTTCGTGAATTCTGCGAAAAACACGAAATCCCCGCGCCCCTGTTCCAGAAAATTCGCCACGGTACGGCGGAAGAAATCAAACACATCCCCTTTCCCCTGGTGCTCAAACCGGCCTTCGGCGCGGGCAGCGCTTACGTGACCCGGGTGGACAACACCGAGGAATATCTGCGCGCCGTGCAGTACATTCGCAACGAAATTTCGGTGGGCGTAGAAAGCGCCCTGCACGACGGTCTGGAAATTTTCGCGGAAGAATACATCGCTGGAGAGGAGGTCGATATCGATCTGATTCTCCAGAACGGCCGGATAAAATTCGCCTCAATTAGCGATAATCAGCAAACCCGCGAACCGTTTTTCGTGGAGATCGGCCAGAACATCCCCACGCGTCTGCCGGCGGCGGCCCGGCAGGCCCTGCTGGACATGGCGTCGGAAACCCTGGAAAAAATCGGCGTGCGCGACGGATGTATTCATTTTGAGGCGCGGGTGACGATGAAGGCGGAAACCGGCATCCGCGCCCGTCCGATCGAAGTCAATCTGCGCATGGGCGGGGACGAGGTGTACTCATTCGTGAAAAAAGCCTGGGGCTACGACCTGATCGACAACGCGGTGCGCGTGGCGCTCGGACTGTACATCAAACCCTTCGTGCTGCCGGCTCAGCCGAAGCGTTATCTGGCCGGTAAATACTTCCTGCCGGAGCATTCGGGAATCCTCTCACGTCTGGAAATCGACGCGGAGACGAAACGAATGGAAGGTGTGGAAGAAATCCACGTATTTAAAAAAATCGGGGACCCCGTGCTCGTACCGCCCGCGGGCTTCGAATCGCTCGGCTGGATCGCCGTTTCGGGCCGTACTCCGGGTGAAGCGGATGAAATCTTGCAAAAAGCCCTCAAGCGAATTCGCTTCGACGTGGCGCGTTTTCATTCGGCCTCGTCCATCGGCAAAACCAAACGCCGCGGGCCGTTCGCGCTGGCCCGCGCTCAGAAGGCTGATCTCATGCGCTCGGCGCGGATCGAGTCGCTGCGCCAGCGGCAGGATCAGCGTTCCTTGCGCATCGGGGTGGCGGGCAACCAGTACGGGCACCAGGACTCCGACGTGGAACGCGAGCTGTCCAGCGTCGGCATGAATATTATGGAAGTCCTCCTGCAACGCGGGTACCACGTCGAGTTTTTTGATCTGAACCGTCTGCCGGATACGTTTCACGAAGTCCGTTCCAGTAAAGTCGATTTGATCTTCAACGTGTGCGAACGGATCAACGATTCTTCCCTGCTGGAGCCGCACGCCGCATCGCTCTTCGACATGCTCCAGGTGCCGTACACCGGATCGAATCCGTTTACGCTTGGACTCTGTATCGATAAGATTCGCGTGAAAAAATTACTCAATTACCACGCGATCCCGACGCCGCGCTGGGATTACGCGTACCGCCTGGAGGACGAAATCGACGCGGATCTTAAATTCCCCTTGATCGTCAAACCGGCGAATACGGACAACTCGATCGGGATCACGAACGATTCGGTGGTGACGAACGCGGCCGAGCTGCGTCGCCAGCTCGAATGGGTGATCGGTGAAATCGGCCGACCGGCTCTCGTGGAAGAATTTATCGAAGGTGACGAATACGACGTCTCCATCATCGGCAACGAGGACGACGAACGTCGCGTTCTGCCGCTTTCGCGTTCCAATTTTTCGGCGATGCCGAAAGGGTACTGGCACCTGTATCCATATACCGCGAAATTCGCCATCGATCCGGTATACAAAGAGAACATCCGCGTGGAACGTCCGCCTAAAAATATACCCGCGCGACTCACGGCGCTGATTTCGGAGATCGCGCTCGATACGTACGGGATTCTCGGCTGCCACGATTACGGTCGCGTGGAAATTCGCGTGGACGCGGGCGGCAATCCGTACGTGCTGGAGCTCAATCCCAATCCGTCCATCAACCGCGGCGACTGCCTGCCGGCAGTGGCCGAACTGGTCGGTATGGACTACGGCGATTTTATCGAAGAAATCATCGCGCTTACGATCAAACGTTACCGCGATCGTCCGCCGTACTACCATCTACAGGCGGGGGTGATTTAAACTGATCGAAACCGTTACCGATCCCGCCCGCGCGGAAGAACTCTGGAACCTGTTCAGTCCGCGCGAGTCTCTTTACGACGACTGGCAATTTCGCTTAGCATTTTTTTCCAAATCAAACGGCGAAGTTCGATTTCTTGTACTCTTCGCGCCGAGCGACGCGGTTCCAGCCGCGCTCCTGCCGCTCCAGAAGAACGCGGCGGGTGTGCTGGAATTTTTCGGCGGGCCCTTCATGGAAGACAACCTGGTTTTTACGCGTCCGCCGTACGCTCCGCTGGCCGGGGCCCTGTACGCGGCGGTTCCCGGGCCCGCCTGTCTGGACGATATCGGCCCGCGCGATCCCGAGGTCGGCGCGGTGGGCGGCCCCGCCTTCGAACTCGAACCATATTCGGGGTACACGCTGCCACTCGCGGGGCTCCGCAGCGCGGAGGAATTTCTCGCCCGAGATTTTCGTTCCAAATCCAGGGCCGGCATTCGCAAGAATGTCGAGCGTCTGCGTTCAGAATTCGAAGCGACGGTCGAACCCGGCCGTCCGGAAGATCTGGAATTCCTGTTCGAATTCAATCGGCGCAACTTCGGGGCGGAATCGACGTTTTTTCTGCCGGGCCGGGAGGACGTTTTTCGCGAACTGGCCCGAACGGCGGCCGAGCCGATCGTCCTCGTTTTGCGCGCGCGCGGGGCGGTCATCGGAGTCTCCTTCGCGCTCGGATACGCGGATCAGTACGTCTATCTGAACGCGGGCGTGCGCCACGATGAATTCGCCGGAGCGGGAACATTTTTAATTTTTGCGAATATCGAGGAGGCGTTGCGTCGCGGAAAAACCATGTTCGACGGCGGGGTGGAAGACCTCGGTTGGAAGGAACGCTGGCATCTGCGCCCGGTCGCGCGGTACAGGCTGGTTGTGCCGGGGCCCTGAAGTCACAGACTGAACGATAAGGCGGAAAAATCGTCGCCGCGGCGGTACCCCGCCATGAAACGCGCGACTTCCTCCCGGACGAGTTCCACAAGGGCCGCGGGATCACGGGTTTTTTTCATGGCCTCCGTGATTCTTTGAACCCCGAATTCTTCTTTTTGCATGTTACGCGCTTCCGGAATTCCGTCCGAACAGGTAAAAACCACGTCGCCCGGTTTCATGCGTACATTCGCGGGTAACATTTGAAGATCGGGTTGCATGCCGATGAATGGTAAATCGATGTGCTGGTTCACGGTGGACTTGAGGATGTGAACTTTCCCCCCGCGCCGCAACCAGAGGAAGCCGTGGCCGAAGTCGTAGACCTGTAAGAGGCAGCTGGCTTTGTCCAGCACCAGTACGACCCCCGTCGCGTACATCTCACCTGGCGTAATTTCCCAGAGCAGGCGGTTCAGTCGTTCCAGGCGAGCGGTCATGTTTAAGGCGCGAAAATCGATGGAGGGAGCGTCCAGTTCCTGGAACATCATATGCAGCATGGAACCCAGGGCCATGACCATGTTGGCGGCCTTGATGCCCTTGCCGCACACGTCGAACAATACTAGCACCGCGAGGTTTTCATTGAGTTCGAATACGTCCACGTAGTCGCCGCCGGGCCCGCTCAGCGGCTCCACGAAGGAAGCGTGGTGAATCACATTTTCCACCCCGGGGTTGCGGGGGGTCATCATGACATCCTGGGCTTCGCGGCAGGCGGTCAGATCGCGCTGAAAGTAATAGTTCATACTGTCCATGACCCGTTTGACCGTGGACAGGCCGAAAAATTCGCCTTCCAGGGACACGACGAAGGGATCGAAACGGATCGATTCCTCGCGCTCCATCAGGAGGCGCGACGCTTCCGAAAGCGATTGAAACGCGTCCACGATCACGACGCGCGGGTCCATCAATTCGGCGATCGTACGTTCCGGGCGCATCAGTAATTCGCGTGAATAATGCGTCTGGCTCAAAGAGGCGAGAAACATACTTCGACGCAGATAGCCGACGATGCGGCCGTTCGGGTCGAGGATCGCCAGGAAGTCGATTTTTTTGTTCGTCTGGTACAGCTGGTAAACCGTATCGACCGAACTGTGCTCTGAAACGGCGCAGGTGTGTCCCGTTTCGCGTTCCAGTTCGAAGCGCGTGGTCGTGGCTTTGCCGATTTCGTACGCCGAAAAAATGGGACGGGTGTCGGATCGCCGGTCTTCGGATTCCGCGGTGGTTTTGCGAATCGTAATCATATTAACCAGGATTTAGACCGCCTCTGTGACTGGCAGTCAAAATGCCGGCGAATGGTTACAAACGGGTTACGCGCCGATGAAGCTCGCGTAAAAAAGCGCGTTCGTGCCGCGGGGTTCAGGCGGTGGTTTTCGCGATTTTTTCGCCGCTCGTTTTTAAAGCGAGCATGCCGCAGGCCGCGTCGATGTCCTTGCCCGGGGAGCCGCGGTTGAACACGGCGATGCCCGCGTCCGCGAGTTTCGTGTAAAACTCGTCGGCCTCCGCCTCGGTCGGACGGCGAAAGCCGGCCAGGCCGGTGTTCATGGGAATCAGGTTGACCTTGCAGCGGACCGAACGGGTGATTTTGATGAGCTGCCGCAGATGGGCCTCGCTCATGTTCACGTCGGGCAGCATGATATATTCGAAGGTGATGCGCCGATCGAGTTCGCGCGTGAATTTGCGCGCCGTACGAATCAGCGCGTCCAGGGGATACTTGCGGTTCACGTCCATGATTTCGCCGCGTTTTTTCGGATCGGGGTGATTGAGTGAAATCGCCAGATTGAACGGCTCGCGGTCCTGGATGAATCGTTCTATGGAGGAAATCACGCCGGCCGTGCTGATGGTGATGTGGCGCGCGCCCAGATTGAGTCCTTCCGGATGATGCAGGATGCGCGCGGCTTTGATGACGCTTTCGTAGTTGTGGAACGGTTCGCCCATACCCATGAAGACGATGTTCGTCGGCCGTTCGCCGCGGTGGCGAATGAACTCGTACACCTGGTCCACGATCTGCCAGGCGGGGAGATTGCCGAGGAAGGGCAGGGTGCCGGTGGCGCAGAACGTGCAGTTGAGTGTGCAACCCACCTGGGACGAAATACAGATCGTGCGGCGGCGTGGCGATACGATCCAGACGGCTTCGACGCGTTTCGGTTCGTCCCCCTGGCGCGCGCGAAAGGCCCCCGCGTCGAAGATGATTTTTTCAGTCCCGTCGCGGCTCAGGCTCGCGCGTTCGATCGTGAGCGTGGGCATGGCGCGCCGGTCTTCCAGCTCCGCGCGCAACTCGCGCGAAAACTCCGTGAAGGTGGACAGGTCCGTCGCCAGGTGCCGGTTGACGCGCCGAAACGCCTGCAGCGCGCGAAAGCGCGGCTGGCCCATTTCATCGAAGAGTTTTTCCAGCTCCCCGATCGTTTTGCCTTTCAGATTAAAATGTGAAGATGACATGAATGTCCGGATTTAAAGAAAAATTTTTTTTACCACGGGGACACGGGGGGCACGGGGAGGAAAGGAAAAGCTTCTCCTTGTCTAAACAAACCGGACGCGTTCCTTCGTGTCGGCGGGGAGCGATTCAATCTCTCCGATCTGGACGACGTCCCCGAGCGGACGAGGCAGGCTCAGTTCTGCGGACCGGGCCGGAACCTCGCGGAAAACTCGCCGCAGTTCTCCCAGCACCGCCTGAACAGCCGCCGCGGCCACGACGACGATCATGCCCGCTCCCATATTAAATACGCGAAACATTTCGTCTTCGTCAACCCCGCCGCGCGCGCGGATGTGCTCAAAAAGCTCGTGTCCGGGCAGGGCGCCGCGTTCGATGCGCGCGCCCAGGCCGGCCGGCAGAACGCGCGGGATGTTTTCGTAAAAACCGCCGCCGGTCACGTGGACCAGGCCGCGCAGGGCGGGGGCGAACGTCGCCGAGTCGAACAGAGGCCGCAGATACGGTTCGTAGATGATGGTGGGCGTGAGAATCCGCTCGCGGAGAAAGGCGCGATCATTTTCGCCATCCGGGAGTTCCAGACCATTTTTGAGGAAAATGCGCCGCACGAGCGAAAGTCCGTTCGAATGAATGCCGCTGGAAGGCAGAGCGATCAGCGCGTCGCCCGGCTGGATTTCCCGTCCGTCAACGATGCGTTCACGTTCCACGGCGCCCACGATGAAACCGGCCAGATCGTACTCACCGGCGCTCATCGTGTCCGGGTGTTCGGCCGTTTCGCCGCCGACCAGGGCGCAACCCGCCAGGCGGCAGCCGCCGGCGATGGACGCGACGATCCGGCTCATCTTCTCCGGATCGAGTCGACCACAGGCGATGTAGTCAAGGAAGAACAAGGGCCGCGCGCCGCAGACCAGCAGATCGTTCGCGCACATGGCCACGAGATCCTGGCCCACGCCCTCGTGTTGATCGAAGAGCGTGGCCAGCACGAGTTTGGTGCCGACCCCGTCCGTGCTGGAAACGAGCACCGGCTGTTTGAAGTTTTTCAGAAACGAAACGTCGAACAGTCCCGCGAAACCACCCGGCAGATCCAGCACCCGACCGTCGTGCGTGGACTTCACCGCTCCGGCGATCCGTCGCACCATCTCCTGGCCGGCTTCGGTATCGACCCCGGCCTGTTTGTAGGTCAGGTTGTTGAAATTCTGGGACACCCGATCAATAGGCGGGGCGGGGCGCAGAGGGCAAGCAATTTTAGAGCCGGCAGGGCGCCCCGGCCGGCGCGGGGCCCCGCTGCGTTCGCGCCGTCCGTCGGGTGCTCGGGCTGACGCGCTGCGCGCGTGCAGCTCCTCGCCCCCTGGCGCGGGGCGGGTGGATTCTCCCGATGGAGGAGCAATCAAACGAGGAGGAAACGCTAACTATGAATGCCGCCTCCCGCCGGGGTGTTTTAAGAGCGCGTCCCACAATGCGCGCTCGCGCGATACAGGAGGTATCGCGAAAGTCCCAAAATTACATGGAGGTGATTTTGGGCCAGGCTCCAAGTTTCATCCAATCTCCGGCAATAATTTATCGAGTTCCCGGTAGCATGCTGCCATACCATCGCACGCGCCAGTTTCGAGCATCATCTTGCGCACTTCGGCTGAAGCATATTTGCATACATGTGTCAACAGCGTCGTAGCGCCTTCCGTCGTGAAAGTACGCGACTCGACGGTAGCGTTCGGATCTTCGGGACCATTCGGATTGAAAGCCGACAGGTCCATGACGTAATTTTCGGTATTCGCTACCTTCTCAGGCACAATCACCTCAAGAAAATGCCCATAAACGCCGGATTTGTTGCCCTCTGGGTCCGCATAAAGATACAGGTATTTGCCGCCCACCCTGAGATCGTTCTCGCAAGTTTCAAGGACAAATCCTTCGGGACCGATCAGCCATCGGCGCATCAGCTCTGGTTTGGTGTGGCAGTCGAATACCAATTCACGCGGCGCGGCGAAGTAGCGCGTAAACACGACTTCGGATTCGCCTCGAAGTTCGATCTTCACTTCTTTTTGGTCTGTTTTCATTTTTGTCGATCTCCCTGTAGTTGTATTGTCTGTAATTCTTCCAGTAATCCATCGAGTGCCTGGTAACGTTTTTCCCACATCTGGCGGTATTTCTCAATCCAATCGATGGCTTTCTTGAGTGGCGCCGTTTCGAGTCGGCGTGGCCGTTCCTGGCCGCGGATGGTGGTCGAAACGAGGCCGGCCGCGGCCAGAACTTTGAGATGCTGCGAGATGGCCGGCTGGCTCATTTTGAATGGTTTCGCGAGGTTCATTACGGTCGCGTCGCCCCTGGCCAGGCGCATAAGGATCGCGCGGCGCGTAGGATCAGCGAGCGCGGCGAAGGTAGAGTCGAGAGCTGATCTCATAAATAATTTCTTATATAAGTAATTTATTATATAAGGGCCACCGTCAAGCCTTATTCAGTATTTTTTTCGCGCTTTTTTTGGTGAAGTAACGGTCCACCCCGAGCGTGAAATCGGGCAGGGTGGCGATTCAGGCGAGGTTCGGCTGTCAATCAGGGCACACAATTTTCCCCAATGAATTCCATAAAGCACAGGCCCCGCCGCCCAGCTCAACCCCCGAAATCAAAACTCGCCGTCGCCGCGTTTTCCAGCGCGTCGAACGCGCGAATTTCGATCGGGCCAGCGGCGCCGATGTCTTCGGCCGGAATCGGCGCGGTGAACGCCTGCCAGTCACCGTTCGTCACGCGCCATTCGATGCGGTCCAGACCGATGCCCGCGTCTTCGGCGCTGACAGTAAGCCGACCGCGGTCGAGTTTCGTATGAATGACCGGGCCGGTGGAGTCGATGCGAATTTTCCGTTCGCGCAGGACGCTGCGATTGCCCACACGATCGACGGCGTAGCTGGCGACATGATACATCCCGTCCGCTTCAAGGAGCAACCGGTCCCCGGGATAGGTCTGAAAATCGCGCTCGTTGACTTTGATGAGAACTTTATCCGCGCCCGCGCCGGTGTCCGATGTTTCGAATACCAGTTTGAGGATTTTGCCGGGCGGCAGCGAATAATTTTCCCAGCCCGTTTTCGCGTCCAGCTTCTGGCGGATGCGTGGTTCTTCGGCCGGAGCTGGCGCGGGTTTCGCCACGGCGCTGATACGGGCTTCGGTGGGTGGCGGCGTGGCCGGCGGAGTCGCGACTTCGATTTTCCGCACGGGCGACCAGGCGCCGACGGTGCCGCGGGCGTCATCATCGCCGCGACCCACGCGATCCTCTCCGA
>CAZVZS010000007.1:128701-146273 GCA_964631535.1 uncultured Leptospiraceae bacterium
GTAACGGCCGGGCCCCAGGCGAACGGTCGTTTCCGACTGCTTGCTTTCAAGGCGCGCGCCTTCGGCCGAAAAGTCTTCCTTCTGCGCCATCTGGATTTCGTACACGTCGGCCGAATCCACCGGGTCCCAGCGAAAGCGATAAAAACGTTCGCCGGCGGCGGGCCACGCGGCCCCGGCCCAACCGCAGAGGGCTGAGGCGACGAAGAGTACAATCACGTTACCGCGGAGTTTCATCAACTATTCTGAATTTTGAAGTTGTAACTTTCCGCTTCGCGTTCTTTCGCGGATTCGATGAGGCTGTCCTCCAGTTCCGACATCCGTTTCTGGCACCGCGCGCAACGCGCCAGGTGTGATCGGTCGTCCCGGTCGGTTTCCCGGCCGAGGATATAATTCATGATGTGGGAGTCGTCGGGATGGACCACCCTTTGAATATCGGAAGGCCTGCCTGTTTCGGCAGTATTTTTAGCGCCGGGAGGCGCGGATCATGCTGGCGTACAGGCTGGCGGAGGGGCGCACCGTACGCTGCTGGGTTTCGAAGTCAACGCCCACCAGACCGAAGCGCGCCGTGTATCCTTCGGCCCATTCGAAATTATCGAGCAGGGACCAGTGGTAATAACCGTCGACCGGCACGCCCCGACGCATGGCCGTTTTCATGGCTTCGATATGCGATGTTAAGAACGCCGCGCGGTCCTCGTCGTTGTCGGCGGCGATGCCGTTTTCCGTGACGCGGATGGGCAGGCCGTATTTCTGGTGCAGATGCATCAGCACGCGCGTGAAACCTTCCGGATAAATTTCCCAGCCCAGATCGTTGAGGGGCGCGTCTTTTTTGATCTCGGAACGGATGAACAATTGCTGCGGAGCGAAGGGCGCGAAACTCACGAGCCGCCTGGAGTAATAATTCAGGCCGTAAAAATCCCAGGCCTGGCCGTCGTGGACTTTCTCGCCCTTGCCCAGCGGGCGGGGCAGGGTGCCCGAAGCGACCCCGTCGGTCCAGACCTCGTTGAAGCGCAAATTGGCCGACGCCGTCCGGTCCTCGTCCAACCGGTTGCCCGGACGGAGTGGATCCATCAACTGGTAATGCTGGGCGACGCTGATGAGCGGGGCGGCGAAGTTTTTAGAAGCGTGCAGTTTTCTGATTAAATCGTACGCTCCGAAATGCGCGAGCAACATGTTCCGCTGCACCTGCTGGAATCGGACCACGTTCAGCAGGCCGCGCCCGCCCGGCGGCCAGATGCCTTCCAGATAAGAAAGCAGGGCGTACACGTTCGGTTCGTTGATGGTGATGTATTCGTTGACCAGGTCCCCGCAACCGGCCACCAGGAACTCCACGTATTTATAAAAATCGCGCAGGTTTTCCTCTTTCGTCCAGCCGCCGCGCGCGAGCCACCAGCGCGGCAGGGTGAAGTGGTTCAGCGTCAGCAGCGGGCGAATTCGCTTTTTGTTAAGGCTGCCGATCATTTCGCGAAAATGATCCAGGGCCGCGAAATTCCACTGGCCCGGTTCCGGTTCGAAGCGCGACCAGTCCGCGCCCAGGCGGTAGGCGTTGAACCCCAGGTCCCGCATGGTCCGGAAGTCTTCCTCGAATCTGTTCCAGTGATCGCAGGCCACCGCGGGGGAGGAACCGTCGGCGATGCGCCCTTCGCGCGTACAGAAGTCGAACCAGTCCGAAGCCGTGTCCCCGCCGCCGATCTGGGTGGCGGACGTCGCCGCGCCCCAGAGAAAACCGGCCGGTATGATCCGGTCCTCGTCAAAAACCGCCCGGGGTTGCGCGCTCCGGGACCTGCCGGCCAGCGTGGACGTGGCATTTTGACCTGGCGATTTTTTCTTCGCCGTTGGGCGAGCCGGTGTCCTGGCCGGGGCGGCTTTCGCCGGGGTCTTTTTTTGGGCGCCGGCGGCGGTGCCCTTTGCTCCGGCCTTTCCCGCAGCCGGCGATTGCTTGCTGGCTTTAGCGTTTGTTTTTTTGCTGGTTTTTTTCGCCATCTCCGGTCGAATCAGGGGTGCGGCGAGTCGGGTCAAGTCAAATCCCGCCTTAGCTTCAGCCTGGGCCAGCGACATGGCCAGATGCATGATACGCGAACAAAATACGAACCTGCGCGTGGCCAGCCGAACGAAAAGGCGCTGGTTCGTACTCGCCCTGCTGGTTCTGGCCGGGGGCGGAAGCGTGGCGCAGACGCCGGATGGCCCCAGTCCGCTTACGGGAGCGGATTGTGATCGCCTGTATGAACACCAGCGCAGCGTGCTGAAGCGAGACAGTTCGCACCCGCTCGCGCCCGCGTTTGCGACCTCCCTGGAAGCGTTCGATACGCCCGCCAGCGTGAACGCGCAGCGCGAATATTGTGTGCGCACCGTGACGCGGCCGGTTTTCGCCTGCCAGTTGAGCGCGCGAACACTGCGCGAACTGCTCGATTGCCAGAGCCCCGCCGCTCCGGCGCGGACACCGCAGACCCCGGCTGCCCCTCCGAAAAAACCCCCCGCCGCGCAGGTGCCCGCGTCGGGTGAGAAACCGGCCGAACAGATCGCCACGCTCACGGTGCGGGTCAACCGCGATACGTGCACGCGAGCGTACGGGCACATGCTCGGCGTCTATGAAAATTCGCCTGAACTGAATCAGTTGAGTAATAAGAAGAAATTATTGGAACACTGGCGCGGCGAAGCCGCGCGCGGATCGTTCATCAACCGCTGCCTCAAACAATTTCGCGCGACCGATCTGGGCTGCCTGCTCTCCACCGCCGATCCCGACGTCATCCAGGCCTGCCTGTTAGAAGTCCCGGAATAGGCGCTGGCGCTGGCGCTGCGCGCACATCCGGGTCAGCCGACTCGCGCCCTCCCTGGCGCGGATCGGCTGACCGCTCGCACTCCCGCTCGCTCCGGATGGCGCTTGCCGCTGGATCTGTTGCTGCCTCCGTACGGGTTTCTGTATTCGCGGGGCGTCGCGGGCCCGTGATGGCCTCTCTGGCGGGCCCGGCAAACTGTGCACAGCCTGCGTCATTGCTCTGGCCTACATTGCGAAGAGCAACAGAACTTGCGCGGAGCCCCATCCGGAGCGCGCCAGGACGGCGCGCGGTGAGCCGATCCGCGACACGGATGGCGCGAGTCGGCTCACCCGGATGTGGCGAAGCGCTCAGTGATCAAAAATATTGTCGTAACCGAGTCGATCCAGTTCGATGAGGACCGGCAAGAACTTGAACGATTCCAGCGCCAGGTTGAGGCGGCCCTCGCGCTCAAGCATTTCGGTCAGGATCCGTTTCAGGCGAAAGAGGTAGGCCACGTCGTCGGCGGCGTAACGCACCTGGTCCGGGGTCAGATCTTCGCGGCCCCAGTCGGAGGACTGGTTGGTTTTATCGAGCTGGTCGCCGATGAATTCGCGCACGAGTTCCTTGAGGCCGTGCCGATCGGTATAGGTGCGCGCCATGCGTGAGGCGATTTTGGTACAATAAATATTGCGCGTCCGGATGCCGAGGCGCTCGTATAAATACCGAATGTCAATGCGGGCGAAGTGAAAAATTTTGACGACGTTTTCGTTTTCCATCAGCCGCCCCAGGTTGGGCGCGCCTTCCGTCTCACGAATCTGGATCACGTACGGGGTCCCGATTTCGCCGGTGATCTGCACCGTGCAGAGCCGGTCCCGCACCGGGTTGAGGCCCATCATTTCACAATCGAGCGCCACCTCCCCCGCGGCCGCCATTTCGCCCGCCGCCGCATCAGGAAGATCGCCCTTTACCAGAAGTGGTCGCATAAAAACCGAGGATACCAGGGCCTACGGACCGGTCAAGGTGATCTGCGCCGGGCAAATACCCCGGTCGCACCTGATTTTTTGGGTAAAGTGCGGGCCCCGGTCGGGTCCGGCCACGACCGTATACTCGCCTGGAGCGGGCAGGAAAAAATCGTAACGCCCGTGTTGATTGGAGAAAAATTGTTCGCCCTCAAAATAGGCGAATTCTTTCAGTCGCAGCCGCGTCTCCGGCACGGGCCGTCCTTCCGTATCACGCACCCGCACCGTCAGGATCGGGCCCGCCCGGCACAGTTCCAGGGCCCGCAGCGACAGGGACCGCAGCCCGTCGATGGTCATCTGGCCGTGGGTTTCCCAGACCGGCGTGTGAAACGAACTTTCCACGATGAAGGCCATCGTGCCGAAATTAAAAAACATCCAGTCCTCGTCCGTGCCGTCCACGGGATACAGGTTACGCTGCGCTTCGTATTTGCGGTCGGGTAAAAAGCTCTGGCCGGCCGCGGCGATCTGCGCGCCGATCTGCCGGGCCACGTGCGGGAACGGACTCATCACTTCGTCGATCGTGTACGGGACGAGCACGCGCGTGGCCCAGGAATGAAACGAAAGCGCCAGCGTGAAGCGTTCGCGGCGGGCCAGGTCCATCATCGCTTTTGTTTCCGGCTCGGAGCCGGCCGCCTGACCGCGGTAGTATTTATGATCCGGGAGCGGGCTGGACGCGGCGGGGTTGCTCGATTTCCAGTAGAAGGGATAATTTCGATTTAGATCGACGCCGTCCAGCGCGTCGAACCCGGCGGGCGGGGCGGTCTCGCGGCCGTTTTTGCGACCCATGTTCGCGTCGCGGTTCCAGAAGGCCGACAGTCCGTCGGGATTGACCACGGGCACGATCCAGATTTCGAAATCGTTCACGTACGCGCGCAGGCGTTCGGTCGCGTACTCCGCTTTCAACCGGCCGCTCTCGTTTTTAAAGTGCGACCGGTCGAAGCCGCGCCGGGTCGTTTCCAGCAGCGAGTCGCCGGGGGGGTCCAATGCGCTTAAAAGGACCGCGGCCAGATCGATGGCGAAATCGGGCGTGAGCGGTTCGTTGCCGTGGTGGGCCGCGTTGAACAGCACCGCCGGTTCGTCCTCGTCCGCGTCCACACCGTCCGAGATCTTCAGCGCGAGAATCGGCCGGCCCTGGACGGAGCGGCCGATTTCGTGGACGCGCGCGTGGCGCGGGTAACGTCGTTCCAGAAAACGCAGGATTCGTTCCACGACGATCTCGTCTTTGTAGCCGGTATACAGGGCGCGCGGATCGTCGCTGGTTCTACGGGCGACGATGTTCGGTTCCACGTACCGAAACGGCAGGGGCCCGCGATGGCGGTAGCCGCCGAAACCACGCGCCAGGTGCGGCCGGTTGGGCACGCGCACGACCGAGCGCGATCCCTGTCGATCCACTTCGAGCGTTTCGTGCGCGGGCAATCCGAAACGCTGATGGGAAAGTTCCGGCGGGGTGTTAAGAAAGAGGTAACGCTGTTCCCAGAATAAATCGGCCCCGTACACGGGCTCCACGTTCGCCTGAAGTTGCTGACAGGAAAACGAAGCGAACCAGGTGACTGGGATGGCCGTCAGGAATAGCGGGAGCCGGCTCCGGCGCAAGGGCCGGAGCGGAGTGGAACACTGAATCAGATCTGATAGTGATCCGCGAATTGTTGGTCGTAGCTCCATTCCTGGTCCGGGAGTTCACCCTTTTTTAACAGGAGATAGGTGTCGCGGATACTTTCCCAGTATTTTTCGATGTACAACCCTTTGCGAAAAGACCCCGGGCCGGCGTTGTAGGCCAGGCATACTTTACGAATCGAATCGAACTCCGTGGAAAGATAGGAGATATATTCCACGCCGCGAGCCAGATTGGTTTCGGGAGCGAAGATATGCGGGGCCGAGGTGTTCGTACCGTTGACCGTATCCAGCCAGGCCACGGTATCCGGTTTCAGTTGCATGTAACCGCGCGCGTCCGAGCTGGAAACCGCGTAGCGATGAAACGCGGATTCCGTACGGATGAAGGCCGCCACAAGGTACGGGCGGTAAATCGGTTCGCCTTCGATTTCGAAATTCGCCGGCAGTTCCAGGCGCTCGGCCTGTTCAAAGATCGTACGCGCCAGGCGTTCTTTTTCGGTCTCGGGCAGGCCGGGATTGGAAAACTCGATCAGAGCGACGATATGGTCCCGCCCGGGTTCGGCCGGCGACTCGTTATGTCGCGCGACAGTCCATTCGATGGCACCCAGCGAGAGGGCAATGGCCGTTACAGAAAATACAATTCGACGCAGATACATGTTGTTCATATCCTCTCCATGGCCACCCCGGGAGCAAAAAACTCGTTCGCCACCCGCTAAAATCGCCCTGCCATAAAGTTTATGATGCGATGCACCAAAAAATATGCGGGGCACAAAAATGTCAAGCGGGAAAAGGGCCCCGGATCGCCCGTTTTGCGGGCACGACCGGTTAGCGGGGTTTGCTTGACTCGCGAGTCAATGTTCGGTACAGGTGCCGCATGACTTTATCGAAAGACCTTGTGGGTCGTAAATTGAGCGATTATACGATTACCGTGGAACGCGGCAAGATTAAGGAGTTCTGCAAAGCCATCGGGGAGACCAATCCGATTTACCTGGACCAGGCAGCGGCCCGGCAGGCCGGCTTCGCGGACACGCCCATCCCGCCCACCTTCCAGACCACCTTCGTGTTCTGGGGCTACGAAACCTTCTGGCAGGACGTCGCCGCTATGGGCCTCGACGTGAAACGTCTGTTACATATGAAAGAAGAATACACGTATCTGAAACCCGTGTACCCCGGCATGACCATGGCCGCTTCGGGAGAGGTCGTGGATGTAAAAACCGGGAAGATGGACATGGTCACGTTCAAAACCAGTTATAAAAACGAAAAAGGCGAACCCTGCATCGAAGCCGAAATGGCGATCGTCATTCGCCCGGAGGGAAAATAAACTTATGGCGCGTATCAAATTCAGCGATTACGAACCCGGAGCGCAGATTCCGGAATTGAAAATTGGTCCCGTGACCCATATGGACCTGGTGCGCTACGCCGGCGCCTCCGGCGATTTTAACCCGATTCACACCGATCCGGTGTACGCCAGAGAGGCCGGTCTGAAAGGTACCATCGCGCACGGGATGTACGTCATGGCCCAGATGGGCCGCCTGGCCACCAACTGGGCCCCGCCCGATCAGATCAAATCGTTCGGCGTGAAATTCAAAGGCATGACCGAACCGGGTGAGGCGCTGATCTGCGTCGGCACGGTGAAAAAGAAAAAGGAAGAAGACGGCCAGAAAATTATGACCGTCACCGTCGAGGCGCTCGGCCCCGACGGCAAGGCGAAAGCCTCCGGCGATCTGGTCCTCGTCTGCGATTAGCCTGGAAGCCTTCAGGCCAATCGTTTTGCGTCTCCAGGTTATTGATCCGCAGTATAAACCGTGCGGCCATTGAGCGGCTGCACCGGACGCGCGTTGTTTTCGAATAGTTTTCGGAACGCGGCGATCTGTGCACCTGAGGCGGTCAGCGGGTGACGCATCACGAACCAGGCCACGCCTTCGGAGCACGGCGGCGTCGTGAGCGATCCGCTGAACGCGTAGTGATCGCGATCGGCGGGCAGAAGGCCGTTCGGGTGGATGATCAGTCGTTCCACGATTTTTTCAGGCCCTTCCTCCGCCGGCAGATGATCCCAGAGGGAAGCGAGGACGGGGTTCTCGGCTCCTGGTTCGAACATGATCCCGATCACAGCCAGGGCACCGTCGTCGCTTTTGTGAACGAGGTGAACCTCCAGTTCGCTCGCATTCCCTTCGATCTGGTTTTCGCTCGGCGTGTGAAAATGAAACTGCACCAGCCTATAAACCCGGCCCCCGGCCGTGAGCGTACTGGCTCCGTTGAGATTGATCTGAATCGTGTGGCCGTTGTTGAGAATATTGACCGGTGACGGAACGTAGGCGGGCAGGATCGTACCGGCCCCGGCCGTGGCCCCGGTTAGATTGATCGGCGATTGTGAAGTGCCGGTCTGGCACGCGGCGTACTCCGGTTTGAGTTTGCCCCACCGCGCCGGACCCTTCTCGCCTTCGTAGCCCCATTCGTGCGTCGCGTGATCGGCTTTTTTGCAGGCGGCCCCGAGCGCAAGGGCTACCAGCGCGACCGAAAGAAATTGATTCGCTTGTTTCATACGTTTTTTCTCCTGTGCGAAAGGCCGGGCGGCCGGCCGGCTCTTAGAATACGAAATAGATAAAAGCCTGCACGTCGCTCGCTCCCAGCTGGACGCAGAGTAAAATAAAAATCGGATACAGCGCGATTTCCAGCCAGGCGGGAATGTTCGGTCGCAGGGTTTTTTTCTCGAAGATATAATACCCCAGCACGTGGCCGACGAGGATCGCCAGAGAAGCCAGGGCCACCGGCCGCAAAAACTCGCTGGCGACGACGGCCTGGGAGGGCAGGCCGTCCGTGGCGATGCCCAGCATGCGACCGAGAATGAGCGCCGCCTCGTGGATATCCCGCGCGCGGAACATCGTGCCGAAAAAAATCGTACAGAACGAAGTGGCCGCGATTTGTACGACCGCCCTGGGCCACCGAATCACCCGCGGAGGGGGTTCCTGCATGGGTGAACTGCCGCGCGGTTCGCGCGTGGCCGTGAATTGTCGCCAGGTGGCTTCCAGCACCAGGATCGTGCCGTGGATCGTGCCCCAGAGAATGAAGGTCCAGTTGGCGCCGTGCCAGAGACCGGCCAGGAACATCGTCAGAAATACATTGATCTTGTGGCGCAGAAACCCGACGCGATTGCCGCCCAGCGGAATATAAAGATAATCGCGAATCCAGCCGATGAGCGACATGTGCCAGCGCTGCCAGTGTTCCGTGACGGAACGACTCAGGTACGGGATGCGAAAGTTCTCGGGCAGGTGATAACCGAAGAAGAGGGCCGCGCCCCAGGCCATGTCCGAATACCCGGAGAAATCGCAGTAGACCTGGACCCAGAACCCGAAGGCGCCGACCCAGTGCCCCGCGCTCCCGTACACTTCCGGGTTCGCGTAGATCTGGTCGACGATCGGCGCCATATTGTCGGCCAGCACCGTTTTTTTGAAATAGCCAAGCGCGAACCAGCGACCCGCTTCGCGAATCTGGCCGAGATCGAATTCGGGTAGTTTTTGCAGCTGATACAAAAACGATTTCGCGGTGACGATCGGCCCGGCCACGAGTTGCGGAAAAAAAGCGACGAAGAGCGCAAAGCGTACCAGGCTGCGTTCTACGTCCACCGTACGCCTGAAGACGTCGATCGTATAACTCATGGACTGGAACGTAAAAAAAGAAATGCCCAGGGGTAGAATGACTTTTAACAGCAGCGAATCGCGCTCGCCGGGCGAATACGTATTCGGGGCCAGCGCGTTCACGAGATCGACGAACGATCCGATGAAAAAATCCGCGTACTTAAAATACCCGAGGACCCCCAGATTCGATACGAGCGAAAAAAGCAGGACCAAACGCCGCCGCCGGTTCGCGCGCAGGGCGGCCGCCTGCGTCGGATTCGGCCCGGCCTGGAAGTCGAAGTGCCCCATCAGGATCGCGCAAGCCCAGTCGAGAACCGTGGTCAGGGCCATCAGGAACCCGAAGCGCCAGTCCCAGTTCATATAAAATACGTATGAAACGATCAGGAGGAAGAAATGGCTCGCGCGCAGGCGAAATCGTTCCGGCAGGAGCGGAATCAGGCCCCACTGAACCAGGGCGACCCCCGCGAAAAAAAACAGGAAAATGGCGCTCGAAAAAATCATGACTCGAATCTACGGTTCGCCCTTCGTCGCGTCGCCCGCGCTGCGGCGACCAAGGAAGCCCAGAGCCAGCGCGCACACCGCCACGGTCACGGCGAGCAAGGGCCACGGAACGTGAACAATCGCGTTAAAATCTTCGGAGTACAACCAGGGGAGCGGCGGTGCCAGGTGCATGACCAGCACCGCCGCCAGGTTGTTGGCCGTATGCAGCAAGAGCGGCGGCCATACCGAACCGGTCCTGACCCGCAGCCAGCCCAACAGCACACCCATCGGCAGGGCATAGGCGAACTGCCAGGGATTTAAATGTACGAGCGCGAAGAGCAGGGCCTGGAACAATACGGGCAGAAGCCACCGGGTCGATTTCTGGAGCAAGCCGCCGAGGATGACGCCGCGAAATAGAAGCTCCTCACAGGCCGGGCCGACCAGGCCGAGCGTAAACACCGCGCCGACCAGGTCGGGCCAGGTGCCCGCCGGACGGAGGAGTCCCTGTAACCTGGCGTACAGTTCCGGGTGCGGGTACGCGATACGACTGAGTGTTTCCAGTTCCGAACCCAGCAGCTGGACCGCCGCGGGTAACACGACCAGCAGTACGAACATTGCCGCCGGGGAGCGTAAAATCCGCGCGGGCCGGGCGTAATTCGGTACGGGCGTATGGAAATCCAGGCCGGTCAGGCGGGCGGTCTGCGCCATGCCGGACCAGAGGAGCGTGAGGCCGAAAACCGGGACGAGCGAAAAAAGAAAGGGCGGCGCGAGCAAAAGTTTGTTCCATTCCTCTTGCGCGAAATCCGACGCGAAGGCGCCGAACAGCCCGAAAATTATGACCCCGGCCAGGAAATTCCCCGCCATAAAAACTATTGTCAAAAGGAGGGCTCTGGCGTATTCAAGGGCCACGGAAGGGGCCATCCTGTTTTTGATTTTCTGTGTGTCGAGCAGTTTGGTTTGTGTGTCCAGGATTCGGTTGGGGAGTCCCGCTTCCGGGAGAGGTCTGGATTGATTAAACTATCGCGGCTTAATGGTAAGGAATTCTGGCTGAATCCCCAGCACATTGAACTGGTGGAGTCGCACCCGGACACCGTGATCACGCTAACGAATGATCATCGTTATATCGTGAAAGAATCGCCGGAGGAATTGACGGCGCGCATCGTGGAATACCAGAAAAAAATTTTTCCTTTCAATTTGCCCGAGCCGGCCGATATATGACATAAGACTTTTTGGGCCCTTTCTGGCCCGCCTGTTCGGTCAAACAAATGGATATTGCGTCGATCCTTGGTATTTCCGTCGGTTTTGGTCTGGTTTTATTCGGGACGCTAACCGCGGGCCTATCCCCGCTTGACCTGTTTGACCTCCCATCTGTATTAATTACTTTTGGTGGTGGTACCGCGAGCGCCATTACCACCCAGCCGCTTTCCACTGTAGCCAATTTCGTAAACTTTACGCGTTTTGCTTTTACTCCTCGCGATACGGATATCGTCGGATTAATCGGCAATCTGGTTCAGTTTTCCGAGCGCGCCCGTCGGGAGGGATTGCTTTCACTGGAAGATGACCTTGCCAATCTGGACGAACCCTTTTTGAAAAAAGGCATTCAACTGGTCGTGGACGGAACGGACCCGGAACTTGTGCGGAATATTCTGGAAACGGACATCGCCAATATTAAGGGTCGGCACGAGTCGGGTATCGGCTTCTGGGGCCAGATCGGATTTTACCTGCCCGCGTTCGGGATGCTCGGGACTCTGATCGGACTGGTGCAGATGCTCAAGAACCTGGGCTCCGGGGACCCCACCGCCATCGGCAACGGGATGGCCGCCGCTCTGATCACCACCCTGTACGGATCGCTGGGTGCGAACGTAATCGCACTGCCGCTCCAGAAAAAACTGCAGTTGCGCGATGGAGACGAGTTGACCGTGAAAGCGATCATGGTGGAAGGAATCCTCTCCATCCAGTCCGGGGATAACCCGCGGATCGTGAAGGATAAACTTTCCAGTTTCCTGGCGCCCAACGAACGCGCCGCGCTCGACGAAGTCGGTGGCAATTAACAGGTCGCTGGATCATGGGCAAAAAAGCATTATGTCCTCCCTGTGAAGAAGGCGCTCCCCTCTGGATTGTGACGTACGGGGACATGGTCACACTCCTGCTCTGTTTGTTCATCATGATCTATGCCTCGGGGAAAGCACCCCCCCAGGAAATCCAGCTCGTGCTTTCGGCTTTTTCGAACAGCCTCGGTTTTTTTGAAGGCGGGCAGACGCTTTCCAAGGGACGTATGGAAGAAATGGGGATGAACCTCGAGTCCCTGCCTTCCCCCACCACCGGGAAATCCCTGTCGAACGCCAAGCAGCAGGCGAAGAGTATCTTCCAGCCCGAAATCAAAGCGCGCCGGGTGCGCGTCACCGAAGACGAACGCGGTCTGGTGATTTCTTTGATCGGTGCGGATTATTTCGAACCTGGCAGCGCCCTGCTGACGGAAGATATTGAAGAAGTCTTGAAAAAAGCCGCAGGCTTGATTCGAACCGTAGACCGGTTCGCCCGCATTGAAGGGCATTCCGCGAAAGGCGAAGACGCGGTCGTGGCCGGTGCCAGGGCCGCCACCAGGCAGGAACGTCTGTATATGAATTCCTGGGACCTGGCCGGTGCCCGGTCCATTAACACCGCCGTTTTTTTACAGAGCCAGGGCGTCCCACCGGCGACGATCCAGGCTGTCAGCTACGGCTCTTTTCGTCCGCTCGCGGACGAGGGCGATCTTGGAACGCCCGAATCGGACGCGCACAATCGCCGGCTCGACATCGTCCTGCTCACGTTTAAACCGACGGCCCGGGAACCTGACAAATCCGGCTTTCGCCTGCCCTCCGCTCCCCTTCCCGGTTCGGAAGAGTTACTCCCCGATACCAGCGACCAGTGAATTCGCCGGTCGGCTCACAAAAAAAACTTTGCACGAACGACAATCTGATCGATACTATCGATAGCTGCCTGGAACTGTTTTCACGTTTGCGACAGCTTCCGGGAGGAGAGACAAATGGCCGATGATGAAGTAATGGACGAGGAGGAGAGTACCGGCGGGGAGTACGAGCCGACATCCACCTCCGGCCTCAATAAAATCGTCAAAATTTTGATCTACGTCGCTCTTGGCGTCGTGGGCCTGGTGCTCATGTCCGTCATCGCGTACTACGTGGCCACGTTCGCGGCGGCCCAGCAATACAAAGAAGTGGCCTCCATCGCGGTCGTAAAACCGCCCCCGCCCACGGAAGCGTTCAACTTTCCCGAAGACTTTCGCGTGAATACGGCTGACCAGGGCGAAACGCATTTTATCAAGTTGCAACTCGCGCTCGGGTTTGAAAAAGACAATCCGGCCCTTTCCGCGGAACTGGCGGAACGTAAACCGCAGTTGCGCAATATCATCAACCTGATTCTGTCCGGGAAATCCAGGGACCAACTGTCAACCATCCAGGACCAGCTGGAACTCCGCGAGGAAATGAAGGCCAGTATCAATCACATCCTGTCGGAAGGAAAAATCACGGAAGTGTATTTCAACGAGTTTATCGTGAACTGAGCCCGGATGGCCCAATTAACCCAGACCCGCTACGATTTTTTCCGAGACGTCCCAGAGTTTTTTCGCGAGATCATGATTTTCAGCGTCTTTTCGCGGCGCGACGACATTGCTGTCCGAAAAATACGCTCCGCTGGTGGCAACCACGGACGGATGGGTGGCCACGAAACACTGCGTGGCGGCGCCCTGGGGGATCGTTTTCAACCCGATCGGCCCCGCGATGGCGAAGGCGATGCCCACAGCCGGGTTCATACTCCGGGCGAGGTTCGTACGAATCACGCCCGGATGCAGGGCGTTCGCGGTTTTTTTTGTTCCAGTCAAGCTTTTCGCAAGTTCTTTCGCGAATAGAATATTTGCGAATTTGGACTGGCCGTAATTCGCCCAGGGGCTGTACCCCTTTTCGCCGGAGAGGTTTTCGAACTGGATGCCCTCTTTCGGGGCGGCCCTGTGGGCGTCGCTGCTGAGAATGACCACCCGGCCGTTGTCGCTCAACCGGTCCAGCAGTCCGTTCACGAGCATAAAATGGCCGATGTGGTTGGTGAAAAACTGTAATTCGTATCCGAACGCTTTCTCCAGCTTCGGCAGGGCCATGATGCCGGCGTTGCAGATAATCGCGTCCAGCTTCGTCCCGTCCTTTTTGACCGCGGCCACACAGGCGCGCACGGAGGCGGGGTCGGAGAGTTCGCAGGCAAGGCCCGTATTCTTACCGGCCGCCTCCGCGCAGGCCGCCTGCGCTTTCTCCGTCGTTCGGGCGGTGCCGATGACGCGCGCCCCGCGCAGGGCCAGAACCCGCAGGGTTTCCTTGCCCAGGCCGGAATTACAGCCGGTTACGAGAATGTTTTTTCCTTTAAGATCAAGGCCCTTCGTTACATCTTCGGCCGTGGACCCGTAGCCGAAGCCGCTCGGTCCGTTCGGTTTTAACATCGATAATAATGACATGGGTTACTCCTTACGGACATCCTTTCACCCGCACGCGCCCCGGGCAATGGAAATTCGCGGCGCGCGGAATTCATGCCCGGCCGCTACCGTAAGAAGGCGTCGTAAAATTTTCGCGCGGCGCCCGCTCGCGAGGTGACGGTTTCGGCCGCGATGGTCCCGGCCCGCTTGCGGGCTCGCGGGTCGGAGAGCCAGCCTTCGGCGACGCGCGCCGCTTCGCCGCGAACGCGCCGCAGGGCGCCCGCGGCTTCCAGTGCCAGCGCGATGGGGCTGGTATCGATGCGCGGGCCGGTGATGACCGGCAGCCCGAGCGCCGCCGGTTCGGCGGTATTGTGGATCCGATGATGAAACCCGCCGCCCACGTACGCCATGTCTCCGAACCGGTAGGCCAGGGCGAGAATTCCCAGTCGGTCGACCAGAACCAGGCGCGGCGCTCGCTCCGGACCCGGGATCTTATCGTTCGACAGCGCGCTGAAACGTTCCGGTTCGAGCCCGGCTTGGCGTGCCAGGGAGACACATTCGCTTAAACGATGTTCGTCGATATGATGGGGGAAAATGAAAATCGCCGTGTCTGGATGGCGCCTCAACCATTCGGCCAGAGCCGGAAACAATTCCCGGTCGTCCGCGGCGTACGTGCTCGCGAGTACCAGCAGGGTTCGTCCGGCTTTCAGGCGCTGCAAAGATTTCCTCTGTTCCGGGTCCAGACCTGTATGCGCGATTTTATACAGGATGGTGTCGTAGCGTGTATCGCCGGTGCTCAGGACGCGGTTTTCGTCCGGTAGAAGTTTCAGGAAAAACTGGCGATTGACTTCGTCCACCGCGCCAATGCCCGTGAAGTTCGCGTAGACCGGGGCCAGCCAGCGTACGAACGGGGGTCGCAGGCGCGGCGAGCCCGGGGCCAGCGCCGCGCTGCACAGATACGCGGGCACTCCGTGCTCGCGCAGCGCGCGCAGGAGATTGGGCCAGACGTCCCAGGTCATGGTGGCGAAAAAGCGCGGGCGAAACTCGCGCAAAATTTTATTCCAGGTTCCGGGAAAATCGAGGGGCAAATAAAATATAAGATCAAGGTCCGGGTGTTCGCTCGCGCGTACGCTCAAACTGAATACGCTCAGGATTACGGCCGGAGTCGGTACGTCGGGCCTTTCGCGCGCCTGGATTTCCCTGGCCAGTGCCAGCGCCTGGTCGAACTCGCCCACGGAGGCGGCGTGCAACCAGACGATGTCGGCGGTGCTTCCGCGACGTTTCAGAAAGGCGGACAATTTTTCAAGGCCGGCGGTACGGCTCGACCTGAAGCGACGAAGCGCGGGCAGAAACAGGGCGCCGAGCAGGTACAGGGGTCGCGCGAAAAATAACAGGCAGTTATAGAAAAAATAGAACATACGGCGGCCGAAAGACTGGCAGGAAATCGCCCCGGGCGGGGCCGACAAGTCATTTACGCCAGACCGGCCCTCTGAAAGAATAGTCCCGTGCAAAATGTCCGGATTGTATTACTGGACTTGATGGATACTCTGGTGCGGGATCCGTACCACTCTCTGCTGTCCGCCCTGCCCGGGGACATGACCGCGCGTGATTTCATGCGCTGGAAGGACCGGGATTCGTTTGAACAATTCGAACGGGGCGAGATCGACGAGCCGGAATTTTTTCGCAGGTATTACCGAACGGACACCCCGCCCGAGTGGCGGGACCGACTGCAGCGTCCGGAAAAGATCAAAAAAGAACTTTTTCGCAACCCGGTACATTTTTTACCGGGCATGGAAGACTTGCTAAAAACCTTACACGCGCGTCCGGGGGTCCGGGTCGGCGTGGCCTCCAACTATTCGCGCTGGTACCACGCCATTTTACGTAAACGTCCCGAAATTGAACAATTCGCGCATTATTTATTTTTTTCCTGTGAGGTCGGCCACCGCAAGCCGGACCGGGCCTATTACGAGGCCATCCACGCGGGTTTGCGCCGCGATTTCCCGGATTTACGGGAGGACTCGTTGCTTTTCCTGGACGACCGCGAAGTGAACGTCGCCGGTGCTCGTGAGGCGGGCTGGCGCGCGGTCCTGTTTCGCGAAGCGGCGGCGGCCCTGCCCCTGATCGAACAATTTCTGGAGTCGGACGAATGGGTCGTAAAATAAAACACATCGTCGAGTACATCTTCGCGCGCGGGATATTTTTTTTCTACAGTCTGCTCCCGTACCGGACGGCCGTGCGGGCCGGGGGTCGGGTGCTCGGGCCGCTCACGTACTGGATCGGTGGGTCCAGGCGCAAACTGGTTCGTCGCAATCTGGAAATCGCCTTTCCCGAATTGAGTCCGGAACTTCGCGCGGAAATGGTCCGCGCCCAATTCCGAAATGTGGGCTATATCGCCGCGGAGTTCGTGAAAATGCACACGTTCGACCGCGCCTGGATGGAAAAATACGTGGAATGGGAACCAACGGGCGTCGCGTTCGTGGAGCGGACGCTGGCGGCGGGCCGCGGCGTCATGATCAATGGTTGTCATTTCGGGAACTGGGAAATCCTGCCTTTGATTTTGCCGATGAAGTTTAACGTGATCATGAACGCGATCGGCGCGAACATTTCCAATCCGTACACCCACCGCTTCGTCTGGGCTTTGCGCGGGGGCGAAAACATTCGATTTTATAAATTGGACGAAATGGGCGCGAAGATCATCAAGGCCCTCAAGGCGGGGGAAATGTTCGCGATCGCCTCTGACCAGAGCGCGGGGCTGCGCGGCGTTTTCGTGCCCTACTTCGGGCGTCCCACCTCCACGCATACGGGCGGATCGCAGATCGCGTATCTGGCGGACGCGGAGGTCGTTTTCTGCGTGGCGATTCGCCAGCCGGAAGGTCGCTTTCGCATGGTGCTGGTGCCCATCGGACGCGGTTCGGCTCTCGCCGACAACCGCGCGGACGCGATTCGCCTGCTCACACTTCGCTACGTCGATGTTCTGGAGAAGTACGTGCGAAAATACCCGGACCAGTATTTCTGGCTGCACAATCGCTGGAAAACCGCACCCCCCGCGGACGCGAAATTCTGGGAGCGGGTGCCCACCGATCTCGCAGCGTTGTAGCCGGTATGTGGGATTATCTCGTAAAAAAAATTTTGCCAAGGCGTGGTGACGTCGAATACGGCGACATCCATCCCGCGCACGGGGCCGATCCCGCGCGGGAAAGCGCGCCGGTCAAACGCGGACGAACCGAAACGCGGGGTTCCGAAACTGACGCCGGCGCCGTCGCCTTCAGGCGTTCATCCGGGGGGCCGCGCCACCTGCGTTGTCCGGTTTGCGGCACGGCCATGGAGCTGGAATACATCGGCAGCGTCGAAATCGATCGCTGTCCGGATTGCCGGGGCATTTTTCTGGACCGGGGCGAGCTTCAACAAATCAAAGGCGAGGATTTTTCCCGGTATCTAAAAAACGGACCGCATGCGCCCTTGATCTACACCCCCCACGGTCTGACCGACCACGTCACGCCACATCACGAATAATGCACGAAATTCTCCCAGAATTTTTTTGCTCAAGGAAAACCGCCTTTCAAGGCGGTTTTCGTCATTCCATAGTAGCCCCGGAATTTTTGCATGAAACAGTGTGTTGCC
>CAZVZS010000008.1:0-129886 GCA_964631535.1 uncultured Leptospiraceae bacterium
ACCCATAGGGAGCGGGGGCTATATATTGGCCGTACAGCCGGCCTGCGTATGCCTGTGGGGCGCAGCATATTTTCGTTTCATGCATAATCCGGGCTAATTATTTATCTGGGCGATGTAAGTTCGCGGTAGGTCCGCACCAGGCCGTCTGAAAGCGTCTTGGTCAGGTTGAGCGCCAGTTTGGCTTTTTCGGCGGCGATCACGACCTCATGCACGTTCACTGAATCCGGCTCGTACACGGCGCGCGCGGCCAGCTTCGTGCTTTCGTTATCAATTTTTTCCACGCCTCCCAGGGCGCTGGACAGAGCCTGGGCGAACCCTCCAGCGGCGTTTTCGGACACCGGCGGTACGTTCGAGGCGATCATGTGGCGATCGCTGGTGGTGGACATGGGGATGCGTTGCAACGACTCGCCTCCCGAAACGTAGGGCATGCTCCCCGAAAAATTCACGCCGCGCATATTTACGATTTCCATTGCCATAGTCTGGTTACTCCTGAATCGATTTGTTTTTTTTAACGTTTAAATAAGCCATAAGCCGTTTCAGTTCCGATTAAACGGTCCGGCCGATTTCCAGAGTCTTCAAGAACATCTGGCGGCTGCCGTTTACGATCTGGACGTTGGCCTCATACGACCGCGAGGCCGAAATCATATCGGTCATCTCTTCGACGATGTTGACATTGGGCATTTCCACGTACCCTTTCTTTGGACCGACCTGGATCGCGTCCGGATGCGTGGGATCGTACATCAATGGCAGGGGGCGTTCGTCTTTTTCGATTTTACTGACTTTTACGCCCATACCCATGCCGGTATCGAGACCGTGCGGATACACGGGCGAATTCCAGACATTACGCAGATTGATGGGGCTCATCACCACGCGGTCGCGCCGGAACGGACCGTCGCCGTTGGAGTTGCGGGTGGTGGAAACGTTCGCGATGTTGTTCGAAATGACGTCCAGACGCAGACGCTGAGCCGAAAGGCCCGTAGCCGCGATGTTAATGGAAGAAAACATACCCATAACGTTACCCTTCTATTGCCCCGTCAGGCCAGGCGAATCAATTGGTTGAACTGCCGATAGGTTCCGCTCAGCCGGTCCACCAGCAGGGAATAATGCAACTGGTTGCGAGCAACCTTCGTCATTTCATCTTCGATATCGACATTATTGCCGTCGTTGCGCATTTCCGAGAGATAGTCCACCACCCGGCGCGGTTCCACGTTCTCGAAGTGTTTGAACCGGCGGCTGTTGATATGCTGCGGATGACTGGTATTAAGCGGCAGGGGCTCTGAAGCGGCCGCTTCCGATTCCAGGGCCCGTTTGAGCGGCATCTCGAACGTGATGTCCGACCGTTTAAAGTGCGGAACGTCCACATTGGCGATGTTATCCGCCAGAACGTCCCGGCGTTTCTGCGCGGCCCCCATTCCCATTTCGAGAATTTTCAGGGAGCGCATGGTGAGGGTTTGATCAAACAGCGACATACATTCGGTCCACCGGCTTCTCTTCCCTGATCGGCACCACCCTGAAATTCTTTGAGTACATTATGTCCCACCATAAATAAAAAATCATCAGGAAAAGTACAGAAAATTTTCGGCGGCCGCCCGGGTTTTTTACCGGCAGGGTCCGGAAGTTCGCGCAGACGCGTGAAAACCCTTCTAACGCTCCTCAGAAAAAAAAGTACTGTACCTTTTCATCATTTGTACCGTTACAGAATCCGGGCGACATAAACAATTCCGAATTTTACGCCCGGGGGACTCATGAAACTTCATTCCAGCGAATTTCGTAAACAACTGGAGCAATACATCCAGTTCCGGGGCATTGACATCGTATTACATTTAAAAGACGGCACGACCCTCGAACTGGACAAAAACCGTAAAATGGAAGGGGACGTGGTTCTGAAAAACGGCCGGGACGGAATCCAGGCCAGCGTGCGCATCGATGATATCGTAAAAGCGGACTTCTACGCGGCCTGAAAGGCCGGACTTCTTATAAAATCGACCGGGGACGAGCGCTGATTCAGCTCCGATCGAATTCATTCAAGAGCACGATATCTTCCCGGGTCAGGTGCCCGCGTTGCTCCAGTTCGGACAGAAAGGGTGATTTCAGGGTCGGGTCGATTTTTTTCAACACCCCGTAGATGATATTGATGATTTCCTTCCGAAAGGCGCGCGGATCCCTGGCCGACAGGTCCGCCACGCGGGCCAGCTCGTCCCGATACTGATCCTGAATCCCCCGAATCAGCTGGATTTGTTCCCGCACGGACGGCGGCAGATACTGAAACAACTCCCCTTCCAGGTACAGCGCGTGCGATTGCATGAAGCGGGCACGGAACAGGGCCTCGGGGATGTCAGCCAGGATGGTTGGCCGCGCCAGGGCCACCTCGTCCATCACATCGAACGATACGGCCCTTGAGGAAAAGATCATCACCCCCAGGGCCACATGAATATTCCGGCGTAACATTTCCCGGATCATCCGCTGCCTTCGTTCACCGCGCAGGGTATCCAGATACGCGAAATGGTGTTTGCGCAGGGTATGTTCGGAATGGTACAGGGCGCCGAGTACCTGACCCGTGGCGGGAAACAGTTCGGGATTGTCCGTCCGGTCGAGGATATCCAGAAACAGGGACAGCGACATGATCGCCTCATCGTCATTGACGAACGCGATTTCCCGAATCAGGTGCAGGCGGAGTTCCTCCTCGGTCAGGTACACCAGGGAGGAATCCGTCAGGCGGCTCAGGAGCTGGTTCGACCGTTCCGGGTCCAGGATGTTCAGCAAAAAAATCACGACGCCGGAAAACTTCTTCACGAAGTCTTCCAGCACGGTTTCCTCAAGTTCGCATAAAATCCGGACGGATTTTTTGATGGTCAACAGGTTGAGGCTGCTGTAAATACTGGCGGCGATATCGCGGGCGAAACGGTCTTGATCGGGCGTTTCAGGTTTCATGACCGACCGGACTCCCGACGAACATGACGGGCAGGTTCAATCGTCCAGGGGTTGTTCCGCGCCGGGTGCGGGCAATTGAATTTGTTCATTGCCTTTTTTTTGGGCAGGGGCCGGTTCCTTACCGGGGGGCGGGCTCCGGTCGCGGAATAAATCCTGGATGCCTTCGTCCATGCTTTCGACCGGACCGGAACTGCGGGAAGCGGAGCCAGGCTCGATGCTGAAGAGTTGCGATTGGCGCATTCCGCTGGCCAGAGAAACTTCAATATCATCCAGAAACCCGCGCGCCTGACGGGTCCAGGTCGAATCCGGGTCAAGCGAAACGTAGGTTTCAAAACAGATCCGGGCCCGATCCAGCAAATTCAGGCTGTAATAAACAATTCCGAGATTATAATAACTTTCCGGAAAGTCCGGATCCAGTTCAATACATTGCAGAAAATACCGAATTGCAACCGCATTTTTCTTCTGTCGAAAATAAATATTCGCAAGATTATAAATCGCTTCCACGCAGTACGGGTCGTGTTCGAGCGTTGCCTCATAAAAACGAATCGCGTCCTCGTACTCGCCCATCTCAAAGGCGATGTTCCCGCGTTCAATCAGGGCGCCCATGTGGTCGGGCTCCCGTTTCAGGATCTCAACCAGGGCAGCTTCCATAGCTTCTTCGTCCCCCGCTTCCAGTGCCGCCTGGAATTGTTTTTCCAGCAAACCCACTTCGGCTTCGGGCGACTCCAGTCGCCCGGCAAGATCGATCACGGCCCGTTCGGTTCGGTTTTCGTAATTGAAAAAGTACTGTCCGGTTTCGGGTTGGTACAGGGCCGGGCCACGGTCCCGGCGGAGCAATTGCCCGCTCTGCACGAGCAGGTCGCGGTACCAGGCTTCCTCGTCCCCCACCGGCGGACCCCCGGCGATGGTGGACCGGATCTTCTGAAGCGAAATTCCCCGGCTGCGCGCCAGGGCGATAAACTGAATCTTACGTAAATCCTGGAATGCGAGGCCCGGGGCCGCGTCCGATAACAGCCCTGTCCGGCGCCAGTAATCGATGTAATGCCGCGGAACGGCAAGTTTCAGGGCGATTTCGGAAATCCGCACGGGCCCTCCAGGCGCTGAGATGAAGGGTCCTGCCCGAACCCCGGCTCAATCTGACATAATCCCGTTTTCCCGGGACCCGCTGTCAACCCGGAAAGGCCCCTGGATCGAAAACCGGCTCTTTTTCTGGCCCCTTTTCATTCTGATTTCGGGCTCGTTTCGAAAAAATTATCTTGCAAGCGCTCTACCCCGTCAGCCCTTCTATCCCTGTATTATGTCCCGTTCCGGGCGTCGGGGAAAAATCCATGTCAAAAAACCCAGCCAGCAGCAACGATTCCGGACCCGCCGCCCCCGGCCAGTTCGCCCATTTGCATTTACACACCTCGTACAGCCTGCTGGACGGCGCCATTCGTATCAATGATCTGATGAAACAAACGAAGGCGCTGGGCCAGACGGCCGTGGCCATGACCGATCACGGCAATATGTTCGGAGCCATCGAGTTTTACAAGGCGGCGGTCAAAGAAGGCATCAAGCCCATCATCGGCTGCGAGTTTTACGTGGCGCCTGGCGATCGTTTTATCAAAAAAACCGCCGACCGTATCGCCGACGGGGGCAACTACCACCTGATACTCCTGGCCACCAACCGCGCGGGTTACCGGAACATGATGAAGCTGGCCTCGCGCTCGTACACGGAAGGGTACTACCGCAAACCCCGCATCGACTACGATCTGTTGGCCCAGAATTCGGAGGGCCTGGTCTGCCTGACCGCCTGCCTCGCGGGTGAAGTCCAGCGCAAACTTTTACAGGGCAAGGACGACGAGGCTTCCCGCCTGGCGGGGCATTTAAAGGAAGTCTTCGGGCCGGAACGTTTTTTCCTGGAAATTCAGAACCACGGTCTGCCGGAAGACCAGCTCGTCACGCGCGGCAATCTCGAAATCGCCCGGCGCCAGGGCGTCCAGCTGGCCCTGACCAACGACGCGCACTTCCTCACCCGCGGCGACCACGCCGCCCAGGACATTCTGCTGCGCATCAACCAGAAGAAGACGATGGACGATGAGCTGCACTTCGGCTTCAACCCGGAGTTTTACGTCAAATCCGCCGCCGAGATGTACGCCCTCTTCCCCGAAATTCCGGAGGCCTTTCACAATACCGCGCGCATCGCCGAAATGGTGGACCTTGATTTCAGCTTCGGCAACCCGCTCCTGCCGCGCTTCGACGTGCCGGCCGACCATACCCTGGACTCGTACCTGCGCGAACTGGCTCTGCGCGGCCTGGAGTCGCGCTACCCGGGCCAGGTAAACGACGCGGTCCGCAAACGCTTCGAGTTCGAGTACGAAACCATCGTGAAGATGGATTTTTCCGGTTATTTTCTAATCGTCCAGGATTTTATCAACTGGGCCAAACAGAACGGGATCCCAGTGGGCCCCGGTCGCGGTTCAGCCGCCGGCAGTATTATTTCATACGCGCTGGGTATTACCGATATCGATCCCTTGCGTTACAATCTCCTGTTCGAACGTTTTCTCAACCCGGACCGAAACGAGATGCCGGACATCGACGTGGATTTTTGCACGGAACGACGCGACCTGGTCATTAATTACGTGCGCGCCAAATACGGCGACGATCACGTCGGCCAGATCATCACGTACGGAACCATGGCGGCCAAAGCCTGCCTCAAAGACGTGGCCCGCGTGTTGAACATCCCGTTCGCTGAGGCCAACGAAATCTCCAAGAAATTTCCGGACGTCCTGAACATCTCGATTGAAGAGGCCATGGAATCGTCGAAGGAACTGCGCGATTACGCGGACTCGGGCGACATTCAAAAAAAATTGTTCACCGTCGCGAAAACCCTCGAAGGCAACGCCCGCCACACGGGGATTCACGCGGCCGGCGTCGTCATTTCGCCCGAACCGCTGGAAGAAATCGTGCCCATGGCCACGGTCGCGCAGAAGGGCGTGGACGCGAAAGACCAGAGCCGGGTGCCGGTGACCCAGTACGACAAAGATTCGCTGGAAAGCGTGGGCCTGGTCAAAATGGACTTCCTCGGCCTGCGCAACCTGACGGTGATCGATCACGCCGTGCGGTCGATCGAAAGTCGCACCGGGATCAGGATCGATCTTTCGAATCTGCCGGATGACGAAAAGACCTATCGCCTTTTACAGAAAGGCGACGTGGCGGGCGTGTTCCAGCTCGAATCGGCGGGCATGCGCGAATTCGTGCTGAAAACGAGGCCTTCGCGTTTCGAGGACATCGTCGCGCTCATCGCGCTCTTCCGGCCCGGTCCGCTCCAGGCGGGGATGGCCGACAGTTTTATCAATCGCAAGAACGGCCGCGAAAAGGTCACCTACCCCGATCCCGCCCTCCAGGACGTATTACAGGATACGTACGGGGTTATTGTGTACCAGGAACAGGTCATGCTCATTTCGCGCATCATCGGCGGCTTCACCCCGGGCGAATCGGACGCGCTGCGCAAGGCCATGGGCAAGAAGATCCACGAAAAAATGGAACAGATGCGCGTGAAATTCGTGGAGGGCGCCGTCCGCCTGGGTTTCAAAGAAAAATTCGCAGCGGATCTGTACGAGTTGATGGCGCAGTTCGCGAGCTACGGTTTTAATAAATCGCACTCGGCCGCGTACGCCGCGATCGTGTACCAGACCGCGTATCTCAAGGCCAATTACCCCACGGATTACATGCGCTCGGTGCTCGATTCGGAAATGGACCGGACCGAACGCCTGGTGCACTACATCAACGCCTGTCGCGACATGAACATCAAAATTCTGGGGCCTGACGTCAACGAATCGAACGCGAATTTTACCTACATCGACGAAGGCGTGATTCGCTTCGGTCTGGGCGGCGTCAAGAACGTGGGCCTGCAGGCGGTCGATTCGATCATTCGCGAACGCGACCAGGCCGGCGGGCGCTACAAAAATTTTCTCCAGGTGATGGAACATGTCGATCTGCGCGCCTGCAATCGCCGCGCGCTTGAATCGCTGATCCACGCCGGCAGCTTCGACTCGCTGGGCTACACGCGCAAGGCTCTGGTTTCCTCGATTGAAATGGCCATGCAACATGGCCAGCGCCACCAGGCGGACCGTGAATCCGGCCAGACTTCGCTCTTCGGCGCCCTGCCCGAAACCCGGACGACCGATCCCATCCCGCGCGGATCGGACGTTGTCGAATTCGACGAGTCGGAAATATTGCTGAGCGAAAAAGAAGTGCTCGGATTTTATTTCAGCGGGCATCCGATCGCGCGCTTCGAACGTATTTTACAGAACATCAAGGCCCTGCCCATCCGCGAACTGGATCGCCTCCCGGCCGGTAAAAAAATCGAAGTGGCCGGTGTGCTGACCGAAATTTCAATGAAACCCACGCGCACGGGCAAAGAAATGGCCCGCTTCACCGTGGAGGACATGAGTGGCAGTATGAACGGCGTGATCTTTCCCGCCACCCTCGTCCGCGTGCGCGCCATGTTGAAAAAAGACGAGCCGCTCTTACTCGTGGGCACGCTCGAAAAACGCGAGGAAACCGGCACGCCTCAGCTCATCCTCGATGGCATCAAGGAACTGAACCGCGACGAGCTCGAAAAAAAACTTGAACGATCTCTGCACGTAAAACTCAACTACAGCGTCGATACGTCCGTCATCGCGCATCTCCAGACGATTCTGAAAAATTACTCCGGCGGCCCGCTGACGGTGTTTTTTCATCTGCCCGGCGCGAACGCGGGTGACGAGACCCAGGTCATACGCGCGCACGAAAGTTTCAGCGTCAACCTGCACCAGGACATGGTTGAACGTCTGGGCCGGATCGATCAGGTGAAGGGTGTTTATCTGTCCGTGGGCGAACAGGTGCGGCCGCTGCATAACGCGAGCTGAGGGTAGAGCACGATCGGAGCGGAGCCAATGTACCCTGCTAATAGTACAACGGCAGATGACTTCAAACGCGAATTTTTTTACCACGGGGACACGGAGGTCACAGGGAGCCCCATCCAATGCAAGGAATTTCAGCGTTCCGGAATCGGAAACGGAGTATTCACTCGCCGTGTCCCCCGTGCCCCCCGTGGTAAATATATTCTACCGTAGTAATACTAAGAACCCGATCCGCCCGGGTCACACACTCTGATTCACCTGATTATATTAACCAATGAAATCCGCGAAATTCAGCGCAGAACTATTTCGCCATCCAGGCAAAGGCGGCTGGACGTTCGCGCCGGTCCCGAATATATTCGCGCCGCCCTTCAAACTCGGCTGGGGCCGAACACCGGTCCGCGCCAGCGTGGACGGGAAAACCTGGTCTACCAGTGTCTGGACTGACCGCAGGGGAAAGATATTGCTGCCGGTTCCCAAAAAAATTCGCGGGGCAAAGGGTGACGGGGACAGCGTCGATGTGGTGCTGGAGTATTAAGCGGGCCAGGGCGGCCCGCCTGCGACTCGCGCGTTTACTGCGCGTCGATCACGATACCCGTCGCGAAATCCCAGTCATCGCCTTTGATTTCAATACGATACGAACCGGGCGAAAGGCGCTGGAACGTGATGCCGTTTTCGCCACGAACGTAGTTGAGCGAGGTGACGATACGGTTATTCTGCAAGAGGTTGACACGGCAGAACGCGGGTTCGGGTTCCAGATGCACGCGCAGGAGGACAGCGTTCCCGTTTTCACGCAGGATTTCGTAAAAGATCGTCAGATCGACGGAAACAACCTGGCGCAGTTCGAACTTATCGGTCCGTTCACGGGGCGCGGTGGCGGCGGATGAACGCACAGCGAGCGCCTCTGAGTTTTGAAGCGAAACATTTTGAAACGAAGACTTGATGACCTGGATGGTGTCCTGCATCATCCGCACCAGCAACGCCGGGGCGGCTGTTTTTTCCACGGGTCCGGCCAGAGTTGTGGCGACGACATTACGCAGAGCGAGCGGAAGTTTTGCCCGCCCGCCTTTTTCCATGGCGTGGAGGTCAGAGTATACAGCGGCCGAGCTATGTGAGAGAGTCGCCTCCGCTTTACCGGCGAGCATTTGATCCACACCAAGAGCGACCTCTTCATCGGCCAGCGACGTTGCACTGAGACTGTTCAACCCCGCGTATTTTATAAGGGCGAAAAACTCTTCCACAGCCAGAATTTTTTCCGGTTCCAGGCCGGGCGTGGAATACAGACTCTCCGGATTAAGAATTAAATCGTCCGGCAGGTCCCGAAAGTCTGGTCTAATTTTTGGTTTCATCTCAGCCACAAATCCCTCAACGGAACACCCATCCGCTTTTCACATTAGACGGAAATTACGTTCCGGCCTTACAAAAACCGGCTTTTTTTTGTCTTTTTTTGGAAAAATCCGCCCTCTCGAAACGGGGTGCCGGATCACTTTTTTCCTCTTAACTTCTCCAGAGCCCTCATCATGTGAACTGAGACGCTGCCCTCCGGAATATCCATCAGACGGGTAATATATTTATACGGCGTCCGAACCACAAAATGCCCTTTTTCCTTTTTTTCAAGAAGCTTCTCGCGCTGCTGGTATTTTTTCTCGATGTTCCGGTCGATTTTTTCGATTTCGAATTCGTCCTCGGGTGAAAGGTCGCCGGGTTTTTCCAGACCGGAGAGAATTTTTTCTTTTTTCGTTTTGAGATCAAGAATCGAAACATAAAGCGAAGTTATTTTGTCTTCATAACCGATATTTTTGATCTCACGGTCGGCCAGTTCGTGTTTCAACCCGGCCATAAATTTCGTCAGCTCGGCCAGGCTGCGGCCGGCCTTGCCCGCCAGGTAATCCATTTCCTCGGGACTCAGGTCCAGGTAGTAGATGTAGGTCAGTTTGAAAACGGTGCGCAGCTCCAGTGAGAGGTGCTGGAGTCGCCGAAAAAAATCTTCCAGTTCCCCCGTGTCCTCCAGGTCGCGCTCGAGGCGCGGGTCGGGCGTGTTTTCGATCGTGGCGAATTCTTTGCCGCGTTCGTCCACCCGGCGGGCGGGCACTGTATTGAGTTCGCGAATGGTGCGCATCCAGTCGATGACGAGGTTACGCAAAACGGTATAAAACCAGGTCCGGAAACTGGAACGACCCTGGAAGGACTTGAAACGCCCGCCTTCTTTAAGGCGCTCGAAAGCATAGAGGTAAAAATCAGAGGCGGCGTCTTCGTCCAGATGGAAGACCTTGATGGGGAAGTTATAGATGTCCTCGGAATACCGGTCGAAAAACGCCTGGAGGGCTTCCCGGTCGCCCGCGCCGCATTTTTGTACGAGTTCTAAAATTTCCTTGCGAGCAGACTCGTCCTGGTTCTTTAAGTCTTCGTCAGAGTCTGTGATTTCTTCGATGCCGGCCATGCGTGGAACTCTGAGGCCAGAAGACGGGATGATTCCTTCCACAAAAACTCTATTTTTCCCCGAAATGCCCAAATTTGCAAAAAATTGGCGTTTTCTGGTTCCCGCCCTGCTGTTCATGGGCGGCCTTGCGGCTCAAGAGTCGACCGCCCCTAAGTTTGAATGGCCGCTCGTGGTGGGCGATTACCCCGCCCTGAAGGGCATAACCTCCACGTTCGGAGAGTCGCGCACCGATCACTTTCACAGCGGCCTGGATATCGCCGCGCTCAACAAACCCGTGCGCCCGGCCGCCCCGGGTACGTACCTGTACAGCCGGGAAGTCGGCGACGATCCCTTCCATCCCCTGCCTGGCCCGGGGAATTTCGTGCTCCTGTCCCATTCCGGAGGCTGGACCAGCGGGTATTATCACCTGGCCGATCTGGGCGGCAAACGCATCGGGGACGCGGGAACCGGCACCGTGCTCGGAACATCGGGCAACTCCGGGCATTCGGTGGGACCGCACCTGCACTTCTTTTTTATTTCGGACCGCGGACAGTACGTGAATCCGCTGCTGTTTCTGCCGCCGATCACCGACGAAAATCCGCCGATCATCGGCCAGTTGACAATTCGCACCCCGGCCAGCCGCACGCTCGTATCGCACTCGCGGGCTGAGAACATTCGCCTGACGCGTTTTTACCCCGTGCTGGTGAACGTGATCGATCCGGGCCTGGAAAAGGGCACCCGGCGGGGCATCTTCAAACTCAGCTGGCAACTCAACAGTGGCCCGGTGCAAACGCGCACCTTTCGTGAGCTGGAACACTCCCGCGACGCCTGGCGACTGGAGGGCGAAACCGTGTTCGAGGACGTTTTCGATCTGGATCAGTACAATCTGGGCAAACTCCAGTTCATCGCCGGGCGCAATATTCTGGTGGTGACGGCCGAAGACCTCAAGGGCAACCGGACAAGCGAAACCTTCGATGTCACGGTGAATCTACAGTTTAAGGAAAATTGATCTTCGACGCGAAAAGCCGCTCCGGAACGTTACTCCCTTTCAATAAAAGAGACCAGGCGTTGGGGGTCAATTCAGGGCGCATCCGCTTACGCGGACCGGGCTCTCCGGCCGGAGGGCCGACCGTCGATCCCTTGCGCGTTTACCAGGCTCCACCGGAGCCTGGTTCGGGAAAAAACTCTTCGCTTTCGCTCAGAGTTTAGGGGGACCGCAACCCCCCGGCGAGGGGGAGTATGAGCGGGACCGCGTTCATAAGGCCCGTGCTCCCTATGGGTCGCACGGACACGGGTTCAATCTGCTGCGCAGATTGGGTCCCCCTCATGAACCTAAGGCATAGCGTGGTCGCCAGGATTCATCCGGTTCCAGTCCGAACCCGTCGGCACGCCGCGCGATACGTACGAGCTGATTTCCACGATTTTGATGGCCCCGAGGTTCCGACCGTTGCGGGAGATTTTCAGGGTATCGTCCTTTTTCACGCCGTCCACCTGACCCAGGTTGACAAAAATTTCGCCTGGTTTTACTTTTACGACTCTTCCCGCGAACGGGAGTTTTTCCCGGAGTCGTCCGGCCACGCGATGGGAAATTTCGTGCAGGGCGTCGCGGCCCTGGGCGGAGTACGAAAACTGATCGAGGCGGCGGCTGCTCGATTTTTCGATGAGATCGATTGAAACGCGCAGGCCGTCTTCCAGGACGCGAAAACGTCCGTTCAGAACGTACCCCGCGCGCTGGTTCTGGCCTTCCACTTCTTCCACCTGGGCGATGTATTCGGGCCGGTAGTACACGCCCGGAGCGGTGGCGGCCTCGCCGCCCAGACGTCGAATGGTTTCCATGACGCGCGCGCGTTTGTCCTCCGGGAAGGCTGCCAGGCGACCGCGGCGATTCAAATGAAACCGCAGGGCGCGCGCGAACAGGACCGGCGCGTCCGGGTACTGTAAAAACGGGTCTTCGGGCGCGAAATCGAAAACGAAAACCATCGTGGGCGTACGTTCGTACGTGGCGCGTCCCGAGCCGGCGGGCGGCACGGCGAAGAGTCCCTCGCGGTACGGCAGCCATTTATTTTTTTGTAAGAGAGTCTGCTCCAGGCGAAATTGCAGGCGCTCCTCGCCCGGGTTCGCGTTGCGCAGAGACACCAGGGTATTCAGGAACATTTCGAAATCGCCCAGTCGCCGGAAGTCCTCCAGTTTATGGTTCAGGGCCGCGGTGTGTCCGGGATACAGGGTGAGAGTACGGTCCAGAAACAAGTCGGAAAGATCGCGACGATTCCGGGCCTCGTGATACCGCGCGCGTTCGTATTCGTACAGGGCGAACTTCCGCCGCTGGGCGCTCTGCGGCGAAAAGCGCATGGAATTATCGATCAGGGCTTCTTCCACCCCGAACCTGATCAGCGAGTTGTTCGGATCGCGTTCGAGCGCTCGCTCGAGGAACGGCATGTATTCCTGGACATCGCGTTTCTGCAGCCGCATGAGCGAACCAATCAGGTAGTTCAGCGCGGGATCATCCGGTTCACGGGCGTCCAGCTCACGCGCGCGGTTCAAACTGTCCGCCAGGTTTCCCCGGTACAGATCAAGAAAAACCAGGCGATTTTCGATGCGCGCGTTCTGCGGCGAAAGTTGCAGCGCCGTGGACAGAGCGGAATGGGCCACTTCGATATACTCAAGGCGGCGATCTTCGTCTTCCGTACGGCGCGCGCGCAGAAGCGCGATTTCGCCGCGTGCCAGGTGATACCGGTAACTGACGGGATTGATCCGGCGCGCGCGTTCCAGATACGCGTCCGCCTGCGCGAAATTCCCGCTTTCACCGTAGAGGACACCCAGGCCGAGCAGGGATTCGAAATGCGCGGGGTTGCGACGAATTACCTGGTTGTAGTACGATCCGGCCAGCCGGGCCTGGCCGCGCAGATGGTTCATCTCCCCGCGCGCGAAATTATTGTCCACGTTGCCGGGATCCTGCGCGGCCACTTTCCCGAGCACCTGTTCGGCCCGCGTGAAATCGCCGAGGTACGCGAGCGTACGCCCCAGTCCGATGGAGGCCTCGCGGTTGTTCGCGTCCAGCGCGAGCAGTTTTTCGTAGTGATCGCGCGCCTCCGGGTACTGGCCGAGCGCGAAATTGCTGCGCGCCAGGCCCATCAGCGCAGCGCGAAAATCGGGATTTCGTTCCAGGGCCAGGCGATAAAAATGAATCGCGGAGCGATAGTCGCTGCTGTCGTATTTTTTCTGGCCCTCTTTGTTATAAAACAGGGCGTTTTTTTCGAGGCCGACGAGAGGCCCGCTCGCGAAAAACAAAAAAGCAACGATGAAGGCGAAACGACTCCCCGAACCGGTTGTGATTTTTTTCATACGATTCCTTTAAATTCATCGACTGCGCTCAACCGGCGCACGCCGATTGGGGCTACCTCCAGTAGCCCGGAGTTCTCTCCAGACAGCCTGAACTCCTACTCATCCGGTACGAAATAGCCGGAGTTGGCCTTACCAAACGTGCCCAGGTATTCCACTTCCACGCGCACATCGACGTACCGTCCCTTCATGATCGCGTCATCGCGGCTTTTATAAGTCAGCACATACCGGCGATCCAGCAGGCCGGTAATTTCCTGAAAGATATTTTTCAGCGCCGTATCGTCGAACGCGAAGTAATATTTTCCACCTGTATGTTCGGCCATCTGCCTGTATTCGGCTTTTACGATTTCCTTCGCGTCCGGATCGTCCTCGGCCTCGAATGAAATGACGTGGATGGCGATTTCTTGCGAACGCGCGTACTGGACGATCCGCCGGGCCTCGTACTGTAAAAACGCTTCGGGGAATTCTTTACCCGAAACGATCAGCAGCACCGAACGCGGACCGATCTCGGGCAGGAGGTAGGTCAGGCTTTCGATGAAACCCTTGCCGAGATTCGGAGACTCCGCGGGGTCGCCTTCGGACATCTGGCGAATGATTTCGCGGCGTTCCTGGCCTTCGTACACACGCTGGACGGTGGGGCCCACGCGAACCACGGCGACTTCGTCGGTCACGCGCAGGGGTGTCAGCAGATTGTTCATGATCCCGGGAAAATACTGGCGCAATTCCGCGGCCATGACCGGGGAGTTTTCCACCGTCACGGCGATATTCGCCCCGTGGTTGTACGCGTCCACGTTGTCGGTACGAATGCCCCCAATCGGTTTATCATTTTCGAATACGCGAATTTCGCGCGAAGTCAGACCGATCAGTGAATCGCCGAGCCGGTTGCGTACGGTGAGAAATACACCCACCGCGGGAAAATCGCCCGTGTCCACGCGCTGGACCCGACAATCGTACGTGGAGATCAAAAGTCCGCGCGGGACACTCGTCAGCACGCGGTGTGTCCCGTACTCGGCGGCCACCAGAATTCCGCTGCGGCTGGTTCGCGCGGAAAAGACCCGACCGGGAACGATGGGACGGTCCTGGTCATCGCGCAGCTCCGGGATCGGTCGCCACTCCTGTTCAACCGTATTAAAAAAAAGAATTCCTTTTTCCTCATCGGCGACGACGATCTGCGCGTTCCGATAATGCAGCCCGCGTGGTTTGGCCATGAGCGCCGATGTCAGCGTTCCGAGGTAATTGCCGTCCGTATCGTACCGGCTGATGCGCGCCTGATCGCGATCGGCCACGAACAGGACGCCCTCGTCGTCCAGGGCGATGCCCGCGGGGTAACGCGGCGGCTGGCCGAGATCGTCCTGGCCGAAGCTGAGCAAAAACTTGCCTTCGTGATCGAACTTCTGGACGCGCCTGTTTCCCGAATCGGAAACGTAAATCGCCTCTTCGGTCACAAGGATGCCGGCGGGCCCACGAAACTGGCCCGGCCCGTTGCCCGCGGTTCCGAACGCTGAAAGCGCGGCACCGTCCGGACCGAAGACGCGAATGCGATCGGCCAGGTAATCGGCTACATAGATCCGGCCACCGTACAGAAACATCGCGATCGGACCGCGCAGGGGATCCCAGAGCGGCCCGGAGAACTGGCGCAGCACGCGGCCACCTGGATTCACTTTGATGATTTTCGCGGACGTAAAGGCGAGGATATACAGGTTGTTTTCCGAATCCCAGGCAACGTCGACGGGATGTTCGAACGGCGCGTCCGTCCAGGTAGTCGGTCCAACCTCGTTAAAATAGGTCAGATCGCCCGGATCGTACACCGGATTGAGACTGAAGCGCAACAACTCGCTGCGCTGCCGCACCAGCGGGTACGCGCCGTCGGAAAGCGAATCGAGAAACTCCCATTGTTCCAGCGCCGAATTCCATTCGCCCGAGTAATAATAGGCGTCGCCCAGGTAACGGCGCGCCAGGTGAAAGTAGGGCTGGATATCGAGCGCCTTGTAATAAAACTCGCGGGCCGCGACGTAACGCTGGGTATTGTGAAAGGTCAGGCCTTTTTTAAAATAATCACGCGCGCGCTCCTCTTTGATCCGGAAACGCGGGATGCTCTGCGCCAGGAGCGCGGCCGAAGAAAATACAAGGCACAGCCCGAGGCTCGTGACGCCCGCGAGAAGGGCGTACGCGACCGATCCCGGCCGTCCGTCGGCCGTAGAAAATATGCTGCTCGTTTGTTTGCGTGCCATGGCGGGACCCGGTCCCCCAAAGGAGACATAATCCAGCCCGTGTCCCCAGAATTCCAGCGATTTTTGCGTGTTTCAGGAGGGGGCGATCCGGCCGTTTTTTTTGAACCAGGGCTTCAGGTCAGCTCGAACGATCGGGCAGGCCGAGCCGGGCCCGGAGTTCGTTGTTTTCGTGAATTAAATCGAGCAATTCCTGCTCGGTGAGATTGCGCAGCCGGTCCAGGGCATTGATGATCTTATCCCGCTCGATGTTTTCCCGCTCGCTCAGGGTCAGGACATTTTCGGTGGCCTTCAGGGTTTCCCGGGCCAGATTGTATTCCTCGTCCCGGTATTCGCTGAGCGTTTCCATGGCCGCGAGCTGGGTTTTGAGCTCCAGGATTTCGTGATCCTTCATCTCGTCCACGCTGGTCATGGCGCGCTTGAGCCCTTCATCGAAGGCTTTGTGGTGCCGGTCGTATTCCTGTAACTTTTCGAAGGCGTTGTTTTCATCCCGGGAGACCTGTAACTCCCTGCGGGCCAGCTCGATCAAATTGTCGTACACTTCCTTCTGCTTGCGCATATCGTGGGACAGGTTGTAAACCACACGGCGGTAGTATTCCAGTTGCCAGACCTGGGATAAAAACAGTTTCAGATGCAGGGGCCGAATGGAATCGTCCAGAACAATGACCCGGGACAGGAGCGATAATTCCTGGAGGGCCTGGCGATACTCATCCGCCGGGACGGCGATGATCTTGGGGTAGTCCTGGAGGTAGCGCGCGGCTTTCAGGAGTTCCGCCACGCGGGCGATTTTACCGGCCTCAAGCTGAATAAAAAAAGTATGCAGGATACTGGCATCCGGTTCGACCTTAGCCAGTTCTTCGATTGAAATTTCTTCGACCGAAAGATGGAACTGGCCGGTATCCCGAATATCGAGCGGAAACTTGCGACCGTCCGAAGCGTGCCAGATTTTACAGCTCTGCATTGACCCGGTTCCCCGTGAATGGGTGGTCAATCCTAATTTTTCGGGAAGTCCCTGTCCATACTAATTCAAAATCGCCGGGGAAAATTTCCCTCTATATTTACCCGTCACGGCGCGCCTGGTTTTTTCGCCAGGTTTTCAGCCCCCGTTCAGTTCGGGACAGGAAACGATACAGACCGGACTGTTTGTAGCCGTTTTCCAGCCGGTCGATGATTGGATCGAGCCTGGGCGCGACAAAACGTTTCCACCAGGACCGGAGCGGCCGGGTGAGAAAACCGAAGGGCGCGAAATCGTCCGTGCGGGTTGACATGATGTACAGCCCCACTCCGCCGATGACCAGATTGGGCAGCCAGGCGCCGACCACGGGGGGCAGGCGGCCCTGGCCCGCCTCGTTGACGCCCCAGAAATAAAAAATGTAATAGACAATAAAAAAGACCAGCGCCAGCAGAAAACCGGCGCCCTTGCCCGAGCGTTTGACCACGAGGCCCAGCGGGAAGCTCACGAAAAAAAACAGAAGGCAGGCCGCCGGAGCGGCGATCCGTTTCTGGATTTCGACCTGGAAGCGTCGCCTTGTTTTTTCAGCGTCCTCCAGAAATCCCTGGAACAGGAGGGCCATCTGGACTTTTTGCTGGTAATCCTCCGCCGTCGGGCCATCCGGTTGTCCGACCTTGCCCGCGTTGAGAGTGATCCAGACTTCGAACTCTTCACGCATCCGCCGCATTTCCGGAAGCGGCGGGAGTTTATACAACTCCGTCGCGCTGACCCCGTCACCGAGCTGAATGTTCATGCCGCCGGTATTCTGCATGATGGCGGCCGTATCAATCTCCAGCCCGGTTTCGTTCATTTTATTGAGCATGCCGAAGAGTTGCTCGAAGGTGTAATTGTCGGGTTTCACGTTCAGGCGGCCAAGGGCCTTCACCGGCGGAGGAATCACGTAGTCCATACTGCCGTCGCGAAAATTCGTCACCTGGTAACGTTCCTGTTTGGGATCCAGTTCGATAATATATCCGTTTTTCAGGCGGATGAATTTTTCCTCGACCCCCGATTCCATCCGGCGGGTCAGGAGTTCGCCCGTCTGGGCGTGCATGATCCGCGTGATGAATCCGTCCCCGATCGGTATCGTGACGTCGCGCACCATGATTCGTTCGGTGGATTTTTCATCCAGGTCGTTGTACCATTCGCGGATCTGCACCTGGTGGAGCACGTCCTCCTCGCGGTATTCGGCGTAAATGTCCTGGCCGGTTTTGCTCACTCCGTCGAAATCGGCGCGGCCCAGAAAATCGCCCGCGCGCACCAGCGAAAGGCTGTGGTAGGCCTGCAACCAGTGTTGAAAATCCTCGCGGCGCTGCGCGGCGATCGGCCCCAGCCAGAAGTTCACGAGCGTCACCAGCGAGGCGGCCAGCAGGCCGAAGACGATAAACACCGCGTACATCCGCGGAAAGCTGATCCCCGCCGAGCGCATGGCGGTGATCTCGCTGTCGCCCGAAAGCCGGCCCGCCGCGAGAATCCCCGCGAACAAACAGGCCAGGGGAATGGTCATGCTCAGTTTTTCGCCAAGGAGGTAGACGACGAATTCCAGAATTTTCAGGGGATTGATGTTCTTCCCGAGCAGGTCCCCGATGACATCCTTCAGGGTGATCGAAATAAACAGAGTCGTGAAAAACAAAATCACCACCAGGAAGGGCTGGAGGATTTCCACGAAAATATACCGGTCCAGGATTTTGATTCGAAATCGTTCCGGACCGGGCAGAAAGGGCAAGGCCCGGCGCAGAGCGTCCATTGGTTTGCGGATGGCGGCAAGCATGGTTTTCTCAGGTATGATTTCACCACGGAGACCACGGTGGCACGGGGTGGAACCAATTTTACCCTGCCCTACGCGTTCCGGAACGCCTTGACCCCTGTATCATTCCCGGCTCCCGGTTTCCCCCGTGGCCTGGTGGTAATAAAGTGGCAGTACTGGCTCACACGGATTCGAGATGACCCGGAAGGGCGCGCCCCGTTCTCTGGTCCGCATGGCACGGCCCGCGCAAACACCGATCAGGGATCCGCGCAATGTACTGCTGATTCAAACCGCGTTTCTGGGCGATGTCATCCTGACTACGCCGATGATCACGGCCTTCAAGCAATTTTTTCCGGCCGCCAGGCTCAGTGTACTGGTCACCCCCGCCGCCGCCCCGTTGCTGCGAAACAACCCGGCTGTTGACGATGTGCTGGTGATCGATAAAAAAGGCGAACACCGGGGCCTGCTTGGCATGAATCGCCTGATTCGCCAGATTCGCCGGGCCCACTTCGATGTGCTGCTCAGCGTACACCAGTCGCACCGCACCGGTTATATCGCCTGGCGTTCAAAAATTCCGATTCGGGTCGGATACGACTCAGCCGGTCTGCGCGGCCTGGCGTACACGCAACTTCTACGCCGCCCGATGGACCGTCCGGAGATTCGTCGCCTGTTGCAATTTTTGCGCGACGCGGCGGGCCAGCCCGAGCGTGCGCTCTCTGAGGACCTGATCCTGTACGAAACACCCGCGGGCCAGAACCAGGCCGCGGACCTTTTACGCGAATTCGGCCAGACGCGACCCATCCTGGTCGCTCCCTCTTCCGTCTGGGCGACCAAACGCTGGACGACCTGGGGTTTCGCCGAACTCTGCGGGGAACTCGTGCGCCGCTACCGCACGCCCGTGCTGCTCATCGGATCACCGGGAGACGGGGCCATCGCGGCCGAAGTGCGCCGCCTGGCCGCCGAATTTTTTCCCGACAGTGTCGCGCGGAAGATTCACACTGTCTGCGGCCGCACGGACCTCGCGGGCCTGTATTCGCTGATGCTCCAGTCGCGCGTTCTGATCTCGAACGATTCATCGCCGGTGCACGTGGGCTGCGCCGCGCGGCTCCCCGTCGTCTGTATCATGGGTCCGACCACGCCCGCTCTGGGGTACGCGCCAATCGCGCCGCGGACTATCGTGGCCGGGCTGGCGGACCTGGACTGTCGCCCCTGCGGTACCCACGGCGCGCACCGCTGTCCGCTGGGGCATTTTCGTTGTATGAAGGACCTGTCCGCGGGCGCGGTGCTGGATGCCGTAAAAAAAGTACTCGGCGAAGAATAGGCGAAATTCTCCATGAATTTTTGTATTCCACGAAAACCGCCTTTCAAGGCGGTTTTCCTCATTCCTCAGAGGAACCGGATTTTTTGCATGAAACAGTGTGTTGCCCCCACAGGCATACGCTGGCGCGAAGCAAGGAAGGCGAAGCGCCGGCTGTTCGGCCACGGAGGGCCGTACAGCCGGCCTGCGTATGCCTGTGGGGCGCATCATATTTTCGTTTCATGCATAATCCGGTCTAAAGCGCCAGGAACTCGGCCGGATCGACGGGCCGTCCGCGACGGCGGACTTCGTAATGGAGATGCGGACCGGTGGAATAGCCGGTACTGCCGGCGCGGCCGATCACCTGGCCCGCGCGAATGAAATCACCCCCGCGCACGTCCACGCGCTGTAGATGCGCGTACATGGTTTCGAATTCGTCGGTATGTTCGATCTGAACCGAATTGCCGTAGCCCGTACCGCCGAGCGTCACCCTGCGCACCCGACCGGCCGCCGCCGCGACGACCGGGTCCCCTGTCCGCGCGTCCAGGTCGATGCCCCCGTGAAAGCCCAGGTCCCGCGCCCAGGGAAAAAACGGACGCTTGCGCCACCCGAAGGGTGAGTTTACCTGTAACTCGTCCCGTAGCAAAGGCCAGCGGTGCGGAACGACGGCGAACATTTGGTGATACGAACCGACGAATTCCCCGCCCGAGGCGAGCAACTCGCGGTGCACACCCAGGCGGCGGTTCAGATACGCGCCTGGTCCGAAGGCCGTTTCACTGCCCGCGCGCACACGGACGATTTCAAGGCTGGCCAGGGACGTTTCCAGAAACTCCAGATCAAAGTTGAGTTCCCGGTCATCACGGGTGGCCAGCAGGCGGCGAATTTCTTTCTGGTTTTCCACCAGATGTTCGACCTGCTCGACAGCGGTGAGCATTTCGCGCTTGAACGCGCGGCGATTTTCCAGACGCTCACTTGTGGCGGACTCTCCCAGCAATTCCTCCAGGTCGGGACCGTACGCGTTTTCGGCCGCCCCGCCCGCTTCCAGCAGGGCGAAAAAAATCAAACCGAGAAACGTCCCGAACAGACCCAGACCGACCTGGTACAGGCGCGCGTACGGAATACCGCGGGTGCGTAAAATTTCACTGCCCGGGAACCGGTAAACGAAGTAGATTTTTTTTTCGCGCACGCGACGGATCGCTGCCGACTTCGGCTGGAACCGCAGGGCGGGCGGCCCGACCGGGAGGCGCGTTTTCGCGTTTGTTGTATTTTTTATATTTCCAGAGGAAACCATACGTCGAGCCAGACCCGGCCGGCCAGAAGGGCACCCAGAGTCAGGAGGGCCACGAACAGATACACGGTACCGTACAACCGCCAGCCGTACAGACGTTCTAACAGGTAGACAGGAGCCAGTACCGGTATCGGCAGGAGCACCAGGTAAAAATAAGGTACGCTTTCGATAAAGAGCAAAAAAAACAGGACCAGACCGAGTGCCGCGAGATAGACCCAGCCGGCGCACCACAATACGGCGGCCAGAATTCCGGGACGCCGGCTCATGGACCAGACGACGCGCGGTACGGGTGAACCAGTCCGGGACCGACCTCGCGCCCCTCCACGTACTTCGTTTCGAAGTACGGATCGCCGGTTTCGTAATAGGTGCGAAATACCCCGTGCAGTTTTCCGGCGACGTAATTTTCTTCACGCTCCAGCGTTCCGCCCGGGTAATAAAAACGCCAGCGACCGACCATGTCGTCTTTTTCGAACTGGCCCTCCATGGCGGTTTTCCCGTCGCGAAAGTAACGGCGGATGGGGCCCTGGTAGTAGCCGGAATAAAACTCGCCCTGTTCCTCAAGGGTTCCGTTCGGGTAATAACGTTCGTACGTGCCGTTTTCGTTGCCGTAGTCCTGGGTTTCCAGAAACGTGAACACGCGTTTGGGCTCTTTCGCGTAGCGCACCGTCAGATACGGCTGACCGGTATGATCGTAAAACTGCCAGATGCCGTCGCGCCAGTTATCCAGGTACGTTCCATCCGAGGTCAGCGTCCGGCCATCCAGGGCGAAGTTGCGAAAGACGCCCTGCCGGTCCCCGCGTATGTACGCGCCGGTCCGGGCCAGTTTACCGTCCGGATACCAGCGGCGATACTCGCCATCGTCCACTTTATATTCCCAGATCCCGTGGCGATCACGGACGGCCCCGGGTGTTACACCTTCGGGCGCGGGAGGGTGATGCAGGCGTTCCTGGCAGGCGCTCACGGGGAGCCCGACGAACAGGAGCAAGAGACCTGCCTGAATACGCATCTTAAATCAGTTAACGGTGACTTCCCGGTCGGCCAGGGTATCACCACCCCGGTCCGTAACGGTAATATGGTATTTGCCGACTTCCAGCGGGCCGGCGAATTGAATATAGTTCGCGGTGATGGGCGGACGGCGTGCGAGAATGGCTTCCTCCACTTCTTCTCCGCCGGGACCCACGCGATCAATCTGGATTTTTACGTAATCCGTTTCCAGTTCACCCTCTTCCCATTGAAAGTGAATGTACACCGATGAGCCGGCCGCGGTGGAAACCCGTTCGGTATCCGCGTATTCTTCAGCGTTGGCCGCGGTGATCTGCGTGGATGAAACCGCGAGAATATAATCCGGGGCGAAAAATAGCGACCCGACCGCGTACAGGACGTACAACAAAATTAACAGCAGGCCGACGCCCGCGCCGATGCGAATCATCCCGCCGATTCCGCCACCTTCGGAGGCCGACTCGGTATAATCTTCCAGGCGAATGTCGCTGCTCACATTGTATACGGAATCTCGCGTTCGGGCCATGGTTGGTTTCCTGAAATATGACGCGAACTCAGCGCGCCGGGGGACATTTTCCGTCGGGGAGTCCGTACCGGAAATCAAATTTTCAGAGCGACCCGCGGACATTTCTGGCACCGTTTCTCGGTCCACGCCGGGGGCCGGTTGAGTCAGCGGATCCGGTCCGAGATCGCGTTGTTCCGGGGCGATCGGCGCGGCAGGAGGCGCGACGGCCACGACCTCCGGCTCCGGCTCGCGCGCCCTCACCGGCAGGCCCTCAACCGACGCGACTTCGACGGGACCAACAGGAACGGGAGCGTCCGGTTCGGCGCGACGGGCGCGCGACATATCCGCGACGAAACCCTGCATGCCGGGTTTCTCGGGCTCCATGCGGTCCCGGATCGCCTTCTTGAATTTATCCTTGCGGGAAGATGCCATGCTGGACCTCGCTGGTGAAAGCTTCGTATTCTTCGGCGATTTTACCGGTCGGCCGGTACTCGAAGATTGTCTGGTTTAAGAGGTGGGCCTCTTCCACCGCGACGGAGCGGCTGATCCGGGCCGCGAACAAATGGACCATTTCTTCCATCTGTTCCACCATCGCCTGCGCGAGGGCCGTGCGCGGATCGAAACAGGTCAGGAGCGCGCCCAGCGTTATTATAGAAGAATTATAACGTTTGCGAACGACATCGCAGGTTTCCTGCATACGTTGAATCCCGTCCAGTGAGAAGCGCGAGGCCTGGAGCGGGATCACCAGATGTGTGGCCGCGACCAGGGCGTTAACCGGCAGCACACCGAGGTTGGGCGGGCAATCCATCACCATGAGATCGAATTGACCCGCGACACTTTCGAGCGAGTCTTTTAGTCTGAAAAATCCGTCCACCGCTCCCGCGAGCAGGGATTCCACCTCCGCCAGATGCACGACGGCCGGTAGCAGCGCAAGCCCGGCGATCCGCGTGGGCATGATCAACTGGCTCGCCGGCACCCGATCTTTAAAGACCGCGTACACCGAGCGTTCCGGACTGGCCTCCCCGTCCAGGAACATGGAAGAGGCGTTATTCTGGACGTCCAGGTCGATCAAAAGCACACGCCGCCCCGCGCGCGCCATGCAGGCGGCGAGGTGGACCGCGGTTGTGGTTTTACCCACCCCGCCCTTCTGATTGGCGATGGCGATGCGGACGGTGGTCATTGGGCCAGGCTGGTGCGAAAGGGGTTGATTTAGTCCTTGCCGGTCGGTCCCGGCGGTAAATACCGGTTCCGTGAGCGGATATGAACCGGTTATCGGACTGGAAGTTCACTGTCAGCTAAAAACCAGGTCGAAAATTTTCGCCCCGGATCCGTATGCCTACGGCCAGCCAGCGAATTCCCAGGCCGGACCGATTACGCTCGGCCTGCCCGGGGTCCTGCCCGTCCTCAACCGTGAGGTCCTGACCCTGGCCATCCGCGCCGGCATCGCCCTTGGTTGCCGGATCGCGGAGGTGACGAAGTTCGACCGGAAACATTATTTTTACCCGGACCTGCCCAAAGGTTACCAGATTTCGCAGTACGACATGCCCTACGCGGTCGGCGGAGCGGTTTCCTTTCTGCGCAAAGACGCGACCGAAGCGACCACGATCAAGCTCACGCGAATTCATATGGAAGAAGACGCGGGCAAGTTGTTACACGGCTCGTCGGCGGGCGAATCGCTGGTGGACCTGAACCGCGCGGGTGTGGCCCTGCTGGAAATCGTATCGGAACCGGACCTGCGCGGCTCCGAAGACGCGTACTTATATTTACAGACCTTGCGCGGCATTTTACGCTGGGTCGGCGTTTCCGAATGTAACATGGAAGAAGGCAGCCTGCGCTGCGACGCGAACGTTTCCGTGCGCCCCGGCCCAACCGCGCCGTACGGGACGCGCGTGGAAATCAAAAACCTCAACAGCTTCCGCGCCGTGCGCGCGGCCATCGACTACGAAATCGCTCGCCAGATCGAATTGATCGAATCGGGCGGAACCGTGATCCAGTCGACAGTGCTCTGGGACGCCGACCGGCGCGAAACCAGACTCATGCGCACGAAAGAAGACGCGGAGGATTACCGGTATTTCCCGGATCCCGACCTTACGCCTTTTCTCATTGACGCGGATGAAGTGGCGAAAATCCGCGCGACCCTGCCGGAACTGCCCGCCGAACGCCGGGCGCGTTTCGTCGGCCAGTACGGCCTGCCCGCGTACGACGCGGCGGTGCTCACCAAAGACCGGGAGATCGCCGATTATTTCGAACAGACCGCGCGCGTTTCGGGCGACGCGAAAAAATCCTCCAACTGGGTCATGGCCGAGGTGCTCGGCATCCTCCATAAAACCGAACAGGCGGTGGAAGCTTTCCCCTGCACCGCCGAACGCCTGGGGCAACTCATCCGGCTCCTGAACGAAGAAACGATCACCGGCAAGATGGCCAAAAAAATCTTCGAACATATCTACACCGAAGATCTGGACCCCGACGCTGTGATCGAGAAGTACGGTTACCGCACAATGGATACGGCCGCCCTGCCCGCGGTCGTGGACCGCGTCTTTGCCGAAAACGAAGAGGTCGTGCGTAAAATCATTGCCGGCAACGATAAAGTCCGCGGATTTCTGGTGGGCCAGATCATGAAGGCTACCGGCGGGCAGGCTCCGCCCCAGGAAGTCGGCCGCCTGATCGAAGAAAAATTACAGTCGCTGCGCTAGCAGGACGCTGAGAGCATGTTCACTCCGCCGGCCAGGGAATTTTCGGATCGCCGCCTGCGCGCCGCGACGGGCGCGGTCGTTATTTTCGCATTAAGTATATTTACTTTCTGTGAAGACGAATTTGTGCGCAAGGCCTGTTTCGAGGGTAGCTGCGACGACGGCACCGGGGTCCTGGTCTATTACCATATCATTTACAAAGGCCAGTTCAAGGACGGGAAAATGCACGGCCACGGAACGATGCAATGGGCCGAAGGGAAAGTGTACAACGGACAGTGGGCCGCCGGCAAACCCGCCGGCCAGGGCACCATGCGCTTTAAAGACGGCCGCGAATACGAAGGCACCTGGCGCGCCGGTCAGTACCACGGCCAGGGCGTCATGAAATTCCCGGACGGCCGGGTGTACCGCGGCGATTTTAAAAGCGGCAAAATGGACGGCTTTGGCGAGCTGGTCTACCCCGACGGACACAAACTTTCCGGACGGTTCGAAAACGATCTGTACGAAGGCCCGCGCTGAACGGGATCCGGGATATTACGTCCCATCACGTTTCAGGAAGAATCCGCGCGAATCCCGTTGACAGGCGGCACGGGAAACCTTCATCTGAACCGGGATGAGGCACCCGCTGCGTGATTTCCCCCCGCTCTTGATTTTCCTTTGCGCGCTTTCGCCCGTACCGGGCCAGGAAGCGGGACGCAAACAGACGGACCTGCTCCAGGCGGTCCGGTCCCGGGGGCGAATCGTTGTCGGTTTGCAGAAAAATTTCCAGCCCTTTCACATCGAAAATCCGCGCGATGGCTACCCGGGCCTGGACGTGGAACTCGCGCACGAGCTGGGGCGTGCTCTGGGTGTGAAAGTCCACTTTGTATTTCTTTCGCTGCCCGGTTTGTTGAACGCCGCGGAAAATCACGAAATCGATCTCGCGCTCGGCGGGATTTCCACCAGTCTGCAACGGGCCCGGGATGTCCGGTTCGCCACGCCGTACCTGGTGACATCCCCTGGCGGTCTGTTGAGCCGGGAAAAATTGCCGCCCGAATCCGACGCGATCGATTTTCCGCAGAAAAAGATGCAGGGATTACAGGATATCAAAGACATCGGCAAACTAAAAATCGGCGTACGTGGTGGCACGACGAACGAACGTTTGCTCCTGGAAGATCCGTTTTTCCAGCAACACGCGATCACAAGCATCGCGACCCCCCACGAACTGCTGGAAGCTTTACAGAATAATACGATCGAACTGCTCGTGGCCGATCGTTCGTACATCAAAGCCCTCCTCATTCGTTATCCCGGCCTGCGATCGCGTTTTATCTTTTTGAACCAGACCTATCGCAAAGATTTTTTGTCGCCGGTTCTGCCCCCGGGCGAACCCGAGTTCTGGCTGTACGTCAATTTTTTTCTGAAAGAACTGGAGCGTACGGGGATCATGGGCGGCCTGCGCCGCAAATACTTCGACGACGGTGACTGGGTCCAGTGAAAGTCAGCGGCCGGAGATTCCCGCTTCGGTTCGGGTTTTTGTTTCCGCTTTTCCCGGTGCTGATGGTCGGGCCTCTAATCGCGCAGGAAGAGGAAAAAGATTTTTTCGATTTCGCGGGAAACATGTTCGTCCAATCGTTTTATCTGGCGCGCGATTTACCCCTGGAACGCCCGGAAGACACGGGCCGGTCCGTCGACCGCCAGAACCAGCCCGTCTGCCCCGGACCCGATCCCAACCCGGGCGTCGCGGCCAACGACACGACTTCGCGTTGCCGGGAAGAAGAAGATTTTACGCGAATGCGCATGCGCGTGGACTTCGCGCTGCAACCGTCGCAGTACGTTGACATCCTGTACGGACTGGAAGTGGGTTACATCGAATTCGGCAGGGAATCCGGTACGTCCGGGCCGGGTTCGGGCGGGAAAGGAGCGGGTCGCACGAACCTGGAAACGCGGCAGATGATCATGCGGATTCACAACCAGAAGGACACCCTGGCCGGCCAGGTGGGTGTGTATTCGCTCAGCACGCCCGAAGGGATGGTCCTCGCGAGTTCGGGCGCCGGCGTCCGGTTCAACTGGGACCTGCGCTCGCGCGCCTCGCGCTTTGAGGCCAACGGGATTCGCGCGGAGGACAACTCAAAAATCGACGACGATTCGAACGGATTTTCAGACGACAACTTCAAGGACATTTACCTTGCCACGGGTTCCTGGAATTATTCGGGTATTTCCTGGCTGGACGCGACGCTGTACGGGGTCTACCGCGGCGACGACGACCCGGCCGAGGACGACAAGGACGGACGGGAAACGTCGCGCGTGTACTGGCTCGGCCTGTTCGGAAAATTTACGATTTCTCGCTGGCGGGTGACTCTGCACGGCATCGTCAACCAGGGCCGGTTTGAACGGCCCGATCGCCAGGAGTATCTGTCGGAGCCGGAGCGGCTGGTGGCGCAGCGAGTCATGCGGAACAGCGGGTTTCGCATCCATCCGGAAACGGACATCCTGGCTCCGCTGGACCCGGCCACGGGTACCTACCGGGCTCTGCCCCGCCACAAATACCGGTTGAAGGCGCATGCCGCCCACGCCGAACTCGGTTATAAGGCGACGAACCGCCTTGAGTTGATCGGCGCGGCGGCCGGTGGCTCCGGTCGACCGGGTCGCGTCGAACCCGATCGAAAAAGTACGTTCACGCGCGAGGACCAGTTTCGCCGGGCCAGCGGCGGCTTCCAGTTTTCCGAAATTGGCGTGGACAGTTCGGGTGGGTATTCGCTTTTTTCGCTCACGGGAACCGTCGCGGGCGGGGCCGCGCTGGTCTACGATCTGGACGCGCCCATCCAGTTACGGGTGGGTTATTTTTACATGGAAGCGTACCGGTCGCCCGTGATGGATTACAACCTGTACCATACGCGGTATCCGTTTTATTTGCGCTGGGCCATTCGCGACGACGGGCGGGTGGAGCTGGAACGCGACGATCGGATTTTATTTTCGTCACACCCGGGATTGCGCTCCGATTCGAAGTATCTGGGCCACGAATGGAACGCGAAACTGACCTGGCGGATTTTTTCCGATCTCACCTTCCAGGCGACCGCCGCGGTCTTCACGGCCGGGGACGGGTACCGCGCCCTGCGTGACGTGCAGTACGGTTCCTCAATCGGCGAAGCGGCCTTTTCCCTGCGTCAGACATTTTAGCAGGCTGCTGAAAAAGTAGCCTGTTAAGCGCTACAGGATGTAGCGCCAAAACCGGTGTTTCGTAACCAGCGTGAAACACTGGTTTTGCGAGCATCGGCGAATTTAGTTCGCCGATGCGACAGCGGAAAAAGTCCATGGAGGGACTTTTTCCGCAACCTGTTAGAGCTGATCCGCCGAACATTTTTCACCTGAATGGCAACCAATACCAGGAGACGACCCATGCGAACCAGAGCAATTTTTTCCGTGATTTTTTCCGTGATTTCCCCCGTCCTCCTCCTGGCCCCTCTGGCGGCCATGAGCGCGGAACCGCTGACGGCCCGTTTCAGCACGACCGGGGTGACGGTGTACACCGACCGCGCCCTGGTGACCGTCCAGGCACAGGTCAACTTGAAGGCCGGCCTCAACAGTATTCGCTTCGCCGATCTTCCGGGGGATCTGCGCGAAGATTCGGTGGCCTGCTCGGCGCCGGGCCCCGGCCTGACCATTCGCGCGATCGAGCTGGCCCGCCAGTTCCATCCCCAGGCCCTGAACGCGGAGCTGCGCCGGCTCCAGAGCGAACAGGAAATCCTGACCGACCGTGAGACGCAGTTGAATTACGATCGCAAAGCGGAAGAAGCGCGCATTAAAACGCTCGATTCCATGGAAGCCGCCCAGGGGCGAAAAATTTCACCTGAATCTTTAGAAAATTCAAATTTGACGAAACTGGACCAGAACCTGGAATTTCTGACGCGCAAACGCAAAGAGGCCTACGCCGGGCTGCTCCAGAATGATCTGCGGCTGCGCACGCTACGGACGGAAAAAAAAATCCTGGAGGAAAATCTGAGCCGTCTGAAGAGCGGACAGGAAACCCGCACCCGCACCCTGGTGGCGACCGTCGAAGCCGCCCAGGCCGGACCGCGCGACATCACCGTGCGTTACGTCATTCCCCGGGCGCGCTGGCGGCCCTCGTACGATCTGCGCGCGGACGAAGACCTGAAAACCCTGGAGTTGACCTACTATGGAACGGTCTCCCAGGAATCCGGCGAAGACTGGCGCGACATTCAATTATTTCTTTCCACCGCCCGGCCCGGCCTCGGCGCCGCGCCCCCGCCCATGCGGCCCGTGATTCTGACTCCCGGCCAGGTCGCATCGTCGCTTTCGTCCGGCGGCGACCAAAGCGACGACGGGAAGTTCGGTCGCACCGAACGCGAAACGACGATCACGACGGGCGCGCCGCCCGCACCGACTGTCCTGTATGCCGTGGGCGGCCGACAGTCGATCGCCTCCGGGGACCGGCCACGCCGCATCCCCGTAAGCGTGGACCGTTTTCCAATGGATGTCACGTACGTCTGTCAACCGCGCGACCGGTCTTCCGCGTTCCTGCTCGCCAGTGTGCAAAACGCCAGCCCGCGTTTGCTGTTGCCCGGACCGATGAGTATTTTTCTCGGCGGCGATTTTGTCGGCAGCTCCGAGCTGGATGGAGTCGCCCCGGGCCAGCCGTTCACCGCGTTCCTTGGGGTGGACGAACGATTTAAAGTATCACGCCGGCCGGTCATGGACAGATCCCAGTCAGCGTTCTGGGGCGACTCACTCGTGCTATCGCAGGGCTTTCAGATCAAAGTGGAAAATTTTTCCGGCCACACACGACGCGTCCGGGTCCAGGACCAGATTCCGGTCAGCCGGGACGCCAGCATCAAGGTGCGCGCGTTCCAGGCCGAAGGCGACGCGAAACTCGCCGAGGAATCGGGTGAGGTCACATGGGAGTTCGACTTAAAAGAAGGGGCCTCGCGCGTGGTCGGTTTTCAGTATGAAGTGGTCTTTCCCCCGGAAGTGCATAAAGCCCCCGGAGCCCGGCGAGCTCTTGACGAAATGCGCGCGCGCTGGTAATGGCGCCCTGAGAACAGGCATGGAGGCGGCAGGCTGCGGAAATCAACGCTCAGCCGCGCGCAGAATCCGATCCAGCGCCGCGCGATCATAAAAAATGCCGCGCGCGAACACACCGTAAATCGAACGGGTGGCGGAAATATCGTTCAGTGGATTTTGCTCAAGGATCACCAGGTCGGCGCTGCAACCGACTGCGACGCAACCCCACTGGCCGGAAGCGTTCATCATTGCCGCGGAATTTTTTGTGGCCGTACGCAGGACTTCACCCGGCGTGAGCCCGGCTTCATTCAATCGTTTTAATTCGTCGTGCAATGAAAACCCGGGATACACACCCACGAACGAGGCGTCCGTTCCCGCGACGATCGGGACACCGCGCTCGTGCAAAAACCGGGTCAATTCGAGTAACATGGATCGCACGGACGCTGCGTAGTTCGGGCCTGGTTGATTCGCGTTCTCCAGCACCGCCTCCAGGCTTTTGTACCACCAGAACCGCATGATCCAGGAAAGATACTTCTCTTCGGGAGTGTGCACGACTTCTTCAAACCGTTCGAGCGGCACGATGCGATCGAAGGTCACGATCGTCGGGACATGATAAACTCCTCGCGACCGGGCCAGGTCCGCCAGGTCCTGCCATCGCGCGCGGGGAACGCGAAATACGATGCGGTCATTGTCCACCCAGCCGCTGAGGTGCTCGATGCTGCGCATCCCATCATGGATTGTTCGGTCGACATCCACGCTGAAAGGAACGTGCCCGCCGAAGGGAACGCCGGTCTCACGCGAGACGCGCACAATCGCCGCGTATTGTTCCGCGGTGAGATGATCGTATATCTTGAGTAAATCGTACGACTGGAGCGCCTGAGCGCGTGCCTCCGCTTCGGCGTCCTGAACCGTCTCGAGCTTCGTCATCGCGGGCGAAGTCTGCGGAACGCCTTCGAGGATCGGCCCCGCCCCGTAGATACGAGGCCCCGGAATGGCCCCGGACGCGACCCGTGCTTTTAAAGAACGCACTACCGGAAAACCGAGCCAGCGACCCATCCCCGTCGATTCGCCCATGGAGCGGACGGTGGTGACCCCATTCGCGAGAAATAATAACAAATCGTTTTCATCCGAAATATGGACGTGCCCATCCGCGAGGCCGGGAACGAGATACCGGTTGTTCAGATCCAGCACCGTGGCGCCGGAAAAATCGAATGCCGGGTTCCGCTGTGCGGGAAACGATCCGGCCGGTCCGACATAAAGAATACTCCCGTCCCGGATGATAAGTCGCCAGTTTCGCCGAACAACTGGCTCCTGCGCCTGCAGATCTACCAGGGAAACTGGTTCCAGGATCAAAAGGGGATAACGCAGCCCCTCTGTATTCAATTTTTCAAGCGGAGCCGCGCAGGAGCCAGGCAAGCAGAGCAGCGCCAGAAGAACAGTTCGCGTGGCCCGCTTACGCATCGGCCGCTCCATCCAGAATCCCCGGCAGTTCATTCAAATTGTGAATGATAAAATCGGGGGCGGCCGCGCGCAGTTGCTCTTCCGTGTGCGCGCCCGTCGTGATCCCGATGCTCAGTGCGCAGAGCGCGTTTTTGCCCTCTTCAATATCGATGATTGAATCGCCGACCTTGGCGACCAGCGCGGGATTTTGTATGGAACCACGCCGCATCGCGAGCTGGATCATCGCCGGACCGGGCCGCCCTTCGTTGACCTGGGAGGCGGTCACCAGATCGTCAAAAGTTTCGCCAGGCTCCCAGGCGACCTTTCTCAGTAGCTTTTCCGCCACCACCTGCGAATACCCGGTGTTCAGGGTAACCCGGATGCCCCGCCGTTTTAGTTCCTGAAAAACATCTTCCGCGCCGGGCATCGGCCGAACGTCGAGCGTTTGATACGCCAAATCCAGATCGTTTTCGAAACGCGCGAAAATCGTCCGGATCCGCGCGGGGTCGCGAACGTCGAACCACCTGGTCAGGATGTCGGTCAGGGCCTGTTTTTTTTCTTTGCCCGCGCCCAGCTCCAGAACCTGTTCAAGGGACACGTCGAATCCGGCGTTCTGGATGGCCTGCCGTAAAGTTTTATAGACGACGTTATTTTCGTCGATCGTAGTGCCGGCCATATCGAAGACGATCATCTTAATCGACACGCAAAATCCTCCGGATGTTCTCTTCAGCGAACCCCGCGCTGGCAGTCATGCCTTTGCCGCCGATGCCGGTAATTACAAAAATTCGATCCGCGATCGTCGCTTCGAACACGTCGCGCGTTTTACACTGAGTATAGACCCCGTACCATTGTTGTTCGATGTTCCAGTGGTCCAGCGTGAGAATTTTCTTCCCTTCCGAAACGAAATATTCATTGATATCCGAACGCAAATCGAAACCCGGGTCCGTGGCCGCACCAGCGTTCAGGTATTCGTGTGAATCGCCCAGGATCACCGTGCCGTCGTCCTCCTGTTTGAATAAAATGTGAATGCCCCACTGTTTCCAGAAACTGCGCGGGTCCTCGTTCGCCTTCACCGCGCTGTAAGAAGGACATTCGCGAAAACTTTCATACCGGCGTATCGAAAGCCCGGTCAGGATATTGCCCGGAATTCTGACGCGCTGGGGCCCGAGGCGCACCATCTGCAACTTCACGAGTTCCAGATCGCTCGCCAGAAAGAGTTCCGGAAAAAGGACACGAAATTCGTCTCCCGAACAAATAATCGCCTTTGACGCGAAATAGTTCGTCCCCCTCCCGTCGACAACCCGGACTCCCTCGCCTTCGGGTTCGGCCGCGCGCGCCAGACGCGCGGGAAAATGGACGAACCGGGGATTGGTCCGCAAAAATTCGTGCAGGCGACCCACCAGGAGACGGGGGTTGACCGAAACTTCGTCCGGGAAAAACAGACCGCCCTGGCAGGTTTCGGCACGCAGCGCCGGAATTCTCCGCAGGCAGTCGGACGCCTCCAGCAATTCCGAGGGATAGCCATTTAATTGATTTATTTTATAAAGTTCCTCAATTAATTTTCGTTCCCCCGCGTCGGAAGCGACATAGAACGAACCGTTGGCGCGCAGGCCGATGTCGAATCTGGACTGGATGGATTTGTAGATTTCAAGGGACCGGCGCCCGAGCGATTGCCAGCGCGGTGCCATGCCGGACGGAACGACCTGGCCGAAATTGCGCACACTCGCGCCCCGGGGGCTCGCGTCGCGCTCGAACAGGGCGACGCTTTTACCGGCCGCAAGCGCATGGTACGCGTGGAAGGTGCCGAGGATGCCCCCGCCAATGACGATCAGATCGAACTGATTCTGGCCCACTCAGCCTCTCCCGGGTTCAGAAAATTATTCCTTTCATTCGCGCAGAAAATCTGCGATCATACGCGCGGTGTCTTCCGGTTGTTCGTACTGGGGCGCGTGGCCGATGTCTTCGCGCAGGATCAGGCGAGCGCCTGGCACCCGCCGTTCCCACTGCGGAGCGTGCACCGGACGAATGACCCGGTCGTGTCGCCCCCAGAAAACCAGGACGGGCAGCGCCAGATCGCCAACTCGATCGTTCAGAATATAATCCTCACCGGCGCGGATTTGCGCGCGTAGAAAATTGCTCCACTCAAAATTTTTGCGACTGTTCTCTATAAAAAGGCGCACGAACGGGGCGGGCGCCCAGGGTTTTTTGTAAAACACATCGGAAAGATATCGGTCCCAGTCTTCTTCATTTCGAATCGGCGACTGGACCGGTTCATAGGGGACGGGATTGTCCACGCGCAGGCCCGCGGGATTGAGCAGCACGAGCTTGCGGACTCGCTCTGGATACCGCAGCGTAAACGCCGCGGCGATATGACCGCCCATGGAATTTCCCACCAGATCAAAGGACGGGATACCCAGCGCGTCGGTGAACGTGCGCAGGAATTCAACCTGACCGCGAATGCTGTAATCGCGCGCGGGATCGTGAGCGGTTTCACCGAAGCCAGGCACGGTCGGCAGCACAACCCGGTACGCCGGCGTCAGCCAGCGGGCCGACTGCAAAAACGCGATGTGCGAATCGCCGTACCCGTGGACCATAAGGAGTGCCGGGCCCTGTCCACCCTCGAAGTAGGGAACAGGGTAACCATTCAGATCGATCGTCTTCTCGGTTACCCCTGAACGCAACGCGTATCCTATGGAGAGGCCCTTCAGAGCCAGGCGCGGAAAAAAATTATAGATGACCGCGCCCGCCAGAACGGTTGTCAATAAGAGTAAGAGAATTCGTCGGGGCCAGAAGGAAGGTCGGGGTCGCGCCATAGGCAGTCAGAATCCAGAGTGACGAATTCCCGGTCAACGACCAATCCCGCCCGGCGGTTCAGCACGCGGCCGTCAAAATTTTCTTTACATTCTGGTGACGATAGGTTTCCTTAATTTAGGGAAGGGTCGCACTCAGTGCCGAAAGTAAATCAGCTCCCGCGAGAGTACGCCGGCGAAATGCGCGCGGATGTGCGCGAAAAGTATCTGGAAATCTGGGACGGAACCTACTGAGAGCGCATCCCATCCAGGCGATTATCTTCGATCTCGACGGCCTTCTGATCGATTCGGAGCCCTTCTGGCAGGAGGCGGAGGTCGAAGTCTTCCAGTCGATCGGCGTGCCGTTGACGCGCGCGATGTGCCCGCAAACGATGGGCCTCATCCTGCACGAAGTCATCGATCACTGGGCCACGCGTTTTCCCTGGGACGAAGAGCGCCATCCGCGACCACGTGTGGCCGAGCGCGTCATGGAAGCGGTCATGCAGCGCATGCGTACGGCGGGCAAACCCCTGCCGGGCGTGCCGGAAACGATCGAGTTTTTTCGCACACGGGGTCTCCCGCTCGCGCTCGCGTCCTCTTCCTATGAAATCGTAATCGAAGCGGCCCTGGACGCGCTCGGTTTACGACCGATGTTCGCAAGCGTAAGGTCGGCCCAGCACGAACCCTTCGGCAAGCCCCACCCCGGCGTATTCCTCGCCGCCGCGGCCGATCTGGAACGGGCTTCGACGGCGTGCCTGGTCTTTGAGGATTCCCTGAACGGCCTGATCGCGGCAAAGGCCGCGCGGATGAAATGCGTGGCCGTCCCGGACGCGGCGCACCGGTCCGACGCGCGCTTCGAACTCGCCGATCTGAGACTGGACTCCCTGCGCGATTTCGACCAGGGCGCGTGGGAAGGGCTGGCTTAGTTTTGGTGAGCCGGTCGGCGAAGGACAACATCCTTCGTGTTAGTTCTGTTCATTTCGCGTTACTGCGTCGTTGCGGGATTGTCATTGAAAATCGTCCCTCTGAATTCCCATCCATTCTGTCTCTCAAAATGTGCGGGCAAACCAGTCGGACAATTCACGGATGATTGAATCATACGCGTCTGGCAACACCCATGGACCTTTATCAAACAGGTCCGGGTGCGGGATATCGGCAACATGAGTCATCCGCAGATACCACACTCCGGCCAGAATTTTTCGGAGAGCGACGTCATCGGGGGCCACGAAAGGCAGTTCCGCCACATTGAACCAGGGAGTGCTCATGGAAAAAGAAATAATCCGGCTTCCGGAATCCGGAGCTTTTTCAAAATGGACCAGTTGATTCCCATAATGCCCAAAGTACATGCCGTGAAGAAAGGGTAACTCGCGGTTGTGTGGAAAAAGAAAATCATCCCACGAGTAGTAAACTTTTATCTCCTGGCGGATGCCGCCCTCTTCCTCCTCCGAGAAATACTCATATTCATTTTTTTCGCTTTGATCCCCTTCCGCTGCAATCAGCTCTTGTATTCCGTTCAATATCTCTTTCATCTGTTCCTCCGCCAGGAGGGACTCACCGCATTTACTTTCATAGTCTTCCGGGTTTAATTCCTCGTCGGAAGGGAATTCTCCTTGAAATCGAAAATCTCGCAGATCCAATTGGGGGTTATTCCCCAGAAGTAGATCCTGAAAACGGGCATAATTTGTATACAGCACGTCTTCCATCAAAGACCAGATTGCTTCCGGTTTTTCTCGAACAATAATGGTACTGATGTAATGCAGGCGGGTATTTATCACGCTTACCTGTGAAAAATTCGGCGAAGGATGGCCCAGCGCCAGAACAGAGACCCTTTCCGTGGCGGGGCGAATCTGCAACCGACGCCGCAAAATTTCCTGATTCGGAGCATATTCCCAACTCCGATCATATGGAACCAGCGGGGGGTTCTCATACTTTTTCGGGATCCGAGGATAGGCTGGTTCGGCATGTAAGTGCCCTCCTCCCTGAGAAAAATCAAGCTCCGTTGAGGGATCGGCCCCGGAGCCCGCAGAAACGAATTTGAAGTACGCTGCCAATCGTTTCAGGATTTCCTCTACGGAGATACTATCGATGTTTGTGAGAATTTCCTTTTCGGTCACAGGAAAATCCTTATCCCCGGAGAATATTGCGCGCGGGTTCGAGGAGGGGTCCTCGTTTAGTGCCGGGCAAGCATTTGGGTTGTACCCGCCAAGCCTACCCGCTTGGTCGCATGTCAAACTTGCAACGAAAAAAAAGCAAGTGTGTGAAATTGAAAGTGGGGGATCGGCCCTTCGCGTTTTACGGAAAAGCCGGTGTGCCAACTTCAGACGAAAAAAAGTATTTGCAGGGCAAAGTTATTGACCTTAATCACCCTTGCTCCCAAAAAAAACCGACTATTCCGGAATGCTCGGTATATTATCACCCCCTTAAGGCGCAGTCGGAGTTATTGCCTGTTCCGCCAACCAGTTCGCCCATTGTGTCTTTTTAAAATCTTCTCGCGCATTTGTTAGGAAGGCGTCAGCCGCCGCACGGGTGTCGTCGACGGTGAAATCCCGGGCCGACCCCGGCCAGACCGGGGGGCCGAAGGTTTCGCCGAGGCGCGCGGTCGAGCCGGGCTGAACGATTTCCATAAAATGTTTCTGAACCGGGTCGACGACCGATCTGTCGCTCGCGCGCCCGAGGCGCACCCTGCCCAAAAAAGTGAAATGGCCTGGTGGAAGGTTTTCGCGACAGAGCGCCTGGACGAGCTTCGCCGGCAAAAATGTATACTCGACGCGCGCCTGCGCGGTGCCCGGGATGTTCGAATTCTGCGCGCTCGCTCCGGTAGCCGCGGCGATCGGACAGGTACGAAAACCCGGCGCCGCGTTCAATAGATAAAATCGATCTTTCCTGCTCCAGGTGGCGGGCAGCACGCTGCCCGCCGCGGTTGGTTCCTGGCCCGCGCCGACGCGCGCGAAAAGAATCGTGGCAGGAATCTGATCGGATGGAACGATACCGAAGACTTCGACATGCAAGCGCAACTCCAGGCCGAGCGCCGCCAGTTCTGGTCGCGGTTCCACCGGAGGCAACACGCGACAGCCGGCGCAAACCAACAGGATCGCGAATGTCAGTGAACCGGTCCATAAACCAGCGAACGTGTTCAATACCAACCGTGTTTCTCCAGTCGCCGTAACAATTCTTCGCCCGCCACCAGACCCATACGAAACGCGGCGTCGATCCCGTCCGGATTCGTGTAGTCCCAGGTAGTGATCGGCAGTTGGCCCGCGGGCGCGACATACTCCACATGGCGACCGTCGGCATCGCCCGATTGTTCCAGTTGACCGCGCGAAATCGGTTCATAGTACACCGCGATGCACAGATCGCAGGCGGGATCGAGATGCGCGACCGGCAGATTGTTATAGAGGCCCGCGTCGAGAAAATAACGCCCGTGTACTTTTTGAAAACGGACCATGGGCGGAACACTGCTCGCCGCCATGACCGCGTCGACGATCATCTGATCGGAATTCAGATCTTCATTCCGAAACACAACTTCCTGGAGGCCGTACTCCAGCGCCAGCGGACCGGCGATGCGTTTATAAGTTCCCCGCGCGGCCAGTTCGTTTTCCTTGCGAAACGCACTGGCCAGAATCGCGAGCAACTTCGCGCGTTTCCAGACCGTGGGATACAGATGTTCCGGAACCAGCAGCGTGTTTACGGCCACGCGTACCCGGGTCTTCCGCAAAAAATCCCCGTTCATGTACGTCATCAGCGTACGGCGGTACATGCGCTCGTGCGGAAAGGGCCGCTGGCCCAGGAAAAACTTCGACCAGTAAAAATTGGCAGGGTTGCGCGCGGTGGCCATGCGAAAGTATTCCACCACGTTTTCGGCCTCTCCCGCCAGAGCCGCCAGGGACATGGCCGATCCGGCCGATGTGCCCGCCATGCTCGTGATCGGGGCGCCTGTTTTCAGTAAATAGTGGGCCACGCCCAGGCCAAAAAAGGCCTTGCACCCCCCGCCCGCCAGGGCCAGACCCCAGCGCGGACGCCGAAATAATCGCGAAATTCTGGAACCACGCGCCACGGATCGCGTCATTAATAGTGTCCTTTCAGAACAGAATTCCTGATGTCACATCTACTGGTCATCCCCGTTTTTAACGAAGAAAACAGTCTGGTTTCGGTCCTGAGCAATACCTGCCGCCACCTGCCACCGGAAATCACACGCATCCTTTTGATCAACGACGGCTCCACCGACGGTTCGGCGACGATTCTCGACGAACTGGCGGCCCACGACACCCGTCTGCTCGTCCGCCACCGGCCGCGCAATCTGGGCTACGGGGCCACGCAAATCGAAGCCATGCGCTACGGCCAGGCGGCCGGCTTCCGGTATCTCATCACCATGGACTGCGACGAGCAGCACCGCCCCGAAGACCTCGCCCGCTTCGTTGTTTTCGATCCGACCGTGGACGTGGTATCCGGATCGCGCTACCTGCCGGACTCGCGCGATATCGGCTTCGCGCCCGAGCAACGCGTCCAGATCAATGCGCGCATCACCGCGCGGATTAATCGTGAATGCGGCTGGGACCTCACCGACACGTTCTGCGGATTTAAACGCTACCGCCTGGCAAAGGTCCAGCCGGACCTTTTCTGTGTGACGGGTTACGCCTTCCCGATGGAATTCTGGGCCTTCGCGGCCCGTTATGGACTGTCGATCCAGGAACTGGCCGTGCCGCGCATTTACACGACCGACGACCGCAGCTTCGGCGAGGACCTGGACCGCCAGCGCCGACGGTATCGATATTATCTTACAGTCTGGCGTGAAGCACGGCACAGGTTCGCGTAGAATATTTTTTTACACTTTTTTGCGATTTTAGAGCCTGTACGTTTTTTTAACGAGATTGTACGCCAGATCGACGGCGACCTCGGCCGCCTCGTCCTCGCGCAGCCGGTGCTCGGCCACGAGCCGCGCGAGAAATCCCGCGTCCATGCGCCGGGCCATATCGTGGCGCGCGGGAATCGAAAAAAACGCGCGCGTGTCGTCGTTAAATCCCACCGTATTGTAAAATCCGGCCGTTTCAGTCGTCGATTCGCGAAAGCGGCGCATGCCTTCCGGGCTGTCGTGAAACCACCAGGCGGGACCGAGCCGCAGACAGGGATAGTGGCCGGCCAGGGGCGCCAGCTCGCGCGCACAGGTCGACTCGTCGAGGGTAAACAGAATCAGCGTGAACTCTTTTTCATTGCCCACTTCGTCCAGGAGGGGCTTGAGATTGCGGGTGAACTCCATGCGCACGGGGATGTCGGCGCCCCGGTCCGGTCCAAATTTCGCGAAAAGATCCGCATTATGATTTCGATACGAACCCGGATGCAGTTGCATCACCAGTCCGTCGTCCAGGGACATACGGGCCATCTCGACCAGCATATGCCCGCGGAACACGTCCGCCTCGGAGTTCGAAAACTCGCCGCGCAGGGCTCTGTCAAAAAGGCGCGCCGCATGCGTACGATCGAGCACGAAGGTCTCGGAGGAAGGATGGCCGTGATCGGTGGAAGTCGCCCCCAGGGACTTAAAATAATCGCGGCGCGCGCGCAGCGCCGCCAGGTATCCTGGATAGGTCGCCGTGTCCTCCCCCGTAAGTTCGCCCAGGCGCGCGATATTCGCGGCGAAATCGGGACGCTGTGGATCCAGGCAGGTGTCCGGCCGAAAGCAGGGAATGACCCGTCCGCCCCAGCCGCTCGAAGCGATTGCCAGGTGATGCTCCAGCGTGTCCAGGGGCGAGTCGGTCGTGGCGATCGTCTCAATATTAAATCGTTCGAAAAGCGCGCGCGGCCGAAACGTTTCCCGCCGCAGGTAGTCCGTCATCCGATCGTAATAAAGAGCGGCCGTCGCCCCGGTGAGCGGCTCTTCCAGATCAAAGACCCGCGCGAAAACCCAGTCGAGCCACAGCGCCGATGGAGTACCCCGAAACAGATAATACCTCGCGGCGAAGCGTTCCCAGATGGCCGCGCGATCGGTTTCGACGCCCGTACCGGTTCCGCCGTGCGCGCCGATGCCGAGGCTTTCCAGATCGACGCCCTGTGAATACAACATCCGCAGTAGATAGTGGTCCGGTAAAAGTAAAAGATCGACCGGATCCGGAAACAACTCATCGCGCGCGAACCAGGCGGGATCGGTATGTCCGTGCGGGCACACCAGGGGCAGGCCTTCCGTGCGCGCGTACAGACGCCGCGCGATGGAACGCGTTTCGACTTCAGCCGGGAACAGCCGATCGGGGTGCAGGAGCTGACTCATGATAAACGAAATTTTTCGCGGGCTGGCGTGTAAACAATCTTCCCGCCGGGGTTTTTTCTCTTTACCCGAGGGGCTGGCACCGCTAATCTGGGGCAACCCGCTGCCATATGAAAAATCTAAAAATTGAGAAAATTGGCCCTACCAGGACTGCTGGCATTCAACAGCCGGTTATTCGAATTAATCCTACAACGGTCGGTGACTTCCAACGCGAATTTTTAAACCACCGGGGCACGGGGGTCACAGGGAGCACCATTCATTCAGAGAATTTCAACGTTCCGGAACGTTCTGAAATCCGAAACGGAGAATTCACCCTCCGTGTCCCCGTGATCCCCGTGGTAAGTATTTCTCTGAAATTGCGATCTACCGCTGAAGTATAAATCTCAACGATTAAACAGCCCATGAAAATCACCGCAGCCCGAGTCATCGTCACCTGTCCCGGACGGAATTTTGTCACGCTCAAAATTTTAACCGACCAGGGCGTGTACGGCCTCGGGGACGGCACGCTCAACGGGCGCGAACTGGCGGTCGTTTCGTATCTAACGGATCACGTGATCCCGTGTTTGATCGGTCGCGACCCGCATCAGATCGAGGACATCTGGCAGTTTCTGTACCGCGGCGCGTACTGGCGGCGCGGTCCCGTCACCATGAGCGCGATCGCCGCGGTGGACATGGCCCTCTGGGATATCAAAGCGAAGGTGGCCGGTCTGCCACTCTACCAGCTTCTGGGTGGAAAATGTCGTAACGCCGTTATGGTCTACGGTCACGCGAACGGGACGGACACCGAGGCCGTGATCGATGAAGTCGCCCGTTACCGCGAACTCGGTTACCAGGCCATCCGGGTCCAGTCCGGCATCCCCGGCCTGCCCTCCACGTACGGGGTTTCGAACGATCGTATGTTTTACGAACCGGCCGACAACGACATGCCCACCGAAAACATCTGGTCCACCACGAAGTACATGGATTTTTTACCGGGACTGTTTGCGCGAATTCGCGAAAAATTCGGATTTGAAGCGCATTTGTTGCACGACGTGCACCACCGCCTGACGCCGATCGAAGCCGCGCGCCTTGGCAAATCCCTGGAGGAATACCGGCTGTTCTGGCTGGAGGACGCGGTACCGGCCGAAAACCAGGAAGGCTTTCGTCTGATTCGCCAGCATACGGTGACCCCGCTCGCGGTGGGCGAGGTGTTCAACTCGATTCACGATTGCCGTACGCTCATCCAGGAACAACTCATCGATTACATCCGCGCGACGGTCGTACACGCGGGCGGGGTCACGCACCTGCGCCGCATCGCCGCGCTGGCGGATCTGTACCACGTCCGCACGGGGTGTCACGGCGCCACGGATCTTTCGCCGGTCTGCATGGCCCACGCCCTGCACTTCGACATTTCGATTCCCAACTTCGGCGTCCAGGAATACATGCGCCACACGGGGGAAACGGACGCGGTCTTTCCGCATTCGTATCGCTTTGAAAAAGGGTTTTTATTTCCTGGCGAAGAACCCGGCGCGGGGGTGGACCTCGATGAATCGCTCGCCGCGCGCTACGAATACAAACGGGCTTATCTACCGGTGAATCGTCTGGAAGACGGCACCATGTATCACTGGTGAGCGACCCGATGATCCTGACCTTCGGCGAAGCTCTGCTGCGATTTTCAACGCCCGGTCCGATGTATTTTTCCCAGGCCGGGCGCCTGGATTTTTTTCTCGGCGGGTCCGAACTGAACGTGGCTGTCGCGCTGGCCTGCCAGGGCCTGGCAGCGCGCTGGGTGTCGTGTCTGCCCGATCGCGAAATCGGGGATCTCGTTCTCGAACAGATTCGTCGCACCGGTGTCGATACCGGCAGCGTTCTCCGGGCCGACGGACGCATGGGTTATTATCTCCTCGAAGAGGGTGCCGCCCCCAGGCCTTCGCGCGTAATCGAACGACAGAAGGGCGTTCTCGGTGAACGTACGGATTTGAACTTCGACTGGGACCTGTTGCTCACCGACGCCACCTGGTTTCATACGAGCGGAATCACCGCGGGTCTGAGCGCGGCCTGTCGCGCGAACATCCGCCAGGCCGCTGAACGAGCGCGCGCGCGCGGCATTCCGGTTTCGTACGATTTTAATTTTCGCCGTACGGTCTGGTCCATCGCGGAGGCGCGCGAGTTGCAACGCCCGCTCCTGGAGCACGTGGACGTCCTGTTCTGTTCGGCCGCGGACATCGGCGCGCTGTTCGAAGTCGAATTGCCGCCCGCCGGCCAGGCGGAGCATTACGCCGCCATCGAACGCGTTCTGGCAAGATTTAAATTTCGCGCGGTAGTTCTTTCCGAACGTTCGGGCGAATATAGATCCCAGGCCTACGGCGCCGTCGCGCTCGTGGAGGGCGCGGCGGTTCGTTCCAACCGCTTTCAACTGGAAATCGTCGACCGGATCGGCGCGGGTGACGCGCTCGCGGCCGGTTTCATTCGCGCGCGTCTGGAAAAACGGTCCTGGCAGGACACGATCGATTTCGCCGCGTACTGCGCCGCGCTCAAACATACCGTCCCCGGCGATTTTCTGACCGCGCGCACGCCGGAACCGCCCCCCGACAACGGGAGCCTGTTGCGATGATCGCCCGCCTGCGTGGCCGGCTCCTGGCCGTGGTCCGTTCCACTTCTGTCGATCAAGCCCTCAAAATCGCCGACGCGCTCGCGAAAGGCGGACTGAGCGGCCTTGAAATCGCCGTAAATAACGAACACGGGATCCAGGCGCTTCGCGCTTTAAGCCAGACCGGCGACCGACTGCTCGGCGCCGGCTCGGTGTTGAACGAACAGAAGGCGCGCGAAGCTTGCGAGGCGGGGGCCGCGTTTCTTGTTTCACCCGGTTTTGACGAACGGGTGCTCGCGGTGGCGCGCAAGGGCGGCGTTCTTTATATTCCCGGCGTGCTGACTCCCACCGAAATCAAACACGCCCAGGACCAGGGCTGCGAACTCCTCAAACTTTTCCCGGCCGGGGTGTTCGGCCCGGGTTATCTCAAAGATCTCCACGGCCCGTTTCCCGGCCTGAAACTGATGCCCACGGGCGGTGTTCGCCTGGAGACCATCGCCCCGTTTCTGGAAGCGGGCGCGTTTTGCCTGGGAGTCGGCGGGGCCCTGTTACAGGACGACTTGATCGCCGCCGGTGATTTCGCGGAAATCACGCGTCAGACCGGACGGTTCGTCGCGCGAATGCGCGAATTTACTATAAACTAATTTTTTAACGAAATGTTACTCTTTCTGAAATGGACCCTCCGCTGGATCGCCATCGCCAATCTGGCGGGCCTGCTCCTGATCGTACTCTGGCAGGTGATTTCGCGCCATCTCCTGGCCGATCCGTCCACCGGGAGCGAAGAACTGGCCCGGATCCTCCTCATGTGGCTGGGCATGCTGGGCGGGGCCTGCGCCGCCGGCGAAAAGGCTCACATGGCCATCGACTTTCTGAGCCAGTCCCTGGCCGCCGGCGCGAAAAACCGCCTGCGGCGAATCCTGGCGCTGTTCACGGCGCTCTTCGCCCTGTTTTTTTTGCTGGGTGGACTGCGCATGATCCAGATCGTCACCCGCCTGGACCAGACCACCCCCGTGCTGGGGATTCCGGTGGGCCTGGTGTATCTGGCGGCGCCGCTCAGCGCGCTCTTCGTTTTAGTTTTCGCCTATTTCGAATTTATTGGAGAATCAAGCGAAACCTGAACCGGGCGCGAGGGTATGGAAACAACGGCTCTGATCGTTCTCTGTGGATCGTTCGTGATCCTGCTCGTTCTGGGGCTGCCCGTGGCCTACAGCATTGGTCTGGCGGCCTGCGCGGCGCTTCTGGTTCTGTTTCCGGCCAACGTGGCCGCGAGCGTCCTGGCCCAGAAGATGATCACCGCTCTCGATAGTTTCGGACTTCTGGCCATCCCGTTTTTTATCCTGGCCGGCAATCTCATGAACAGCGGGGGCATCGCCCGGAGAATGATCGAACTCGCGCGGGTTATCGGCGGTCCGCTGCCGGGCGCGCTGGCGCACGTGAACGTGCTCGCGAACATGATCTTCGGGTCGATTTCCGGCTCGGCGGTCTCGGCCGCGGCTGCCGTGGGCGGAATCATGGCCCCCGTCCAGAAACGGGAAGGCATGGATCCGAATTTCACTGCCGCCGTCAACATCGCCTCCAGTCCCAGCGGTCTATTAATTCCCCCCTCGGGTGCCCTGATCCTGTTTTCGCTGGTGAGCGGCGGAACTTCGGTGGCAGCTCTATTTGTCGCCGGGTATCTGCCCGGAATTCTCTGGGGGATCGGAATCATGGCCGTCGTCGCGATCCTCGCGCTGCGACGCGGGTATTCGGCCCACGCGAAAATCGCGCGCGGAGTCGCGCTCCGGAATTTGTTTGCCGCGGTGCCCGGTCTTTTTCTCGTGATCGTCGTGATCGGTGGAATTATCGTGGGCGCGTTTACCGCCACCGAAGCTTCGGCCGTTGCCGTCGTGTACAGCCTGGCTCTCGGCCTGCTCTACCGGGAACTCCGTCCGCGCGATTTGCCGGCGATTTTTTTTAACAGCGTCCTGACAACCGGAATCGTTCTATTTCTGGTCGGTTCAAGCATGGCGATGAGCTGGGTGCTCGCGGCGGCCGAACTGCCCGCCTGGATTTCGAGCGCCCTGAAACCAGTCGCGGACAACAGGGTCGCGCTGTTATTGATCCTCAACGTCATGGTACTCGTCATCGGCACGTTCATGGACATGACGCCCGCGCTCCTGATCCTTACACCGGTTCTCTTACCGCTCGCGCAAAACATCGGAATGCATCCGGTCCATTTCGGGATCATGCTCGTGTTCAATCTCTGCATCGGCATCTGCACACCGCCCGTGGGTAGCGTGTTGTTCGTCGGCGCTTCGATCGGTGGCGTCGAAATCAAAAACGTCCTGGCGCATCTGTTGCCGATGTACGCCGCGCTGGTCCTGGTTCTGCTTCTGGTTACTTTCGTACCCGAATTATCGCTGTTTCTGCCGCGCCTGCTGGGGTTGATCGAATGAAAATCGTTCGGAGCGCGCGGTGGCGGGCCACGTCAACGGAGCATGTCCTGTTCACACTGGATGACGCGCATACGCTCATGGTCCAGGTCCTGGACCGGAATCTATTACGCCTGCTTCTTTTAAAAGACGGTGCCCTGCGCCTGGACCGAACCTGGAGCGTCTGCCCGGGCGCGCCCGAACTCCCGTACTCAGGCCGGCCCCGGCTCAGCGCGGCGGGGTTCCCGCGTCCGATTTTTTCGGTACGACCGGAGGGTTCGAACTGGTGGGTCGAAACGGACGCGGTGCGTTTGCTCGTGCACGCCTGCCCTTTTTACGTAGAATTTTTCATGATCCGAAATGGCGAAAATGCCTCTCCCGTGCTCTCGGGCACGCCGACCGGGTTTCTTTCGCTGGGGCGACGGGACGACCGCGTCTGGAACCTCTGGAAACGGGAGGCCGGCGACCGGTTCTACGGCCTCGGGGAAAAATCGGGGAACCTGGACCGCGCCGGACGGCGATTTGAAATGCGCTGCCTGGACGCCCTGGGATACGACGCGGAAACGACCGACCCGCTGTACAAACATTATCCGTTTTTAATCCTGAAGCGCGCGCGATCTTCGGTCGGTTTGTTTTACGATAACCTGAGCCCGGTCGTATTTGACACCGGCCAGGAGCTGGACAATTACCACGGAGAATTTTTTTCGTACCGCGCCCCCGCGGGCGATCTCGATCTGTATCTGATGTTCGCGCCGGAGATTCGCGCCATCACGCGCACGTTCTCGTGGATGACCGGCCGCACGCGCCTGGGCCCGCGCTGGTCGCTCGGTTACTCCGGATCGACCATGGGCTACAGCGAAGCCCCCAACGCGCAGGAATTGCTCGAAACCTTCGCGCGCAATTGCCAGCACCACGACATCCCCTGCCATTCGTTTCAATTATCCTCGGGTTACACCTCGATTGGATCAAAGCGGTACGTGTTCACCTGGAACCGGGAGAAATTTCCTGATCCGATCGCGATGGCACGGACCTTCCACGCGGCCGGGATCCAACTGGCGGCGAACGTGAAACCGGTACTCCTTACGGATCATCCCGCGTACGGGGCGGCCGCGGCGGCCGGTTTATTCATTCGTGATTCAGATTCGCCAGAGTTTCCGGAAGTGTCCCGATTCTGGGACGCGTCCGCGTCTCACCTCGATTTCACCAATTCAGCCACACGAACATGGTGGCGCGAAAATATTACGGAGCGTTTGTTCCGCCACGGCGTCGATGGTGTCTGGAACGACAACAACGAATTCGAAATCTGGGACGACCGCGCCCTCTGTCACGGAGTACATGCACCCCTGCCCGTACAACTCCTGCGGCCTGTTCAGACCCTGCTCATGATGCAGACCTCGTACCGCGCCCACCGCCGGCGGTTTCCGACTCTGCGTCCCTGGGCGATCTCTCGTTCGGGAGCGCCGGGTATGCAACGTTACGTCCAGACCTGGTCGGGCGATAATCTAACCGACTGGAAGACGTTACGCTACAATATCCGGATGGGCCTGAGTCTTTCGCTTTCGGGCATGTTCAACATCGGACACGACGTGGGTGGTTTCGCGGGTGACGCTCCGGAACCGGAGCTGCTCGTACGCTGGGTACAGAACGGTATCTTTCATCCGCGCTTCACCATTCACTCCTGGAACCGCGACGGCAGCGTAACCGAACCCTGGATGTATCCGGAACATCTGCCCCTCATTCGCGCGGCGATGCGGCTACGACTGCGACTCGCGCCGTATCTGTACACCCTGCTCGCGCGCGCCCATTTCGAGTACGAACCGATCCTGCGTCCAACCTTCCACGATCATGAAGACGATCCGCTCTGTTTTCGGGAAACCGACGATTTTATGCTCGGCCCTTCCTTGCTGGTGGCGAACGTGGTGGAACCAGGGGCCGCCGTGCGCGCTGTATATCTGCCCCGCGCGCCGGAAGGCTGGGTCGATTTTTATTCGGGGCGCTGGTTCGCCGGGGGCCAGACCCTGCGGGTACCGGTGCTCCTGGAAAGTATTCCATTGTTCGTCAAAGCCGGGCACGCTCTGCCCCTCACCACGCCCCACCACCGCGCGTTTACGGACGGCGGGACCGATCGAAGTGTAATGATCTTCCCCGGACGTGGCACGAAGTTCCAGACGGAACTGTACGAGGACGACGGCGTGAGCCTCGCGTACGAACGTGGCGGATGGACGCGATTGCGGCTGGACATCGCCACCGGAGACGACCGGGTCGAAATCCGCGCCGAACGAGAGGGCCCGTTTACGCCTATATTTAATGAATTATCATTCGAAGTGAAATCAGAACGACCGCAGCGCCTTTCGATCAACGGGCAACCGGGGGAACGCTGGCGTTTCGCCTGAAGCGTATGAACCGCTCGCTCCGCGCTCTCCTGTTTTTGACGCCGCTCGCGGCCGTGCTCCTGTATTTCGGTCTCGAACAGCGCGCCGGAGCCAGCGGCGGCCGCACGCTCATGCTGGCCCATAACATGGACGAAAACCACCCCGTGCACCGGGGCATGGTTTTCCTGGCGGAGGAGGTGTTTCGGCGCAGCGGGGGCCGTCATCGTCTGCGGTTGTATCCGAACGGTCAACTCGGCACCGAACGCGAGGTGCTGGAGCTCGTGCAATACGGGGCCGTGGCCATGACGAAGGTCTCGTCGCTTTCGCTGGAATCGTTCGTGCCACGGTACGCGGTCTTCAATCTGCCGTACATTTTCAAAAGCGAGGAGCAATGCTTTCGGGTGCTGGACGGTCCGATCGGCGCGGAAATGCTGGCGGCCTCGCGCGAAAAAAATTTCATCGGCCTGACGTACTACCACAGCGGGGCGCGCGGGTTTTACGCAACCCGGCCGATTCTGCGTCCGGAGGATTTACGCGGCCTGAAAATGCGCGTGATGGGATCGAGCACGGCGATTCAGATGTTACAGGCCATGGGCGGTTCGCCCGCGCCGATGCCGTACGGCGAAATTTATACGGCCCTGCAACAGGGTGTCATCGACGGTGCCGAGAACAATATTACGGCGCTCACCCTGAGTCGCCACGGCGAAGTCGCGAAGTTTTATTCGCTCAGCGAACACATCATCGCCCCCGATGTCCTGGTCATCAGCACGAACGTCTGGGATAACCTGCCCGGCGATCTCCAGGCGATCCTGCGTGAAGCCGCGGCGCATTCGCGCGACCACCAGCGCGTCCTCTGGGCGACCATGACGGCCGATCTGTTCGAACGGACCCTGGCCATGGGCGTGCGGGTCCAGCGCCCGGACCTGGAGCCGTTTCGCGCCCGGGTCCAGGCCCTGCACCGTACGGTCGCCGGGCGGGATCCGGCGCTGGGCGATTTAATGCGAAGAATCCAGGCGGTGCCGTAGGGGCCGGAGTGCCACGGCGAAAACGGCGCATGAACTCTGCGCAAATCCTGGCGAAACTGAACGCCTCCCGGTCAACAGGGCGCGCGACTCTATGGCGCGGATGCGCGCGCCCACCGGGAAATTCAAGTCAGGCCACTGAACGAAGCGGGAGCAACACGCGCAGCCGGGGCTCACGTAAGAACAGACCCGCCCAGATCAGAACACCGATGGCGACCGGAATGATGAATGCGTCGCCGATGCGTACATGCGTGGCCACGGCGCCACCCAGATAACCGGTGAGCAGAACCGCGCCGAGCATCGCGGTGCGCGGGATCGCGTACAGAATCACGCAGGCGATTTCAAGCAGACCGATCGCGAGGAGCGCTCCCTCGGCGTAACCAAATTTTCCAACGAATTGTTCGATCAGTTCCGGTTGCCTGGTAAGTTTCATTACCCCGCTCATCAACATCATGCCGATGGGCAGAATACTGAGCGCGTAGCCCGCCCTGAGTTTCCATTTCGAATCAAAAGAAGCTGTCATAGTCTCTCCCGCCAGGGAACAATCGAAGGCGATTTTTTGTCCCAGGTTACTTTTTTGTTACTGGTCACTTTTAGTGACTAATAGTATTATAGTAACCATAAACGGATCCGGAAAGGAGGCACATGGATGTCACCTGGTCACAGTAAACATTCAAACATACGGCACGAAGCCTGCCCGGCGGCCCGGGATGTCCTGAATCGTGTGGGCGATAAATGGAGCGTTTTGATCATTGTTTTGCTCGGCGACGGGTCCAGACGGTTCAGCGAGTTGCGGCGCGCCATTGAAGGCATTTCGCAACGGATGCTGACGCTCACGTTACGCGGGCTCGAACGCGACGGCCTGATCCGTCGCACCGTGACTCCCTCCTCGCCGCCGCGCGTGGACTATGAACTGACAGGCCCCGGTCGCACTCTGCTCGAACCGGTCATGGCCCTGGCCGGATGGGCCGAGTCGAATCGAGTCGAAATTCAAAAAGCGCGCGAGAAGTATGATCGCCGGGAGGCGCGGCAAAAGAAAAACGATCCGGACGACGATTGAAAACAAGAGCCCACCGCGCCGGTTACCGAAAATCGACCAGGGAAATTTCACCGGCGCCCGCGCGAGCGACAATGTCGAGCAGGTCTTCTTTTTTGTAAGGTTTCGCGATATGCCCCGTAAACCCCGCCGCGCGGCTGTTCGCGATATCAGACGGCAGGGCGTTGGCCGTCATCGCGTAAATGGGCAGGTCCGCGTTCGGCGAAGCGGACGCGCGCATATGGCGTACGGTGGTGAGTCCGTCCATCTCTGGCATCTGAATATCGACCAGGATCAAATCGTACGTGTTCGTTTCGAAATACGCGAGCGCCTCTTTGCCGTTGTGAGCGAACTCGAGAGTGTGCCCACCCTTTCGTAAAAACGCGCCCACCAGCAGGCGATTGGCTTCTTCGTCTTCGGCCACCAGGATGCGCAGCGGTCGAACATCGGCGGGCTCTGTAGCGGCCGGGGGCGGCGTGACCGGAGTGCGCGATACCTCCAGGGGAATCGAAAAGCGAAAGATCGCCCCGCGGGGGTGGTTGTCTTCCACGCGCATGGTTCCTTCCATGAGTTTCACAATGCCGTCGACAATCGTCAGGCCCAGACCGGAACCGCCGTGCCGGCGGGCCACGCCGGCGTCCCCCTGCACGAAGCTGTTAAAAATTAAATCGCGTTGTTCGACCGGTACGCCGATACCCGTGTCCTCAACGGCGAAGTGCACCGGTACACAATGCCCCGCGCGCGCGGGTTCTTTCCAGGCGCGGATTTTAATTTCGCCATGATCCGAAAATTTCACGGCATTGGCGACGAGATTCATGAGCACCTGGGAAAGGCGCGCGGAATCACCCAGGAAAACGACATCCGCGCATTCATTGACGACCGAAAGCGCGAGGCCCTTCGCCTCCGCCGATGGCCGGAAGAGATGGGCCACGTTCTCCAGGACTTCCGACGTAGAAAAGGGTGCCTGCTCCAGAACGATCTTCCCCTCTTCGATGCGGGCGAAATCCAGCACCTGGTTGACGAGATGCACGAGGCGTTCCCCGCTTTCGCGCAGGACCTTCCCGTACGTTTCACGATCGGCACGGGAAATGTCCTCAGTCAAAAGGCGCGACATACCCACGATGGCCGTGAGCGGGGTGCGAATCTCATGTGACATCACCGACAGGAAATCGGTCTTGAACCGGTTGGCCGCGAGGGCCGCCTCCCGATCGACCCAGAGAATCCGAACCTGATTGGCAAGGGAAAGCGAAAGAATCGTGGCGGAAAGGGTGGCGCCGATGACCAGACCGTACTGGGTAACAGCCGTAACCGGCAGAAGCCCCAGGCCCACCAGAGCGTACAGGACAACCCCCACTCCGTAACTGCCGAGAGCCACCAGGAAGTATCGGGCTCCCGCCTGCCGTTTGATAATTCCGTACAGAGTGACGAGCAACAGCGGCCCAAAGCTGAGAACCGCGGTAAGAATCATCGATCGCGCGATTTCGCCATACGAGAAGAAAAACAAACCGACGGGTAAAAAACACATCACGGGCAGGAAAGGCCTGAGAACCAGGCCAAAAAACCGGGAGCGCGATGTATCGACGATCATACGCGCGAATTCAACCCCCGTGCCGGCGAGCGCCCCCAGCCCGATCAAATTGGCGTTGAGGGCCAGATCAGGGTGGTTCGGGAACAGATACTGAAACGCGAAGCCGTAGGTGGACGAATAAAAAAAGATCGCGGAAAGAACGAGAGCGGAATACACAAAAAATACACGGGAGCGTAAATACACACCGATCGCCATATTGTACAGGAACAAAAGGAGGTGCGCGCCAAGCACGAGGCCGAAGACCAGGGATTCCTGGAGTTCAAACGAACGAAACGCGTCCGGTTGCCAGACCTGCACGGAGATTTGAATGGAAGTTTCGGACGCGACCCGAAAATAAAATACGCGAGTCTCACCTTTTTTTATTTTTACGCGAAATAGAAAGTGCCGGCTGTCCAGTTCCCGGCTCGCGAACGTGCGACCGCTGCCGGTTTCCAGCGCCTGGAACACGCCGGATTCGTTCTCTTCGAAAAACGTGACGCTGCGCAGCCGCGGCGAGCCGAGTTGAATCAGCCAGTCCTCCCGTGGGGAAAGGTTCTCAACGGGGAGCCGCACCCAGTAGGCCGCGTCGGAAAATCCGAAGGAGGGCGCCACGTCGGATACCAGGGCGAAGTTCCCGCCCCGGGCTTCGGCGAAACTCAGGGACGCTGTGGCGTCCTCCCGAATCGCAATCAGGCCCGGCGGGCCATAAACAGGATTTGCTCCCGTCTGAATGGTGCCGGGTTCGAAGGCACCCAGACTCGCGCCAACCGGGCACCCCAGACAACCGGCGAGCAGGATCGTCCGGATCCACCATCCTCCGGGCGGACGTGCGCCGGTCCCAAACATTCGCTACCATTGGCCGGTGCCACCAGGCATGGCAAGCGACATTCCATGATCCCGCGCCGGCTCTTCGCGCCCATTCCTGAACGATTTTGTTCTTGCCCATTGACACCCGTCACCGGATTTCAACGGGCAGGAGGGCAATGTGAAACATTCCCCGTTTATGATCCCGGCCTTTTTATTCGTGGGCGCGCTCGCCGCCACGGTTCTGGTTTACCGGGAAGTTCCTTTCGTGAAGGACGCGCTCACCGGTGAGGTTGGGCCCGGTTGCGCGGGAGTTTTTGAACTTACGGGCGCCGCCGCCGGTCGGCATTGTTTCAACGGACCGGGCATCATCCAAACCGAATCGGGATTTTTTATCCATTATTCCTTCGGCGCTGGCGGCCATCTTTTCGGTTACGGAGCCGGCGATCTTCCGAAAAAAACCGAAGATGTCCAGCTCCAGGTCATCCTGCTCAGGCCCCCCGGTCGCTCCACCTGGGCCTGCGCCGGTCGCGGAATTCTCCGCAAAGAAGGCGAAGACCTGGCTTTCAACGGGGCTCTGCACCTAAAAAACGTGGCCTGGCTGGAACCCGTTCGATCGGCGGACAGGAAATCGGGAGCCATCCTGACAAACGGAGAATTTCGCCTTAACGGATCAGAAAATAAAATTAGTGAAATATTTGGGCACGGTTGCGACCAGGAAACCCTTCGCTGCGACGTCATCCTCGGTCCCGAAACCGCCCCGACACGTGTGTTTGTGCATGGCGAACAATCGCTCCGGGCAATTGGCCCGCTGCGTGAGGGCATCGTCCTGACTGAAAACGGCCGGACTCCGGATCGGGTGAGCCTGGGCGTTACGCGGAACCCGGGTTCGCGCGCCAGGTTTCCCTTCTCAACGGACGGGCGGCAGATTCACATCACGCTCACCGATCTTTCCGAACCGATTGTCTGCCCCGCCGTTCACCCGAATGGGGAATCGATTCAGGCGCGCTGGTGGCGACGCTGGTAAACAGAACCGCCCGCGCCGGCAAGCGGTCCGGGCGCATTGCGACAATTAAAAAAGCGACTTAAATCGGATCCGGTAACAGCAAATAACTGCGAATTGCCCCGAGGCCCTTAACCTCGATCGTGCCGCGTTCTTCCATACGAAATTTGCCTTTTAAAAGCGAATACGTGGACTCGGTGACCTGGACGCGTCCGGGAAGACCGTGCGATTCCATGCGCGAAGCCGTGTTGACATTGGAACCCCACAGGTCGTACACGAATTTTTTTTTGCCGATCACGCCGGCCACCGCGTCCCCGCTGCTGATACCCACGCGCAACTCCAGCGGGTAATCGTTCTTTTCCCGGTATTCACGCACGACTTCCAGCATGTCAAGCGCGAACTGCGCGACTCGTTCGGCGTGCTCCACATGCGGTTCCGGCAGGCCGCCGACCACCATGTAGGCATCCCCGATGGTTTTGATTTTTTCCAGCCCGTACTTTTCGGCCAGATCGTCAAAAGCGGAAAAAATTTCGTTCAGGAGCCCGACCACTTCGACGGCCGGCATATGGCGCGATAACTCCGTAAAACCGACGATATCCGAAAACAGGATCGTGCAGTTCTCAAACCGTTCGGCGATCGTATCCGGATTTTCGCGCAGTTTAACGGCCACCGAAGCCGGCAGGATATTCAGCAGCAGGCGCTCCGATTTGTCCTTTTCGGCGTTCAAATACCGCTCGGCAATGTGAAACGTGGAACTGACGTAAGCGGCGAATCCGAAATTAAGCAAGGACGCGCCGACCGCGTTGATCGTACGCATGACTGACATTTCGTCACCGTCCAGGCCCAGCGTGCCCGGAGTCTCCCTGAAATACAGTTCAAAAACAACAAAACTGGTCAGGAAGGCCATGGCCTCGAAGAGCATCCAGAAACGTTGCCCGGCGGGAAAAATAAAAAACTGGAGCATCATGCCCGTCAGGATGTAAAAATGAAAATTGGACGGTCCGCCCATGATGAGACTGGTGGCGATTAAAAACAGGATGGAAATGATTCCAAAATACACCCGCGCGGCCACGAACCAGCCGCGCCCGTTGAGATAAATGGTGCCGAAACACAATACCGCGTAACCGATGGGGATAAATTTGACCTGAAAAAATTCGGGCAGCAAAAGGGAGGAAATTACCAGAGTCCCGATCGAAAAGAACGAAATGGTCACCGCCAGCGAATTGAGCAAAACGATATTTTTTTGTTCGGAAGGGTCCGAGAGCAGTGATACGCCGTTGTAAGCGATGCGATTCCAGAGCAACTGAAGCATAAGTGGATGGTAGGAATCTAACGAATCTGCGGGCAAGGAAAAAGCAAAAAAATGCTTTGCAAGACACCCCCCGACCTGCTTCTTTCCAGTGTGAGCCAGATTCCCGACGTTACCTCCTGTTCCACCCGGGAGGAAATGTGCCAGCAAATTGACGCCGTGTACGGTGCCATCGTCGCGTTGCTTCGTGAGGTCCCGGATGAATTGCTCACCGCCCCGGCGTACCCGGAAGGCTGGACCATCGCGAAAAACATGAAACACATCGCGCGGACCAATCGTTATTTCGCGCTCTGGATCGCGGCGCCGGCCTGGTTTCTGGGTTTACTGGGCCGTCCGGGCAAACCTGATTTACGGATTGAAGACCTGCGTGCCACGAACCGGCCCGTCCACTACGCGTACGGCAACTACCAGAAAGGGGCGCCCCCTCGCCCGGAATTGAAAAAACAACTGGAAGAGGAAATGCTCACCTCCGCGGAAGCGCTCAAACAGGCCATTCGCCGCCGGACCGAGGATGAACTGGACCGGTTCAGGGGCATTTTCGGCGGCATGACTCTGCGAACTTTCGCGCTCTTTACGGTCAAACACGGCGCGCACCATTCGGGTGTCGTCCGGGTGCGTCTCAAACCCGTCGTTGCCGCGGTGTAAACTGTTGCGGCCGGGCGCGCCTGTCGTAAACTGTCCGCCATGCGCCAGGACGAATTTTTTTACCGCCTCACTCCCGAACTGGTGCTCGCCGCGGCCGAACAGGCCGGCTATTCCACCACAGGCCACTGCCTCGCGCTGAACTCCCTGGAAAATCGGGTTTATGATATTCGCCTGGAAAGCGGCGAGCACGTGGTGGTGAAATTTTATCGCCCCGGGCGCTGGAGCCAGGAGCAAATCCAGGAAGAACATGATTTTTTATTCGATCTCCAGGCCCAGGAAATCCCCGTCTGCGCCCCGCTCCGTTTCCCCGACGGCTCAACTTTACATAAGGCCGACGGCATTTTTTTCGCGGTCTGGCCGCGTACCGGGGGCCGCGCGCCCGACGAACTTTCGGACGAGCAGCTGGAAATCCTGGGGCGCCTCCTGGGCCGGATCCACAACGCCGGCGGCGGGCGCCAGACACGATTTCGCCTGGAATTGAACGAATCTACGTACGGCGAAAATGACCTCGCCCATCTCCTGGAGGGGGATTTTATAACGCCCGTCTGCCGCGCCCGCTACGAAGCCGCCGCGCGCAAAACCATTGACGCGTACCGTACGCTCGCGGTGGGCGTTCCCCTCCACCGCATCCACGGCGATTGTCATCTGGGCAATTTGCTGCACGGGGACGCGGGCTGGTTTTTTCTGGACTTCGACGATTTTGTCATCGGGCCCGCCGTGCAGGATATCTGGCTGCTGGTGCCCGCGCGCGATCAGGAAGGACTGCGCCAGCGTTCGATTTTTATCCAGGCCTACCGGCAATTTCGCGAATTCGACGAATCCTGGTTGCGTCTGATCGAACCCTTACGCTCGATGCGATACATCCACTACGCGGCCTGGGTCGCCAGGCGATTCGAGGATCCGGCGTTTCCGGCGGCTTTTGGGCACTTCGGAACCGAGGAATACTGGGCCGGAGAAACCGCCGATCTGGAGGACCAGGTCGCTCTGTTTGATCGCGCGAACCCGGGTTTGTTCGCCGCCCACGCCAGCGTGGAAGCCCCGGCCGAGGAAATGACCAACGCGGATTTTTTCTGGGACTGGGAAGAGCCGAAATAATACGACTCTAAACCCGGATTAATCCGGGTCCCGCTAAAATCGCAGCATGAGGCCGAGAGCCGGCCCGTCGGCGGTCGGGCCGATGTACAGGCCGGCGCCTTCGTTCGCGCCGCCCAGGGCTTCCCAGGGAACGAACAGATCCGCGAGAGAGGCGGCGTAAACCAGGCCGGCCATGCCGATCGCACCGTGCGCTTCGCGCCGGAGTTCGTGCAGACGGCGCCGTTCGAGCGCCGATTCCCGGTACGAAAACAGCAGGTGGTCGTTGCCGGCGGCCCGGGCCGAAGTAACCTCCAGCAACCAGGTTCGCTCGTTCTCGTTTTTATTATGGTACGCGCGCATTTCACGCTCGGTGGCGCTTCCCGTCAGGGCGGCGGCCACGGACACGAAAAAAGCCCCCGAATACGCGGCCCCGGCGAGCGGACGGCCGGACGCGTACTGGCCCCAGCCCGGCAGCACCGCGCTGCGCCAGAGCGCCCCGCCGCGACCGACCTGGTCTTCCCCTTCCCCCGCGTACAACGAAACATCGAGCAGGTTCCAGAGATAAAAAGCCGCCGCGATACTCCCGGATGTGTTGGCCTCACGGTCCACCAGGCGCGCGTCAAATTCGCGCGACCGCACCTCCGCGATGCGTCGCCAGAGATAAAAATCGTCCCGCTGATCCATTCGGGTTAAATCATAATTCTGTATGTACAGGTTCTGGCGGACCAGGGTCCGATGCGTCGCGGCCGCCTGCCGCGCCGTACGCGTGCGCAGAAACGTACTCCGGTACAGGGCCGCCTGCCCGACCAGGACACCCGCGGCCATGCCCGTGCGGCCCTGGTAGTATTGACCCCAGCCGGGGAGCAGCGCGCTACGCCAGAGCGCTTCGAGTTGTTCGCCCGGTTCGGGCGCGGGCCGGACCGTGTCGGGACCGGCCTGCGTTCCCGCGTTGTCCCCTTCTGATGCGCCGGCCTCCTTACGACCGGGCGCCGGCGCGCGCTTTGCGCTGCGATCAACGCTGACTTCCCCGCCGGCAATTTGAATGACGTCTTCGCGTTCTTTTTTCAGACCGCGCGGGTTTTCGACTTCGATATCATAGGCCCCGTCCGCCTGACCGGGGGGAACGAACACTGATAGCGTGCTCTCGTCCACGAGTTCCACCGGCAGTTCGAGACGGGTACCGTCGCCGCGCACCAGGAAAGCCTTACTTTCGGACTGGAAGCCCTGGCCGGTAATTTGAATGCGTCGCCCCTGAGGCGTATCTTCTTTCGGTTCGATCCGCCCGATCTCCGGAACACGCGTCGGCAGAACGTTCACCTGCAACCAGGGTGAAAACTGACCCGGTTTATTCCCGGGCCCGAGAGCGGAGACGCGATAAAAATAACGTCCGGGTTTCAGTTGCGGTTCGAATACCGTGGCCCGCACGAGTTGATCGGCCACGACGGTCCCGCCCTCGTCGCGCACCTGGATCTGATAGCCTATCGCGCGAGCCACCGGTTGCCAGCGAATGCTGATGGCCTTCGCGTCTTCCTGCGCCTGGAGCCCGTTGAAACTGGCGAACAGGGTCAGTCCCAGAATCCAGACAGCGACCGAATGGACGCGCAATCGTTTAAAATTTTTATAATTCATTTTTATGTTTAAAGGAGGAACCGAACGGCGAATTTACTCATCCTGCACGTACTGCGTGCCCGGCGAATAAATCTGCGGCGGATCCAGTTCATCATCGAGAATCAAATCAAACGTATGATTCGCGAATTCCGTGCAGGTTGCCCCCCGACAGGCCCGGATCATCCACACCGCCGGACCTTTTTCCATCCGGGTCAGGTCAAGAACGTTCCAGGCGGTCCCGGCCGTGCGGCCGGCGGCCAGAAGGTTCGCGCCCTGTTGTACCCGGATTTCATATTCGACGTCCGATCCCGCAGGATTCCAGCGCAAATTCAGCACATTTTGACCTCGTAAATCGACCGTCGTCCCGGCCAGCGGGTACGTGGCGACCGGTGGAGCCAGTTCGTCGGTCACGGTAAAACTGCGCGTTTCGCTTTCACTCATCAGAACGCCGCTTTCATCAAGCATGCGTACCTTCCAGTAGTAGGTACCGGTTCCGAGACCCTGCAACCGTGTCGACATGCCCGTCACCCGCACCTGCGTGGCTCCGCCGAATCCGGCATTGGGCGCAACCAGCAACTCGAACGCGCCAAACGTCTTCGGCTTGCGCCAGAGAAAATCGACGCCGGTCTGCCGCGCGATTTCGCCCCCGACCTGCGTTCCCGTGGCCGGCGCGATCAATTCGACGCGCTCCGCTTCCCCCGATTCAAACGAGGCCACCCGTGAAAATTCCGTGGCCCGGCCGTCGCGCGCCGTGCCCTGCACGCGCCAGTAATAGGTCCCTTCCGGAAAATCACCGGTCACGCTCGTAAAAGGAGCGCCAATCGTCCGGTCGACCAGCAAGGAGCCGAAGCCGCTATCGCGCGCGATTTGCAAACGCGAGCTGGCGATTTCGCGTGAAACGCTCCAGCTGAAGTTTACGCCCGCATTCTGAAAATACGCGGAAGGGATTTCCTGGCCGCCCGAGGGCGAAAGCGGCTCCGGCGCGGCGATTTTTTCTTCTTTCGTGATTAAAATTCGGCGCACCCCGCTCGTCGAGGATCCGCCTTCCATTTTGCTTTCGACTGAAACGCGCCAGTAGTATTCGCCCTCTTCCAGTTTCAGAGCGAACGAAGTGGAGTTGATACTTTTCGCGGCCACGACGCTGCCGAAACCGCCGTCGCGGGCGACTTCCAGGCGATACGCGGAAGCCAGGTTATTTTCAGTCCAGGCGAATGCGATCCGCGGAGCTTCCGAGGCGTACTGCACGGTGGTACCGTCGCCCGGGGCCACCTGGGAAATGCCCTCATTTTTCACGACCGAAAAGCGGCGCACTTCGCTCGCGGTTTCGCCGGCCGCGTTGCGTGAGAGCAGGCGCCAGTAGTACACGCCCTCGCCCAGAGCGGCCGCGGCCGCCGTCCCCGCGGTGGTCTGGCCGGCCACAATCCCGCCGAACCCCCGGTCGGTGGCCACCTGTAACGTGACCGGCGCCTCGGCCGGGGCCCAGGAAAAATTCACGGTGGCGGCTCCACCTCCGACGAAAAATCGTTCGCCCGAACCAGGGGCGCCCGGGCGCAACGAAATTTTCTGGACCTGGATGGTCTCGCCGCTGAGGGACGCGCGTTCGTCTTTGCCGATGGTCTGCTCTTCGCCTTTTTCGGTGGAAATTTTCGCCTCGCCTTTATTGACGACGACGTCCAGTTCGCCTTTTTCGGATTTGTTCAGGGCGATATCGCTGCCATTGTCTTCCAGGGAGATGATTTTATCTTTCGACTGAATCTGTAAGGTTTGATCGTCGCCCTCCTTACCCTCGGCTTTTTTGGCGTTGATCGAACCGTATTCGAAGTTGATGCTGGCCTTCTCTTCGGTGAAGCTGAGGACGATCATGCTGTTCTGGTCCAGCTCGATCGTGGCCTTGCTGTTGAGCGTGATGACCGCTTCCGATAGATCGCCGGTGCGAATCGTGTCGTTGTTATAGACCGGGGAACGGTTTTCCAGCGCCTCCCAGATGACCTGGTTGCGGTATTTGCGCTGGGATATATTTCGCTTAAACTCGATATAACCGATGATTTCGCCCCCGGAACTGCCGGCGCTGTTCATGTCAGTGTATAACAGAGTACCGCAGACCAGGATGACGGCCAGCGCGCCGAGCAGCACGCCCACGTCAAGGCGGGCGATGCCTACGGGAAATAACACACGGAGGAGGGAACGAAACAGGTCGGCCATAAGCGTTAGGTTCGGGCGCGCCCCGTCTTAGCCGACGACCTCGAACTTTTCTTCTTTCGCGTCCGGGTCCACTTCTTTGCTGGCGTCGAATTCGATGCCGAGCATTTTGCGCACGACGTTCATGTCCGCCGGACAATTCGGATCGTCGAACCGTCCGACGACCGCGTAAATGACCAGCGGCGCGGCTTTGCCCTTTACCTTGATGGCCGGCATCGCCTCCACCTTGAATATTTCACGAACCTCGTCGTACGCGTCCTGGGAGATGAGAACGTCCGTTCCAAAAGGTTTGTTGAGGGCCTCAATCCGGCTGGCCAGGTTCACCGTGTCCCCGATGACCGTGAACTCGAACCGTTCGTGCGAACCGATCTGACCGGATACCAGCGGCCCGGTGTTGATCCCGCAGCCCATCTTCGCGAAGGGTCGTTTCCCCGCTCCGCGTACGTTAAAATCCATGATGGACTGGCGCATCATCAGCGCGCCGTTGATCGCGTTTTCGGTATCATTGCCGTGCGATTCGAAAGCGCCCCAGTGCGCCATCACCGCGTCGCCGATGAATTTGTCCACGATGCCGTTGGTCTGGTTCACGCAGGAGACCATGCCCGTGAAGTATTCGTTGAGATAGCCGACCACTTCCTCGGCGGTCATCTTCTCCGACATGGCCGTAAATCCGCGCAGGTCCGAAAAGAACACCGCCACTTTTTCGCGCTGTTCCCCGCCCAGTTTGATTTCGCCCTTCAGGGCCAGTTCCGCCACCTGTTTGTTGACGAACTTGACCATCGCGTCTTTCATCCGTTCGCGTTGTTGCAGACCCTCGGCCATGTGAGCGAACGAGTCCGTGAGTTTGCCGATCTCGTCGCGCGTGGTGGGAGCGATCGAAACTTCGTAATCGCCGCGTTCGATCGATTCGGTGGCCTCCACGAGTTTCACGATGGGCACGGTCATCGTTTTCGCGAAAAAGTAAATGATCACGAACGCGATGGCCATAACGATGAGCATGATCATCGTATTCCAGAACCGAATTCTGGCCACCGCCTCGAAGGCCTTTCCCGAATCCACCGTGGAAATGACACCCAGCCCGCCCACGGAGAGTTTGGCGAACGAACCCAGGAATTCCTGGCCTTCGTCCGAATACACCGTGTTTCCGTTGTTGGTGGCGCTCTCCAGCATGGCCGCGACGATGCCCAGTTCGGACAGATTCTGCCTGGCAAGTACGCGTTTGCCGTCCGGGTGCGCGATGACTTCGCCCTGCGCGTTGACCATGAAGGTTTTCACGATGCCTTCGCCCTCGGTCTGGAAGGCGTTGAGAAAACCGGAGGGCTCAAGGTAAATCAGAATGATGGCGTTGCGCGTCACGTCCCCGGCGGGCATACTGATCCCGAGCAGCGGGGTCTGCCCGCGCGAGGCGTTGTTGACGACCAGCGCCCCGCCGAACGCCTTCATGTACTCGGCTTTGCCCTCCGCGTGGAGTTGCGGGAAATCTTCCGCCTTGACGCCGACGATTTCCAGTTGCTGGTTGTTCATCCAGGCGCGCCGGATGGCCAGCTCCCCGCCCACCGATTCGGCGATGCCCATGAACAGAAAGTCCGGGTTGTTCTTGAAAAAGATGGGCGCGAACTCTTCCCCCCCCTGCCGCTCCAGAGAAGCGGCGGCGAGCTGCGTTTTAAATCGAATGTTTTCCAGTTCCGATTGTACGCGCTGGCCGATCACCCGGGCCAGCGTCAGGTTGTTTTCCTGGATGCGCGCCTCGGAATCGCTCTGGAAGAAGTTGGACGCGAAATAAATCATCGACCCGAGGGCAAGCACGATGATGGCGGTGATGATTCCCAGCAGTTTCACCTGGATCGTGAATTTCGACTGTTTAAATTCGATGCGGGCCTGTTCTCCATCCCCGGCGGCGGCCGTCTTCGCGGGCGCCGGGGCTTTTTTCACGAGGGGCGGACGCGCTGGCGCTGGCTGAATCGCCGCCGGGGGGGCGGAGGGTTCGGGAATCCGCCCGGGTTCGTTTCCAATCTTCATACCTTTCGTTTCCATACGATCTGCTTGCCGGTGCGCGCCGGATCCGTTCTTAGCGCCTGAACCAGCTTCCAGGAATTCTTTAAATTGATAAACAAGTTCTCCACGGGTAAGATGCCCGCTACCGACAAAATATTTGATCGAATTTTCTGGATTGATCGCCTTTGGGGTCCGGACCTGGACGGTCAGCAAAAACATGGCGGCCAGCAGGATGACCGTTTCCTCTTCGGTATTTGCGTAAAAAATGGCCACATTGCGGTGGGATCCAAGGCTTTTTTTTAGACGTAGAAACAATTCATTTAGATGCGTAAATTGTTCGGAAGACAGATCGTCGGGGTCGATCCAGGAGCTCTGGACCCCGGCTTCCAGACAGAGCCCTTCCAGTGCCGCGGTCCGCTCGGCGCCGCTGGCGGCCCCGGGCCGAAAGAAAAAAACGGCCATGCCAGCACCGTCCAGCGGAAAATCCGCGGGATCCGGTGTCATATTGAAACATTCTACCGCAACCGGCTTAAATACGATTTGAATCCCATGCCGGAAAACGATACGATCGCGAATCATGCTACGGAACCTCATTCGAACGATTGAGAGTAGATTTTTTCTCGAATCGTCTGTATAAACTTCGGAGAATCAAGTCCCAAATTTTCCTTTTTTTTCGATTTCCTTCTATAAATAATCAAAGGACCGCGCGGGAGAACCGAACCGGACTTGACGGTGCGCCCCGGGGACACCAGCCAGTCGTATGATTTCTCAGCCTGAGACGGACTCCACCATCTGGCCCCCGCGCCCTGGGGAAGTTCACTTTGAGGCGGTCCGGTCGGGCGGCCCCGGCGGTCAGAATGTGAATAAGGTGGCGACCAGCGTCATTTTACGCTTCGATATTCGGGCCTCCGCCCTGTCCCCCCGGATCAAAGATCGATTACTTACAAGCCGGGACAGGCGGATCACGGACGCCGGGGTCGTCGTCATCAAAGCGGGCGAGCACCGCAGCCAGGCCCAGAATCGCCAGGCCGCCCTGGAACGTCTGCGGGCCATTTTACAATCAGCCGCCCGACCCCGTCGTGTCCGTAAAAAAACCCGGCCGACCCGCGCGGCAAGGGAGCACCGCCTGGAAGAAAAAAAACAGAAAGCGCGGACCAAGAACCTGCGCGGGCGCGTCGAGGAGTGAAGCCGGAGCGGGTCTTGAGGCCGGCTCGGATATTTATTTTTCAACCGACCGGGGCGACCGGTTGCGTTTTGAGCGGAACGAATTAGGCCGAAAGAAAAAAATTTATGACTTAGAAATGTACCTGTTTTCCCAAAATTTTGGAACAAAGCCCCCCCTCCATCCGTATGTAAGATGGAGGACAAAGAATGCTGAATGGCGAAATCAACGCGGAAGAGCTGTCTTCGGAGTTGTCAAAAAAACGATTCGAGCAGTCCATTCGCCGGATATTGCACCTGGGTCGAATCGCGCTCAGCGCGGCCACGGGAGAACACGAGGTGAACATGGCCCTGAGTTCCGTCGGGTATGATGAAAACGTTCTGCGATCAGGCCTTGCCCTGCTCGATGAGACCGAAACCATCGTCCGCGACCACTGGCTGCGTTTTCCTGACGCGTACGATCCGACCGCCGCTGTCCACGCGGCGCGGGAAGAGGCGGATGCCGCTTTTTCGCGCACTCTGATCATAACACGCGTGGCTCTGAAAAACGATCATGAGGCGGAAATCGCGCTGCGGTTCGCCTGCCGCCACCCGGTGCCCTTCCCGGCCTGGTCCTCTCGCGCCGACGGATTTTACCGCACCCTCCTGGGGCGGGCGGACTGGCTGGATTGTCTCGGGCGGTTTTGTCTCACGCGCCCCGAACTGGAAAACGGCAGCGGTCTCGTGAACCACGCGGCCGTGCTGTACGATCGCCAGTGGCGGGCGAACACGCGCGACTCCGGCAGGAACGCCTGGACGCGCTGGCGGAATGGTTGATCGACTTCAAAGAAATCGCGTTCGTCGCTCTGGAAGGCCGGCCGCACCTGCTCGAAAAACTGGGGTACCTGATGCCGTTTTAAAAGCACAGCGCTGAAAAAATATCTCGAAATTCTGGAGGTCCCGGGCGAAATTGCGCGCGCATGGAAATTTTTTACGAAGTCCTGAAAATCGCCGGGGGCGCGACCCTGGGCCTGTTTACGATCATCACCGGCGTATTCACATTTTTATTGTATCGTTCGCGAAAAAAACTCGATGCTCTCCTTTTCGGCGATTCCACCGTCCTTAACTTGAAACTTGAGCTCTTGCGCGCGCGTCACCCGCAGGCTTCCGAGGAAGAATTGCTCCGCATGATCGTGAACCGCGAAGCGCTGATGGCCGGGGTAATCGGTTTTTTCACCGGACTCGGTGGTCTCGTAACCCTGCCGCTGACCCTGCCGCTCCAGATGGTGGCCACGGTCAGGATCCAGACGCGACTGATCAATTTTTTATCCGCGCGCCGGCAAGGTACCCTCGCGCCGGAAACCCGGGAGTTGCGCAACTACGCGATCCTGGCCGGCGCGAAGCAGATCAACCATGTCGGCGCCAAATTGATTCTCAAACTGGTTCTGCGGTTCGCGCCTAAAATGGTTTTTCAGGCTCTGCCCGTAGTGGGCGGCATTGTCGGGTTCCTGATGGACTGGTTGACCACACGTGGAATTGGAAATTTCGCCCTGGCGTCAAAGGATTGAGAAACGGCGAATATAGGCCGCTCGCCGCGGAACGATGGGTGGCCGCGGGGCGGAGACTCCGCGCCCGTCAGCCAATATCCTCAAGCGCTTCCGCGAGGGTCGCCGCCACCGGAAAAAAATCCAGGTAGCCCAGAGTTTTGAGATACTGGTAGACCGGATCGGATAGCTGGGTAAAAACCGTTTCTTTTTTCTGCGACTTCCAGCGTTTGAACGTATCCACCAGAAAGTTCAGGCCCACATTATTGATGTACGAGACGTTCTTCAGATCAATCACCATCTTTTTGCGCAAATCCCCCTCGTTTTCGAGTCGAACCAGAGCTTTTTCGTAACCCTTCTGAGAATGTTCGTCCAGTGGCCGATTAAAATTCAGGATCGTGACGGCCGGGTGTTTCTGGTGGCGCGTCGAATACACCGGGCCGACGACCTTACCGATGGCGGCTGGATCGACATCCGGTTCCGGTTCCGGATCGGGTTCGAACGGCACGGCTTTGCGTGCCAGAGCCAGATGAATGGTTCGCACGAGTTCTTCGGCATCGACCGGTTTGGCCAGAAAATCGAACGCCTCTTCCCGCAACGCCTCCGCCGCGGTGCGCATGTCCGCCGCTCCGCTCATCATGATCACGGGCAGACCGGGTTCAACTTTGTGGAGTTCCCGTAAGAGGTCGATGCCATTCATCTCCGGCATATTATAATCGGTGAGAATGATATCGGGGGCGTCACGTTTCTGAATGCGAAGGGCCTCAAGCACATTGGGAGCGGTCAGGACCTGGAAGCCTCTCATCCTGAGATATTTTTCAAACATACCCAGAACATCTTTTTCATCATCCACGACCAGGATTCTCGTTCTTTCCATATAACCTCGACTCTAACAAATGCGGAAAAAGTCCCTCCATGGATTTTTTCCGCTGTCGCGTCGGCGAACTAAATCCGCCGACGCTCGCAAACCGCTGTTTCACGAAACACCGGTTCTGGCGCTACATCCTGAAGCGCCTCATTCGCAGCTTTTCAGCTTAAAACGTTCGGATTGGATTGAAATCATTTAGACGTCACCGCATCAAGCTGAAAGCGGACAATCGCCGCGACATTCGGCAATGCGAACGGTTTCGCCAGAAAATTTTTTCCCTCCCGGAGCGAAAGATCCCCGAGAGAATGCGTGTCGCTGTAGCCACTTGTGTAAATCACCTGTATGTCCGGTTTTTCGGCGCGTAAAATCGCCGCTAAATCAACACCACTCATGCCGCCGGGCATCACGATGTCCGTTAGCACCAGCCGGATCACGCTGGCGTGTTCATGAAAAAGATCGATCGCCTCAGCCCCGTTCCCCGCCGTGAGCACGCTGTATCCGAGGCGGGCCAGATAGCCGCTGACCATTTCCCGGATCGCGGTCTCATCCTCCACCAGGAGAATCGTTTCCGTTCCACCGCTGACGGTGACCGGGCCGGGGCCAGGACCGGCGGTCCCCGACCTGTCCGGCACGAGCGGCAGATAAATCCGAAACGTCGTCCCGAGACCGGCTCCGCTGTACGCGGTGATCCAGCCGCCGTGTTGCTGTAGAATCCCGAAAACGGTGGCGAGTCCCAACCCTGTGCCTTTGCCGACATCTTTGGTCGTAAAAAACGGATCGAAAATTTTCGGTAAAACTTCCGGGGAAATGCCGGTACCCGAATCCGTGACCGAAAAACAGGCGAAGGTTCCCGCCCGGATGTGCGGGTACTGTTCCGCCGTCTCCTGATCGAATCGCACCGGGGTGGTTTCAATCAAAAGACGTCCCCCGCGGGGCATGGCGTCCCGGGAATTGACGGCCAGATTCATCAAAACCTGATTCAACATTCCGGCGTCGGCTTCCACGATCAATTCCACCGCGCATGGGCGAAATTCCAGATGAATGTCCTCACCGAGAATTCGCCGCAACATCCGCGCTGTTTCCTGGATCGTTTCGTTCAGATCAATCGGCCGCATCTGAATCGTCTGGCGCCGCGCGAACATGAGCAACTGGCGGATCAGGTTGGCCGCGCGTTCCGCCGCTCCCTTGATCTCCTGGAACGATTCCAGCGCGTCCCCCGAAATTGAGCAGAGTTCCAGTATAGCGATATGACCGAGAATAACCGTAAGTAAATTGTTAAAGTCATGCGCGACCCCCCCGGCAAGCTGGCCGAAGGCTTCCATTTTCTGGGCGTGGCGGAGCTGTTCCTCGACTTTCGTACGTTCGATCACCTCGTTCTTGAGGTCCTGGTACGCGCCGGTGAGTTCCGCTTCCGCCAGTTTACGGTCCGTGATGTCCTGGTTGGTTCCACGCATACGAACGGGAACGCCGGCCTCGTCCAGGATCGCCTCACCCAATCCCGCGATCCAGCGCACCCTGCCGTCGTCGCGGATGATTCTGTAATCCAGCTGGAACGGTTCACGGCGAACAACCGCGTCGTACGCGATCGTTTTTAATTTATCGCGATCATCCGGGTGCAGCCGCGCCAGATACTCGTCGAAATCGAGGGAGCGCGATTGAGGTTCCAGGCCGAGGATCCTGAATTGTTCGTCCGACCAGATCGCGCGACCGGTCGCGATGTCCGCTTCCCAGCTTCCGATTTGCGCGACGCGTTGCGCCTCTCCCAGTTCGATCTCACGCGCGCGCAACGTTTCTTTGGCGATGACCCGCTCCGTAATGTCACTGGCGACCCCCACGATCCGGTAAACATGTCCGAATTCGTTCCGAACCGCGACGGCCCGATCGTGAATCCAGCGAACCGCCCCATCCGGTCGAACGATCCGGTATTCGATGTCATAGATTCCGGAAGCCTGTCTGGCGGCCGCTTCCCCCACGCGAACCCGGTCCAGGGGATGGAGCGCGTCCAGCCAGGTTCGCGGCGATTCATAGAGGCTGAGGACCGTGCGGCCCCAGATCTTTTCGTATCCAGGGCTGATGTAAATCATCGCATTTTTTTCTACATCCGTCATCCAGAACACTTCGTCGATGTTCTCCACGACCTGTCGAAACCGCTCGGAGGTGCGCAGAATCTCGGCTTCAGCTTCCTTGCGTTCGGTGATATCGCGCAGAATCACCGTAAATAATTTTTCGCCGTTTACATCGATCTGGGAGATGGATGCTTCCACTGGAAATTCGCGCCCGTCCGCGCGCAGGCCGAAAACCGCGCCCAGTTGATTCATCGCGCGTTTACTGACCTTCGTTTCACCAAACGCGCGGACATGATGGGCGTGGGGCCCGCGAAAGCGGAGCGGAATGAACCGGTCGACGGGCGAACCGAGCGCCTCCGCGGAAGTGACGCCAAACATTTTCTCCGCCGCGGTGTTAAAAAGGGTGATGGTCTGACGCGCGTCGATCGCGATGATCGCGTCCATCGCCGAAGCGATGATCCCGCCGAGCCGGGACTGGCTCGTTTGCAGGGCCAATTCCGCGAGCTTGCGGTCTGTAATGTCCTGGAAGCTGCCGCGAACGACCTTCACCCGGTCCCCGTCCATTTCCGGATTGCCGATCGTACGGACCCATTTGTGATTGCCTCTGGCGGTCGTAATTTCGAGTTCCAGATCGTACGGTTTGCCAATTTCGATCGCGTCGCGCACGGCGGCGGCGATGATGTCCCGGGACGGCGGTGTATAAAAACTCAGGCCCAGTTCCACATTCGGTTCCACTCCCGGATCGAGTTCGTGGATGCGGCCTGCTTCCTCCGTCCAGGTTCCCCGCAGAGTATGCGGATCAAAGGCCCAGCCGCCCACCTTCGCGATCCGGCCCGTTTCGCGTAAAATGGCCTCGTTGGTACGCAGCTTCTCGGTGGTGTCCCTGGCTTCGGATTCCGCTTTTTTCCTGGAATCAATGTCCAGCAGAAAAGCGCCAAGGCCCGCCCCGGTTGGAAACAGGCGAATATCCAGCCAGCGTTCCGCGATCGGCGAATAGGCTTCGAATGCCACAGGGACACGTTCCGCCATCGCCCGGCGATAATTCCGTTCCATGGGCGTGCCGACCAGTTTTTGAAACACGTCCCAGATCGAATGCCCGATCATCTGATCGGGGCTGTGACGCAGCAGGGTCTGGCAACGATCGTTGACAAACGTAAACTTCCAGTCGCGATCAAGCGAAAAACAGGCCTCGCTCATACCGTGCACAATTTCGCCAAGAATTCGAATTTGTTCGGTTGCGCTGGCCAGTTCCGCCCTTAAATACTCCAGTTCAGCCGCGCGCGGGGTCGAGTTGTGATCAGGTGAACTATAGTTCATTATCCTTACGCTTCGCGACTTTTCAACCACTCCAGGAAAAGTTCAAAAGGCAGCGCCTTCGAATAACAGTAACCCTGGGCCAGATCGCAACCCCAATCCAGCAACCGGTCGGCTATTTTCACCGATTCGACACCCTCCGCAACCGTTCGAATGGCGAGACGCTGACCCAGTTCGATGGACGACCGAACGATGCTCTCCGAGTCCCGGTTCGTTTCGCAATTGAATACAAACGCGCGATCGATTTTTAGTTCATTGAAAGGAAACCGTTGCAGTTGTTGAAATGTTGAATAACCGGTTCCAAAGTCATCGATCGATAGCTCGATACCCTTCATCCGCAGGCGTGTGACCACGTCGAGGGTCTTCACGGAGTCCTCAAAAATCCGGGATTCCGTCACTTCGATGGTGACGCCCTGGGGCCTGGCACCCGCATCCTCGATCATCCGGAGCAATCGATCCGGAAAATCGATTTCTGTAAGCGAAATCGCTGAAACGTTGATCGAGCAACGAATCGGAAATCCAGCCCGTGCCAGCAGCGCACCCTGTTTTAGAGCCAGTTTTGAAACACAGTCCGTCAGGGCCTCAATCAACCCCGATTGTTCGGCAACGGAGATGAAACGATCCGGGAAAATCAGGCCCCGCTCAGGATGGACCCACCGCACAAGCGCTTCGCAACCCGCCACCCGGTTCGTCCGCAGATCTATCTGCGGCTGCAAATAAGCGACGATCGCGCCACTTTCGATCGCGTCGGCCAATTCTTCCGGTTCGATGGGGTCCGTTGCCCTGGGGATATTTTTTCCCTGGCTTGTTCGGTCCCTTGTGAGAACCTCCTTAAGCTCGGCGACATCAAATGGTTTGGTCAGCGCACCGAGCACCCGTAATCCTTGAAATTCAGCCAGGCGCGCGGCGCTCTCCAGAACCCGGCGATCGGAACCGCTGATCAAGACGACCGGTGATTCAACCAGGTTCAGCGCGAGAAAACGAAAAAGTTCCACTCCGTCCACACCAGGCATGACCAGATCCATCAAAATGATATCCGGTTCGGTCAGAACAAGATTACGAAACTCTTCCGGAGAACTGGTGGAGTGTACCAGGTATCCCATAGCTTCGCAGACACGATGCAGTAATTTGAGGACGGCGGGTTCGTCATCGACGATCACGGCCCGCTTCCGTAAGTCCCCGGCGACCGGTGGGACTTCTGAATCGTTTGTTAACGTGAGCGTTTCTGCTTTCATTTCAGCGCAGGCCGCCTTGCGTCGAGTCGTCTTTATGGTGAAAAAAGGCGCCTACGCAATAAAAGGGATTAATTTCTATTGGCAATATTCTTTTTTATTTCATGCGAATTTTTTTCCTGGACCCGCCCGTCCGGCGATCCACGGCAAGCTCTCGAGCGCGCACTTATGTTCGCCCGGGCGGAGGGCTTCGCTACAACCATAAAAATCGTTTCCTTTTTACCGTACCGGAATGAATTGATCGCGGCCCTCGCCAGGCTCAATGCGCAAGAGAATGCCGCGTCGTACGTCATGGTCGCGCCCCTGCGGGCCGGAGCGGAAAATTCAACGGCAAAAATCGCGACGCGTCCGACGGCCGCCTGGATAAAAACTTTCGCGGCCTGGTCCGATACTCCGCCTGAAGAAATCGCGGGCATGCGCGGGATCCTGAAACGGATTCCCCCTCCGCGCGCGTTTTTCACTGACAGCGCCGGGGACGGTCCGAATGCTCTGGCCATCGGTGTGGTGACCGCCACGGACCTCGGCCTGTTCGATTTCGTCGTCGATCCGCGTCGTAGGCGCGCGGGGCACGGAGCGGCCCTGCTCGGTCAGGTGCTGGCCTGGGGGGCCGCGCGGGGGGCGCGGCGGGCGTATCTCCAGGTACTCCGCGCGAACGCACCCGCGGTACGCCTGTACGAACGATTCGGCTTTCGACCGGCGTACGAATACGCGTATTATTTGATTGAAAATTAATACGCGAAATTCGATTGAAGCCGGGTTAAAGCACTCGCACGGCCTGTTCGATTCGTTTCGCCAGCGAATGGTACGTTTTCGTGGGCGAGAAACCGGCCGTTTCACGTTGTAGATCGGCAAAAGGAATCACGGGGCCAATGTGGACGCTCACGTCACGACTTTGCAGCGAACGTTTGCCTTTGGGAAGCGCGTCGTGCGTGCCCGCCAGCCGTACTGGTAAAACATCCGCCCGGGCTTTCTGGACCAGATACCCCAGGCCCTGGCGAAAGGCCTGCATCGTTCCGTCCGGGGAACGCGTCCCTTCCGGAAAAATCAACAGCGGACCGGTTCCGGCCTCGAAATACTCCAGCGCCGGACCGAAGGCCTGGCCGTAGTTTTCGGCGTCGCGATCGAGCGGGATGAGATTGTGGAAGTTATGGAAAAAGGTCGACTTCCAGAAGCGATTAAAAAAATAATCGCGCGCTGCGATGATCCCGATGTTTTTCGCGTAATCGCCCAGCGCGTACCAGACCAGGCCGTAATCCAGATGGGAGGCGTGGTTGGCCACGACGATCAGGCGCGGATTGTGTTCGGGAACGTGGCGGGCTCCGTGAATCTCCACGCGCAAGACCTTGCGATAAAAATGCATCTGCACCTCGCGCAAAAAATCGCGCGTGGGTTCAGCCAGGGCCCGGGGAACGCGGATCCCGTCCACCGGCAGGGGTTTCGTAATTAACTCCCGGATGGAACCGGCCGGGGCACCCGTACGATCCGCGGACAGGCCCTGGATTTCCTTTTTTAATTTCCCGACCGTGCCCAGTTCGCGCAGAGTTTCAGGCGAAAAATAAAAACCGGTGAGCAGTTCCAGATGCGCGGCCAGCGCGCCCAGACCTTCCTCGTTTTCCTCTCTGAACGAGCGACGCGAACCGTCCCCCAGAAACGCCCGCACCGACGCGTCCACGAAAGCAAACGGGTCGCGGGGCGGTTCCTCAACCACACGGCCGGCTTCCCCCCCCGCGGAGCGGTGCGGTACCGCGTCCGGCGTCGCCGATGCTGCTTTACGATTTTTGAGCAGAGAAAAGACGCGCGTACGCAGGACGGACGGTCGGAACAATTCACGCGCGGCTTCCCAGGCGGCTTCCAGAGTATTTTCGCCGCCGCTCGTGTTCAGGATCGCGTTGAATCGTTTTTCGAGCACGGGAAAAATCCAGCGCACGACCGCGTCCATGTGTTCTTCGGCCAGGTAATTCAGGTAGTCGATGCGCCGCGGATCGAAGGGGAACAACTCCTGCTCTGCGGCGGAAAGTTCGCCAAACAGTTCGATTCCGTTCCAGTTCGCGAAAAACGGAAAACCGTTGACCACGAAGGGCATGAATTCCTCGAACATTCGATTTTTCAGGTAGGATATGCGGTAAAACTTGTCCGCTTCCTGCCCGGCCCGGCGTAACAACTTCGCGCCCGCGGGCGGCAATTTATCGCCATTGATCCGGTCCAGGCGGTCACGGGTTTTTTCCAGGAAGCGCAACATGCGCGGACTGGAAAAACGATCGAAAATTTCTTTCGAAACCGGATACCCCTGGATGTTTTCGCGCAGAACGCGCAACAGTCCGCTGTTTTCGGAGCGGATTTTATCACGAAGAGCGACCTGGGTGATATTGAGCACCGCGCCCGGTGTGATCGGTCGTTCGCAGGGTCCGGCCGCCAGTTGATATACTTCCCGGTGCCGGCCGGTGAGCAGGGCCGCGCAGGCCAGGATCGTGCCCGCCGCGACCTGGTCCACGGGGATGATGTCGATAATCGCCTCGCGCCGCTCGCCGGGGGTGCGGCTGAGGGAAGGCAGCATGATATGGCCGCGGTACATGACGTAGATCAACGGGGCAGTGCCCTGGATGCCTTCGTTCCAGCCGGGAAAAGGATAACGCAAAGAAGTCTCCACGATGGACGGACGTACGATCGTATAGTCGATGCGCCCGCGCCGCGATTTCACCAGGAGTTCAGCCAGGGTCTTGGTATAGGTGTACACGTTCGGCCGGTTCAGGCGCGCGGCCCGGCGCTGACCTTCCTTTACCAGCTCTTCGCGTAAATCGAACGCGCGTATATTTTTGGCGATTTTATCAATCAGGCGCTCCGACGGTTCCTTTCCCGTTTTGCGCAGTTCGGATGCCGCCCGCTCGCGGTAGCGCGCGGCCTCGGCGCTCGTTTGCTCACGCCCGCGGACCTCTTCGACCGACGCCAGCGCGTCGGCGATTTCGCGTTCCACATCCACGACCACCTCGTTCCCGCCGGCGTTGACGACGCGCTCCGAAACGATTTCCTCCGGCGCCAGATCTCGATGCAGGGAACGGTCGGCCACATAACATGTGGAAATATGCACGTATTTTTTTGACGCGGTTTGTTCGACGAAATCGAGCACTCCGCGCGTGGCCAGGGTATTCGCGCCGAGGCTCTGATCGAGCGGGGGATTGAACTCCACGTTGCCGGCGGTGTTGAGCACGAGGTCGACTTCTCGCGCCAGGCGTTCGGTCGTTGCCGGATCCAGCCCCAGGCCGGGACGGGCCGCGTCTCCGTCCACCACTTCGACTTTTTGGGCGCACAATCGTTCGAAGAAGGCGCTGTCTCCCGGAACGGTGGTAAAGACCGGCGACCCGAGAATTTCGTGGCGCAGGCGGTCAGTGCCCGTGCGTCCGTGCGTCGGACGAATCAAGAGCGTGACGCGAGCCAGGTCAGGAACGTGCTTAAGAAGCATATAAAGCATGATGCGGCCCAGGAAGCCCGTACCGCCCACGATCATCAGATTTTTGCCCGCGAGGGCTCCCAGCGCGCTGAACGACGGCGCCACTGTGGCGGCGGCCCTTTTTCCGGCGCCCTGCCCGACCGGCACCTTTTCGCGTGGAGTCTCATTTTTCTTAGATTTAGCGATTTTACCAGGCGCCGCTTTCGGGGGCATCAACTCAGTTTGTTTACGCGCGGAATCAGTCATTGTTGTTTCTCCAGTTAAATGCCTGAGATTCGTTTCAGGCGAAGGCCGTGATCGCCCAGCCCGCGTCTTCGGCTTTTTTACGCAGCCGGGCGTCGGGATTGACCGCGCAGGGAAATCCGACCGCCTCAAACATCCCCGGACCGGTGACGGAATCGCCGAAGGCGTACGAACGCGACAGATCAATGTCATGCGCTCGCGCGAATTCCTGAATGCGGGTTGCGCGCGTGCCGCCCGTGACCAGCGGTTCGAGCAGACGGCCGGTGGCCTTGCGCCCGCGAAACTCGAGCCGGTTGGTGATCACATGGTCGATCCCCAGCTCACGCGCGAATGGCTCCACCACGAAATCGAGCGAACCGGACACGAGCACCTGGGTCAGATCCATATCGCGCGCCTGGCGAATTCGGCGGCGCGCGTCGTCGTAGAGATTGGGGATGAGCACGTCCCGGACGATATCCCGGCCCATGAGGCGCAGGCGTTCGTAGTCCATGCCGCGATAGTTCGCGTAAAACACACGATCGAAAAGTCCCGAGTTGAACTTTCGCGCTAAAAGATACGCGGGAGAGAGCAAAAGTCCCTGGAGCATGCGCCGGAATTTATCGCTGAGGCGCGGCTGCCTGAGGGAATAATAGGCGAATACATACAGGACACCCGTCTTTACAAGGGTACCGTCCACGTCATAAAAGACGGCGCGTTTCGAATTCATACCCGTGAAGTAGCAGATAACAGGACATCGGTCAAGTACTCTGACGCACTGTCAGGAATGGTCGCAATATTACGTCAGGGAATGACGAAACGTCATGGAATCCAACCAGAAAGCATCGAAACCTGCCATAAATCAGCAAACGGAGGCGACCTGTGCCATCGTTCCGAACCCGCCCGGGTGATTTAATACGGTCATCATGAAAACAAAATTTGTTATTTCCAGCCTGTTGATTTCCACCGTGCTGGCATTTTCGAGTTGCAACCTCTTCCAGCCCGAGGAAGAAGAAGAAACCGACGCGGCGACGCTTTTCGTCCTGGCGTATATCGCGGCGGAAAACGCGAAACCGGACTGCGAAAAAAATTCCACCGGAACGGTTTATTTTGAGAATAGACATGGAACGACGACCTATGACATCATCTGGGACGGGTCGAAGTTGACGACGGTTACGCCGGGTAATCGCAGCGATACATACACATTCGCGTCGGGCCAGCACACCCTGCTTTTTCGCGTGACCAACACGACGACGGCGGCCTGCACCCAATCGACGCCGAATCTCGCCACGTGTTCGAGCGTATTTTTCTACTGCCCGGCCTGAGCGAGTTGAAGGGCTGCCTGGTCCGGTGCAGGATCGGGCCGCCCTGCCTTTGCGTAAGTTAATTGCGCGGCGTCATGGGCTTGTGTGGCGCATTGGCCCTCCCGGAAAAAGAGTTTACCGGGCCAGCTTCTTTATGCATCGTACCCGCAAGGGTTCAGACGCATGACATCGAAACAGAGCTGGAGAAAAAAAGCCGCGGGTACCGTTTTTCGCGGGATTCAGAACGCGGTGAGCGGCAACGGCACTTTGCGCCGGAACATCACCGCCCTGCGCGAACAACGCAGGTCCGATCCCCCGGCCCCGCTCACCGTACGCGGCGGTAAGTACACCCCCGATCCGGTTCCGCGTGAGGCCATCGAAAACGAAAGCCTCGATGTCTGGGGCTTTCTGGACACGAAATTTCACTTCAACGAACGCGGGCACGTGGAACTCACGGGCACGCGCTACGAACTCTCCGGCCAGGATCTGCCGCGCCTGCTGCCCTGGATCAATCGTACGCTCGGCCAGAGCATCGACCCCCGCGATATCAAAGAGTCGCTGTATCCCACGTACATCGCCGAACCGAAAACGAACCAGGCATTTTTGAACGGTTTACGCGAAATTCTCCTGGAAGATCAAATCGTTCAGGATGGGCGCATTCGCCTGCGGCACGGCCACGGCCATACCCAGGAAGAAATGTATCTTATTAAATACGGACGGATGCCGCGCATCCCGGACGTGGTCCTGTTTCCCACCGATGAGGCCCAGGTCACCGCGATCGTCGAAGCCGCTGTTCGCTCTGACGTTTGCGTGATTCCCTTCGGCGGCGGCACGAACGTCACCGACGCGCTGCGCTGCCCGGAGGACGAAAACCGGATGATCGCGTCGGTGGACATGCGGCGGATGAACCGGGTACTCTGGATCGATCCGGTCAACCGCATGGCCTGCGTCGAGGCTGGCGCCGTCGGTCGCCACATCAGCGAACTTCTGGCGCGCCACGGTTTTACGATGGGGCATGAGCCGGACAGTATGGAATTTTCCACGCTCGGCGGCTGGATCGCCACGCACGCGAGCGGGATGAAAAAGAACAAATACGGCAACATCGAAAATCTCGTGCTGGATGTGCGCGTCGTCACGACCTCCGGAATTCTTTCGCGGCCCTCGGCCCTGCCGCGTGAATCGATCGGCATCGATCCGAAACTCTGGCTCTTCGGTTCGGAAGGGAATCTCGGCATCGTCACCCAGGCGATCGTGAAACTGTTTCCCCTGCCCGAGGAACGACGCTACGGTTCGGTTTTGTTCGCGGATTTCGAACGCGGGGTGGAATTTATGTACGAACTGGCCCAGCAGAGCACCAGGCCGGCCAGCGTGCGGCTGATGGACAATCTTCAGTTCCAGCTCGGCCAGGCGCTCAAGCCGGCTTCCAGAGAAGAATCGAAATGGGAACAGCGTAAAGGTCGCCTCCAGAAATTTTTCGTCACCGCGGTCAAAGGTTTCGATCCGGACCGTCTGGTGGCCTGCACGCTCGTGTTCGAAGGCACCGAACTGGAAGTCGCGGCCCAGGAGCAGATGGTGTACGGGGTCGCGCGCAAACACGGCGGACTGAAAGGCGGGGCCGAAAACGGCCAGCGCGGCTACCAGCTCACCTTTGGCATCGCCTATATCCGCGATTTTATGATGAACCATCATCTGATCGCTGAATCATTCGAAACCTCCGTGCCCTGGAGTAACGTCACGACGCTCTGCGCGAACGTGAAACGACGGATCGCCGAAGAACACGCACGGCGGCGTCTGCCCGGACGGCCCGTCGTGACCTGCCGGGTGACGCAGATCTACGACACCGGTGCCTGTATTTACTTTTATTTCGCGTTTTACGCGAAAGGCGTGGAGAACCCCTCGGAGGTGTTTAAAGCAATCGAACACGCCGCGCGCGAGGAAATTCTCGCTTCGGGCGGATCGCTTTCCCACCACCACGGCATCGGCAAACACCGCCGCGATTTCGTGAGCGAAATCATGTCGCCCGCCATGATCGACTGGAAACAGAAACAGAAGGCCGCGCTCGACCCCGGCAATATCTTCGGCGCGCGCAACCAGTTGCCCGACTTCAAGCGCACGGCCCCGGCGGCGGCAGGGTCCGCGCATTTCGCTCAAATTTCTTTCTGGCGGCGTTTCGTGAATTTCTGGAAACGCCTGTTCGGGCGCGGGGGAAACATTCGATGAGATACTATTACCGCGATCGTGTGTTTATCGTCACCGGCGCCAGTTCCGGCATCGGCCGCGAACTGACGATCCAGCTCGTCGGCATGGGCTCCCGCGTGGTGGCCGTCGCGCGTTCGGCGGACAAACTGGAACAACTCGCCGCCGATTTAAAATCGTCCAATCTCCTGGTCATGAAGGGCGATGTCACGGTGGAAGCGGACTGTAAAGCGGCCGTGGATTTATGCGTGCCCGCCTTCGGCAAACTGAACGGCCTGATTCACAACGCCGGGGTCAGCATGCGCGCCACCGCCGAAGAGGCCGACATGAAGGTCTACGAGATCATGATGGCCACTAATTTTTATTCGATGGTCTACCTCTATAAAAACGCGATCCCCCTGCTCCGCCAGTCTCGCGGCCATCTCGTGGGCGTCTCCAGCATGATGGGGCGATTTTCCACCCACATGCGCTCGGCCTACTGCGCGAGCAAACACGCGCTGGAAGGTTACCTCGACAGCATTCGCCTGGAAAACGTGGAACACGGCGTGCACGTCATGACCGTGGTGCCTGGCTTCGTACGCACGAACATCACGAAAAACGCCCTCACCGCGGCCGGGGCGGCCGGCGGCGAGGACAGCGCGAACACGCGGGCCGGGCTTTCGCCCGCGTTCGTGGCCGCGAACATCCTGGAGGGCATGGTCAAACGCAAACGCGACGTGGTCTCCTCCGGGCCGAAAGAGAAGGTGGGTCTCCTTCTGAGTAAATTCGCGCCGAACGTACTGGACCGGATTATCGCGAAATCGCACGTGACGTGAGGTCATGGGAAAACTTAAACTTCAGGTACAGATGTCGATCGACGGCTTCGTGGCGACCGGACCGGACGACGAGCAGAAGTGGGTCACCTGGGCCCTGGAGGAAATTTTCGATCACGTGCTGGGCCTTTTCGATTCGGTTGACACCATTCTCATAGGGCGGGGACTGGCCGAAGGGTACATTCCTTTCTGGCAGGAAACTCTGACCAGACCGGATGACCCGATGTACGCCTTCGCGGAACGGATCGTCGCCGCCCGAAAAGTCGTATTTTCGAAAACCCTGACCGCATCCCCCTGGGAGAATACGGTCATCGCCGGCGGCGATCTCGCGGAGGAAGTAAACCGCCTGAAAAACCAGAGCGAAAAAGACCTGATCGTTTACGGCGGCTATACCCTGGTATCGGGTCTGATCGAAAAAGGTCTGATCGACGATTTTTATCTGTTCGTGAATCCGGTCGCGCTCGGCCAGGGCGCTCCCATCTTCAACCGGCTGGAAACCTGGTGCCGACTCCGGCTCAAACATTCGCACGCTTTTCCCTGCGGGATCGTGCTGCTCAACTACGAACTGGCCTGAGATTTTCACGCCACGAGAGAGCCTGTTAATTTTTCACATATTATAATAATTTATTGAAACACGCGAATTAAAAATTTTTTTATGTTCCGCCTTCCGGCCGGTTCCCGGCTCAATTCGCTTAAAAACCGGCCGGGGCGCTTCCGGAACCGACCACACTCACCTCCCCAGATGAAGCTTGAAAAAGCTGCAAAAAATCGCAGGTGCAAACAGGCGAACCGCATTTGATATTATTATTTTGTTAAGCCTCCGCTAACGTCTCATTACAGTTCGATTTAAATCGGGTAAAGTCGATTGAATTCGCCCCGTTTGCCTTGTCACCTCGCGTCCAATTTGAAATCTTTGTACCGTTCGTTATCCGCACGCGCGGTACTGACAGAACAACTACGAGTGATTGACAGGAACAATTCATGCGACATCAGCGACCGAAATTTCAGAACGAAACATCTTCGCCGTCACGCCACCGGGCCCGGGCGTGGTCGCAAAAATTGTCGCTCCTGTTCGCGTTGATTCTCCTGCATTCCTGCTTTCTCACCGATCAAAGTTCAAGCGACCGCGTGCTTTTTGGGTTCACCCTTGATGAAGGCACGAGCGGTCCGGGCTCCGCCACGATTTCCGTAACGCAGGCCACCTGTTCAAGCGATATCACAGTTTCCGCCACGGCGGTCGACATTATCGAGGATGGCGATGTCACGCGAAACTGGCAGGCCGCGAGTCCCGGGTTTTCGGACACCGACGCTGACGGCGGCACCGCCTGGGGATTGCGTTCGGCGGAGGTTTGCGTTTATCTGCCAACCGCGTTCAACGGAACCGTCGAAATTCCCGTGGCCACGAATGGGACCTATGCGGGTCGCCTGGACGCGCTGACCTCATTTCCCACCGCGGGCAACCCCATCCCGAGCGTACTCACCTTTACCGGCGACGGAACCACCGGGCACGGTTCGGGCTCCAGGCAGTGTTTCCGATTCACGCGCATTCAGGACGCCGCGCAAAACGCGAAGGAAGACCCGTATCTGGTCACCCTCGGGACGATAACGAGTGACACATCCGAGATTTACACCGGCAAGAATCCCTGCGATATCGCCGTCGCCATGGAAGACGACGAATCGCCAGGCGTGCGGGTATCGAACATTTCCCAGATTATGGAAGAACCGGGCGGTTCCCCGACCAGCGCCACGTTCTCAGTCCAGTTGCGCACCGTCCCGACGTCCAGCGTGACCGTGGGCATCAACGATACCTACGATTCAGCGAACGCGAACCATCGCGAAGGGACCACCACCCCGACCTCGTTGAACTTCGTGGATACCACTCCGCAGAACGTGACCATCAACTCGGTCGACGATCTGGAAATCGACGGCCTGAAAGCGTACGTGGTGGACGTCACAGCGGCCTCGAGCTCCGATTCAAATTACAACGGCATCGAACCGCGCAATGTGACGGTTTACAATCAGGATAAGAGCGTACCCGGTTACAACTACGTCCTTTTCAGCAGCACGTCCGGCAGCACGGGTACGGGCGGCGGCGCCGTCAACGGCTTCGCGGTCGACCAGGCGAACAACATGGGCTCGACCTACGGGAACTTTACTCTCGCCCTCCGGTCCAAACCGACCGACGACGTGGTCCTGACTTTCTCAAATAGCAATACGAATGTGGCGAATCTTTTGACCACTACGCTCACCTTTACGACGAGTAACTGGAACACGGCCCAGACCGTGCGCGTGGAAGGTAAATCGGACGCCGCGGACGGTGGCTCGGGCAACGGGAACATCGATTTCACGATTTCATTCAACGCAACGTCCACGGACACGACCTACAACACGACCGTGACGGAACCCACTTTTAACGTGCGCTCCTGCGACAACGACAATACGCATCTGATCCAGCCCTGCAACTTCTCGGGCACCTCGTACGGGGATACGCGCAGCCGCCTCACCGGGGCGGAGCCGAGCGCGACTTCGCAGATCTGGTTGATCACGAAGAGCAATCCCGGCGGTTCGGCCTCGGTCGGCCTGACGAGCACCGACACCAGCGAGGGCACGGTCGCCGGCAGTGTCAGCATCGACAGCTCGACCTACAATACCATGACCACGGGGGGCTCGAACCGGATCGCCATTTCCCACGCGGACGATTCCATCGTGGACGGCACCCAGAACTTCACCGTCACCACCGCGGCGGCCACGGGCGCTCTCAGCTACGATTCCGCGGACATCCTCGGGGCCACGACCGACAACGAGCAGTATTACTACATCTCGAAATCGGGAGCCACCTCCGAGGCCAGCACCGGGACTGTGGCGACCATTTACGTCTGCCTGGGAGCGAGCAACGACAGCGCGGTGAAACTGGACCTGGCCTGTAGCGGTGACGAGTGCGGATCCCTGTCGGCAGCGTCGCTCAACTGGACGACCGGCCTGCAATCGGACGCGACCTCCAACGCGACCTGCACCTCATCATCCACGAACGTGCGTTCTTTCACGGTGAACGGAGCGGACGATTCCTTCGCCGACGGAGCGCAAAACTTTACGGTAACTCTAACAGTGGACAATGGTACGACGACCGGCAACTACAACGGCCAGAGCCCCTCCAACCAGTCCGTCTCCAACGCGGACGACGAACCCGCGGGCAAGGCCATCTTCGTCACCACCGGCACCTATAACGGTGAGATGACGGCGGCGGGTGTGAAAGGCGGGGACAGCATCTGCACCACGAACAAACCCGGCTACGCGCCCACGGGCACGTATAAGGCTTTGCTGGTCGGCATCGGCGAGACCAACACGCGCCTGGCCACAACCAGCGGCACGGACGCCACCGGTCAGGCCGACTGGGTACTTACGGCCGGGCGCTATTACTATCGCTGTGAATCGGGCAGTTGCAGTGACGAGGTCTCGCACCTGTTCATCGCTGATTCCAGCGGCCTGTTCAACCCGAACACCATGTCGCGCGACTTTTCAAGTTCAGCCAATGAATACTGGACCGGCTTGAACACGAACCTGACCATGGCCACCCAGTCATCAACACCCGCCCAGGGCTCGGGCGATCCGGCCAATCGTCATAACTGCGCGGGCTTCACCTACGCCAACGCGCCCGCTTCGCCCTTCCCGACCTACTACGCCGAAACCTGGACGGACGCGGGCGGGGGAACGGTGACGACGAGCACCAACGTGGCCTGCACGAACTCGAAACGTATCATCTGCGTGCAGCAGTAAATCGCCAGCTCAAACTTTCTCCGGCAGGGCCCCGTCTCGGAAGAGTCGGGGCCTTTTTTTATTACGGGCGCCACCAGGGTCGCGCGGCGACTGTCACGGTCAACCCCGCGCCCTCAGAACCTCCAGGTCTTTAACCAGGCGATCGAAATCGCCGGTGCCACGCGCGCGGTAAATTCCGCGCAGGTACCCGTCCTTATCCAGGAGGAATACGTTTTCGGTATGCACGAAATCGCGCAGGTCGCCCTGCCCTTCGCGAATTTTGACTTCGCCGGCGAATTGTTCGCGCGCGAGCGATTCGATCCGCGTTTTGTCGCCCGTGAGAAACAACCAGTTCGCCTGTTTGACCGCATGCCGGTCACGATATTCACGCAGAACAGGCGGCCGGTCACGCTCGGGGTCGACAGTGATCGAAATGAATTGTATTTCGGATTGATCAGGAATACGTTCCGAAAGTTTTTTCATATTGAGCGTGATCGTCGGACAGATGCCGGAGCAATGCGCGAAGAAAAAGGAAACCAGCGAATAATGGCCGCGCACGTCCGCTCCGGTAAAAGGTCTGTCCGAATGCGACGTCAGCGAACATTCGCGCAGGCCGCGCAGATCGTCCGGGAATTCGCGCGCTTCCGGCCAGAAGGGATCCATGACGGTTCCGCGAAAATACGGCAGCACGCCCTTGCGCGGCAGGGACACGTTCGTTAGCTCCGGATCCCCCGCGGGCGCCTTTTCGCCGCAGCCCGGGGACCACAGGATCAGGAAGAACACGCCGATTTTCAGAATTTTATTCGACATCGTTTTTTTTCCGTTCCTCGCGTTTTTCCCCGGGGTTTTCGCCCACCGGATTGCAGACCTTGCTGCCGGGCAGGCCGATCTGGGCACCGTCCTGGAACACGAAGTTCATATAAATCTGCCCGGTCGGCCGCCAGCGTTTGGCCACGAGAATTTCGCCTGTTTCATCATAAAACTTATAATCGGCGAGTCTGCCATTCTCATGCCAGGTGCGAACCTCACCCACGTACCGGCCCTGGTCGAAGCGAGCGTAGGTGCGCGGTTTCCCGTCCCGGAAGAACGTCCGGTGCTCTCCGTGTTTAACTCCGGCGCGGTAAGCGCGACTCGCCAGGAGCACCCCTTCGCGCGATTTGACCGTGGCCAGACCGTGTTCGAGGCCGCGCAGGTACCGCACCGCGTGCTCTTCGCCGAGCGCCGGAATCGATTCGAGGACGGTTCCGGTGAACGGTTCGGCCCGATAATTCAAGCGACCTCCGTCGTGATTGAAATTCGGATCGTCGCTCCTGAGTTCCGGACCCACACCGCAAGCGGACAACAGGACGAACGCGAACGCTGCCAGGCGGACGCGCGCGCGCGAGCCCCCGTTAATTCGTGACTGATCCCACGTTTCCATAAAAGTACGAGCCCATCAATGTTTTAATCCCGGCCGTCGCGTCGTTCGCGTAGTGATAGTGATAGGTGGCCGTTGTAAAATGCGTCGTCGTTTTCGTATGGCCGTGGTACGAATCCAGATCCCCGGGTACGGCGTCATCGCCGGTGGCTGAGGTGGCCTGGTCGCATTTTTCACCGTACACGGCGAAACCATCAAGTGCGATGCCAACCAGCGTCGCTTCGGCCGTGTCGAATTTTACCATGTAAGCATGATGGTGCTGGACCCCGGTGCTTTCGGGGTGCCCGCCGAACTGGTCGAAAGTCAGCGCCTCGGTCGAGAGCGTATCACCGGGCGCGGCCGCGTTATTGAAGATGGCCAGCCCGTTGCGCGTGATCCCGATCGAAGCGAGCCCGCCCTGCGTGCCGGTGAGCGAGCCGTCGGAATCCCTGGCGGGACTCGCGGGAATCGAATAGACGAAGTCCTGGCTCGCGATCTGGTTGGTCCCGGCCGGCGTCTGGCCTCCGCCCAGATTCTGGAACAGCGGATAATTCCCCGAGTTTCCCGCCTGCACTTCGGTTTTTCCGGCCCAGTAATAACTGAGATGGTTGGGGAGATTCTTCGACTTGAAACAGTAGTACGAACCGGACGCGTACACGAGCGAGCATGCGAAATTGTTTTTGATCCAGTCCGGGAGAGTAGAATCCAGGGAAGTCGTCACACCGTTGATACAACCGTCGCCCCCGATGGTGGCCGCCGTGTTTAAAATCGTCGATCCGGTGGACGCGCTGCTCGAACAACTGGAACTGCTGCTGCTACTGCTGCTCGATGTAACCAGATACAGAGCCGCGAGCAGAGCCAGGCTATTGTCCTCTTCCTCTTTGGCAAGACCGAGTGTGGTCAGAATCTGGCAGCCGGTGACGAGCGCCGCCAGGCATACGGGAAAAATTTTTGAAAACGCGGGTACCTTCATGTTACACCATCCTTGCAGTCGCCGACTGTCTGGATAGAGTCTAACACCGCCCGGATGCGGGCGCAATCCCACGAATATGTGGTTTTTGACTGATAGCCCTGGCCGGAATTTCGAATTTTTTTCCAGGAACGCTGGCTACCTGTTCGTCACAACAGACCGGCCTCGGCGGCTTTGCGAGCGAGTTCGGTACGATTGTGCACGTTCAGTTTGCGATAAATATTCTTCGCGTGGTGGTTCACCGTATTCACGCTGATTCCGACCGTGTCCGCCACGCGCGCGATGGTTTTCCCGCTGACCATCAATTCGAGTATTTGTTTTTCGCGATCGGTCAGACCGCCATCCAGGACCGGATTGGATTTACGAAAACTCGTCAGAACCCGCAGCGCGATCGTGGGCGTAATCGTGGCCCCTCCGCTCAGAATGGTACGCACCGTTTCACCGATATCGCCCAGTTCCGATTTGAGCAGGTAACCGATGGCGCCGTTGCGCAGGGCCTGAAAAATCAGATGATCCGAATTCAGATTGGAGAGCATCACGATGCCCGTATCGGGATCACGCTCCGCGATCCGACCGGCCAGCTCCACCCCGTCCATTCCCGGAAGTTTTATATCAAGGAATAAAAGGTCGATCCCGCGACCGCGGCTGTCGCGCCAGAAAATTTCAGCCGAATGCCAGGAACGAATTTCCCTGACTTCCTGAACTTTTTCCAGCTCGGCCCGGATTTTCGCTTCGAACGCCGCGTCGTTTTCAACGAGCCCGACCACGATATTCGCTGGATCAACGGCTGACATCGAACCAATTATAACAACGACCGGAAAAAGGCGCAATCCCATATTCATGTGGTTTCAGGCGCAAACGGAATTCGAACCCGAATTTTAATGCGGAATACCTCCGATTCGGGATCCTCGCCGGGTACCATGGCGATGCTGATTGTGCCGTTCATTCCGGCGATACGCCGCACCAGGCCGGCCGTTCCGCGCCCGGTTCCATGTCGTTTCAGGGTATAAATCGAATCGCTCTCAAAATTGATCTGGATTTCCCGGTCCGAGTGCTGGTAGATCCAGACCGGCACGCCCCGGCCGTATTTGAGGTCGTTCGTGGTAATTTCCTTGATCACGGCGTACAGCGCGGCAAGTCGCGTTTCGTTGATGCGCAGGTCCGGATCGGTCGCGGGCGCGCGAAAATCGATTTCGCGCCCGGCTTCCAGGTAGCGACGCAGCAGAATCAAATGGATGCCGGCGTAAAAATCCTCTTCCAGCAGATCGAGGTCCTCCAGCGAGAGCAGATCGGAACGTAAGAGCCGCACCGCGTCCGCCACCATTTCCTTGAGTTTCAACGCGAACTCAGGGTCCACCCCGGGATGTCCGAGCGCGCTGTCCGCGAACAATTTCAAATCCGTAAGACTGGCGCCCAGGTGATCGTGCAGGTCAGCGTTGATTTTCCCGCGTTCCTGGCGCGCGGCGTCGCGCACGGCCTGCCGGGATTGCCGTACGTTTTTATACATCCGGGACAGGTTGATCAGGTTCGAGACTCGTAATAAAAATTCTTCGCGTTCGAATGGTTTGGTCAGGTAGTCGTTGGCGCCGGCTTCCAGGGCGGCCAGCAAATCGCCCGTGCGACTCATAGCCGAAACCATCAAAACCGGCAGATCGATCGGGGAAAAAGAGCGCCGCACTTCGCGCGCGAATTCGAGACCCGAAACACGCGGTAGCATCACGTCCAGCACCAGCACCTCCGGCGGCGGCCCCGCGTTCAGAATCGACCGGGCCTCTTCCACGTTGCTCGCCGACAGCGGGATCAGGGTGGCCAGTTCAAGGAAGTTGCGCATGACCTCCAGGTTGACGGGCTCGTCATCCACGAGCAGAACCCGACCCTGGCCGGTTCGCTCCGGCGCATCTGACGCGAGGCCATCCGGAACCGGCGCGTCCGGGAGCATGGGCGATCGCGCAACTTCCGGTTGCGCCCCGGCGCGCCGGGCCGAGGGTTGCGCTTCCCTGCCGGGTCTGGCAAGCGGCAGTGTGAATTCGAACCTTGAACCCTCACCCAGGACGGAAAACGCAGCGATCGTTCCTCCGTGTAATTCCACGAGCGAACGCGCGATCGAAAGGCCGAGGCCGCTGCCACCGCGTTCCCGGTCCAGACCGCTCGTACCCTGTTCGAACGGTAAAAAAATCCGTTCCAGTTTGGCGGCCTCGATCCCGATGCCCGTATCGCTCACGTTCACGACCGCCATTCCATCGCCGGCGGGACCGGCGCTGACGCGGATTTCGCCCCGGTCGGTGTACTTGACCGCGTTTCCGAGCAAATTCTGTAAAATCTGCGTGATGCGCGCTTCGTCGCCGAACACAGGTCCCAGATCCGCCGGCACCTCATTAAAAAACCGCAGAGAGCGCGCACGCGGTAGACTGTAGCCGATCAACTCCAGCTGGACCTCGACCAGCGCGCGCAGATCGATCGGCCCGGGACGAATTTCCAGTTCAGCAAATTTTAATTTCGAAAAATCCAGCAGATCGCCGATCAGACCGGAGAGGCGACGTCCGCTCGATACGATCAATTCCAGTTGCCGACGAACGGAAGACGAAAGGTTCCCCCCGGCCCCCGCGTGCAGCGAATCGGCGATACCGATGATACCCTGCAGCGGAGTGCGCAGCTCGTGGGATGTATTCGCTAAAAATTCGTCCTTCAACTTATCAAGCGAAATCAGACGAACGTTGGACTGCTCCAGTTCCGCGGCCAGTTTTTCGGACAACCGCCGGGACTCCAGAATGCGCCGGGAGACCGAGAAGGCCTGCGCGAAAACGAAGACGGCGAATCCGTACTGGGCGTAGAATCCGGTGTTTACGACCTGGATCGCGTATAATAGATCGTTCATGGCCGTGGCCAGAAAACAAAAAAAGGCGATCAAAAGCGCGCCCGCTCCGGAGAAAGAACGCAGCAGGGCCTTGCTCAAAAAATAGATCACGAAAAAACCACCGGCGCCCATCAAGACCCCGAAGACCGGCGCGGTGCGCAGATAAAAAACAGGCGGGAAAAGCAACACCACCGCCATCAAAATCCCGGTCCCCCAGGTAATCAGGCGAATCATCCAGCGATGAATGACCGCGGGATACAGATACTTTAAAAACAGGGCGCAGGCTGGCAGGATCGCGTATGAAGACAGCACCAGCAACCGCAGGCCGATGTAATAATCGAACCCGGGAAAAATCAAAAACAGAATCCGGCCGGTCATGGCGATCCGGATGCCAATGCCGATGCACATGATCGCGAAAAACAACGCGGCGCGTTCGCCCCGTTCCAGGCCGAACAACAGCAGATGGTACAGGGCCATAAAAAAAAGGGAACCGGCCAGAAACACCGCGAACCCGGCCTCGGCCCGTTCGGTCCTGATTCGGTCCGCGTACAACCCCAGCTCTACGCTTTTTCGTATCCCTCCCTGGTTATAGGCGAAATTCGCCGCTTCCACGATAATTTCGTTTTCGGTTTCGAGTCGCAGCGGATCGGTGTGCAGCATACTGGCCCGGGGTAAGAAACCGGCCTCGCTCCCGGACACAACACCCTCGCGAAGAACCTCGCGACCGTTGACGTACAGTCGGTACGCGGTGGCGACGTCCGGCAACTTGATGGCCATCGCTTCCATCGGCCGCGGTAAGAGCAGCCGCAAACGATAGGTCCCGAATCCGAACGCGGGCCTTTTTTTTTCGGGTCCCGCGTACGTGGTCCAGGATTTGGGAACCGATTCAAACGTCCCGCTGACGGCGAGTTGATCGTGATAGAACTCGTTCCAGAAAAATTCCCACTCGCCGTCCAGCCGCAGCGTACCCCGCGCCTCGAAATCCCAGGCCCCGCGCAGATCCAGGACGCCCTGCCTGGCCCGGGGCGACCGGGGTACGCAGGCGGCGGCAAGGACCAACAGGAGCAAGTGCGGCAGGATCGAACGCGTCATACAGGCTTACGGCGATTCTGGGGTGTTTTTTTATTTTTACCAGAACAAAAATAATTTTCGCAACTCCGGCGATTAGTACTACACCGGTAGATGGCAATTTCAGAAAAATACTTACCCCGGGGACCACGGGGGTCACAGGGATCACGGGGAAAACGGGGGTGAATGCAACGTTGCACCGTTTCGGATTTTAGAACGTTCCGGAACGCTGAAATTCGCTGAATGAATGGTGCTCCCTGTGACCCCCGTGTCCCGGTGGTAAAAAAATTCGTCGCGTTCAACCGTGGCCCACGACCTCCAGGCGAGTCATGGGGATATTTACCCGGCCATTCACCGGCGGATACGCCGCCACAAAACGCGCGGCGGCTTCGTTTATGAAATCCTCGCGTTCTGCTTCCGGCACGTAACTTGTATACGGCATCCAGGTCGTGCGCAGGTAGGCGGCCACGCCCGCCACACCCGGCTGGAAATTATCTTTCGGAACGAGCTCCAGACGCTCGGCCTGAAGGCCGGACTCCGTGAGCCAGACGCCATATTCCTCCGGACCGTAAAAAAAATACGGCTGCGCGAAATTCTCGAAATAAACCTTCCAGCGATCTCCCGCCGCGGTCGCCGCTACCGCGCCCGTCAACTCGGCGACATTGCCGCGACCGCCCATCTGAAAATAAAAACGGCCCCCGGGCCGCAGACAGGCGCGCACTCCGGCCAGCACCGTGGCCTGGTCACGCACCCAGTGTAAACACGCGTTGGAGAACACGAAGTCGAATTTTTCGCCCCCTTCAAACAAGGACGCAAAGGATTCGGCCCCCGCCTGGTAAAAACGCAAATTGGGATACGAAGCGGCGGGGAAATGTTCGCGCGCGAACGCGACCATCCGGTCCGACAGATCGACCCCGTCCACGAACCCGCGCGGAACCCGCGCGGCGATTTCAGCCGTGATCTTTCCATCTCCGGAACCAAGATCCAGGACACGTTCGTCCCCGCGAAATTTCTGGCGATCCAGGATTTCCCTGGCCCAGCGCGCCTGTTCCGACGAGTTCTGGTGATAATCAACGGGATTCCATGTATACATTATTTACCTCCCGCGCCGGCCGGGTTCACCGGCGACGCTGAAAGAAGTATACATAAATCGGCGTATAATGCAAATAGATAGTATTAATGGATTCTATAACAATTAGTTATATATCGGACGCCCCGCTTGCGGCCCTCAGGCGGCCGGGTTCACGGCCCGAACCAACCCGATCATGATATCCCTGCCCCGCCTGTACAAAACTGGCGAGCGAAACCCACGATTGTTTGAGTTTCAGCTGGGGATGGCGCGCGTCATGGACCGGTCGTCAAGTTTTCTTGAACATGGGCAGAACCGCCCCGCTCACGTCACGGCCCGCGTCCGATGTTAAAAAAACGATCACGCTCGCGATCGATTCGGGCCGCACCCAGGCGGCCGGGTCAGACTTCGGCATGGCCGCGCGATTGGCCGGGGTATCGATCACGCCGGGGGCGATGACATTGGCGCGCATCCCGTGCTCTTTGCCTTCCTCGGCCAGGGTCTGAGTGAGATGGATCAGTCCCGCCTTCGCCACCCCGTACGCGGCCATTTTTCCAGTGGCGCGTAATCCGGGCCTGGCGCCGACGGTTACGACACTCCCGCGCGAACGAAACAGATGCGGCATACAATGTTTCGCGGCGAGAAAGGCCGTTTTCAGATTCAGATCCAGCTGGCCCTGCCATTGTTCCAGATTCAACTCACCGACGGAAGGTCCGCTCAGAAACCCGCCCACGAGATGAACCAGCGCGTCCAGGCCGCCGAACTTCTCCACCGTGTCATCGACCAACCGGGCCACGCTCTGATCATCCGTAAGATTCACGACCCGGGTGTCCAGCTCGCCCGGTCCGGCGGGGGTACGTTCCACGAATGCGGCGCGGTCTTGTTCGTTGACCGCGGGAACCATGATGCGTGCGCCCGCGTCGAGGAAGGCGCGCGTTACCGCCTGGCCCAGGTTCCCGCTCCCGCCAGTAATGATGGCGATTTTACCTTTTAATACCATGATTTTCCGACTTTCACAAACGCGTACACTTTCACAAGGCAAAAAACTCGTAAATGTTCCGCTTCCGGTTCAAAAACCCATCCGCGGTGCTTATTTCATAAAAAGAAAAATCATTCCGAATGAATTTTTAGGTTGCTTTCAATAGTATGTATGATACAACCAGCGATTGCGATTTCGATGGGCCATCCACAACAGCTTATTCCCGTCCTGATTTTTAATTTGACCGCGCTTTGCTGCCGTTCTCCGGCACCACTATTCAAGTATCCAGGAACGAGGTGGCATTTATGAAACGTTTTCGTGTAATGGTGGCAATCACCCTGATCGCGACGATCGGGATTTCTTCAGTCGCCTGTAACCCGGGCGGTGATGAGGAATTATCGAACCTGATTTTGCTACTGGTCATCCTTGAGCTGACGAAAGAGAAAAAGAAAGAAGAAGCGTGCAGCGTCCTGTCCCCCGCGGCTGGCGCTTCATCGGACAGCGCGGATATGCCTATCTCGTTAATGGACGGGCCGGTCAACGAAGGTTATTTCGATACTCCCTGGGGACGACGAAAATATCCCTACCAGGAATGGAACGGGGCCTTCATCGTTCAGGGTGATATGCTCTTCCGTTCGCTGGCTCAGGATCCCCAGGGTGGCGGCGGGCTTCAGAATTCGTCCACCATTGACGGCAACAACTGGACAAGCCGTACCATCCCGTATTCGAATGCAAGCGCCGACGCCACGAAGGTCGCGCAGGCGATCGCGCACTGGGAACGACACAGCGAATTTCGCTTCAGCCAGACCGGTTCCGGCAATCGCCTGAATTTTGTCGATCCCGGGGATGGTACAACCTGTAACTCGTTTGTCGGTAACACAGGCTCCGTTCAGACGATAAACCTGGCCTCTGGATGTTCCGTCGGAAACGCGGTTCATGAAATCGGCCATGCCCTCGGCCTGTTTCACGAGCAATCCCGGCAGGATCGTGATAGCCACGTCGATATCGATACCACCAACATTTGTTGCGGGGCCGCGGGAAACTATGATAAAGAAACCACCGGCGTGGACGTGGGCTCATACGACTTCAATTCCATCATGCACTATGGATCGTATTTTTTCGCGCTTGATACGAGTAAACCGGTCATGACAAAAAAAAACGGAGACATCATCAGTCCCCAGCGCGACGCTCTGACGAATTGCGACGTGAATGGAGCCCACGCCACAAATCCCCTGTAAATCAGGAAGCTCAATCACGCCCGGTCGCCGGGCGAACAACCTCACCTGAAATCCAGCACGACCTTCCCGTCCTGGTTGGCGAGCCGGCCGGCCCGCACCAGCCCCACGCCTTCCGGATCGCGCCGGCTCGGTTTTGAAACGAGAAAATACCCGGTCTGGCCAAATTAAAACTTGCGTTCCGCCCCGCCCTCCTGAAAGTCCCCGTCTTGTACGGGCGCGTACCCGATGCACAACAGATCCGGAAAACGTTCACAGGTGATTGTTTTTTGGGACGCGCTCTAAAAAGGAGATTCGAATGGTTGGTCTTTGCAAAAAATTGATAGAGGCCTCATGGTTTCAAAATTTTATCATTCTGGTGATTCTGGCAGCGGGCGTGGTCGTCGGTTTCGAAACGTATCCGTCCATCGTCGCGACATGGGGACCCACGCTCCATATCGCCAACCAGATCATTCTCTGGATTTTTATCCTTGAAATCGCGGCGAAAATGATCGCCCTGGGAAACAAACCCTGGAATTTTTTTAAAGACCCCTGGAATGTTTTTGATTTCATCATCGTCGCGGCGTCCCTCCTGCCCATCGGCGGGGAGGCTGTCACCGTCCTGCGTCTGGCGCGCCTTTTACGGGTTCTGCGTCTGGTGCGGGCCCTGCCCTCGCTGCAAATTCTGGTCAGCGCCCTGTTAAAAAGTATCCCGTCTATGGGTTACGTTGGCATTTTTCTCTTCTTACTGTTCTATATCTACGCCGTGGCGGGGGTGTTCCTTTTCGCGGCCAATGATCCGTTCCATTTTCGGGATTTACAGAACGCTTTCGTTACCCTGTTCGGCGTGGTCACACTGGAGGGCTGGACCGATATCATGTACACCGCGATGTTCGGATGCCAGGCGTACCCGGTGGAAGGCGGGGCCTGTGAACATCCGCACGTCATGCCGATCGGCGCGGCGGCCTATTTCATTTCCTTCGTGCTGCTGGGCACGATGATCATCCTGAACCTGTTCATCGGTGTTATCATGAACGGGATGGAGGAAGCCAAGGCCGAGCAGGAAGAGGAACGAATGAAAACGATGCTGACCGGGCCGGACCTGAAAGACGAGTTTTACCAGCTCGGTGTCCAGATCAAGGCAGTCGAAGAACGGGTCAAGCGGATCAAACACCTGACCAAATCCTGATTCATTTTTCCGCGTTCAACGGCCATGCGGCCCATGGCCGTTGAATCCTGACTGAACAGAGAAAAGCAGGGAAGGAATCCAAAAAACCGGAAACCGAAAACGCGGGAGGTGCGGCGCGCCCTGGCACAAGGCGACCTACCCGCCCTTAAGTTCCTTTAACTCCTGTAACGCCAGTTCGATCGAATCCTCAATGAGACCGATCCGCTGGATGACGAGCTTCAGGAGCGAATAGTGAAACACCGGCGATGTGCGGGCAATGCGCACGAACATGGTCTCGTCCAGATAACCGAGGCGCACCTGCTTGGAGACGACCTTCACCGTGGCCGAGCGTGGCTTTTTATTCAGGATGGCCATCTCTCCGAAAAAATCGCCCTCGCGCAGGCGATTGATTTCATGAGGATGCCCGTCGATCGTTCGGATTACGGCCAGTTCGCCTTCCGCCACGAAATACATTTTCCCGTCCGATGCGTCGCCCTGGGAAAAAATGTTATCATTCCCGTTGCGGATCACGACGGGCAGGTTATTGACGTATTCAAAGATATTCAGCGACATGCGCGGCCCTACCGAAATCCGGAATGTTTTCGTTTGGAGTCGTCGAGGTCCTCACGGACGCGCTGGAGTTTATCCTCAGCGGCCAGCAAACGACCCACGGCGTGTTTGAGCAGGTAAAATAAAAATTCGGGGCTCGATCCGGCCAGTTTGAGCAACATGGGTCGATTGATCACCGCCATCCGGGCCTGGCTGGAAATGACGCGAGCGGTGGCCAGACGCGGCCGTTCATTGATCAGCGCCATTTCACCGAAAAAATTCCCTGGGCCCAGCCGGTGGATTTCCTGCTCCCCGCCCGGACGGTCCTTGTAAATGCCAATTTCCCCGCCAAAAATGAAATACATGGTATCGTCGGAAATGGCACCCTCCTTAAATACCTCACGGCCCTGCTCAAAATTGACACAGGTAAGGGACTGGACTGTTTCAAGTACCTGCGGATTCACGGGAAAACTTTGCCAGAGCCCCTGAACCTGGCAATAGAATAATAACGCCCCACCAGGATTTCCGGTTCCCCGGACCTGCCCCTTCACACCGGTTCGAAAACCGTAATTTCAGGCGGGCAATCCAGTCGCAACGGCAGGGAATGCCCCAGTCCCCGGTTCACGTACAGGCCGCGCTCCTCATGCCGGTACAGACCGGAAATGTACGGATAGGCGCTCTGCAAAGAACCGGCCGGAATCCAGGTGCCGCCCCCCGGACCGGACACGTGTACCTGTCCGCCGTGGGTGTGTCCGGAAAGCGTGAAATTGATACGCGCTTCGTTTCGCACCCAATGAAATTCGGCCGGGTCGTGATTCAGCAAAATTCGCGGATCATCGCCGCGCGACCCCGCCATGGCCGCTTGAAAATATTCGAGCGCGCGCTCGCTGCGCTGTGCGATTTTCCCCGGGTAAAACGGCCAGGGATAATCAAGGCCCACAAATTCGATCTGCCCGCGTCCGCGCCGGATGCGGACACATTCGTTGAGCAATAATCGAAAATCACCGCCACGCAGTTTCCGTTTCAGGGCCGCCCCGTCGTCGAAATAATCGTGGTTGCCGGTGATGGCCAGCACCCCCAGCGGGAACAGCGCATGCGCGCGATTCAAAAACCGCCCCACATCGCCAATCGAACGATTGTGAAAATCGATCAGGTCCCCCGTGACCACCAGCAGATCGCCGCGCGTAACGGCCAGGAGATCCAGCACCATGTCCAGATACGCGGCCGTAATGAGCGAACCGACGTGCAGATCCGAAATCTGCACGAGCCGCAAGCCCCGCAGGTCCTCGTGCAGACCGGGCAGCGGCATGGGCACTGTCGCCGTAATGATTTCCCGGCTCCCCAGAAACATGCCCGAAAGAATTCCCGCCTGCCCGATCACCGGCGCCAGGTCGATCGCGTATCCCGCCAGAATTCCAGTTTTAGCGAAAAAAGACCGCCGGCCGATCCCCGCGACCTCTCCCGCCGTTTCCGTGGCCGCCGTACGGGCGACCGGAGCGCGAGCGCGCCACAGCAGCGCCAGACCGCGCACGGCCCAGGCGCCCAGGATGAGGGGCAGCAGCACCGCGCTGGCGATGATCCAGGCGGAAAGGTTCAGGATTACGAAATCCCCGGCCGCGAGGAAAAACCAGTCGCGACGATCGACGAGGAGATACCCCCAGAACAGGCTCAGGAAACCGACGCAGGCGGCCGGATACAACCGGCGAAAAACGCGAAACCAGGGCCTGGCGCCGTAGCGACTCCGCAACCAGAGAAACAACAGGACGAAGAGTCCGATCTGAAACAGCGAAACTTTAAGAAAACGGCTCAGAATGTACATGGGCGAATCGTACCGAACCAGAAAAAAATTGTCACGCACCCGGGTGCTCCCCGGTACCGGCCCGGGTGGGGCGCCTTTGTTTTGCCGATCAGACAGCCCGAGCCACGTTTATTCTACGCGGGCGGGAATTCCAGATAATCAGCGACCAGCGCGAAATACTCGGGAGGCGGTTTTTTCGGACGCGCGCGCGTGAGCGAAACGACCAGCGAATTTTCACGCACCGAGAGGATCGGCGCGGAGCCTCCGGCCATGTGTACGTCCTGGCGCAAATACGCGCGAATCTTATCGATGCGCTCCACCCAGGTGTACACTTCCAGTTCCTGGCCGCCGACGGGCATCTCCCCGAATTGAAACACCGCGCCCATAAAAAATAAAATCGTATCGAGCTCCACAAATTTCCGGTACGTCAGACCCATCCGTTCCGAAAAAAACCAGCGTCCGTCCTCAAACACACGCCAGAGTTCGCCCGTGCTGTACGAGCCGAAAATATTTCGACCGCTGTAGAGCGCGGGCAGGCGCGTCAGCAGACGTTTACATCCGCCCTGGAAGGGCGCGATCGGTTCAAACAGGGCGATGTCTTCCGCGTACAGGCGCGCGGGATCACGCCCGTCCGGAGCGTGCGGCGCGGGCTGTTCCGTCGACGCGAGCAATGTTATGGGGTCTCCGTTTACGTCGAGGGCGCGTGTGCGATTCGTAATGTGGCAGACCAGGGTCCCGTCCGGTTCTTCCACGAGATGATCCCAGAATATATTCCCGTCCGCCTCGGGAAAGGCCCAGGTGCGTACGACGAGTTCCGCGTCCGCGCCCTGCTCGCGCACGAATTTTACGAAACTGTCCCGGGCCAGTACCTTCGATCCCGCTTCGGCCAGAGCCCGCATGCTCTGGCCCGCGTGTTCCAGGAGTTGAAATCGCGCGTCGAAACAGAACGATTCGTACGTGCGGCTGGTCACGTGACGCTGGGTATCGATATCGCTGAAGCGCGTTCGGTGTCGGGTTTCAATGTACAACGCCATCCCGTCCATGACCCAATACCCGTCCCTGCTGGAAAAGTCGGTTTTTTCGCCTTCCCCGGGTTTTTCACTTGCGCGTGCCGAGATAAATGAATATAATGTTAAAATATTCATTTATCCGGAGGCCCCCGATGTTGACCCGCGCCGAACTGGACCGGAGCCCATGGTTCCTGAAAGAAGAATACCCGTTTGAATCCCGTTTCGCGGCACTGGCCAACGGACGGATGCACTACCTGGACGAAGGCCAGGGCCCGGCCGTGGTCTGCGTCCACGGCACGCCTTCCTGGAGCTTCGAGTTTCGCCATCTGGTTGGCGCCCTGCGCGACCGGCATCGCGTCATCGTGCCCGACCATTTCGGCTTCGGCCTCTCGGACCGGCCGGCGGACCCCGCCGCGTACGGCCTGGATCGCCATACGGCCCGGTTACGGGAATTGATCCAGGGCCTCGGGCTCACGAGTTACGATCTGGTTCTGCATGATTTCGGTGGCCCGATCGGTCTGCCGCTCGCGCTGGACGCCCCCGGCCGGGTGCGCCGGATCGTCGTCTGCAATTCATGGTTCTGGCCCTTCAGCGCGGTCGACCCCACCTTCGAAGGCAAAAAAAAATACGCCGGGAGCGCCCTGATGCGCTGGTTGTATCTCCACTGGAATTTTTCCGCCCGGATGATGGTGAAACTTGCCTGGGGCAAAGCGGGCCGACCACTGGACACGCGCATGCGAAAAAATTTTCTGAACATGTTCCCGGACCCCGCGAGCCGCGCCGGAACTCTCGCCTTCTTGCGGAGCACGACCCTGGACGATGATTATTTACGCGAACTTCACAGAAAAACTGAAAAAATACGAAATACTCCCGCCCTGTTGATCTGGGGCATGGCGGACGGTTTCGTCACGCCGGCCCATATTCCGCTCTGGCGCGAAACGCTCAACGTTCGCTCCGTGCGCGAGCTACCCGGCATCGGCCACTTTCCGCCCACCGAAGCCCCGGACGCCTTCAACACCGGCGTGCGCGAATTCCTGGCCTGAGGATGCGCAGGCGCACCGGCCAGAAGGCCACGAAAATCGCCGACGCGGCGCTGGAGTTGTTTCTGGACCGGGGCATCGCCGGAACCTCCATGGGCGCGGTGGCGCGGGCGGCGGGCGTCGCGACGGGGACTCTGTACCTGTATTATCAAAACAAAGACGAGGTGATCGTGGCCTGCGCGGAAAAATTCGCGGCGGACCATCTCGCCCACGCCGAAAAACTTTTGCGTTCGCGGCGCGCGCCAGCAAGAAAATTAAAAGAATACGTCCTGGTCCGCTTCGATATCTGGCGACGATTCACCGGATTTTCCACCGGCGCCGTGGAACTGCGTGAGGCGGTTTTACGGTTACGCCCGGCGGCAGTCGCGCGTTACGAAGAACAGTTTTTACAAACACTCGCGGAGCTGATCGCCGCGGGAGTCGCCTCCGGTCGTTTTCGCGCCAGGGACCCGGGCCGGGCCGCGCGCAATTTCGCGCTATCGGTCGCGTATTTTTTCCCCCTGGCCGGTACAATCCAGCCCCGAACCCCCGGACACGCGGAACTGAGCGACTTGCTCGACTGGCTGATCGACGCGCTCTAACAGGGAACCGCGAATCGTATCCGAAAAAAGCGTGGACGGTGCCGCCTCCAATCAGTACCCTGGTCGCGCACACTGGAGCGGGGAGGGCCAGGTTTTTTTCATGAAACGTCTCACCTATATCAGTAATTTTTCACGTCCCTTATCCGCCGCGGAAATCGAATCAATCGGAGCGGTATCGATTCGTAACAACAGCCGCGACGGCCTGACCGGGGCGTTGTTCACATTTCGCGAGATTTTCTATCAAATACTGGAAGGCGAAGAAGGCGCGGTCGAGGAATGTTACCGCCGCATCCGGGGGGATGACCGCCACCAGAATATTTTCTGCGTGAAAATGGAGAACGATATAACGGCGCGCATGTATCCCGACTGGAGCATGAAAACCGTCGTGCTGGACGAACAGAACGATCCGCTTGTTCGTCCCATTCGGAATTTGATGAACGCGATGGCCACGAGCTTTCGGCACCTTGAAAAGTATACCCCCGCCCCCATTCTCGACGCGATCCAGCACGGCGTGGACCCGAACGAAATGACACCGTTGCGCTCGGAACGAATCGTCCTGTTTTCCGATATCGTCGGCTCCACGACGGTGATCGAAAAAGCCAGTCCGGCGGATATCACGCGTTTTTTATCCGCGTACTACGAAGCGGCCACGGAAGCCATCCATGAAAACGGCGGCGAAATTCTCAAACTCACGGGTGACGGGCTGATGGCCAATTTTGAACGTTCGCAGGCCAACCGTTCCATTGAAGCGGCCCTGGGAATGGTGCGGCGAATGCGGCAGGTTCGCGAACAGGCCGGGCCGGATGATATCCTGCGCGGCCTGTACACGGGTATCGGGATTACGGCCGGTTCCGTGCTCGCGGGCAATATCGGCTCGCGCATCTTTAAGGATTATACCCTGATCGGGGATGTGGTCAACACGGCGGCCAGACTGGAATCAGTCACCCGCAAGATCGGCCGCGCCCTGGTGTTTGACGAAGCCATCGCGCAAGACCTGGATGCGCGCTGGGGCGCGCGATCAATCGGCGTGTACAGGCCAAAGGGCAAAAGCGAACAAATCCGCATTTATTCCATCATGGACCCGGTCCTCGACCTGCCGCCGCGCCAGCTTCCCCTCGCCTGAGACCGGGCGGTGGCCCACCCGCTTCATGATTGCGAAGCCACCTATCCCGGAATGGCACGGACGTGGGAAGGATATAAACGAAAATCGATCACGAATTACACGAGTGCGAGCCACTGGCGGTCCAGTCGGTCCAGCGCGCGCGGGTCCCCCATTTTGTGGAGCCAGATATTACCCTCGTACACGGCGATAATTTCGCCCGCCAGTTCACGCGGATCGTGGCGCGAATCAAGGGTTCCGCCGGATTGAAAGGACTTTAAGACATCGGCCAGTCGCCCGTGCCATTCGGCCACCCGCTCCCGAAACAGAACGCCGAGTTCGCCGTCCAGATTGATCTGGTGCGAAAACCCGACCAGCGGGCAACCAAGCATGGGCGGCCGCTGGTTGAAATCCTTGCGCAATGCCCGGCTCCAGCGTCGCAGAAAATCGGCGGGAGTGGCCGCGTGTTTCAGGAAAAAGTCGTACCGTCGAAAGAGCAACGCGAATACACTTTCCAGGTACTCACGACCCAGATCATCCTTGGCCGGATAATGATAATAGAAGGTGGTCTTGTTGGTGCCCGCCGCCTGGGTCAGCCTGGCCACCCCGGTCTCACTGTAACCTTCCTTATAGAACAGATCGGTAGCGACCCGCCGGATTTTTTCCCGAACTCCTGAACGTGCTGGCTTCATTTTTTTCACTTTTGCGATTGACTATATTACCGGTCAGTTATATAAAGTCGAAATAAGCCAAATATGACCGACCGGTCATACATATTGATTTGAGGAGCCCAAAAATGCAAGCGAAATCCGACGTTCTAATCCCGGAAGGGGCCTTTGTAACCAGGCTCGACGTGCGCTGGACCGAAATGGATTCGAACGGCCATGTCAGCAATATGTACTACCAGTGTTACTTCGACACGGCGCGGATGAACGCATTTTCCGCCTGCGGGGTCGACCTGGCGTACCTGCGAGAACAAAACGTGGGCCCGGTGATTTACCACGCGGACCTGGAGTATCGCAAAGAGTTATTTTACCCGGATGCGGCGCTGATTTATACCTATGCGCTGAAAATCGAACGATCGCGGGGGCAATTGCGACAGGTTCTGGTCAGTGAACAATCGGGCCAGATCATCTGCGTGGGCACTTTTGACGGGATCTTTCTCGACCTCGTCCGCAAACGGCCGACCCATTTTCCCGAAGCCCTCAAGCGCGGACTGTTGGGAGCGGAACACAACCGGGTCCTGAGCGCGGTTTGAGCGAAAAAAAATAAATCACTTGAAGTGCGCCCCGCCCCCTGGGGACGTGAAACCCGGAAACGAATCGGTCATGCGGGACCGGTTCGGGGCAATCGTATGGATGAGACAAACCTGCGCACCCGGGTCGCCGAGGAAATCGCGCGCTTTTTTATTTTACACATCCAGGCGGAAGAGCGCAAGGGACCCACGCGAAACCAGGCCAGGATCGACGATCGCCCGCCCGCCGAGATCAACGCTGAGATCACCCGGCGCCTCCTGGACGAATTTCCCGCCCTGCCGGGTCTGCCCCCGGCCCCGTTCAATTTGATCGAGGAATGGTCGCAGCGCAACGGTTTTATCTTCCGGTACGAAGAATATTCGTACGACACATACAACCGAATTTTTATCGAACGGTTAATTTCGTTTAAAACAAATTCGGAAGAGGACGTGCGCAAGTTCCGGGAAATCGCCCAGGCCGTGTTCGGGATCGTCGACTACAGCCAGCGCGGTTTTTCGATTTCGTTTTTTATTCGCGTGGAAAACAATATGCGCGAGTTGCTTCGCGAAATCGCCCGGGACATCCCCGGCATCGACCATGAAATGGCCTGGCGGCTCCTGTTCGAACAGAGCAAAGAATACCAGGAGGTGGTGAATGAAATTTTCGAAAAACGCCTGGCCGACGCCCTCGATCAGTCGGATCGTCTTTTACACAATATTCTGCCCGCCGGAATCGCCGCGGAACTGAAAAAAACCGAGAAGGTCGAACCGGTTTTGATCGAATCGGCCACCGTTCTTTTTACGGATTTCGTCGGTTTCACGCGCGTGGCGGAGAATATGGCTCCGCGGGAGTTGATCGCCAGGCTGGACGAGTGTTTTTCCGTTTTCGACCGGATTATCGAAAAACACCGCCTGGAAAAAATCAAAACCATTGGCGACGCGTACATGTGCGCCGGGGGCCTGCCCGAGTCCAACCACACCCACCCCATCGACGCGGCCCTGGCCGCTCTGGAAATGGGCCGCGAAATCGCGCACCTCAGACGGGAAAAAGAAAAAACCGGCGCGGCGTTCTGGGACGTGCGCATCGGTCTGCACACGGGCCCCCTGGTGGCGGGTGTCATCGCCCGCAAAAAATTCAGCTACGACGTCTGGGGTGATACGGTCAATACGGCCAGTCGCATGGAATCATCGGGGACGCCGGGAAAGATCAATCTTTCTCTGGCCACGTACGAACGGATCAAACCTTTTTTTCGGTGCGCGTTCCGCGGAGCCATTGATACGAAGTCCAAAGGCAAACTGCCGATGTTTTACCTGGAAGGCCTCAAGGCGAAATTCGCGCGGGACGCCGCGGAGGGGAGTTTTACGCCTAATTCTGAATTCTTAGAAGTATACGCGAAAATAAGAAGCGGCGCGCGCCTGGTGATCCGGCGCAGAACGTAAGCGGGACGCGCCAGCGAAGGGGTGACCGAACGGGCATCAGGAAAACCAGCGTTTTTCAGCTTCGGCGCCGATGGAGATGCCGGAGACTTTCGCGCGCTGGACCAGGGTCCAGAAGCCGCGGTACGTGGCGCGGTCGTGCAGTTCCCCGTCGTGCTGGATGGGACCCCAGCTCGCGTCCTGCGCGGCCAGGAGCACGGCCACGCCTTTTTCGACCTCGCTGTGGTCCGGCTTCATGGCTTCCACGATCGCGTCGATCTGGGTGGGATAAATGGACCACATGCGCAGGAAGCCGAAATCGTAGCGGGCGCGGCGCGCGTCGGCCAGGGTCTGGTCGTAGTTTTTGAGATCCAGCGTTACGTTATGCGCGGGCACCACGCCGTGCGCCAGGGCCGCGGCCACGCAGGTGGCTTTGGCGCGGCGCAGGAGTTCGTGATCAAACTGGCCAGGGCTTTTCATATTCGAAAGCGGGATGGCGCCGTGGTGGCCGGAGATGAAATCCATGAGACCGAAATCGAGCACCTGCATCCAGGGCAGACCGGCGATTTTTTCGGCGTCACGCAGGGCTCCGTGGGTTTCAACAAGCACGTGAATTGGAATTTCGCGTTTGATGCCCGCTTTGCTCGCGGTGTTGCGGATATAATCGATCATTTCCTCCACCTGGGAGGCGGCGGTCGGTTTGGGGATGGTAATGTAAGTCAGGGATTCACCGGCGCCGGGCACCAGGATGTCGACATCCCCTTTCCAGTGTTTGTTCGTATAATCGTGGATCCGCACCCCGGCCATTTTAAATTTATTGTGCTCCGAGTTCGTGAGCCGCACGATCATCTTCGCGTGTTCGACTTCCTGGCCGGCGGGGGCGCCGTCCTCACAGTCCTGGGTGATATCGAAAACCGGGCCTTTTTCTTCCTGGAAGCTGAAGGCTTTCATGATCATTTTTTCGTTCCCCGCGAAATGTTCGCAGGATGGGATGACCGGAAAGGCTTTTTCACCCGAAAACAGGGCGACGCCGGGATGTGGGTTTGACATGGCGGTCAATTTTTGGGGAGCACGGCCGGTGTAAAGCGAAAATCAACGCAAGGTTCGAAAACCGGATATGTCCATGAACCATCTCACTGAAATCATCACGACTCTGGCCGATCGGGGTGTGGAGTTTATCGTGTGCGGCGGCGTGGCGGCCGTTTTACAGGGAGTGGAACGAATGACCCTCGATCTGGATCTTTCCGTTTCCCGCAAGCCGGGAAATATGGAGAGATTCTTGGCCACGATGAAAGAAATGGCTCTCGAACCTCGGATCCCTCTGCCCCCTGAGACTCTGCTTGATCGGGAAAAATTAGACTTAATTCGAGCAGAAAAAGGCGCGCTCGTTTTTACTTTTATTGATTCGAAAAACTCTTTCCGACAGGTCGACATTTTTCTGATCGAGCACATGCAGTACGAAAATCTTGCCCCGGGTGTGGATACGGTTCGCATCGAGAACCGAGAGGTAGCAGTGCTTTCACGTCACAAGCTGCTGGAATTGAAACAGGCGATTCACCCACCGCGCGATAAAGATATTCTTGATATAAAAGTGCTCCGCAAGCTCATTGAAAAGGATGCGGATATATGAGCGAGGGGGAAATCGAAAATTTTCGCGATTTGCTGAATAAGATTCCTGACAGGGAATTCGATGGCCATACAGAATTCGAACCGTTAACTCCAGAGCAAAAGCTGAACTGGCTGGCTGGAGCGGTGGTGTTCTATTTCAAATATTCAAAATCAACCGGGCGGGTGGATATCATAGAGAGAAACCCGGAGGGAAATCAATGAGTGACGCGCGCCTGGCCCGGATTCACATCTATCCCATTAAATCCCTGGACGGCGTGAGCGTGGACCGGGCCGAAATCGACGCGGCGGGAGCGCTCCGACACGACCGGGAGTACGCGCTGTTTGACGAAAACGATCATTTCGTCAACGGGAAACGCGAGCCGCGGATTCACCTGATTCGCGCTACGTTTTCGCCGGATCTGACGGAAGTGTCGCTCAGCGCGCCCGGGGCACCGGGCCTCAGCGCGTCTCCCGGACGCGAACACGCGCGCCTGGGTGAGTGGTTTTCTCAATTTTTTTATAAAAAGATTTCCATGCGAAAAGGAGGCTCCGGTGGTTTTCCGGACGACACCGACCGTCCCGGGCCAACCCTCGTTTCCCTGGCGAGTCTGGAAGCGGTGGGCGTGTGGATGCGCGCGGCCGCCGGCCAGGAACTCGGGACGGACGAACTCAGCCGCCGCTTTCGGGCCAACCTGGAAATCGACGAATGCGCGGCGTTTTACGAGGACAGTTTCTACGGCGATTCGATTCTCTGCGGAGAAGTCCGCATCCAGATGCTGCAACCCTGCGCGCGCTGCGCCGTACCCGCGCGGGATTCGCGCACCGGCGAATCAATCCCGGCTTTCACGAAAATTTTCACCGACCGGCGCCGGCAGGGACTGCCCGCGGGCGTGGACCCCGGCAAATTCGCTCACTTCTATAGAATATCTGTCAATACGAAAATAAGCCCGTCCGAAACCGGGAAAGTTCTCAACGTGGGCGACCGGGTTCGCCCGGAGCTGGATTTCGATTTCCGGCTTTAGCCGGAAAGGATAAAAAAAGGATGATGCGCCCCGCTGTCCCCCTGGTTCGCAATGCTTTTTTATAACCGGTTCAAGAGGCCGATGAGATCCTCATCACGAAATGGTTTGATCAACCAGCCGATCGCGCCAGCCTCCCTGCCGGCCTCCTTGATTTCCTCGCTCGATTCCGTCGTTAACATGACGATTTTCATATCCCGCCCGTTCGGATGATTTTTTACGGCGCGAGTCAATTCGATGCCGTTGCGTCCGGGCATGTTAATGTCGAAGATTCCGATATCAGGAACGTTGCCTTCCAGCCGCTCAAGCGCTTCGTCCGCGCTGGTGGCCTGCACGACCCGAAAGCCCTCTTCCTGTAGCGTGAAGCAGACAATTTTTAGCACCGTGGGTGCGTCATCGACGATCAATACTGTTTTCATAGTTCCTCCGTCCCGGGACAACAACCTGTTAGAGTTCATCTCAAACCGTTTTTGAAACGGGGTTCAAGCGTGTTTACAAGAGGCAGTCGAATCGTCACACAAACATCGTACTCACGCTCCATCGCGGCGTGGTTTTTGATTGTATGGACGAAGATACTGGCCCTGTGCAACTCCAGGATTTTTTTTACAACCGGCAATCCCAGGCCGTGACTGAATTCTTCCATTGAAGAATACCGCTCATCCATCACGGAAGAAAGGCGAAAAAATGGCTCAAAAATCAGCGTCTCATTGGGCCCATGGATTCCCGGCTCGGACCCGTTGTGCGGGTACGCTGGATTCAAAAATTTGATTTCCAGGTGATTGTCCTTCAGCATCATTAAACCGAAGAGCGAATCCCCGTTGGCCGAATACTTCATCGCGTTGATGAACAATTCCTTAAAAACGGTTCGCATCATGTCACGGTTATATATGACATCACCGCGGGCGGCGGCGTCCGGCAGGCTACCCATCACCAGTCGCTGTTTTTTTATTTCTAAAAGCGGCTCCACTTCCTCCCGGCAGAGTTCAATATCCTGGTGGATATCGCGCACGGGGGAACGGTCGGTAACAGGCCGTCTTTCTTCAAAAATACTCTGGGACCGGGAGATTCCCTCGACCGCGGTCATTGCCAGAGAATAGTTTTCGCGCAGCATTTCCATGAGCGGTTCGGGAACCTCGAAACACCCGTTCCCCGGGTTTTGTTTGCTGCGTTTAAAAACCATACTCATGGCGCTCAGCAATGTCCCCATGCCCCCGCCGTGGAAAAAACCGATGTTCAACTGGTTGATCACGTTGCGAGCGATCGAATGAACGGAACGATTGCGCAGTTCCTGTTTCCAGTCGAAAGTTTCCATCAGGAGTCGGTGAAACCGTTTTTCGCTTTCCGAGAATGTCTCCGCTTTCCGCTTGAGTTCGTAGTATTCGAACGCGCGTTCCACCGCGACGCGAATATCATCCAGCTTGAATGGTTTAAAAATAAAATCAAAGGCTTTGAACTTGTTCAGTACCGAAACGATGCGACGACTGTCGCCATGGGCGGAAAGCGCCATACAGACCAGGGCCGGGTATTCGCGGTGCACGATTTCCACGAGATCGTCCCCGCAGAGATCGGGCATTTCCAGATCGGTGAGCAAAATATGAAACGATTCCTGCCGCAATCGTTCCAGCGCTTCACGCCCGGACGCGGCCAGCTCAAAAGCGTAGCCGAGGGTGGAAAAATGTTCCCGCAGGAGTTCACGAAAAAAACGATCGTCTTCCACGGCCAGAATATGCGGTATCACGACGGACCTCCGGCGGCGTTCACGCCCGACTGGCTCCGGACCAGTTCGACCAGCCGCCCGGGGATTGAGTCGATCGCTTCGACGAATTCTACGGCGTCGAGTTCCTTCGCCGCGCGCGGCATTCCGTACACAACGGAAGTTTTTTCGTCCTGCGCCACCGTGCGCGCTCCGCTCTCGCGCAGCGCTTTCAAACCCCGCGCCCCGTCGCGCCCCATGCCGGTGAGTAAAACTCCGACAGCCTCACCCGGGCGAAAAATTTCCGCGGCCGATTGAAACAGTACGTCGACGGAAGGTCGATGGCCCTGGACTTTTTCATAATGAAATAAATTTACCTGGTAATCGCGGCCGTACGGTTTGATGGCCATGTGAACGTCGCCGGGGGCGATCAGGATACGGCCCGGTACAATCATATCGCCCGTGGTCGCCTCGCGCACCTCAATGTCCGTCAGGGAATCGAGCCGGCGCGCGTAAAGTTCAGTAAACCCCGCCGGCATGTGCTGGACGACGGCCATCCCCGGTAGATCCACCGGGAGCTGACGCAGAATTTCGGCGAACGCGACCGTCCCACCGGTCGACGCCCCCAGGACGATGCACCGTACCTTCGAAGCGAGCGCGAGCGCGAGGGTCGAACGAACCGCTGCTTGCTCGGTCGCTTTCTGTCTGGAACGCAATTCGCGTCGTCGAAACCAGCGGCTGAGATCCGCACCCGCGGCCATTTTTATTTTTTCCGCGAGTTCGGCGATCATCGCCTGGAGCGCGCCAGGACCACCCTCCGGTTTCGCGACAAAATCGAGCGCGCCCGCTTCGAGCGCCTCCAGCGTGGTCAGGCGTCCTTCACGCGTCAGGGAGCTCACCATCACCACCGGCACCGGATACTGCGGCATGAGCCTGCGCAGAAACTCCACCCCGTTCATTCGCGGCATTTCCACATCGAGCGTAATTACATCCGGCTGAAGCTGTACGATTCGATCACGCGCGACGAAAGGATCCCGTGCCCGTCCGACCACTTCCAGTTCCGGATCGGCTGATAGACCCCGTTCGAGTATTTCGCGAACGATGGCCTGATCGTCGACGATCAGAACGCGAATGGGTCGCGCGAAGGTCAAAACTCGACTCTCCTGAAAATGGATGGTTGTACATACTGCCAGCCGAAAAACGGACGGACCAGGGACTCGGTCTGGCCCACAAGCAGAAATCCGTCCGGGCGCGTCACTCGCGCGAACTGCTCGGCGAGGGACCGGCGAAAGGTTTCATCGAAGTAAATCTGAACGTTGCGACAAAAAATAAAATCGAATTTGCCGACGAAGGGAAAACCCGGTCGTTTCAGATTCAGTACCCGAAACGTTACCAGGCGGCGGACTCGTTCGTGAACGCTGTATTCGCCGGGGCCCGCGGGCGTCAGATACCTGTCCCGGAAAGATTCCGGTAAACTGGCGCAGCGTTCAGCGGAATAACGCCCGCGGGTCGCGTGCTGGATACATTTTCGCGAAATATCCGTCGCCAGGATTCGAACCGCCAACGGGTCCACCCCGTTCCCGAAGTATTCACACAGATACATGGCCAGGGTGTACGGTTCTTCTCCTGTCGCGCAACCGGCTGACCAGAATTGAATTGCGCTCGCCCGGGGCCGTTCCAGACCGGGCAGGGCCCGGTCCATGACGAATTTGAAATGTTCGCTTTCGCGATTAAAAAAAGTATAGTTCGTCGTAATATGTTCAATAATTTCAACGAGCGACCGTCGTGTACGGTCGGCCAGGAGATGATCGTAAAAATCGCCGAACTTTTTGAACCCGCCCTGTTCAAGTAACCGACGCATACGACTGAACACGATACCGCGTTTCTCGGGCCGCAATTGAATCCCCAGCGTATCGTGAACCAGCTCCCGAATTAAATCGAAGTCCCGGCCGGTGAAACTGTCGATCGTCACCGCGAGGAACCTCCCCCTGCGACTCTGGCCACCTCGACGAATTCATCGCCCGACCGGCCCTCGGGCCGGGCCCCGAATCGTTCAACCAGGACCGAAATGTCGAGAATCAAACTCACCGATCCGTTGCCGAGGATGGTACAGCCGGCGAGCGCGGGCACCCGGGACAGGTACGCCGGAAGGGGTTTAATCACCGCGTGTTGATTTCCCAGGATTTCATCCACGAATAACCCGATGGCCCGCCCCCGGCGTTCGATGACAATCAACAACGCCGGCGGGGTCCCCTTATGATTTTCGCCAAAAAATGAAAAAATTTCATCGAACTGAAATACCGGGACGAGTCGCTCCCCCAGGCGGATGGCGCGCTGGCCGGCGCTAACAAAATGAATTCGACAGGCGGCAACGGAAAGCGATCGGTTGATCCCATCCGTGGGAATCACGAAATACACCCGACCCACGCGGGCCACCATGCCGTCGATGATCGCCAGAGTGAGCGGGATTTTCAGAATAAACGTCGTGCCTTCCCCCGGCCGCGATCGGACTTCCACCCGTCCCTTGAGCGCGTGAATATTTTTCTGAACGACATCCAGACCGACACCCCGGCCAGATAGCTGGGAAACTTCCCGCGCGGTAGAGAACCCAGGCGCAAACACCAGATTCCAGATTTCCGCGTCCTCCAGGAGATCGTCGGCGGCGATTAAATCCAATTCCCGGGCGCGGCTGAGAATTGTTTCCCGCTGCAGACCGCGACCGTCGTCGGCGATACTGATCCAGACCTCGTTTCCGTTCGTCCGCGCCTCAATTTCGATCAGTCCTTCGCGCGGTTTCCCGATGCTTTCGCGCTCATCCGGTTTTTCCAGACCGTGGATGAAGGCGTTGCGGACGATATGGACCAGGGGATCGGCGATGCCTTCCACCAGGGTTCGATCGATTTCCGTTTCCTCTCCGTGAATTTCCAGACGAACTTCGCGTCCGGTTTTTTGACTCAGGTCGCGCGTGAGCCGCGTAATTTTTCGGAACAAACCATCCACGGGGATCATGCGCATGCCCAGGACCGTTTCCTGGATCCCGCGCACGATGCGGCCCAGTTGCTCGGCGGTTTTACGGCCTTCCGTCCGGGCCTCTTCACGCACCATCGATTCGGCGATGACCAGTTCACCCACGAGGTCCATCAATTCGTCCAGCTTTCCCGTGGTAATCCGGATGTCCGCGATCGAACGCGTCTGATCAGAATGCGACTCCTCACGCCCGGACCCGGGACTGCCCTTACCCGGGCCTGGAAGCCCGGTTGCTTTTTCGGCCGATTCTGCGGGTTCGTGAAACAGGCCGAATCGCGGCGGTTCCGTCGCCTCCGGCTGAGCCGGTGGGGACGGAGACGGCGGCACCGGTTCGTCCGCGCGGTCAAACAGAGCATCGAGGCGTTCCAGCAACAGCCCGGCGGGAACCAAAAATTCCCGGTCGTGGCCGGTCGACGCCACCGCGTCCACCAGACGCGCCAGAAAATCCCGGCAGGCGAGCAGCCCCTCAATTGCGCGAACTTCCAGTTTCTCAGGGTTCGAACGAAAAATAGAAAGCAGGTCCTCCGCCCGGTGCGCCACACGAACGAGAGTCGGCAACTCGAAGAATCCGGCCGTACCCTTCAGTGTATGAAAATTTCGGAACAGATTCTGGAGGGACAGCGCGATCCGGCTTTTGAATTCGGCCTGCTCCACCCCGGTCGTCTCGCGGTGGAGCAGGGTTTCCAGCTGAAGCAGGTCAGATTCAATTTTTTCCAGCAACTCCAGCGCGTCAGCGACGAGATCTTTTAAAAGATCATCATTGGTCATGCGAATACTCCCGATTTCAGGCGGTCACGGCGCGTACGGTCTCAGATAGTAGCTGGGACAGATCGAGCAGGACCCGCACCTCATCACCCACCTTGCCCACCCCGGAAACGAAGCGGCTCCCGTCACTACCGAGGCGTGGCGGAGCTTCGATCTGTTCGTCCGGGATCCGAATTACTTCGTTGACACCGTCCACGATCAGCCCGACGTTCATGTCGCTCGTGGACAGAATGATCAGACAGGTCCGTTCATGGTAGTCACGGTACGGCAACCCGAACCGCATGCGTACGTCCACGACCGGGATAACCCGTCCGCGTAAATTCACGACCCCGCGCACGAAATCCGGCAGATCCGGCACGGGAGTGATCGACGGGAGGGCGACAATCTCGGTGACGTTGCGAATCGACAATCCGTACACCAGTTCTTCGCTGGAGAATGTGAGATACATTCCAGCCATGTCGTCCACCTGCTCTTCCGCGTAAACCGCGGCTGTTAATGAACCGGATTCTGCCATACCCGCTTTCCTCGTTTCGCTAAATTTGTAATTTATTTAGAATCCGGCGAAATCCTGATCTTCGAGCGAAATCACTTCCTCAGGCGCCAGTTTCCGGGTGGCACGTGCCGGGTGCCCATTACTTCCCGCCGTCACCTTCACCGGCCCGCGGGTCCCGCCGTTGCCATTGAAATGTTCCTTTGCGACGGGCGCATGCGGGTGACTTCCGTTCGTCCCCGCCGTTTCAATCGAGCGTAATTTAAATCTGGAAATCATCTCATTCAGTTGAATCGCCTGGCCGGAAAGTTCCTCGCTGCCCGCCGCGGTTTCTTCGGCATTGGCGGCCGTCTGCTGCGTCACCTCCTCAATCTGCTGGATGCTCTCCTCGATCTGGCTGATGCCCCGCACCTGTTCGTTCGCGGCGATTGAGATTTCGTTCACGAGACTGGCGACTCGTTCCACGTACCCCTGGATGTCCCGCAACGCGTCTGCGGTGCTGGTCGCGATCCGGGTTCCGTTGTCCGCGCGTTTCATCGATTCATCGATCAGGTCCGCGGTTTCGCGCGCGGCCTTCGCGCTGCGCTGGGAGAGATTTTTTACTTCCTCCGCGACCACCGCGAATCCCCGGCCGTGCACCCCGGCGCGGGCCGCTTCCACCGCCGCGTTCAGCGCCAGAAGATTCGTCTGGAACGCGATTTCGTCGATGGATTTGAGAATGCGGGCGATATTGTTGGAGCTTTCATTAATTTCCCGCATGGCCCCCACCATGTCGTCCATCATCGTGGCCCCTTTCACCGCGGAATCGCGTGAGTCCCTGGATAGCCGGTTGACTTCCTCTGAATTGGCCGCTGATTGTTTGGACTGAGAGGCCAGCTCCGCGATCGCGGATGTGATTTCTTCCACTGAGGCGGCCTGTTCGGTGGCGCCCTGTGAAAGCGATTGACTCGACTCGGCGATCTGATTCGCCGTGGTTTTCATCTGGCGCATGGATTGTGTCAACTGCCCCAGAATGTCATTGAACGCGTCCAGGGTTCGGTTCAACGAGTTTGAGATCGTTCCGTGTTCCCCGGTCAGGGAACGGTCGGCTTCAACTCCGAGGTTGCCCTCGCCCATCGCTCCCATGATCGTGACGATATGGTTGACCGATCCGGTGATGTTACGAACCATGAAGGTGATGTAAATCCCAAGGCCGATGACGGCGACCAGGATGAACGTCACCAGAATGCCGACGGTAATCCAGGCATCACGCTCCTTATCGTTGACTTTTTTCAGAATGTCCGCCGCGAGACGATCGTCCACGGATTTCATCAATTTGATTTGTTCTGTTTTGGTATTGAACCAGACTTCCGGATCAAAAGCGAGATTACCGACCAGCGCGGCGTTCCGAATGCGATCGGCTTCCTGGATATCGCGGCCGGTAACTTTTTCGTGATAAAAATTGCGGATATCAGTGGGTGCCGCGCGCAGGAATTCTTGAAGAAAGGCGTCTTCACGATTGAGGACACCAACGAGAGAATCGCGTTGTCCCGGCTGGAATTGCCCGGCCGCGAACGCGCCGGCCAGAATTCCCCGCTCCAGCGCGAAGGTCTCCTTCGCCGTTAAAAAAAACAGGTAGGTCTGGAGATCGCGATTCACTTCTCCCTCATGACTGACCGAAAGCGCCAGGGAGATATTATTCAAAAGAAGCTGGTTTAACTTTGTAAAATAACCGATCATTTCACCTACCGAAATGCTCAGCGTTTTCGCGGACTGTCTGCGCGCGCGAAGTTCGTCAAGGGCGCGGCGGATTTCCAGCAGGTCCGCCTGAAAGTTCTCACCGAATCGCTCCGTTTTGAATCCACCGAGAAACGCGAAATACGTTTCCAGGGAACGATCGGTAAGTTCGATTTCACGGTTAAACCGTTCACCGAATTTCTGCCCGCCGCTCCCGAGGTACATGGCGGCGGCACCGCGTTCTTCCTGGATTTCGTGGATCAGGGCAGTATTTCTGACGGCCAGTTCGACGAGCTGTCGAATGGACGCCATTTCCCTGGCTCTGGAAATTTGTTCGATCACGATCAAAACACCGAAGAGCAAAAGAAGCAGGAGGGAAATCCCCCCCATGAGAAAGAGCCTGGCGCGAATCGTCTTTACTTTAAACATCACGGATCCCCGTATGAACCGAATCGAATGGTAGCAGAATGCAATTTGTGTACCCTTGCTTCCCGGGTTTACGGATGAGCGGGAAGTCTCGCATCCGGCGTTTCCTCGCGGTCGGGGCACCGAACAAGATCCGGGCCTGCCCGGAAAAGCCGGATTGTCTGGAGAAGGTGGACAGGCTGAGTCCGGAAAAGTCGGACTGTACGATGATCAGGGAGAGGGGGCACGCGTCAGATCGTACTTCTTGAGCAGTTCGTACAGACGCGCGCGCGAGAGACCCGAACGACGGCATACCTCGGCGATATCATGCCCGGTCTGTCGCAACAAATCCAGAAAATAATTCCGCTCCGCGTCTTCCAGGGTTTTGCGGCGAAATTCGCGGTACACCAGGTTCGTCGGATTCGCCGGGACGTCCAGGCTGATGTCCGGATTGGGCGAGAATGGTCGCTCCGCTGTCGGTTGACAGATTTTATAAATAGGCTCGAGCCGCAATTCGGCCGGGAGATGCAGCGGCTGTACGATCGACTCGCCGCTCGCGGCCAGGAGGGCAACGTCCACGGTCTGAATAAATTCGCGAATATTACCAGGCCAGGCATGAATGGCGAAAAGCGTCATGATTTCCGGGGAAAACACCGGGGGCGCCCCGATTCCGCGATAACGACGCTTCAAATAAAAACACACCAGCTCCGGTAAATCTTCGATACGCTCCCGGAGCGGCGGAAGCTCAATGCAAAGGCCGCGAATTCGAAAGAGTAAATCGGATCGAAAGCGGCCCCGTTCCACTTCGTGTTCCAGATTGCGATTGGTCGCCGCGATCAGGCGAAAATCGCTGGTCTGTTCCGCGGTGGCCCCGATCGGCCTGAAGCGCCGGGACTCCAGCGCCCTTAAAAAAACCTTTTGCGATTCAGGCGGAAGTTCGCCCACTTCATCCAGGAAGAGCGTACCACCATCGGCCAGGCTCATCAGGCCGGTTCGCGCCCGGTCCGCGCCCGTGAAGGCGCCTTTTTCAAAACCGAATAAAAGGCTTTCGACCAGGTTCTCCGGCATGGCCGCGCAATCCGCCACAATAAACGGCGCGGTGGAACGACACGAACTGCGATGAATGGCGTGCGCGAACAGTTCCTTGCCCGTTCCGGTTTCGCCTGTGATCAAAACATTCAGGTCGCTCGCGGCGGCCCGGGTGGCCTGCTCGATCGCACCACGAATCCTGGTGCCGTTACCGGCGATTTCGTCGCGCTGGAGCCCGGGCCGGTTCACGTGTTTTTTTTCACGGCGATGACGGAGCGCTCCCTGGATCGCCTCGCGAATTCCCGAGCGGGTGGGCGGTTTCAGGAGATAGTCCCAGACTCCGGAAAACATGGCGGTACGGGCACCGTCGCGATCCGGAACTCCGGTCAGGACAATGACCTCCGGGGGATCCGGGACACGCCGCATTTCTTCCAGTAATTCCAGTCCGCAGCCGTCGGCCAGGCGCACGTCGAGGAGCACGAGATCGTAGGTCCGCTCCCGCAGGGCCACCCTGCTTTCGCACAGGGAACCGACGGGCCGCGCACGGTACCCCTCGCGCCTGATAATTTCCGTCAGGCTTTTACAAACATCCTCGTCGTCATCGACGATCAGTATTTCAGCCGCGAGATTTTGCGTCATACTAAGAGCCAATCCTACTGACCATCCAGAAGGCCCCCCGGAGGCCAACTCTCTAAACCTGGACGTGATTCACGAGCGTCTGAATGACGGAGGATATTTCGCTTCTGGTGAACGGTTTTAATACTATGTTCTGGACACCGATCGCCTTCGCTTTCTGTTCAAGGACCTCATCGGCGAAACCGGTCAGCAACAGGACGGGCAATCCCGGCTTTTCCGCTCGAATTTTTTCAACAAGGTTCAGGCCCGTCATCCCCGGCATACTCTGATCCGTGATCAACAAATCGAACGCACCCCCGCGCTGCCGGTACAATTCCATGGCCTCTTCCGCGGTCCCGGCCTCGGTGATACAGTAACCGATCGAACGCAAATACCCACCCAGGGCTTTCAGGAGAGCGGGTTCGTCATCCACAAAGAGAATGCTCCCGCGGGAAAATTCCCGGGTTTCTTCGGCGCTGAGGGTGCCCGGCGGTGATTCGCGCATTTCGGGAAGGAAGACGTGAAACCCTGAGCCCTCCCCCGGTTTGCTGTCCACCGAGAGGAATCCGTTGAGGGATTTTACGATCCCGTGGACGACCGCCAGCCCCAGTCCGGTTCCCCCGGACGCGGTCCGGGTGGAATAAAACGGCTCGAACACTCTTTCCTGGGTGGCCGCGGACATGCCCACTCCGTTATCGCTCACTGATACCTGAATGAAGTAACCGGGCACCAGATCAGGAAAATTGGCGATAAATTTATGGTCGACAAACGTTCGTTCCATGCGGATTTCGAGGACGCCCGCGGACGAGTCGCGAATGGCCCACGCGGCGTTCGTACACAGGTTCATCAGGATCTGGTGGATCTGGGCAGGATCCGCTTCTACGTAAAAATTCTCAAATTCATAATTTGAGCGAATTTCAGCGGATGCCGGAAGCGACGTGCGCATTAAACGAATGACCTCCCGCGCGATAATGCCCGGGTTTACGCGCTCCCGGTTCGCCTCCCCCTGGCGACTGAACGTGAGAATTTGCCGGATCAGATCCCGGGCCCGGAGCGAAGCCGCCAGAATTTCACCGGTGCCTTTGCGAACCGCGTCCGGCCGGGCAGCGTCCTCCTCCACCATTTCCGCGTTCAGAACGATCCCGGTCAGAATATTATTAAAATCGTGCGCGATCCCCCCCGCGAGGTTGCCGATCGCCTCCATTTTTTGGGTTTGTTCGAGATGTCGCTGGAGAGCGCGAATCTCGGTCACATCGCGGTAGACCGCCACATAATACAGAATAGTCCCCGCCTCATTCACCATCGGTGACACCGTGCCTTCTACCTCAAACAATGTCCCGTCCTTTCGGCGATTGATGACGCGTCCCTGCCAGACCTGACCGGATTTGATGATGCGCCAGAGTCGTTGATAAAACCGCTCATTCATCTGCCCGCTTTTCAACATTCCCGGACGATTGCCGAGGGCCTCTTCCACGGCGTATCCGGTCATATGAACGAAAGCGGGATTTACGTACTGGATGATCCCTTCCGGGTCGGTAATAAAAATACATTCCGCGGCGGCCGCCAGCGCCATTGCCTGGCGCTGAAGTTCGCTGCGGGATTTTTCCGATTCCGAAATGTCCTTCACCATCAACACGAGGTAGTTCTTCCCGGAAAAAACCCTCAGAGCAATCCAGATTTCGACAGGAAAACGCCCCTCAGCCCTTTTCCATTCGCTTTTGACCACGAAGTCGCCTTCGGATCGAGCGCGTTGAACCGCACGGTCGAACCGATCGGAATCACCGGTAGCGAAGTCGCATTGCAGTTCCTGTAAACGGCATTGTAATAATTCGTTCCTTTCGGACTTGAGCATCCGGCAGGCGGTTTCATTCACATCGACAATGGCCCCCGTATCGGCGTTCACCACAAAAAGGCTTTCCTGCACACGATCGACCACGGATCGAAAACGCGCCAGTTCCTCTTCCAGCCGTTTACGCCAGGAAACTTCATCAAAGACGCAAAGAATCGCGTCCTGGCCGTCATAGGACATCAGCGAAGCGCTCACCCGGACGGTCGTGAAAGAACGGTCCTTGCGTACCACCCGGATTTCCCGGTTATAAATCCGCGCATCAAGTCGCAGGGCTTCCAGGAGAGCGCTGCGCTCGGCAAGGTCCTGGTATAATCCCGGCGTACCCAGGCCGACCATTTCGTTTTCGCGAAAACCGAGCACATCGGCCGCGTGCGAATTCGCGAACAGAATGAGCCCATCGCCAAAGCGGCTGATCAGAACCGGGACCGGGAGATTCTCAACGAGGTTCCTCTGGCGTTCTTCCGCCGCGCGCAACAGGCTCTCCATCGATTTCTGGGCCGTGACATTCCTGGCCAGAACGGAAAGGCCCTCATCGTCCGGATAAATATCGAGCTCAAACCAGTTGGTCGTGCCCTCCTGTTCCCAGGAATTAAAAACCTGCATCGGCCGACCCGCGTCGAGCGCGGAACGGTATACCTGTTCCAGTTCCGCTCCCGCGGCGTTCGGAAAAATTTCCGTCAGTTTTTTTCCCAGGGCTTCCTCAGCCGAAATGTTCGAAAATTTTTCCGAAGCCGCATTCCAGTAGGTGTACTTCAGATCACGGTCCATGCCGAAAAAAATATCGGAAACCCGGTTGGTCAGCGTTCGGTACGTTTCTTCCGCTCTGGCCAGGGCCTGGAGCGTGGCGCGCTCCTCGGTGATGTCATCCAGAAACCCGATGATTCGCCGCGGCATGCCTTCCCGATCCCGGTCCAGGACAACCTCGCGCGCGTACATCCAGCGCCAGCCCTTCGTTCCTTTCAGGCGCAGGACGTTTTCATGACAGACATCGGGCGAATCGATAAATCGTTTTTTGAGATTGGCAAATCGCCCCGCGTCCTCCGGGTGCAGAATCGTCGGCAATAGTTCACCGCCCATTTCCATAATTTCGCGTGTCGTGTAGCCGAGCATCGTCGCCAGAGAACGGTTCGTGAACACGTTTCGATTTTCGACGATGTCGTGTATGTACATAAAAAATGGAAATAATTCGCCAATATGCGAAAGCACGCCAACGGTGCTGTTCATTGTTTGTTCGCCGGGTTCGCTCCGCCCGGAAATCATTTCGAGCGTCGGGAGTAATTGACTCGCGATCCGGTCAAGTGGTAAAAACGAATGTCCGGCGAGACTTACGCGCCAGGCGCAATCGAGGGTGGTGGCGAACACGAGCAGGGGTGGCAGGCGCCCCTCCACCTGGCCCGATACGCGATCGAACAAATCGTCTGACAGGAGCAGGAAATCGTAATCGGCGACTTTTCCAGAATTGATTCTCTCCAGGAATCCTTCCGGTGTCACATTCTGAATCCTGTACTGATCGCCCAGGACGACCGTCAGGGAACCAGGCAACCGCTCATCCGTAATAGCCGCGAGGATACGTTTTTTTTTCGCCACTTTTTGCGCCGCCGTTCAATCGATCCAATTTAGAATTGTTTTAAATGCCCGCATTACCAGGTTGCGTTGTTTCGGGCTAAGGCTGCTTTTTTAACGGTTTGTTAATAATATTTCTTTAGTTTTACACACGCGCTGGAAAAGGGCAACCGATTTTTTCAGGTAAGAAAAAATGATTTTAGTCAAATTACCAGCGCTCCACCGCCCCCGGCGGGAACAGAATAAAACAGGCCAGGCAGAGGAAAAAACCGGGCGATTTTTGTAACTTCGCCAATTCCCCTAATTCCGGCAGGCCGGAGGAAAGGGAAATGAAAATAGGATGTCAAAATGAACTGGGTCCATCCCCAAAAAACCGCCGGGAAAAGGCGCCGCAGGGGCAGCTTTTTTTTGTTGCCCCGGGCCTCCGGTCGAAGTTGGTTGTTTTTTCCCGGACGGACAGGCAGGATTCCGCCGTAACCTTTGACAGGGAACAGACAGGCGAAACTCCAGGGAGTCCGGAAGCAGGCAGGCACCTATGATCGCGAATAATTACTTCTCGGACAATCCCGACATAATGCTAAATTTTAACGAATTAATCGACTGGGAAGAAATCGTCCTTTCGTACGAAAATGGGTTCGAGGACGCCCGCCTGTACAAAGAAACGGGAAACGAACGGCTGGCGTTCGCGCCCTCCAGCGTGGAAGAAGCGGTGGAATACTACCGCACCGTGCTCGAATCGACGGGGGATCTGGCCGGACGCGGGGTTTCCCAGGTGGCCCAGGAAATGGACCAGACCGGACTCAAGTTCGATCAAGGCCGGGTCACTTTTCCGAAGCCGATGATCGACATGTACGAAAAATACCAGGCGGCCGGGATGATCCCCTACCGCATCCAGCGCGAACTGGGCGGGCTCGGCCTGCCGGAAATCGTCGTGGCGTTAATCACGGAAATCAATACCCGCGCGGACATGAGCTTCGCGATGACGCTCGGCCTGCTGAACACCGCGCAGACTCTCGGCCGGTTCGGTTCAGATGAGCTGCGCGAAGAGTGGGTACCGAAACAGGCCACGGGCGACTGGATGGGCGCGATGGCCCTGACCGAACCGAACTACGGATCCGACTTACAGAATATCCGCACGCGCGCTGAAAAACAACCGGACGGCACCTACCGGATTACGGGAACCAAACGATTTATTTCGCAGGGATGCGGGTTCGCGGACCGGCCCTGCATTCTGCTCACCCTGGCGCGCACGGGTGGACTGAACAGCGGCGCGCGCGGCCTTTCGTTTTTCGTCGTCAAAAGTACGGACGTGCAGATCGCCAGCATCGAAAAAAAACTCGGCATCCGCTGTTCACCCACCTGCGAAGTCGTGTACGACAACGCGCCGGCCGTTTTGATCGGCGAAGAGGGCAAGGGCCTGACACGCTACGCCATGGGCCTGATGAACGGCGCGCGCATCAGCGTCGGGTCGCACGGCGTCGGCGTGGGCACCGCCGCGTATTATGAATCCGCCAAATACGCGTCCGAACGCGAACAGTTCGGCAAAGTTATCCAGACCATTCCCGCCGTCAAAAAAATGCTCCTGCACCAGGAACGCGAAACCCTGGCCATGCGCGCCCTGCATCTGGAAGCGGCGCGAACGATCGACCTCTACGAACCCCACCTGCGGCGCGCGGAACGCGGCGGGCAGAAAGCCGCGGCGGATAAGAATCTGAAGTACTGGGAACGCGTGGCGACTCTGCTCACACCGCTCACGAAGTTTTACTGTTCCGAAAAAGGCGACGTGCTGGCCAGCGAAGGCATCCAGATCCACGGCGGCTCCGGTTACACGGAGGAATACGACGTCGCGCGGATCTTCCGCGATTCGCGCATCAACGCGGTGTATGAAGGCACGACCCAGCTCCAGGTCGTCACGGCCATCGGTGGCGTCACGGCGGGTCTCGCGCCCGCGGGTTTTTTCCGACAGTATATGGAAGGCGAAATGCGAAAATTTAAACCCTCCGCCGAAGTTGAGCGCGTCTGGTCGATTCTGAACGAAGCGACCACGGTGTTCAAAAAGGTCGCCGAAGGCGAAAAGCGCGACATGGTGGCCTTTGAAGTCGTCGAAATCGCCGCGCGTCACGTGGCCGGCATGCTCCTGGAACGATCGTTACCGCGCCTGTCTGGCGAAACGCGTGAACACCGCCTTGGGCATTCCGAAGCCTACAACGTGGACTCCGTGGCGCTCGCCGAAGGGCATCTGTATAAAATTAAACAGGCAGCCCGCGGGGCGGCGGTTGCCGTGTAGGTTCAGCCCCTGGTCCGCAGAACAGCCGGTACTCGCTACGACAGACCTTCGGCGCAAGATCCGCCACCCGGTCTGGTTCATTCAACTTCTGGATAGGAATATACGACAATGTTGTTCGGACTGGTCTCGGTCGGTACCGTTGCCACGACCTGAAGCTGACCGCTACTCGCATCAATGGCATACTGCGTGATACCGGCCGAGGAGTTGTTCGTGCCGTATAAATAGGAACCCGTAGGTTCGATAGCGAAGAGGTACGGACCCGTCGCGGAGGAAATGCTTCCCATCGCGGAGAGAACTCCGCCGCTTCCGATTCTGTACATCGAAATTGTGGCGGCCCCATTATTGGCCACATACGCGTACCGTGTCGAAGTATCGATCGCAACCCCCAGCGGGCTGGTGCCTGCGGAAACCGTGGGCGGAGAGGTCGCGGTTAATTCTCCGGTGCCTGGGTCTACGGTATACATGGAAACATTCGCTGTTCCGAGGTTTGCAACGTAAAAATACGATCCCGTCGGGTCGAGCGCAAGGCCGGCCGGGCTGGTCGCGGCCGCGATCGTAGAGAGTGCTGTGAGGGTCCCATCCGAATTCACGGAAAACGGCGAAACCGAACCCGAGGTGGTATTGGTCACATACACGAACCGGCCGGAAGGATGAATCGTCAATCCGTTGGGACCGGTACCCGAGGCGATTGTGGCGGGCGAGAGCGCCGTGAGCAGTCCGCTTTCCGAATTCACCGCGTACATGGACACGGTGGACGAACCGTTGTTGGCCACGTAGAGAAAGCGACCGGATGGTAGCAGCCCGACTTGAGCCGGGGATGTGCCGGCGCTGACCGTGCCGAGGGATGTCAACAACCCGGAATCCTCGTCGACCGAATAAGCGGAGACCAGCCCGGCCGTTAGATTGGTTACGTAGAGGAAGGGACTTGTTGGGTGCACGGCGGCCCCCGCGGGTCCCGCCGCGGAGGCGATGGTACCGAGGGTGGAAAGCGAACCGGTCGCACGATTCACGGAAAACATGCTGATCGAAAGCGAACCCTGGTTGGCCACGTACACGAAACGGGCAACCTTTCGGGTATTTCGCGATTCTGAGGTAAACAGTAAAGTTTGTAAAGGATTGCAGGCACCGTCGAAAGAACTGCAATCATCCGCAACGACCAGGCAACTCTCTTCGGACCACGCGAACGCGAGGGCGAAAACAGTCATTAATAGAGAGGAAAAACGCGGAACCACCTCCCTATTGAAAGGGCGTTGGTCCGCAATGTCCAGTAATTTTGTCCGAAAGCCAGGGCACAAATGGAGGAATTACAGACCTGTTCAAGAAGATCGGAGCGACGCGCGGGAATGGATCGCCGTTACCGGGAAATTCGCGAGTCGCTCCAGAACCGCAGTTTCCAGACTCCGCACGATATGCAAATTGGAATGCACGCTTCCAATTTGCATATCTGATGCTACCCCGGCAAGCCGAAAAAACCATGACTTGACGAAACCAGTAAACACTTTAGAATGCGGCGGTGTTGCGACCACCCGCTGCCCTGTCCCCAATTCCGCTCATCCTGTGCACCCTGCTCGCCTGCGGCGATTCACCGGATGAAGCAACCAGGCGCGCCGCGGCGGTCCGCGAAATTGAGGGGCTCAGCGTGGAGGCCCGCGAAATCACAACCGCCCTGATCCGGGATCATTTTCCCGGGCTGGCGGGGGTTGAGATCGTCATCAAACCGTCCCTGAGCACGGACATATTCCTTGCCACCGACGTGGAAATCGACACGGTGTTCCGCGACCCGCGCGAACGGACTTACGTACTGTACCTCAGCCCGGTCCTCGTTCGAAATCCGCCGGGACGAATTGCGCTGGAAGGGATTCTCGCGCACGAACTCGCGCATTTCGCCGACTACCTGGAAATGGGACCGCTGGACCTTGGTTTGCTCCTGGCCGGTGTCACGTTTTCGGAGGATTACACGACCCGGTATGAACGCGGGACTGACCGCAAAACCCTGGAGCTGGGATTCGCCCCCGGCTTGCGCGCGTACCGGGTCTGGATTTACGATCGTCTTTCAGATCCCGCGCAACTGGCGAAAAAAAAGCGGATCTATTACCGCCCTGAGGAAATCGACGCCTGGGTCCGGGACCGGAATTCTCCGACGATTATGCTGAAAAAGTAGCCTGTTAAGCTAACGACCGCGTTCTTGAGCCGGCGTTGCCGCACACGAAAGTTCGTTCGGAGGGAAGTCCTTTTCCCGGGCGAATTTTCGGGAAAAAACGACGGGGCGGGTCAGTCGGCTTTGCGTCCGGGGCCGGGATAGCGCGGGAGATTCAGACCGTGTTTGCGCATGATTTCTGCGCCCCGTTCGTTCATGATTCTGCTCCGCTCTTCCGGGGGAAGGTGGGCGAACGCTTCGTATTCCTTCTGGGCTTTCCGACGCCATTCCCAGACTTCTTCCAGCGCCCGGTCGTATTTTCTTTCAGTCAACATAACTGGATACCTCAACAGGGGAAATTAAACTCAGTTCTTTAGTGTACCCGGCCAGGAGGTTCACGGCACGCACTTTTTCCTGACGGCGCACGTTGGCAATATGTTTCATGTTCCAGCTGATTACGAAGTCCAGTTCGTGAAACGTGGCATGGGCGATATGCAGAGCGTCGAACCGGGCCGAGGGAGGCAGAGCAAGTTCGAGATATTCATCTGCCAGATTCTCGATCTCCGATCCCGAAGTGAGGTGGAGCGGGCCATATTCCGTCACAAGGGAGAACAGGCGACTCTGAACTTCCTGGGTGGCCGCCTCGAATTCTTCCAGTACCGGATCGGCAATATAGATATCGAAAGAGTCGATCACCCCGAAGAAATCGCGCGTGATGTCCCTTTTTTCCGGAGCATCATCCGCATAATAAAAATTCCAGACCGAAGTCTCCAGATACAGTTTGTACTTTCTCATTGTAAAATTGTAAAAAGGAACCCTCATCCCGCGAGGTTTATGCCGGGGATGAAGAGGATTGCGAGTGTGAGTTTTTGCATACAACGCCCGGCGGAGGAGCGGACCTGCCTACCGATGCCGGGTTTCGAGTTCGGCAACGATTTCTTCCAGAGCCACACCTTCGTTCACAAGCATGACCAGGGTATGAAATAGAAGATCGGCGGTTTCGTGGATGATTTCACGGCGGTCTTTGTTTTTCGCGGCGATTACCGTTTCCCCGGCTTCTTCCACGATTTTTTTTAGGATACGATCCTGGCCGTCCCGAAACAGAGCGGCCGTGTACGAATTTTCCGGCTGGTTTTTTTTGCGCTCGGCCAGCAGGTTTTCCAGTTCCTCAAGAAATTGCATGCGTTTCCCTCCGCACCCGGATCCCTTTTTTTTCCAGGTACGCTTTCACATCGTCAATCGAATATTCCCGAAAATGAAAAATCGAAGCCGCCAGCACCGCGTCGACTCCGGCCCCCGTAATCGCCTGGGCCATATGTTCGGGACCGCCGACCCCGCCGGAGGCGATGACAGGGACCCGGACCGCGGCGCGAACCGCCCGCAAGAGGTCCAGGTCGTATCCGGCCTTCGTCCCGTCCCGGTCCATACTGGTCAAAAGGATTTCCCCGGCACCGGCCGCCACCGCCTGGCGCGCCCAGGCGACCGCGTCGCGCCCCGTGGGGGTCCGGCCCCCGTGTAAAAATACTTCATACTCGAACGGCGCGTCCGGTCCCGCGCGCCGGGCGTCAATCGCGCAGACGATACACTGACTGCCGAAACGCCGCGCTCCCTGGCTCAGGACTTCCGGATTTTCAAAGGCCGCCGTGTTGAGCGAAACTTTATCCGCGCCGCTGTGCAGGATGGCATAGATATCATCTTCGGTGCGAATGCCCCCGCCGACCGTAAAAGGAATAAAAATTTCGTCGGCCACACGCTCCACCAGGCGCGCGACAATCGCCCGGCGATCCGAGCTGGCGGTGATATCGAGAAAACACAATTCGTCCGCGCCGGCCCGCGCGTAAAACTTCGCGTTTTCGACCGGGTCCCCCGCGTCACGCAAATCGACAAAGTTTACGCCCTTAACCACCCGCCCGTCTTTAATATCCAGACAGGGAATGATCCGACAGGTGAGCACGGGACAGGGTCCCGGCGCAGGCCCGCCCTGTGAAGCAATTCTCGAAAAATATTCCTTGTAACCTCGTGTTCATCAAGCAAGCCTCCCCGGGTGGCTGACGAACAAAGCTTACGAATCACGCATCTGGTGTACTCCGGCCTGGCGGGATCGCCACGGGGTACGCTGTACCTGGCCGAGGGGGAAAACCAGGAACCGGGATACCATCCTTCCGTTCTGTTTATCGGACGTGAACTGGAACGCGAATACGTTCGTTGGTGCGACGCGGCCGGCATCGAATATGCCTTCGTTAAGAAACGCTCCCGTTACGATCTCCGCTTCATGCTGAGTCTGTACCGGGCCTTTCGGGGTCTGAGGCCGGACCTCGTTTTCGTTCACGGCACCATCAATCTCCTGTACGCGCTGCCGTACCTGTTGCTCTGGCCCCGGCGCGATTTTATTCTGGTAGAACACGGTCCGGCCCTCCACCTCGATCAACGCGCCACACGCTGGATGGCACGCCTTGCCAACCGGACCGCGCGGGGCCTGGTTCTGGTCTCACGCGAACTGGAAGCCGGCTGGCGCGCCGCATCCGGCGGCTTTCCGCCCCGCCATACGACGATTCCCAACGGGGTCGATCTGGAAGAATTCCGAAACCAATCGCGGGGACCGCACCCGGTTCCGCGCATCCTCATGGTCGCGATCATGAGTTCGCAAAAAGACCATCTTACCTTGATTCGCGCGGTGCACCGCCTGCGTCAGGAACGGGCGGTGGAACTCTGCCTGGTCGGCGAAGGCGAAACCCGGCCCCTCATCGAAGCCGAATTAAAAACGCTCGGCGCGGAAGCTTATACGACAATCGTATCCAGCCCGGCACGGGAACGATTGCGCGAAATTTTCGTCAACGCCAGCGTGTACGTTCAGTCCACGAACGGCGAAGGTTTGAGCCGGGCGATTCTTGAGGCCATGGTGGCTCGCATTCCCGTCGTGGGTACCGACGTTTCCGGGAACCGCGATATTATCCACCATGGAACGACCGGCCTGCTCACCCCGGCCGGAGATGTAGAAGGTATGGCCCGCGCAATCGCCACTCTGCTCGACGACCCGGACCAGGCCCGAAGCCTGGCGGAAGCAGCTTACACTTTCGTATCCGAACACCATTCCATCCGCTCCACGGTGCGCAAATACCTGCAATTTATCGCCACGGTGAAACGTTAGCTGAGATTTAGCGGAAACACCACCGGGCGTTTACCGCGCGCTTTCGTCCAGCCGGTCCCGGACTTTGAGCTTCGCCGCGATCATCTTCGAATGGTTCAAATCGAGCAAAGCGCTGAACCGGCGCAGCAAATATTCCTCGTTTTCATCCACGACGTTGTCCGCGTACACGATCTCCCAGAGCGCCTCGACGATTTTTATTTTTTCGTCTTCCGCGAGCCCCTTGTTCAGCACCTGAGAAAACTGAAACAAATCGGTAGCCTGATCTCGTTTGCGGGCCGCGGCCAGGGCGAGTTCGGTCACGGCGGGTCCGTTCAGGTTGAAGCGATCTTTGAGAATCCGTTCCACCGCCGCGCGTTCGCCTTCGCTGATGGTTTCGTCCGCCCCGGCCACCTCCAGGAACAGCACACACGCGGCGACCATGAACCGGTCGTGGTCGTCCTGCGGCCCTTTCGTTTTGTTCTGAATCAAATCACGCAGTTTACCGAACACCGGTCACCTCCGGGCCGGGGGATTGTCTTCCTCCCGGAACAGAAAGGAGCGCGCGCAGACGTTCGGCCAGGCGCGCGCGTTCCACATCTTCCTGGGTCCCGCTGACGAGATCTTTCACGCGAACCACCCCGCGCGCGATTTCATCCGCGCCCTGTAACAACACCAGGCGGCGGCCCTTTTTTTCGGCCAGTTCGAATTGTTTGCCGAGTTTGCCCGTCGCTTCCAGGGCCGTCTCCACCACGATCCCGGCCGCCCGCAGTGCGGACCCCAGTTTCAAATTCTCCGCGAGCAGATCGCCGGCGAAGAGCGCCAGAAAAGCACCCTGCGGTGTATCCAGTCCCGGGCGTAAGCCGTGGCCGGTGATGAAGTTTTCGAGGGTGACATCGCCCATGCCGAACCCGACCGCGGGCACGTCCTCTTTGCCGAACAGACCGATCAGGCGATCGTAGCGCCCCCCGCCGAAGAGCGCGCGATTGTTGTCGGGGTGTTGATCGTAAATCTCAAAGAGCATTCCCGTGTAATAATCGAAGCCACGCACGACCCCCGGGGCGAAAGCCACGGGCAAAGTTCCGTCCGGGCCGCGGGCCACTTCAAGGAGGCCCACCAGCTCCTGGATGTTTTCCGCCACGACGGGTTCGACGCGATTATTTTTCACGGCCGCGGGCAGATCGTCGACCGTTAAATCGAGGTACGCGAACACGTCTTTCACAAGCGCCGCGTCCTGGAGTTCCGTCTTTAATAACGATTCGAACTCGTCCGCGCCAATTTTATCTTTTTTATCCAGCAGACGACCGACGGCGCGCAGGCGACCCGCGGGAAAATCGCGAAACCAGCCATCGAACAAACGTCGATCGTTGAATTTCAGAATGAAGGTATCATCCCCGGCGCCAAAGGAGCGCAAAAGATCCATTCCGATCAAAAACACCTCGGCTTCCGCGGCCGGACCGGAGCTACCGATCAGGTCCACGTTTAATTGATAAAATTCGCGCAGACGCCCGCGTCCCGGCCGTTCGTAGCGCATAAAATTGGCGATGCTGAACCAGCGCAGCGGCCGGGGAAGTTGTTTGATGCGCGCCGCCACGAGCCGGGCGAGCGTGGGGGTCATTTCCGGGCGAATCGCGACTTCCCGTTCGCCACGGTCGACGAATCGATAGAGCTGTTCGTTTACGATCTCTTCGGAGGACTTGATTTCGTACAACGAAACCGGTTCGAGAATCGGCGCGCCGTACTCCCGGTACCCGTACGTTTCACAAACCCCGCGCAACCGGGAAAACATCCAGGCGCGAAACTCCATGTCCTCCGGATAAAAATCGCGGGTGCCGATGTAAGATTTGTGGGATACGCCCGGGCCGCCTTTTGCCATTCTCACCGGGTAAATCCCGGGAGCCAGGGGGACAAGCGGAAAACCGGAGAGCGGGCCGGACGAAGCGCCTTCGTCAGCTTACCGCGGCCGAACCCATTCGAACCAGGGACCTGTACCGATCGAGTGAGGACTGCCTGGTTTCGCTGTGGCCCGATCCTTCCAGGTTCACACCGGCGATGATCTTGCCGCCGTAGTCGACCAGGTGGGTCAGACGCCCGTGAAATCGGATGGGAGCCTGCATCTTGAAGATGAGATCAAAGGTCAGGGTGGACCGGTTGGGAACGTACTTCACCAGCTCGCCGTTGGTCAGCTCCAGGGCCACGCCACCTTCCGAATAATTGACCACGTTCTGTTTTTCTTTCACCTGGATGGTATTCGCGTCCGTAATGCGCGTAATGATCTCAGCGCTCGTTTCTTTCCATTTTTCGTACGTGGCCCGGTCATACCGATCCGCGCGCGATTCCCCGTACATATACCCGAGCGGAACCATTTTATGATCCGGCATTTCGTACAGGAGCGGCACGGCCAGGACCGACACGACGTGTTCTTCCTGCAACCGGCGCATGGTTTTTTGCACCAGGGCCGGGTCGTCCAGTTCTTCGGCCACGTTGACAAACTCAGGCCGGTCGGTATTGTAGGAGGCCGCTTCATTTACGTCTTCCACGAGCAGCGCCTTTTCACTGCGGTTCAGAAGCCGTGTGAGTTCCGGGCGAGTTTTATCCGCGTAATCATAGATCTTGATGCCTGGATATACCTTACCGAGGGTACGTTCAAATTCACCGTAGATGACTTTATTCGCCACCTGGGGGACGGCCATGTTCACGGTGAGCGTGTCTTTGCTGACCATGAAGTTATTGGCCACGACGTAGTGGTTCCGATTTTCAAACCGTTTGCTTTCCCGAATCTGTTTGCTGATCCGGGCCTCAAGCGGCTCGAGTAAAATCCGGCCCGGTTCCAGTTCCTGGGCCAACTTAAAATCAATCTCAAGATGGCGATTGAGGGTAGTGTACAGGGTGAGGAATTCCTTTTTTTCAATGTCCTGCGGGCAGATAAACTCCACCAGGTTTTCCTCAAACGCGTCCGGATAAAACTCGGCGGGCGGAAAGGTGTATTTCTGGTAAAAGCTCCGGGTTTTTACTTTTTCTTTCAAAAGATAGAGGACTTTAGAGGCATCCTTGATGAATTCCCAGTCTCGTTTTCGTTCCACAATCACCTTCATGTAAGTCCCTTTTAGCCCAATACCGGCGGACCTGCTCTCTTGGACGAAAATAATTAAAAAAAGTTAAGAGACGGGATTCAGGAAGTTTTCCCGTCTTTTTTTTCGTCCGTGGCCGTAGCCGCGGCTGGAGCCGTGAGCACCCGGAAATCCACCCGCCGGTTTTGCGCCCTGGCTTCCTCCGTCTCACCTGGAACGATCGGCTCGCTGAAATTATACCCGACGCTCTTTAATGTTTCGGGTGGCGCGCCCCTCTTTATTAAGTCCCGGCGCACGGTTTCCGCCCGCGCCAGCGAGAGGCGCTGGTTGTACGGGAACCCCCCGGTCCGGTCGGTATGACCACGGATTTCCAGCCGAAGGGTCGGGTTTTTGCGGAGAACGTTGACGATGTTGTCCAGTTTGGCCCCCTCGCCGGCGCGGAATTCGGCCCGGTCATAATCGAAGTAGATGCGGACGGAGTTCAGACACTCCGGCCGATCGTCCGGACAGGGCGCCTGCTTCGTGATCGGGTTCAGTCGGATGATGAGTTCCCGTAAATCAGGCGACTCCGTGAAGGTATTTTTGTAACTGAAATACTCCGGCGCCCGGGCGAATAAATCGAAGGTCCTGGCCCCCGGCACTGAAATTTTAAAGCGACCGTCCTGCACCTCGGCCCGGTACGATTTCCCATCAAACAAAAATTCGACCTCGGCGGCCTTCACCGGCTGCTCGGTTTTATCGTCAATGACCAGGCCCGGTATGAAACGCAGGGTCTCACCCTCGCCCGGCCGGTCGGGCACCACGGGTTGCAGCAGAATCACCCGTCGATCGATGCGATGATCGGGCACATTCCCCTTCGCGTCGATGATGAGTTCCTGGGGATGGAAACCAGGCGCGCTGACGACCACACGGTACTCGCGTCCGGATTGCAGTCGGATGGCGAAATTGTTGATGTCCTGGTCGCCAGGATCTTTCAGGAACACGCGGCTGGTGTGCACCTCGGTCTGTTTTTCGTAGGTCACGTGGAAGGTCGCCTCCACGCCGAGCAGTTTGCGGCTGCGGCCGTCGAGCACCTGGCCGGTGAACAGAATGAACCCGCCGGATCGCATCCGTTCCGGCAGGCCGACACGGTACAGATCGAACTCGCCGCGCGCGCCCTCCACTTTTCGATCGCTCGCGAAGTAGGCCCAGAGACCGTCCGAGGTGAACGAAATACTTTCATCGTCGTGCGGGGAGTTGAACGGTTCGCCGAGGTTCTCCGGCATGGACCAGGTTTCCCCGTCGTAGCGCGTGAAATAAAAATCGTAATAACCGAATCCGCCGGGGCGATCGGAACTGAAGACGAGCACATTTCCGTCCGGGCTCAGGGCCGGACCGTTTTCGTTGAACTGCGAATTCCACGAAGCCCCCGCGTTGACCGGGCGCGCCCAGCGCCCGCTGCGCAGATCGCGCTCGCTGTACCAGATATCGTATCCGCCGTAGCCCCCGGGGCGATCCGAAGCGAAGTACATCTGGCGACCGTCGTCAGAGATGACCGGGAATCGATCGTTAAAGTCGCTGTTGATGACGTTGAGATGCTCGGGCGGCGACCAGCGGCCGTCGCGGTAGCGCGAAAAATAAATATTAAGCCCCTCATATCCGTCGCGACCGCTGCCGGGTCCGCGCAGGGAGGTGAAGTAGATCTCGACCGGGCGACACGATGGACCCGCGCGGCGCTTTTCGCGTAAACTCGGACGGGTTCG
>CAZVZS010000009.1:0-14945 GCA_964631535.1 uncultured Leptospiraceae bacterium
GAACAGCCGGCGCTTCGCCTTCCTGGCTTCGCGGCAGCGTATACCTGTGGGGGCAACACACTGTTTCATGCAAAAAATCCAGTTTTTGAGGATTGAAGAAAGCCGCCTTGAGAGGCGGCTTTCATTGAACAAGAAAAAACAGTTCGGTACAATCTGAACAGCGGGGGAAGGGTCCCCCGCTTTTTTTATAAAACATGCGAAAATCGAAAAAGAAAGGGGGAACTTTATGAAACGTTATAACAAAACAATCTGGATTGCGGTCGGCGCCGCGCTCGTGCTGGTCGCGGGCCTGTCCGTCTATTTTTTAATCGATTCGCCGTTCGTGGACGAGGGTCGCGAGGCCGTTGAACTGGAAGAACGACGCCATGCGCGCGACGGCGACGAGCTGAGCCAGGATGGGACCCGGACGCAAAGCATTACCGGACTGGAACGTCTTGTCGAAGGCGCCGAAGTGGCCACGCCCCGGGTGATGCTCGCACAATACCGGCTCATCTATCGGTATCCGCCGTTTTCGCGGCCGCTGACGAAAAAAATGGTCGATCTCCTGAATCCCTTCGCCGTGGACCAGGAAAAAACGCCGGTCCTGGGATCAGGCGCGGAAGGCAAACCCGCGCTGTTTTATTCCTGGACCGCGCCCACGTACATGATCACCGGCAGTAAACCGGCGGTGGCCCGGCTCGAAGTCTTCGACGCGGCGTCCGGCGCGCGCGTCCGGCCGCGTATTCTCGCCGCGGAAATGATTTCGGATCCGATCTTCGGCGAACGACCGGCGGGCACGGTCGCTTACAACGATTCGGGCGCGGCACCGGACGAGACCGCGAATGACGGCATTTACACGTTCACCTGGAAACCGAACGCGGGCGAGCGCCTGCACCGGGGCGAACTAACGATGAAAGTGCGATTCGACGCGGCCGGCGTCAGCTCGGCCGAAGCGATGCTCGGGTTCCATTCGACTCCGGCGGTCCCGGCCGAATTCACCGGCAATTTTTCGGAGCGCGTGGAAAACGGATCGCTCTTCATTTCCGTCGAACTGGACGTCCGCCAGCCGGGCAAATATGTTATAGAAGGAAATCTGATCGCCAAAGACAACGGCGAGCCCTATCACTGGGTGTACGTGAAACCCTACCTGGAACGGGGATCGCAAATCGTCGATCTGGAGTTTTTCGGCGCCGTATTCCACGACCGGGACTTCGAGGAAGGCCATCTGGTCCTGCGCAATTTACGCGGGCATCGCCTGAATCTCCCGTACGATCCGCGCAAACTCGACGCGATGATCGCCGCGGGCCAGGAAGTCCCCACCACCAGCGAGCCGCTCCAGGAGTGGATTCCGCCGGCCGGCGACTTTGTGACGCGAAAATCCTACAGCGTCCTTTCGTTTTCGAAGGACGAGTACCAGGGCAACGATAAGGAAGAACGCCTGGCCGTGATTCGGCAGTACGCCCGGGACTGGGAACGCGCCCACGGTAGCGGACCGGAAACCCTCGTGGAAGAATAGATTGGCGCCGAAAATTCGATAGTTGGTTGCCAGAACCGGTCATGACAGATCACATGAACCCGGAGCATGGAACTCGATCAAGTACGCATTGTGCTGGGCGCCGTCATTCTGACGGGACTGGCCGTCCTGTCGGGTATTACGGCGCTGAAGCCCGACCCGGGCAGAGTCGGCCGGGCGTTCCTGGCCCTGGTCGTGGCCCTGTTCGCCTGGTACTTTCTGCATACGCTCTCGTTTTACCTGACCCGCTGGGCAAGCCCTTCATACACAGTTGGCGCGCTGGCGGGCGTGGCCGTGCTTTCGGTGGGAACGAGTCTTTTCGCGTTCTGCGAATATTTTCCCGAAGGGAGCGAAACCCCCGCCTCACGCCGGCGCGTACTGTTCGCGGTCCTGATCACACTCTGTCTCGCGCCGCTCACGTTTTCAAGGCACTGGATCAGCAACCGGGGCGCGGGAACGGGGGCCGTGATCGGTCCTTTTTTTTACATAACGAGCAGCTGGGTGATCCTGGCGGCCCTGGGCGGCATCGTCGTTCAGATTCGCAAACTGCGACAATCAAAAGACCCGCGTAAAAAAAATCGTATCAAACGGCTTTTGACGGCGATCCTCATTCACGTGAGCATCACGGTCTTTTTTTCGGTGGCCCTGCCGGCCCTCGGTTCCTGGAAATATTTTTTTTTCGGACCGGCCACCGCCGTCATGGGCCTGGCCCTGGTCATCTACGCGATTCAGTTTCATCCCATGCTCAATATGCGCGCGGCGATCTTTCAGATCGGTCTGCGTCTCACGCTCGGATTTTTCGTGTGTTCGCTCATGTATCTCCTGCTCACGTTCATCGTTTCGTTTCGGCGGAGCGCGCCCTTTTCCTGGGAGCTGGCGGCCATCTTCTCGTTGTTCTTTTTTTCCGGCGTGTTTTACAGTTTCGCCATCCATCCCCGCCTGGAACGTCGCATCGTACCGCGGCGCCTGCGCGCGGAAGAAGTCATCGTCGACGTATTCCTCCGCCAGGTGGCCGGGGCCCACGATTCTCTGGAAGACCTCCTGCGCGAATCGCTCGAGCCGATCGTGCGCGAACTGGGCCTGACCCGGGCCCTGGCCGCGGTCATGGATCATGAAGACCGTCTGGTGTTTCATGAAATCGGCGAAAACCCCGCCGAGTTGAAACAGATCGCCTCCCGTCTCATCTTCAGTCGTCTCGGTCGCGAGCGGCGTTTTTCCAGCGAACTTTTAGAAGAGGGCGACCGCATCTTTCTCCTGGACGAGGGCAGCTCGATTCCGTTTCGCAAAAAAACTAATTTTACGAGAAAATACGCACGCCTGGTCCGGCGCACCCTGCGTTTTCGCAGTCGCGTCGTCGACCTCGGCTGTCGGGTTGTGCTGCCGCTCATCTTTCGCAACGAAGTATGCGGGTATCTGCTCCTCGGCGACAAAACCTCCGGCCGGCCGTATTTCGAAAAAGAGATCCAGCTCCTCGAGCGGGCGCGCACACCCCTCGCGGCCCTGCTCCGCAATCACATCTATTATGAAAGAATCCAGCAGTTGAAAAATCTGGCCGAAGCGGAACTCCGCGACATGCAGATCACGCAGTCGCACGAAGAAGTGCGGCGACAGACCGTGGGCGCGCGAACCCTGGTGTATCGCGGCAGACTGATGGCGAACGTCCTGGATCACGTTCGTCGCGTAGCCCCGCTCGCCCGGCCGGTCTTCATCAGCGGCGAAACCGGCACGGGCAAAGAGTTGTTCGCCCTGCTCGCGCACGAGCTGGGCCGCCCGGCCGAACACTTCGTCTCCGTCAACTGCGCGGCCCTCCCGCCCGCGCTCTGGGAGGACGAAATCTTCGGTCACGTCAAAGGAGCGTTCACGGACGCGAAAGCGGCCCGGCCCGGAGCGGTCGTTCGCGCGGGCGCGGGAAGTTTATTTTTTGACGAAATCGGCGAAATGCCGCTCGAAATGCAGGCGAAGATGCTGCGCCTCTTACAGGAACGCCAGTTCACACCGCTCGGCGGCAGCGCCCCCGTGCGCGCGGAATGCCGTTTTATCTTCGCGACCAATCGCAATCTGGAAGATTGGGTCCGCCGCGGCGATTTCCGCGAGGACCTCTACTACCGCATCAATGTCTTTCGCATCGAGATTCCCCCCCTCCGCGATCGGCGCGAAGACCTCGAACCGCTGACGAATTATCTGCTTTCCAATTTTTGCGCGGAGATGAACGCGCCGGTTCCGTTTATCGAGCCCCAGGCCCTGCAGGCCTTTCTCGCCTACCCCTGGCCCGGCAACGTACGCGAGCTTGAGAACACGCTCCTGCGCGCGCTCAGCACTGCGCCCGGCCCCGGCCTGCGACTGGAGGATTTTCCCGACCTCACGCGTGACGCGCTGACCAAACCCCGGCGCGGAGCCCTGCCCGTCGAAATCGCACCGCCCGACGAAGGCACCTTTCACGAAATTATGGAAGCTTGCGCGCGCCGCGTGATTTCCGCCGCCCTCGACCGCACCGGCGGCAACAAAACCCGCGCCGCGCAGATCCTCGGCATCCGACGATCGTCGCTGGATTATCGGTTGCGGGAATTGAAGATTGAGAATGTCCCATAGAGCCATGAGGGGGACCGGCGCGGTCCCCCTCATACTCCCCCGCGCCGGGGGGTTGCGGTCCCCCCGGTCCCCAACGCTCGGCCACCTGTGTTGAAAGGGAGTAACGTCCCGGAACGGGAGCCCCCCGATCGATCCCTCCCGCTCCCCTACCCGACCACCACAACACCCTCCAACCCACCCAGCTCGAACTCAGCGCCCACCGCGCCCTTCGCTCGCGCGGGGTCCGTCGAAAAAACAAGTTCGCGGGCAGCGCCGGGCCGCACCTGAACGGGCCGGTCCTTGAAGTTTAAGTACACAACTCTACGGTGACCCGCGTGCGTACGTTCGATGCCCAGGACCCCCGCCGGAGTCCCGTCCAGAATCGTCTGCGCTCCCTTGCGCAAGACTTCGTCGCCGCGGCGAAACCAGATCGCGCGGCGATAAAACGAAAGCAGGGAGTCCGCGTCGTGTTCCTGCGCGGCTACGTTGATCGTTCGAACTCCGGGCGAAATCGGCAGCCAGGGATCGCCCTTTGTAAACCCGCCGCCCGGAACGTCCTCCCAGGCCATCGGACGGCGACACCCGTCGCGGCCCGGGTGCAGGGGCCAGTAGCGCAGGCCGAGGGGATCGCGCATCTGGCGGCGCGAAACCGGCTCTTCGCGCATTCCGATTTCTTCACCATAATAGAGGAAAGGCGTCCCGCGCAGGGCCAGGAGCAAAAGCAGGGCCAGGCGCGCCCGCGGTTCAGTGGCGACTCCCGCTTTATACCGGCTGATGTGGCGCACGAAATCGTGGTTGGAGAGCGTATACGTGGGCCAGCCCTGGTGGGACGCGGTGAGCGCGCGCTGCCATTCTTCGATGCGGCGGCGAAACGTGTCCGCGCTCCAGTCGGAAAACATAAAGGCGAAATTAAAGGCCATGTGGAGATAATTCGATTCGCCGGAGTAACTCGCGACGCGCGGGACTTTTTCGTAGTTCTCCACCATGATCTCGCCCACGCTGGTGCGGTCGCCGAACTCGTCGAGCAGCGCGCGAAATTCGGCCAGGATTTCATGCAGCTCGGGCCGGTCGCGGTCGTACTCGTGACGCTGGCGGTCGTACGGCCGGCCGAACTTAAACGTTTGCACCGGGTTATCGCGCAACTCCGCGTCCTTAATCAGTAAATTAATCACGTCCAGGCGAAAACCGTCCACGCCCATGGCGAGCCAGCCGCGGATCATCTGATAGATCGCCGCGCGGACTTCCGGGTTGCGCCAGTTCAGATCGGGTTGTTCTTTTAAAAAGGAATGATAATAATACTGACCGGTGGCGGCGTCCAGCGTCCAGCCGGCCCCGCCGAAACAACCGAGCCAGTTATTCGGCGGGCGACCGTTCACCGGATCATGCCAGAGATACCAGTCGCGTTTCGCGTTATCCCGCGACGATCGCGACAGGGCGAACCAGGGATGCAGGTGCGACGTATGATTCAGAACCAGGTCCATGATAATGCGAATCCCGCGCCCGTGCGCCTCGGCGAGCAGGCGGCGAAAATCGTCCATCGTGCCGAAAACCGGATCGATCGCGGTGTAATCGGAAATATCGTAGCCGAAGTCGAACATGGGCGATGGATAGATCGGCGAAAGCCAGAGCGCGTCCACGCCGAGGGAACGCGGCGTCCCGTCGTTCAGGTAGTCGAGTTTTTCGATGATGCCCGCAAGATCACCCACGCCGTCGCCGCTGGCGTCGTAAAAACTGCGCGGATAAATTTGGTACACTACAGCTTCCCGCCACCAGGCCATACACCCTCCCACCCCGCAGGGCGGCACCGGAGGATCTTGCCCCCGATCTTCGCTCAAAAATGCCGGGACGGGGTCGCCCGTCAAGGCCGAACAGACCCGGAAAATTTAGGATTGCCCGCACTCTCAGGTCGCCGTTTCTGTCCGGATCATGGCAGCTTCCCCCGCGCAGAAAACGTTTTATATTACAACGCCGATCTATTACGCCAACGATCGTCCGCACATCGGGCACGCCTACACAACTCTGCTGGCCGACGTGCTGACGCGGTATCATCGCCTGCTGGGCTACGAGACGTTCTTCCTGACGGGCACGGACGAACACGGCCAGAAAGTCCAGCAGGCCGCCGCGAAACGGGGGGTCAGCCCCCGGGCCCAGGTGGATGAATTTCATCTGCGTTTCAAAGACCTCTGGACGAAACTTGGCATTCAGTACGATCGTTTCATCCGCACCACGGACGAGGATCATCGCCAGCACGTGCGCGCCTGTTTACAGGAGTTATACGATCGCGGCGAAATTTATCTGGAAGAATACGAAGGCTGGTACTCCGTCGGCGAGGAACGATTTTACGCCGACGACGAACTCGTGGACGGCAGGGACCCGGTCAGCGGACGTCCGGTGGAATGGATCAAAGAAAAAAATTATTTTTTCCGGATGGGCAAATACCAGGAGCGTTTGATCGAACACATTGAAAAACACCCCGATTTTATCCAGCCCGATTTTCGCCGCAACGAAGTGCTCGGTTTTTTACGCCAGCCCCTGAACGATCTGTGCATCAGTCGCCCGCGCGCGCGTCTGGCCTGGGGCATCCCCCTGCCGTTCGACGAAGACTTCGTCACCTACGTCTGGTTCGACGCCCTGCTCAACTACGAAACCGGCGCGCTGGGACGCAGTTTCGCGAACGGCCAGCCCGCCTGGCCCGCGGATTATCACATCATCGGCAAAGACATTCTGACGACGCATTCGGTCTACTGGCCGACCATGCTCATGGGCCTCGGCCACGAACTCCCGCGGCATATCTTCGCCCACGGCTGGTGGTTGACGCGCGCGGAAGACGAAGGCCCGGTGGATGGGGCTGGCGAAAAAATGAGCAAGAGCAAGGGCAATGTGGTCGATCCCCTGGCGTACGCGGAACGATTCGGCGTGGACCCCACGCGCTATTTTTTGATGCGCGACATGGTCCTCGGCAAAGACGCCACCTTCTCGCACGATCTGTTCGTTTCGCGCGTCAACTCGGACCTGGCCAACGATCTGGGTAACGCGGTGTCGCGCGTCAATAAATTCGTACACAGCAAATGCGGCGGGGTCCTGCCCGCTCCAGGTCCCTTAACCGCGGCGGAGCAAGAACTGAAACAGATCGCCGTTCATGCGAAAAACAAAACCGTGGAGTTGATTCTCGCGATCAAACTCTCGTTCGCGCTGGAGGAAATTTCCCTGCTGGTGCGCGCGGTGAATCGTTATCTGGAAAACCGCGCGCCCTGGCAGGTGGCCAAACGCGTGGGCGACGCCGCGACTCCCGCGGAACAGGAAGCGCGGCGCGAACTCGGCACGATTCTGCATACGGCGGCCGAGGCCCTGCGCATCGCCCTTGCGCTGCTCGCCCCGGTCATGCCGTCGAAGGTGCCGGAAGGTCTGGCCATGCTCGGCGCCACGGACGCGCCGACGCTCGCCGGCCTGGACTGGGGTCTGCTCAAAGGCGGCGAACGCCTGGCAGCGGGCGACGCTCTGTTTCCGCGTATTTCGGATGAAGATGAAAAAAAAGAATCTGAGCGAAATTCATTCACTCCGGCCGTGAGGGCCCCTTCCGGGTCGCCGAAAAAGGGCCAGGCAGAGCCCGCGAAAGGGGCCGATCCGATCGTCCTGCTCGATTTTCGCGTGGCGGAGGTCCAGTCTGTGGCCGATCACCCGGACGCGGACGGTCTGTACGTTCTGTCCGTCAACACCGGCACCGACACGCGCACGGTTTGCGCTGGCCTCAAAAAATCCTACCGGGCCGATGAACTGTCCGGGCGCAAAGTCGTCCTGCTCGCGAATCTCAAGCCGGCGAAACTGCGCGGGATAGAAAGCCAGGGCATGCTTCTGGCGGGCAGCGGGGAAGAGCGACCGGTTCTGCTCGATCCGGGCGCGGTTTCCGTGGGCACGACCCTCGCCTTCGGCGATTTGAATGCCGCGCCGAAAGATAACATAAATATAAAAGATTTTCAAAAATTCGAAATTCGTGTGCGAGCGAAATTCGTCGAATACCAGGGCCGCCGCCTGGGTTCGGGCGCGCATTCAATCACCTGTGACGCGCCCGACGGGGCGGAAGTACGCTGAGTTTTTTGGGAACGCGCCGTTCGCGCGCGGGTCTCACCGGGACAAATCACCGGGAGGTATCCCATGAAACGATTTTTATTGTTCGTCACACTGGCGGCGGGTTCGGCGGCTTTCACCGGTTGTCATCTGTTCGCCGGCAGCGCGGCGGAAATGTGCCGGGAACGGATGAAAGAAAAACGCGCCTGCCACGATCTGTTTTTACTGGAGTATGGCAAGTGTAACGGCGAATCGACCTGTCAGCAAAACGCGATGTCGCTTTCCATCGGATGCGCGTCCATTCCCACCGACAGTTGCGGCAAACGCGGTGGAGGCGGCCCAGGCGGACGGTGAAATTTAATTTTCGCGATTTTTCGCTTCTGTGAGAATTCAGGCCCGGGGTCCGCCGGGCTTTTTTTTCGAATCCACACCGGCTTGCGCATTTGTACTTGCATTTACCTGCGAGCGATCAATCATATGTGAATGAACGGATCCACGAAAACTATCATGATCGCCTGCGCGGTGATCGGCGTGCTGATCTTTTTACTGGCCACGAGCTTTCTGACGGAGATCACCGAAACGAACACCGTAATCTGGGAATCGCTGTAAAGGAGTCGGGTATGGCAATGGCCCCTATTCGCTTTCCAGATCCGGATACGCGGCGGTCTGCCCGTACAAAGAATCGTACAGGCTGAGATAGGGATCTTCCGCGGTGTCCGTCCGCCCCGCGTTCCAGTACGCGGTTCCGCCCGCACCCCCGGCCAGCAGCACGACAAAAATAGAAACGAACGCCAGGTTTCGCCGGCGACGCTTGCGCACCCGGCCGATCACACCCCCGCCGCGATCCGTTCATCGAAGTTCGGCTCGAGTTCGCGCAGCAGAATCGCCGCGTTCAGAATTTCGTCACCCGCCACCGTCTCTCTTTTTTTTCGTCCATCCATATCAAGCTCCCGGCGTTTCTCGCCAGATTTTTCGCAAAAGCTCCAGACCACGTGAAGTTCGCGATTTTACCGTTCCGATCGAAATCCCCAGAGCGGCGGCGATTTCCTGCTGGCTCTGCCCGGCCCCGTACAGTTTTAAGACGTCCCGGTACGTCGCCGGCAATCGTTCGAGGAGTTCCTCCAGTCGCTGGCTTTCCAGATGACGTTCGGCCACATGATCGGTGCCGGCTCGTTCGTCCGCCACATCGCGCGCGACTTCCGCACGGTACGAGAGGCGCTGCGATTCACGGTTCCGCTTGCGATTCATGCGCAGGGCTTCGTTTCGCGCGATCGCGTACAGATAGGACGACAGCGCGCTTTCGCCGCGAAACTTACCACGGGAGAGCGCCCGAAAAGCGCGCAGGTAGGTTTCCTGGACCACATCGTCCACGCTGTCCACGAATTGCGCGTCCAGATTGCGACGCACCGCGGCCAGGACGATTTTTTTCGTCCCGGCGACGATGGCCGCGAATTCGTTTTCACTCAGAGTTCGAAAGAGCATGGGTTCAGCGTCGCTCGCGATGAGTCGGCCGTGTTTAAAACAACGGTGGACCGGGTGGCCCCCCTTCCCCGCCTTCCGGCGGTGGCCCGTCCGGACCGAAAGGCGGCGGAGGCGGTCCGTCCGGCGGCGGATGTCCGTGCAGTTCCCGGATTTCCGCCATGCGGCGCTGGTGAATCGACTCCAACCGATCGGCCAGACGTTTGCGTTGCCGCGGGGTAAGGGACGCGTGGATGCGAACGATGCCGTTCAGTACGAATTCCTTTTGTTCTCTGTGGCGATCCTCCATTTCCTGATCGAGCGCGCGCGCTTCTTCCAGCGATACGTGTTCCTGGCGCACGAGATCGATGATTTTTTCCATGTGCGCCCGGCGCGAGCGTTCCATCGCGCGCTGGCGCTCGCGGAATCCGCGGCGCAGATTCTCCACTTCAGCCGCCTGCGATTCGTTCAAATCAAGATCTTCGCCGAGCGCTTCCAGCATACGATCGAAACGCTCTCCGGGGTGCGGTGGCGGGCCGGGGGGCCGGGGCCGCCGGCAGGTGGCTTGCGCGAACAGGATCGTGGCCGTCAGAAAAAAAAGGCCGGCTCGTTTCATTCCGTTGTTCATAATGGGTATCTGACAAAATCGCTGGCGCTGAATTGACAGGTAGGACCTCGCCTTCAAAAAACGGTTCCAGGGAAATTTTTCGCATTCTTTTTTTTCACCCGGAGCCCATGTTATTCAGCCGTCGAAAATTTCTCGCCTTCCCGGAAACACAGCGAGCCAAAAAGCTGGCGGACCTCCTGGCCAGGTGGCTCCGCACGGGAGCGCCCGACGCCCTGATCGAATACAATCGCCTGATCGCCCTGCTGGAGCCCCCCGGGACCTCGCTGGAACCGGCGACGCGCGCTGTCCTGGCGGCCTATCACCACTGGCGCGGCCTGACGGGCCTGGGGCCCGAACGGGACCTGACCCGCCACCTTCACCCGGCCGACCGCCCGGCCCCCGCGCACGCCCCGTTCGTCTGGGACGTCTGGGCGCACGATATTCGCAGCGGACACAATTTTGGATCGATTATGCGAATCGTGGACTGCCTGGGCCTGCGCAGCGTCCACCGCAGCGGCTATACTCCGTCCCCGGAACAGGCGGCCGTGCGGGCCGCGGCCATGGGTTGTGAAACCTGGATTCCCTGTCGCGCCCACGCGGACGCCGAAAATTTTTTCGCCTGGTTCGAATCAGAGAAAAATGAAGCGAAGGACCGCGGACAACCACCGCCCCGCCTGGTGGCCCTGGAAACTGTTCCCGGCGCGCGGGAGCCGGGCGACTTCGACTGGCCGGAGGCGGGCGTGCTGGTGGTCGGCAACGAGGAGCTGGGGATCGATCCGGCGATCCTCGGGCGGTGCGACGATACCATCGCCATCCCCATGCGCGGACGAAAACAGTCGCTCAATCTGTCGAGCGCCCTGACCATCGCCGCGTACGAACTGGGCCGGGCCCTGTCACGGCGCGGCTAATACCCCAACGGTAGAAAACAATTCAGAGAATACTTACCACGGGGAGCACGGGGAGCACGGAGGGTGAATTCTCCGTATCGGATTTCAGAACGTTCCGGAACGTTGAAATTCGTTGAATGAACGGTGCTCCCTGTGACCCCCGTGTCCCGGTGGTTGCAAAACGCGATTGAAGTCATCTGCCGTTGTAGTACTTACTTAATGACCGTCCGCCCGGGGGCCGTAGCCGAAAATTTGTTCGGTTTTTTTCAGGCCGCGCAACTGGCGTTCGCCCAGGTCAACGAACCCGGCGGCGATGGGCGTATCCGCGTAGGCCAGCGCCAGGCGATCGTAGACGGGCCGGTTGCATAAAAACGTGAATTCGTCCGCTTCGTCCAGCGCGTCGATTCTCGCGCAAATATTGATCGACGAAGAAATAAAATCGCGGCGCGCGATCGTCTGCTGGCCGATCGTGTCGTCCGGAATCGGATTGGTCTGGAAGTACGGCACAACACCGTCCGGACGCGAATAGATCGTGACTTTCAGGTGGTTGGACAGCTCCGGGTAAAAAGCGGACACCTCCGCGCAGAACTCGTCGAAGATTTTCACGACGTAGCGCGTGACGAAGACAAACCAATTTTCCGCCCGGTCGACGAACGAAAAAATCACGAAGGCGTCGCCGATGCGATTGGCCAGGTAGTATCTGTATTTGAAAGCGACTTCGCGCGGGCGAATCAGCAGATTGCGGAATTTGCCCCAGGACTCGAAGTAAAGCTTCAGCAGCTCCTCCGCATTTTCGGCTGAATCCAGGTCGTCGAGGGATCTGGTGAATCCGCCGATGTCCAGGTAAATGATCGCGCTCGCTTCTTTGCGTTCGGAAAGGATTTCGTCGCCTGGATCCATACGTTTAGAATTCATCCCAGAACAATTCCAGAACAAGTTTGAGATGGTCCCTCACTTTTCCGGCCGGGTTTCTTCCAGGTCCTGGCGCAGTGGGCCGATCAGAGCCTGGCGGGAAATCGTCTGGAGCAACAGGGTCACCGCCAGGTTGATGCCGAGCGCCAGAGCCGTCCAGCGAATGGCCCGGCGGACCCGGTCCCGTCCGCGCTCGGTGGCGCGCTCGCGCTGGGTCCAGAGCAAACCGAGCGCGCAAACAATCGCCAACGTGCCCGCGCCCCAGACAACCGGTGCCAGGAGCGGAATCCAGGCGCAGGCGAGCAGAATCAGGGATAGGCCCAGGAGGACCCATCCAGCCGCGGTGAAGAGCATCTGGCGCATCCGATGGTTTTTTCCGCTGCCCCGGCCATAGCAATTCGTTTCCTGGAAAAAGCTGGCGGATTTCGCCCGGTCCGGAAAGCTTGCGCAGCAGTCCGCCCGGGACCGATATTCCCGCGCCTGCGAATCGTTTTTACATTTAAGAGGATATTTCCATGGCAACGACCACCTTACGCGGCAATCCCGTGAATCTCGGCGGAAACCTTCCGAATGTCGGGGATAAAGCTCCCGATTTCAAACTGGTCAAACAGGACATGACCCAGACCACCATGGCCGATTACGCTGGAAAAGTGAAGATCCTCGTGGCCGTGCCCTCGCTGGATACGCCCGTCTGCGCCAAAGAAACCAGAGAATTTAATCAAAAAGTGGACGGCCTGGCGAATACCGTGGCCATCGTGGTCTCGGGGGATCTGCCCTTCGCCATGAAGCGGTACTGCGCGGCCGAGGGCGTCGCGAACGTCGTGACCGGATCGCAGTATCGCGATCAGAATTTTTCTAAATCGTACGGAACGCACATCCTCGACGGAACCCTGGTGGATCTTTCCGCACGGGCCGTATTCGTCGTAGACAAAAACGACACCATCACCTACGTTGAACTGGTGCCGGACATCGCGAAAGAACCGGATTACGACCGCATCCTCGCGGAAGTCAAAAAACTGCTCTGATTCCCGCGCACGGATTTCGCGCGAGAATGCAATGAGTCCAGTCCGCGCGAATATAGAGTCCGGAATTTGAATCTCATCGTTGAACAGTTGCGGTTGATTTTCGCGGATTCGCCCCAGGCGGTCGCGTCGTTCGCCGGCGAACAACCGGTTTCGGCGGTGGCTTTATTCACGCGAAAACACCTGCCCCTGCTCGTTCTGTTCCCCCTGTTTTCGTTCGCGGCTCCCGTACGCTGGATCCTGGCGGGCCAGTTCAGTCTCAGCCGCGACGCGCTGGGTCCACTGTTGCTGGCCGGCGGTTTTCTGGGGATGGCCATGGTGTTCGATAAAATCCTCGAAAACGAACGCGGCCCGGAGTTGCATCCGCGGCACGTCCTGCCGCGCAACCTGGCGCTGTTTTTACATCTCCCGGTCAGCGCGGCGGGAGTATTTTTTCTGTTTCACGGTATGATCGGTCTTTTGTTCCTGCTCGCGAGCGGGGCGTTCGCGACCGCGCTTTCGATTCTCACGGCCTGCCGTCTGCGCGGCCTGAGCCCGGCGCGCGGCCTGGCCCTGTATCTGTCCGCCGCCGTGTTCTTGCTGCTGCCACTGGTGATCCTTTTTTTCGCACTCAACCTCGCGCGCACGTACGGGATCATACGTTTTTTATATTTTTAGAACCCTTACTGAAATGCACGTTCATTTAGTCGGCATCGGCGGTGCGGCCATGGGCAACCTGGCGGCCATGTTCAAGGCGAAAGGCTTTCGGGTCACCGGATCCGACGGCGTCCTGTATCCCCCCATGTCCGATCGCCTGCGCGAGTGGGGCATCCCCGCGCGTCCCTACGACGCGGCGAAGCTCGGACGGCCCGATCTCTGCGTCATCGGCAACGCGCTTTCGCGCGGCAACGCGGAAGTGGAAACGATTCTGAACCGGGGCCTGGCGTACACGAGCATGTCGGCCGCGCTCGCGGAATTTTTTCTCAAAGGCAAAGAAGTCATCGTCGTCGCGGGAACGCACGGCAAAACCACGACGACCTTTCTCATCGATCATCTCCTGGCCGCTACGGGCGAGGCCCCAGGCCTCTTCGTCGGTGGCATTCGCGGCGACGGGCAAGCCGGCTTTCGCGTTTCGGAGTCAAAGTATTTCGTCATCGAAGGCGACGAGTACGACACCGCGTTTTTCGACAAGGCCTCCAAGTTTTTGCATTACCGACCCCGTTACCTGGCGCTCACCGCGGTCGAGTTCGACCACGCGGATATTTTCGAGAATACGAAGGCCTACGAACTCAGTTTTCGGCGATTGTTGCGCTTGATTCCGGGCGAAGGTCTGATCGCCGCCTGCGGCGACGACGCGGGGGTTCGCCGCGTGCTGGAGAACTACACGCTGGCGCCCATCGCCTGGTACGGTCAGAAACAATTCCAGGCGAAAAAGGGCGCGCCCCCCGTCGAAACCTTCACGCGCAAAGGCCGGACCGTGGAACTGGGCTGGTTGGGCCAGGTGGATGAGTTCGCCCTGGTCGGCCGGCACAACACAGCTAACGCGCTGGCCGCGGCCCTCATCGCGCGGCGCGTGGGCGTCAGCGACGCGGCCATCCGGAACGCGCTGCAAACCTTTCCAGGCGTGCTGCGTCGCCAGCAAAAACGGGCGGTGGCGCGCGTCCCCGGCGGTGGCGAACTCACGGTCATCGAGGATTTCGCCCATCACCCGACGGCCGTGCGGGAGACCATCGCCGCGCTGAAAGAGGCCTACCCTGGCCGGACCCTGCACGCCTTCTTCGAACCGCGCAGCGCGACCTCGCACCGCAGCGTCTTCCAGGCCCGCTACGCCGCGGCGTTCGCGAAGGCCGATCACGTTTATATCTGCGACGTTTTTAATAAGAACAAAGTCAGCGCGGACGCGCGACTCGACGTAAAACGACTGATCCGGGACATCGCCGCCCGCCAGAAAAAAA
>CAZVZS010000009.1:14993-121171 GCA_964631535.1 uncultured Leptospiraceae bacterium
CTACGGCCCAGGCCCGGCCGCGCTCCTGACCGCCTTTCGGAAACAATTTCGACCATCCGCCCGCGGCGACCTGATTCTGCTCATGTCCAACGGGGCCTTCGGCGGCATCTACGGGCCAATGGACGAGTTCGTGCGCTCCTTCGAAAATACGAAAACCTCTTGACGGTGAATGGATACGGCTCCATTCTTCGGTTCGTGCGCCAGGGATCGAGGAGCCGCAGCGCAGCTCGGCCCGAGAGCCCGGTCCGCGCGTGAGCGCGGAGGCGCCCTGAATTTTTCGAGGAGTGAACATGGCACATCCGAACGCAGATTTGATCACGAAATTTTATACGAGCTTTCAGAACAGAAACTCGCAGGGCATGGTCGACTGTTATCATAAAGATATCGCTTTTTCCGATCCGGCCTTTCCCGAACTGAAGGGCTGGGAAGCCGGCGCCATGTGGATCATGCTCGTCGATCGCGGCGGCGCGGATCTTTCGATCACGTTCGATTCCGTGGACGCCGACGATAAAACCGGTCGCGCGCACTGGGAGGCGAAGTATACGTTCGGCAAAGACAAACGCCCCATCCACAACAAGATCGACGCGACCTTCGAATTCAAAGACGGCAAAATCATAAAACACACCGATCGCTTCAACTTCTGGCGCTGGAGTTCGATGGCGCTGGGCCTGCCCGGTCTGCTCATGGGCTGGACACCCGGCGTGAAAGCGAAGGTGCAGAAGGAGGCCGGCACCGGGCTCCAGATGTATATTAAACGGAAGAAGCTCGGGCCTGCGTGAGCTGGCCTTGCGCTTCGGCGCGGGCAGCACATTGGCCTTATGCGGCGGCGTGCAGCGCGAAAGTTCACTTATCGCGCATTCACCTGCTCGCGCGGCCCGTGACCGTACTTTTCAGGAAAATTTGTTTAGAATTTATACCTGTTTGCCCGCGAAACACTTGCCCAATTCGGCGTGAATCCGTTCCATAGTTCCATGCTCACCATTATTCGCCGATTCGCGCTCATTTCGCTTCTTTGCGCGGGCCAGACCGCCTGCGTGAAGTCGAATCTGGACAACGCCTTCGATCCGGCCAGCATCCCCGGCATGATCATCGGGCTGGCGATTTCCTCCGGGCTGGGTGGCGGTAGTTCCAGTGGCGCATCGTCGGTCGATCCCTCGGCTTCGGTTTGTTCGGATGTTACGCCGACGATAGTCGAGTTCGCGACCGTCGGGACGACTACCTACGCGGTGCCGGCGACCGTGAAAAACGTGACAATTCGCGCGATTGGGGGCGGTGGTAGTGGGGGGCTTGGTTTAGCTACAACGGGAATGCTTGGGACCTGTGTAGGTTGGGCCGGAACGGCCCCTAATACTGCGGCAGGCTCCTCTTCCGTAAAAATTCAGGGGAGCGGCAGCAATTTAATAGAAGCCCTCCCCGGAGGATACGGCGGGTGCGGGGATGATTTGGGGTACGTAGGCCCTGGGGGTGCCGGGGGTGCTCCGGGAGGGAGCGCTGGCAACAGCGGAAACCTCACGGGAACGGCCGCGTCCGGAGGTGAAATAGGAACTCTCTTCGGTGCGGGAGGGAATGGCATGGTCGGAGGGGCTGGCTCCAGCTATGGCGGCGGCGGCGGCGGTTCCGGTGCGAAGGTGGCGGATACTTTTTCGGACCTGGCCGGGGAAACTCTGGAAATAACGGTAGGCATTGGTGGCGCCGGGATCATGGTTAATCCAGGTACAAAAGGGCACGTCATCTTGATCCTCTTCTAACCCACCCAATCCTGACAACCGTCAGGCCAAAAAACCCCAAATAGTACCTTTACACGAACGGCCAGAAGCCCAATTCTGGCCGTTCTGAGAATGATTCGCAATTCCAGTACAATGCCGCGCCGGATCCGGCACCGGTTGGGCCAATTCCTGGTCGCCCTTGGCGGGGCAGCCCTGGTCGCGCACGTCACACTGGAAGCCCGGGTCTTTACCTCGGTCGAAAAAGTCATCGGCGAAAGTTTCCCGGGAGCGAGCGTCGAAACAGTTCGGTTTCACCTGACCCGTTCCGAACAAACCGAAATGCAAAAACGCACCGGCAGCAAAGACGAAGGCCGGCTGTATACCCTGTACCTCGCGCGAAAGAACGACCGGATCGCCGGGCTGGGCCTGTTCGATACCCGGATCGTTCGTACCAAAGACCAGACTCTTTTCGTGGCGCTCGCGGCGGACGGGAAAGTCGCCAGGATCGAAATCGTATCATTTTTCGAGCCGGAGGAATACCTGGCACCCGCGCGCTGGCTGCGGCTCTGGAACGGCCGGGACGACCGACGGCCCAATCTTCCCGGTAAGGACCTGCCCGGCATCAGCGGGGCGACCATGAGCGCCGCCGCGGTATCCCGCTCCGTGCGGAAAACCATGTACCTCTTTGAATTGTATTCCGCCGGCCGCGCTGTTGCCAGGCATTAATCGTCCACTCTGGCGCGAAGCATCGTGAAATTTCTGATAACCGGCAAATTAAACGAAGCCCGCGGACCGCGTCGCATCACCACACTCGCGATCGTTTTTTTCGCATTTTTCATTTTAGCACATATTTTTCGCGAAATAAACGCGTACGGCATCACACCGGAAGAGATCGCCGCCAGTTTTCACGGGCAGGCGGGCGAACCGGCCGCTCGTTCATGGAAGGTTCTGCTGGAAGAGATTCATATCGACAGCATCCTCTACGCGCTTGTGCTCCTGTTCCTCGATTCGGTCCTGTACCAGACCCCGCCCCCGCGCACCGCGCGCCGTCTCGCCAACGCCGCCTGGATTTCCGCGCTGGGATTCCTGAGCGCGAAAGCGGCCGCGTTTTTCACGCCGGTCGCGGTCTATCCGCTGCTGATTCTGGGTACGGCCCTGCATTGTTTACTCGCGGCGATGATCGTGCGCATCCTGCGTTTTTTGTATTTCGCGAAATGAACCCACCCGCGTCAGACCATCGTTACTTCGCGGCGCCCTTGCTCTTTTTCTGCCTCTTCGTCGCGCTTCAGATCGGCACGGGGGCCACTCTTTATTTCGTTCATATAGGCATGGACCCGACCGCGGTGTTTGAATATTACCGCGGTTCGGAAGCGATGCTCGCCGTGTTTCCGGACGCGACCGATCATTTTCGCGAGCCGCGGACGGCCGCGGGCCTGGTGAAAATCGCCATCGGACATCTGGTGGCGTACGGAAGCGTGGTCTTCCTGCTGGCCCACTGGTTGCGCTCGCTCGGCCGCGACCGACCGGGGGGCGCCACGCGCGATAGGCTGATCCTGTTCATGTTCCTCTGCGCGCTGGCGGACATCCTGATCGGCTTCGCCGCGACCTTCGGGCCCGCGGTTTTTATCTATCTGCGCCCCTTCGTTTTTTTGTGCTTCGAGGGATCGCTGGCGATCGGGGTCGGAATGCTTTTACGCCTTTATTTTTTACTTTCAAGAAAATACGAAAATAAAACGAGCGGGGCCGGGGCATAAACTGTGAGCGGCATCTACGCGATTCTCAGCAACCACGGATTCGGCCACCTGTCCCGGTCCGCGCAGATCCTGTCCGAATTCCAGGACCTCCGCCCGAACCTCCCGCTGTTCGTCGCCAGTACGCGGCCGCCGGACCTGGCAGGCGTCCTGTTCCGGCCCGGGATGCGACTGCGGCCGGTCGCCCTGGACCCGGGCGTGGTTTCGTCCGACAGTCTTTCGTTCGACCCCGGAGCGACTCTGCGGGTCGCGAATGAATTTCGCAAGAAAGAACCTGATCTTATTAAAAGCGAATCGAAATTCGTGCGCGAACAGGACATCGATCTGATCGTCTCGGATATCGCGCCCCTGGCGGCCGTCATCGCGCGCGAAACGGGCCGACCCTGCTGGATGTGGGGGAACTTCGGCTGGGACGATATCTACCGGGGCTGGGGCGGCCCGCTTGTGGCGGAAGCCGAGCGGATGGCGGATATGTATTCGTTGTGTGATTCCCTGTTCCGCCTGCCCTTTCATACGGCGATGTCGGCGTTCCCGCGTCAGGTGGACACAGGCTGCACGGGTCGCCCTACCCGCCTCGCGCCAGAACGAGTTCGCGAGGAATTGGGGCTGGACGAACGACCGCTCGTCCTGCTCGCCTTCGGCGGACTGGGCCTGGACCAGGCCCCGTTCGATCCGGTATCGAAATTGACCGGGTTTCAATTCGTGACCTTCGTCGACACCGCGCCCGACCTGCCCAACCTGCGAGTGGTCCGCGGCGGCTCATTACAACCGCGCGACCTCCTGCCGCTCACCGATCGATTGATTTCCAAGCCGGGCTACGCGATGTTCTGCGAAGTGCTCCAGAACCCGGTGCCGTTCTATTGCCTGGAACGCGAAGGCTGGGCGGAAACTCCGCTTTTGCTTGAAGCCCTGCGTACTTACTTCACCCACAGAGTGGTTACCCCGGGCGAATTTTTCGAAGGCAACTGGGAGTTTCTCCTGGAGGCGGCGGTCCCCCCGCTGGCGCCACCGCCGCCGCTCAATGGAAACGACGAAATCCTGACGCGTCTAACCGGGTTTTTCGCCTGAGTTTTTCACCAATCATTTTTAATTTTTTATAAATTGCGTACTTCTTGTTTCTTGACAGAAAGGGAAAATCAAGCTCCCTGGTATGCTCATGCCCCATCCGATTTTATTGATTGAAAACAACGCGACGGACGCCCAGGTGATCGAGCAACTCATGCAGGTCAAAGAATCCGTGCTCCAGCCGGATTTCCTGGTCACCCGGGTGGAGACGCTTCGCCACGGCATGGACCGGCTGGCGGAAGGCGACTTCGACGCAGTGCTCTGCAATCTTGATCTTCCGGACGCTGAGGGAATTGAGGGATTCCTGCGCATTCTGGTTTCGGCCGGGATGGCCGTGATCATCCTCACCGACGATCTTGAACGCGCGGCCCCGCTGGTGGACCTTGGCGTCACTGACGTCATTTACAAAGGTTCACTTGAAAATAAACTGCTGCGGCGTTCGTTGCTGTACAGCATCGCCAGCGCGAAGTACGCGGCCATCGCGCGCGCTTCCCGACTCGAACATTTCCTGCCACCCATCCACGCGGACGATTCGGCCGAACGCAACCGTGTACTGGTCGTGGCCGAAGGGGAATCGCAAATCAGCGCCCAGGTTGCCGATCTCGGCTTTGAAGTGGCCACTGCAACCGGTGCGGAGGCGAACGAAGTCGCGGCGCGGGCGCGGTTCGCCCTGATCCTGATCGAGGCCCAGGCTTCCAACGCCGATGCTCTCACGCTTTCGACCGCGATTCGTAAAAACAAATCCCTGGCCACGGTCCCGATCATGGTGGCCAGTCGCAACTTCAGCACCGAAGAAATTCTCAAATCACAGGCGGCCGGAGTCACGACCTTCATCAGTCGACCGATTCGCATGGGTGAACTGGCCCTGCACCTCGGCAATATGAGTCGCCTGCGCAGCCGCGAAACCCAACTCCTGGAACTCACCGAGCGATGGCAATCGGCCAGGGCCGCTCTTGCCAATTATTTCCCGGCCGATTTCGTGGAAAATCTGCTCAAACAAAAATTCGCCACGGAAATCGACGGTGCCCGGTTGCGCGCGAACGTGCTCATGTTCGCGCTCGGGAAGTCGGAGGAACTCTGTACCGCGCTGGAACCAAATGTACTTTCCCGCCTTTTGAATCGTCTCTTCGGTGAAATCCAGAGCGTGATCGCGACGGAAGGCGGTTCGGTGCTCGACCTGAACGGAGACGGACTCCTGGCCACCTTCGGCTGCCCGCGCCCCCAGGCGGATGATTTGCGCCACGCGGCGCGCGCGGCGCTCAAGATTCGCGACATCGTCGCTGCGCTGAACGCAACGGGCTCGGCGCCGGACGGTCGCCAGGTCCGGTACGGCCTCGCCTTGACGACGGGGGACGTTTTCGCCGGAATAGTCGGATCTGACCATCGACGCGAATACGTTGTCCTGGGCGAACCTGTGCGGCGCGCCGCGGGCCTGCTGGAGCTGGCGCGTCGTTCCTCCGCGAATCTTTTAATTGACGCACCCAGCCGCGAAGGGCTGGGCGACACGGCGCGCGTTCGCCGCGTGCGCACGAAGAAGGATAACGCGCCGGAGATGTATCTCCTGGAGACACTTTGAACAACGCCACGGGTGGCGCGGAGCGCCTCCGGGGAGTCCCAGAACCCTGTCGAACTAAGGGATCCCCGTTGCAATAAAGTAACGGTGTCTACAAACCTGCGGCCTGTTCGTACACCTTTAGATCGCGTGCGCTAAAACAGATAAGACGAACTTCCTTGATGGCGGCGTGTCGTTCCAGAAACACCCGCACCGTATCCAGCGCGACGCGACAGGCCTGTTCGATCGGGTAACCGAACACGCCGGTGCTGACGGAAGGGAATGCGATCGTACGACATTCGTGCGCCAGCGCCAGTTCCAGTGAGTTCCGATAACAGGCCGCCAGAAGCTCCGCTTCGTCCCGCGTCCCGCCGCGCCAGATCGGGCCGACCGTGTGGATCACGTACCTGGCCGGCAGGCGGTACCCTTTCGTAATGCGCGCCTCGCCCGTGGGGCAGCCGCCGATGGTCCGGCATTCCGCGAGTAAATCCGGCCCCGCCGCCGCGTGGATGGCCCCGTCCACGCCGCCCCCGCCAAGCAGGGAGCTGTTGGCGGCGTTCACGATCGCGTCCACTGCTTCCCGGGTGATGTTGCCCTGTTTGATCTGAATTCGTGCGTATTTAGATCCCATGATCTCCGCGCCGGTCGCTCAATTTCGTCTTGCCTTGCGCTCCCTCCGGCCAATCCTGGTCACGGGAACATCCAGGTACATCATGGCCCTTTTTGTCCAGAAATATGGCGGAACATCGGTGGGCAGCCCCGATCTGATTCACAACGTCGCCAATCGAATTAAAAACTACCACGAGCAGGGACACCGGGTTTGCGTCGTCGTTTCCGCCATGGGCGATTCGACCGACCGCCTCGTCGAACTGGCCCTGCGCATTACCAGTCGCCCGCCCGCGCGTGAAATGGACGTTTTACTTTCGAGCGGGGAGCAGGTGAGCATCGCGCTGCTGGCAATGGCGCTTGATACGATCGGCGTGCCGGCCACTTCGTTTCTCGGATCGCAGGTGAGCATTTTAACCGACGATCGCCACAGCGAAGCGCGGATCGAAAAAATCGATACAGAGCGACTGAACCGCGCGATGAACGCGGGCCGGGTTTGTATCGTGGCCGGGTTTCAGGGTGTGGACGCGAGCGGGGACATCACGACGCTCGGCCGCGGCGGGAGCGATACGTCGGCGGTGGCTCTGGCCGTCGCCCTCGGCGCGCAGGAGTGCGAAATTTACACCGACGTGGACGGAGTGTATACGACCGATCCCAACAAAGTCCCGAACGCGCGCAAGATTCCAAAAATCGCCTATGACGAAATGCTGGAGCTGGCCCGGCTCGGCGCGGGCGTGCTGCACAGTCGCAGCGTGGAATTCGCCTCAAAATACGGAATGACGATTCACGTACGTTCCAGTTTTAATAATTTGCCGGGCACCCTGGTGGTGGCGGAGGAAGACATTATGGAAAAAGCTCTCGTGCGCGGCGTAAGCCTGAAAACCGACGAAGACCGCATCGCCGTGCGGAACGTGCCGGATCGGCCAGGACTCGCGGCCTCCCTGTTCGAGAAGCTGGCGAACGCGCGCGTCAACGTCGATATGATCGTCCAGTCCACGGGCAAGGACGAACGTAATACCATCGCTTTCACCGTGCCCGAAAATCATCTTTTGGCCGCGCGGGACGCGATCAACGACTTCATTCGCGAAGCCGGGGCGGGCGAACTGGAAGTCAATGAGGAGATCGCGATCCTGTCCGCCGTGGGCGTGGGCATGAAATCGCACTCGGGCGTGGCGGCCACCATGTTCCAGGCTCTCGCGAAACAGAACATCAACATCAACATGATCTCCACCTCTGAAATCAAAATCTCCGTCGTGGTCCACAGGGACCAGGGTAAAGTCGCCCTCAAAGCGGTGCACGACGCGTTTGGACTCGGTGGGTGATCCGGCCGCCACGCGACCCATCGGCGTCTTCGACTCCGGCATGGGCGGTTTGACGGTCCTGGCCGAACTGGTCCGGGCCCTGCCGGGCGAAGAATTTTTATACCTCGGCGATACGGCGCGCGTCCCCTACGGGTCGCGTTCGGCCCGCACCGTCCAGCGTTACAGCACCGAAGTTGGCGACTATCTGCTCGAACACGGCGTGAAGATGCTCGTCATCGCCTGCAACACCGCCACCGCCCACGCCGAATCCCTGCTCAAAGAACGTTTACCGATTCCGGTCCTCGGTGTGATTCGACCCGGAGTGGCCGCCCTGCTCGCGCGCACCCGCAATCGGCGGGTGGGCGTCATCGGTACGCGCGCCACGATTCGTTCCGGTTCGTACGAACAGGCCGTTCGCGAGCGCGACCCGGAGGTTCAGGTGTTCAGCCGGGCCTGTCCACTCTTCGTGCCGCTGGTGGAGGAAGGCTGGCTGGACAAAAAGATCACCGCGCTCGTCGTGCAGGAATATTTATCCGAACTCGTGCGCGAAGAAGTGGACAGCGTCATCCTCGGCTGCACGCACTATCCCCTGCTCAAATCCGCCATCGAAAAAGAATATCCGCATCTTGAGCTCATCGATTCGTCGGTGGAGATCGCGCGCGCGGTGAAAGATTTGCTCGCCGAAAAAAATCTGACGCGCACGACACCCCCACCCGAAAACGGCGGTGTGCGCATTCTCCTCACCGATCTCACCGACCAGATGCAGCGACTCGAACAATTGTTTTACGGCATGCGCTTCGATTCCGTGGAAGAGATTTCGCTGGACGAAAGCCACGCCTGAGCGCGGCCGCCGTTCGATTACCGTCGCACAACCAGCTTCGTTCCGGGCTCCATCCAGGCTTCGCGCGCGTCCTGCCAGGGAACGACCGAGCTGACCACATCCCGCGCCCGGAACGCTCCTCTGGCGATCCAATCGAGCACCTTCGGCATGGTTTCGCGCGAATCGACGCGGCCGATCTTTAAGGTCGCCCCGCTGAGATACAGATCCAGATACGGAATCGAAAAATCGTTCGTCCAGAAAACGGAAGCGGCCGTGATCGTTCCTTCGACCCCCGCCGAGCGAACGCAAAAACGATAACCGTCCTGCGTACCGCTCGCGTCCACGACCAGAGGGAATTTGCGCTCCCAGGCTTTCGGGAGAACCGCGATCTGTTCGACCCGGGCGCCAAGTCCTTCGGCCACGCGGCAGCGTTCCGCGTCCGTATCCAGATAGACGACTTCCGACCCCATCGCCACCGCGAGCCCGGTCGTGTACAGTCCGATGCTTGCCGCCAGTCCGCCGAGGACCAGCGTCGGCGTTCCCGGCTGGCGCTCAAGTTGCGCCCCGGCGAGTTTCCAGGCTTCGACGATATTGTCGCTGAGGCTGGCCACCGCCACCGGGTCGATTTCGTCCGGCAGCGCGAGCAGCATCTGCGCCGCGTAGGGAACCAGCACGAGATCGGCAATGGCTCCGCCAAAATTTTTTCCCCCCGAGCCCATGCCATAGTCGTGCGCGCCGCTGAGATTTTCACACGATTTCGAATGTCCGCCGGCGCAGACCGGGCAGGTTCCGCACGAAACCTGGAAGGCCACCGCCACTCTCTGGCCGACGTGAAAACCCGCCAGATCGTCTGTCTTCGCAGCCAGTTCGCCGACAAACTCGTGACCCACCGGGAATGGTGGGCGAAACAGAGTCGCTCCCCGCACGATCGGCAGGTCCAGATCGCAACGCGCCACCGCCAGGGGCCGCACCAGGGCCTGGTTCGGACCGGTGAGAACAGGGTCCGGCACCGCGCGCCATTCCAGCACGTTTCGTTTTACAAAGGTCAACTGCTCCATTGGAGGCCTCCCGGGGCGATAGACTAACTGGTCTATCGCAGTCGGGTCCAGGAGAAAAAGGATAGACCAATTGGTCTACAACTTTTTGATTGGACCCGACCCATGCGCCCGAAAAATACAGGACAACCGGCCCCCCCCGACGAACGGATCATCCGGACAGCGCGCGAATTGTTCTTAACCCAGGGATTCGCCGCGACGACCGTAAACCAGTTGATCGACGCTTCCGGCACGCATAAGGCCAGTTTTTACCGGTACTTCGATTCCAAGGAGGCCGTGGCGGCCGAATATCTGAACCGCGAAGAAGCGGACTTCCTGAACGCGATCGGGATGTTGTTCGACCGCGCGCGCGACCCGGCCGATTTCGTGCGCCGCTGGTGCCGGCTCATTCGTAAACAGGTGCGTACCGGGCAATTCGAGGGTTGTAAGGTCTCGCGTTTGGTCCAGACGCTCGAAAAAGAACACGCCGATCTGCGACTGCGCGCCGCGAACATTCTTGAACACTGGATTGCTGTGCTGGCGAATTATTTCGCGGAGCAGCGTGACTGTGGCTATTTCGCGGGCAACCCGGAACGAACAGCAGAAAAAGTGATTCGCCTCTTCCAGGGAAGCGCGGCCATGTACCGCCTGCACGGCAAACTCGAAGTATTTGTTTTTATGGAAGAAGACATGCTCGCGGCGATCCAGGCCTGAAGCGAATTGTCGCTCATGCTGAAAAACGATTGCCCCACCCGTACGGTCGCGAAGAATCAGGCATGATCATCCATGCCCACGCCGCCCTGGAAGCGAACGCCGCACTCAAGCCCTTCGACTACACGCCCCCGGATCCCGCCCCCGAAGACGTCGATCTGCGGATTTCGCACTGCGGCATCTGCCACAGCGATGTGCATGTCATCGATAACGACTGGCGCATTTCGGAGTATCCGGTCGTGCCCGGCCACGAGATCGTCGGGACGGTCGAGGCCACGGGCACGGCGGTCAAACACCTCAAGCCGGGGGACCGGGTGGGTGTCGGCTGGCAGCGCGGCGCCTGTTTTACCTGCGAATGGTGTATGTCCGGCCAGGAAAATCTCTGCGCGAAGATGGAAGCGACGATCCTCGACGGGAACTACGGTGGTTTCGCCGATCGAATTCGTCTGGACGGCCGTTTTGTTTTTAAAATCCCTCAGGCGCTCGCGTCCGAAAACGCGGCCCCGCTGCTCTGCGCGGGAATCACCGTTTATTCGCCGCTGCGCAATTTCCAGGTGCGGCCGCATATGCGCGTTGGCGTGATCGGCATCGGCGGACTCGGCCATCTGGCCCTGCAATTCGCGCGCGCCTGGGGTTGCGAGGTCACGGCCTTCTCCGGCACGGCGGATAAAGAAACCGAGGCGCTTTCGTTCGGCGCGCACCGTTTCGTCGTGCACTCGAGTTCGTCCGCCATGCGACGCGTCATGAACTCGCAGGATTTTATCATCAACACGGTCTTTTCCGATCTCGACTGGGGCACCTGGGTCCAGGCCCTGCGACCAGGCGGCCGGCTGGTCTTCGCCGGTTCACCCGCCGGCCCGCTCAACTTCCCGCCCGCGCTTTTACTGGGCGGTCGCAAGAGTATTTCGGGCAGTCCGATCGGATCGCGCATCGAAATCAAGGAGATGCTCGATTTCGCGGCGCGCCATGGCATCAAAGCGCGCACCGAAGCGGTTCCCATGGCCGGAGCGGGCGAGGCCCTTGACCGCGTACGTAAAGGCACGGCGCGCTACCGGATGGTCCTTGTGAATTGAGTGAGGAGGCGTGGATCCCCCAACCATCGCCCTGCATGGAGGCAGTTTTGAGATGAACTCTAAGACTATCCGGTAGTTCGGCGGACCGCCTCAAAGCCCGGTTCCTATTCAGGCGGTCGGGATCGCAATTTGAGACGCAGGGCGTGAAATCCGGGCGCGCCCAGATAACGACCGGTCACGCGCCCCTTCGTATCCAGGAAATAGTACGCGGGTACCACCCCAGGCCACCCGGGGTCCAGCGCTTCCCGAATTGCCCCCGCCGCGGACCCGGGAATGACAATCAAACGAAACTCGTCTTCGATCGCGGAGGAAAGCGCCGCCGGCAAAGGCTCCCGGGTGACCGGTTGATCGGTAATTTCACCTGGTTTTACTTCAACAGCAATCAAGCGAATATGGCCCAGATCGGGTCGACTGCGCCGCAGATGGGCCAGAGCGAACAATTGCGGAACGCAGGATTCGCAATACGCGGCCCAGACGGCCACGACCGCGGGGGAGTCGCGCGTTTCCTCAAGGACTCCGGCCAGATCACTCGCGCGCGGAAGATCACGACCGCAACCCGTGATCGCCAAAAACGACAGAAGCGCGCAGAGGAGGGCCCGCCCGCCTCTGCGCTGAAAAAATCGCCTGGTTTCCATTACAGATTCCTTTTCGCGAAAATACGCAGGCCCGCGAGCAGCGGCAACGGAACCCAGGCAAGGAGTAACCCAAAGCCGAACAAAAGCCCGATCCCTCCGCCCAGCGATTTTTGAAAAATCGCGGCGGAATAACCCATCATCGCGCTCATGTCCTGGTGAATCAAAAACAGAACACGCGCAAGATCCACCGGGTTTAAGGCGATGAGAACGAGCAGGGGAACCTCAAGCGGATACTCGCCGAACTGCACCGCCAGCCCGAGCAGGAATAAATCGTGCAAAACAAAAAAATAGAACCACGCCGCAAGCAAAAGACCAAAAACGATTTCGCGCCTCCGGGCGAGATTGGCGATAAAAAACGCGAACGAAACGAACACAAAAGACAGGACAATCCCCAGTCCGAGCAGCAGCAAAAAACCACCGGCACCCGCGCCTCCGGGTCCCAGTCGCGGCAGGGTCCCCGCCCCCAGACCGAGGACGTAACTGGTAGCCAGACCTGTTCCCAGCCCGAACCATTTGCCCAGAAAAATATCGCGTCGACGAATCGGCTGCGCCGCCAGCAATTCCAGAAACGGCAGAGACTCCGTAAACGAAACACCGCCGAAGACCAGCGCGAACAGCGGCACGAGCATGAGCACAAGGCCCAGCAGGGAACCGCCCGCCTGACGAAAATTATCACCGGACATATACACGATAAGGTTGCTGAATACAAAAAACGAAAATCCGAAGATCAACAGCCAGCGACTGCGAATATTCTCAAAGAATTCAAATCGCGCGATAACAAAGAGGGGATTGGTCCGAAGAAACGAACCCGCGCCCAGGAAATGGCGATACAGAGCGCTCATACTATTTCTCAGTGGAGGTCCTCCAGTACGCGAGCAATGCCTCCGCCAGCGTGGCGGCGTTCTTCTGGTCCCTGAATTCGGTCGGCCGCGCAAGCAGGTGCAGCCTTCCATCGACGAGCAAACCAAGTGTGTCCGCCATTTCCTCCACCTCCGACATTACATGCGTCGTAAACAATATCGACCGGCCCTCCGCGCGCAACCGACCAATCAGTCCCTTAAAATAATGGGCGATTCCCGGATCCAGGGAGGCAGTGGGTTCGTCCAGAATCGCCAGATCGAAATCGAACATACAGGCCTGGAGAATGTTCACCTTCTGCTTCATGCCCCCCGAAAGTTCGCGAAACGGCCGCTCCCAGAATGAATCCATTTCCAGGTCAACCCGGATTTGGTCGCGATGAGGAGCCTCACAATCACGCAATTCCTGAACAAGGCGAATGATTTCGCGAACTTTCAAATGAGGCGGGAAGGCGGGGTTTTGCGGCATGTAAACCACGCGGCGTCGATACTCCGCCGTTTCAGGGCCGAGCTTGCCGAGGAACACACCGCCGCTTTCGTCAGGAACAATCAAACCCAGCAATATCTTAAGCAGTGTCGTCTTGCCGGAACCATTCGGCCCCACCAGCGCGAACACGGTGTTACGCTGCAACTCAAAACTGACTTCACTCAAGGCGCGGTGCCCGTTGTAAGTTTTACTGACTCGCGAAAGGCTCAGCACGTCGGTACTCCTTTTGACTGCGGGCGATCGGGTACATGGCCGGCGCCCTGTCCAGCATGGTTCGCGGTGTCAGACCCGGAAACACGCGCTCGGCTGTTTCCAGAAAACGGATCACGGGTGAATTTAACAGAACGGCAAGCTCCGGGTAACGCGCAACCCATCTGGTGAAGACACTGATCGGGCGATGGGGGATGTCACCGCGGCCGTCCCGGTCAAGGTCATAACCCTCGTACGTGTCCCAGAAATTCCCATCGAACCGATTCGCATCGCTCCTGGAACTGGTGGTGACGTCAAAATGATTTCGAATAAAATCGTTCCCGCGGATTTCATTTTCAAGCGCTCCGCCGGTGATCTCGAAAGCCCACCCGTTGCCGAGGAGGGTGTTTTGTATGAATTTGTTCCGGTTCGAACTGTCGAGCAAGATGCCTGTCGTATTCCCCTCGATCCAGTTACGCTCCACACGAGAATCAGAAATTTCTTTCAGCAGCATCCCGTAAAATGCGTCACCCCAGTTGCGCTCAAAACGGTTATCGCTCATCTCGATTGACTTCGAATACATAACCGCGACACCCGTCTGGTTGGAGCGGAAGACGTTATGTCTAAATTTATTTCGATGCGAAAACATAAAATGCATTCCATAACGAATGTTGTTTTCGCTCCGGTTGTTTTCGATCAACATATCATCGGAAAATTCAAAGTACAACCCGTCCCGGTGTCCCATTACCGTATTTTTACTGATTTCGATATTTCGCGAATACCAGAGATGTACCCCGTTGCCACCGGAGACCTGCCCTTTCGATTCTCCGAGAATAAAGTTCGCGTGAATCAGGCACCTTTCGCTGTGGGCAAGGTACAGCGCGTAGGTGTTGAGCACCAGGTAGTTCCCGGAAAATTCGCAATCCGCCACTTGCTCGGCGCGAATCCCCGCCATTTCCTCGACGCCAGACAATCCGCTCCCGATAATAAAAAAACCGCGAATGCTTACCCCGTCTGACCGGACCAGAAACACATGGCCCACGCCGCGACCATCGACGACGGGCCACCCTTCGCCCAGCAGGCGCACGGGCCGACTGACGACGAGCGGCCCTTCAGCGTATGTACCTTTTCGGACAAGAATTTCACTGCCTTCAGGAGCGATATCCAGGGCCCGCGCTATGCTCTGAATCTCACAGGTCGGGCAGACCAGCAGACGCGGTGATGCCTTCGCCTCAACCATGTAGCAGGGAAAAAATATCCCCTTCCAGGCGAAAATCATTCCGGCGATGACTCCCCTTCTCATTTTCGCATTTCCTTTCGTTTTTTCAATTCCTGTAATACCGACCCGATCGCAGCGAGTTTTAATTCATGCCCGCCGTACTGCGCGAGGACCTGCTCCCAATTTTTTTCATCATGGGCCGAGAGAAAGGCCCCCATGGGTGAGGGCAGTCGTTCCGAGAGTAAATACTTCGCCTTCTCACGTCGAATCCAGGTCCCCGGCGCGCCGAAGTCGGTTACGTACGCCACCCGGATTGGTGTTGTTTTGCCCTGCAGGGCAACCCATGCCTCCAGACATTCAATGGAATCAAAACGGAACGCCTTCCCTGTGGCACTAATCGCCTGCGCCGCGAACCGCGCATCCACAATGCGCATGCGACAGTGGTCGCAGGAATGTTCCCCCGGATTAATCACACGCGGAGCTTCCGGATCACAGCCCGGAAGGAGCAGAAGAATCGCGCAGGAGACTGGATAAATTTTCCGTATCATTTCCGTCAGACCTTCGGCGCCTTCCATGTTCGATATTCATCGAAACAGATGTACGCCAGAAGGGCCCCCGCGAGAAGCAAGAGCCCTCCGCCCGCGTGCGGCCAGCTACAAGAAACGAAATTCAATAATTCTTTACAACCCAGCAGGGGAGGTTGATAGGCCATCCCGGGAATGGACAGGGGAGCGCCAGGTTTGAGGTTATGCCCGTAGTCGTACTCCCAGCGCCAGAAATCATAAAATCCCACCCCGGCCACCAGAAAAAAATTCGCGAGCCCGAGCAGGGCCATGAATCGTCGGTTGAAAAAAAATGTGACGAGCGCCCCGAGGATCATGTAACCCAGCACAAACGGCATGAACCGAAATTCAGGAAACATTGTATGATCGATTTCTCTCATACCCACGTAATGGTTTAATAAGTTTATGTTATTCAGGTCAAATTCCTCGCCCCCCGTGATCCGTGTGAGCCAGATGTTCAAGCTGAGGCCCTCCGGGTACATCGGCGCGTCCAGGCCTATATACCAGATCGGCAAAAAAAATACCCCCACCATCAGCAGACCGATGGTTCCCACCATATAGTGGTTTCTGGCTTTCATGGTTTCGAACATACAACCCCTCCTGAATTTTTTTTCCCGCGCGAACCGGTACCGGACCGCTGATGCGGCGCCGGTACCGGCCGTCTGGCCCGGGTCAGGGCGAAACACGAATATACTGCTGCATTTCCTGGTGCAGGGCGGAACAGAAATCGGTGCAATAGAAGGGGAATACACCAGGCGTTCTGGCGTCGTAAATCACCGTTCGGGTCTGTCCGGGCATGATCAGGATATTGGGCAGGTTCGCTCCGAAGACCGCGAATCCGTGGGGAATGTCAAAATCCTGTTCCAGATTCGTGACATGGAAAAACACACGATCGCCGACTTTCGCTTCGACCGTGTCCGGTTTGAAATGCGATCGAATTGCCGACAGATAGACGTGCAGTTCGCTCCCCTGGCGAACGACCCGCGCCTCTTTTTCGGATTTGACGGCGTACGGATGTTTGTTATCCTCCAGTCTGAAAATTTTCGCCGTTTTATCTTTTAATTTCGAAGCCGGAATCGCCTGGGCGTAATGCGGTTCGCCCATGGTGGGAAAATCCAGCAACATCTCGACACGACCGCCGGAAATGTCGTAAAGCTGTGCCGACTGGGCCAGTTCCATGCCGACCGGGAGGTAGCGGTCTTTTGTAATTTTATTCAGAGCCACCATATACTTTCCGTACGGTTTTTTTGAGTCCCCGCCGACAATGCTCAAATGGCCGATGTTATAAAACGATGGAATATCCTGCACGGGCTCTCGCGTATCCAGTTTCCATTTTAGAATCTGATTGTTCAAAAAACAGGAAGTGTAGGCGTACCCTTCCCCATCAAATTCGGTATGCAGGGGGCCCATACAATGTTTGGATTTTACGACTTCGACTTCCCCGGCGAGGGTCGATTCGTATTTCAGAACCGGGATGCCGAAGATCGACTTCTCCACCTGATTCTTATCCTTTGTCGCCGCGCTCAATTTTTCGAAAGAGTGCACCGGTATCACGGTGGCGAGTTTTCCCCCGGCCACGATAAACTCCCCGCTGGGATCAACATCCACTCCGTGCGGGCTTTTCGGCGTCGGCAGATAGAACAGAGTCCCGGTACAGTCTTCCGGATGAAGCATACGCACTGAATTCAGACGTTCGCTCACGGCGGGTACGTTACCTTCATGGAAATTGTGAACGTACGTGCTGGCCATGTTTTTGGTCTTGCCGGCGTCCGCGCACTTTTTCAGTTCCACCCAGTTTACGGCCAGAATAAAATCCTTGTCATGTTGCGACGCGCCCGCTTCCAGCATCTGGTAGCTCTGTTCGGTGTTATAATTCGTGAAAAAACACCAGTCATGCGAAGGGCCTTTCCCGCAATGCGCGAGATCGTAGTTGAATCCAGGAACAAGCACCTGGAAATCCACGCTCATTTTTTTCTCAGAATCAGTCTGGGAATCCACTTTGATGAACGTGATCGTACCGTTGAACTTTCCCTCGGCGAAACTCGCGATCGGGAGCGGCTGCTGGGGAATTGGCACGGAAAAGCGCGTCGCGGCCATGAGGTACTCGGTGTTTTCAGTCGAGAACGGCGATGCGTGGTTACCCGCGCTGTTCGGTATTTCAACGATTTCTTTGGTCTCGAATTCACTGAGCGAGATTCGAGCGACACGGGGGGTATTGTTTCCGTTTATGAAAATCCACCGCCCGTCGTCCTCACCGTCGGTTTTAGAAAGTTCAGGATGGTGCGAATCATCCCAGGGCACCGGGCCGTGCGATGTCATCAGCATGTTTTTTGTTTCTTCGTCGTACCCGTAACCGTTTTCGGGGTACTGGGAAAAAACCGGAATCGACTTGATCAGGCGACCGGACGGGATCCCGTGCACAGTCATGTTTCCGCTGAAGCCGCCAGACATGAACCAGTACACTTCATCGTGCTCTCCGGGCGGAACGTACACCTTTTGAGCCGCGTCGCCGGCGAGAATCCCCCCGGCGCCGGATTTACCGCAGCCAACCGCGAAGATTACCATGAGTAAAATACTCGCGAAGATTATTTTTTTCTCCATCTCTGTCCTCCTGTTTCGACCTATCATTTTGTTCCGTCCGATTGACGAAGAAATTCAAGAATAGCCCGTGCCTCATCCTGGGTCAGGCTCTGGTTGGCCATGGGCGTCATGAATTGCGCGAACAGCTCGGACGCGATGGGATCTTTTTGAACCATTTCCTCGGGGTTGAGCATCATGTTCATGATCCACTCCGGGGATCTGCGCCCGGTTACTCCGGCCAGGGCCGGACCTACGTGCCGCGCCTCCAGCTTATGGCAGGCGGAACATTTTACTTCGAAAAGGTTTTTCCCTTTCAAAGCCAGGCCGGATTCCAGGGCACCGAGAACAACGGAAGTGACCGGCCCGATGCCCCTGTTCATCAAAGGATCCGGGGCCGCCTCCGTCCCCGTTTCTTCCTCCACCGTTTTCTTTTTACAATCGGAAACGGCGAACACGAACCCGGTGAGCAACAGAGCGACAATCGCGCGGCGCGATTTTCTGTTATTTAAGAAGAAAAAAAATCTCATACGATCTCCTCGGTTTTTAAATAACAGACTCCATTATCCTTAATTAAGGCAAGATTATTTTACACCGGAGATTTCCCCCGCGACCTGATATTTATCAGGCGCCGCCAGCCGACGACCCCGGAGTCGCCCATTCTGAAAATAGTTTGACAACAAACTATCCGTCGCCAGCCTGTCCCGTGGGCCCGGAACAAATCTTTTTTCTGGTCGGCAGGCTGCGGGACGGGATTCAGCGGCACCTGGGGGCTGAAATGAACCGACCGGGCCTCGCGGAACTCGCGCCCACGCACGGCGACATTCTGTTCGTTCTGGCGAAGCAGGGCCGGGCCAGCATGCAGGAACTGGCGCGGGCCATCGATCGCGACAAGTCGACCGTCACCGCCCTGGTCGACAAACTGGTCGCGCTGGGTTTCGTCGAGAAGGTGCCGGATCCAGTTGACGGGCGGGGAACCATCGTCGTTCCCACAAAACGGGCACGACAGGCGATCCGTCCAATGTTCGCGATTTCGCGCAAGTTATTACGCCGCGCGTACCGCGGGATCGCGCCGGAAGAGCGCAAGCAGCTGATTGCCCTGCTGGGTCAGGTTTACAAAAATCTCGCTTGAAAAGATGTAAAGGCACCGCATCGCGGAATCCACGGCCTAATAGTTTGATATCAAACAAAAGGGAGCATGCGCATGAAAATTTTTGATCAACTTCGAATATTCTGGTTCAATCTGAAATATCGCGTGCTCTTCCCCGTCTACTGGCGTGGCGGGGGGCGGATCGTCAGGTTTGAACCGAATTTCACTCATATCCGGATCAAATTGCCCTTTTACTACCGCACGCGCGGTTTTTTCGGTACGCACGCCGGAGGCGCCCTGTACGCCGTCGTCGATCCGATCTACGTATTTATGCTGGCCAGTCGCCTGGGGCCGGACTACCTGGTCTGGGATACCGCCGCGGAAATCGAATATAAAAAACCGGCCGCGCTGGATTTATTCGCGGATTTTTTCCTGTCCGAGGAGGACCTGGCCACGGTCCGGGTTGAATGCGCATCATCGAAAAAATGCCTGCGCCACTTTCAGGTGGAATTGAAAGATAAGGGGGGAACGGTCTACTGCCAGGTCCAGAAACACATTTATATTCGCCGCAAATCGGATAAGCTGACCCGGCGGCTGGCGCGAGCGGCGTGAACCGCGGTCGCGGGAAATCGGGATGATTCGGTAGTTCGGTTGACCGCCTCAAAGCCTGGAATTACAGGAGTCCATGATTGAGATCCCCAGACCCCCCGCGGTTAAGGACCCGGCCGAATACACCACGGTCTGGAGTTCGGTGCGCGAAGACGTCATCCGCATTCTGGAACGGCGGCCCACCGCCACGTTTCGCGGGCGACCGGCCGACGGTAGCTGGAGCGCCGCCGAACTGGCCGAACACCTTCAGCTCACCCAGTTTTTTTTCGCGCGTTCGGTTCCGATCTGCCTGCGCGGCAAATTCGGCTATGACATGAACCCCGGCTCCGCGGGCGATTATGAACTGTTTTTCGAACGCGTAAGTCAATCCCGCGGGATCAAAAATCCGGCTGCGGTGGGACCCTCGGGGCAATGGGACCTGGATACCTGCGTTGAAAAACTTAATCTTGCGCAGACAACGATGGAAAAGAACCTCGCGGGTGTGCCGATTGAAAAGTTACGGCGGCGTGGTTACGAACATCCCATCTACGGGCCGGTCAGCCTGCTCGACTGGGTGTGGATCCTGACCCTGCACGAAAACGCGCATCGCATGACCATGCGCGAAAAATTCGGGGAGGACTAATACGCGATCGGCAGCGGATTCAGATCGAAATATTCCCCGGCTTCCATATTCGAACACGAACCCGCGGTAGCCGCGGCGGCGATGGCCGAACTCAGGAGCGTACCCTGCGAAGGCAGACCGGGGCCGGTCCCGAACATGGAATACGCGATGGCCAGGGACGACACGAACATTCGCTCCCCGCATTCATCGACCAGCGTGCGGCGGTAGAACAAATTGGGTTCCAGGCCGGCCATCTCCGGCGTCGCCATGTAAATCAGGAGCGTATTCGCGGAAAGATCCACATCCCGCGCCAGCGCGTCACCCCCTGGCTTGCGGCTGTAGGCCGTTTCCCCGCCCAGATACCAGCCCTGGTACGCGGCCGTCGCCAGCAAATACCCGGCCTCGCGTCCGGCAACGGCGTCAAATGGTTTAAATCCGAGAAAGGCGCAGTGTGCCTGCGCGGCGGAACAGGACACCAGGAGAAGGAGGCACCAGCGTTTCATGAGCGGGGTACAGGTTCGCGGCCGAACGAGTAGCGCATTCAAAATGCCCCGGGCCGCCCGATTCAATGACAATTTAACGCGACCAGGTAAAATTAAACGGTATTTGCATCATTTGGCCCGACCTCGTCCGTATCGCGCAGGATTTATTTTTTCTTCAATTTGATTTGAATCCGCAGGGGGATCTGATCCTCGATCGGGTTCAGCGCGCTCTGATAGCTCATCCCGAAATCCTGGCGGTTGACGACCACGCCACCCCTGTACAGCAGTTCTTCCGCTTTGCGCAGCGAAATCCTGACGGGTTTAATCACCCCGCGGATCATCAGCGAACCCTGGAGAACCATTTCGTCTCCCGCTGGCGTGGCCGAGGCGATCGTAAAAACGGCATTCGGGAATTTTTCGGTCTCGAAAAAATCGGGACTGCGCAGGTGATCATCCCGACGGCGGTTGTTGGTATCGATACTTGAGACTTCTACGATGATCCGGCCCTGGACCTTGAACGAATCCTCAATTGTGCCTTCGAATCGCCATTTTGAAAATTTACCTTCCACGTCCCCCAGGCGCGATGGGGCGATGAAGCCGAGGCTTGATCCGGCGTAATCGATTTCATAGCCGGCGGCAAAGATCGCCGTATTCAAAAAAAACAGAGAGAGGATAAGACGCAGGGAAATTTTTTTTAAACGATTCATAAACTTCTCCGAGGATCAAGAGGCTTTTTTTTGAGCGGGCGCGACCGGCCGGTTCGCGGGGATTTTCAAAACCGCGCCCAGAAAGGCGCGAATTTCCGCCAGCGCCGCCGCTTTATCCGTCCGCACATACTTGCTTAACATGATATGATTCGAATCGGCGATGGGCGCCAGACGGGAGAGTGGATTGGGCTGCCCGTCAGCGAAAAGGGCGAAGGCCGCGCGCATGGCCGGCACGCTGGCGACATCGTCCTGGTGTTGTTCGTCTTTATAATAATGCAGGAGCAATACGGGGGCCCTGACCGATCGGTACATTTCCTCGTTCGCGATGGAACGCCGCAAGCGGTCAAGGGGAATCAGGGCGGCGTACTTCTGTTTGGTCAACCAGTAATTGTCGTACCCGTCCACTTTGCGCAGTTCAGGGTCTTCCTTCCAGCCCGCGTCGCGATCTTCGCCGTACAGGAGATGAATCAGGGACAGGCCGCCAGGTACCGCGAACAGAAACGCGGTGGGATTGACGAACTCATAAAACGGCGAAACGAGAATCACGGCCGCCACCGAGTCGGGGTACCGCGCGGCAAGGTATGTCGCGAGCAAAGCGCCCGTACTGGTGCCGACCAGAACGACACGGTCGCCCAGTTTTGCGGTCATGGCGAAGGACTCTTCGGCAAGCACCAGGTAATCCTCAAACGTCACGGAGGCGTGGTCGATCGCGTTCGCTCCGTGTCCTGGCAGACGGGTGTAATACGTATTGGCGCCGAGTTCTTGCGTGACCGTATCCAGAACGGCCTCACCTTCGGCCCGGGACGCGCCGAATCCATGCAAATACAGAATGGCCACATCAGTGCGCGGCGCGACGCGAACCAGGCGTTCCTCATTGCCCGGCCGCACGCCCACCTGGCGACTGCGTTCGAGTTGTCGCTGGTAGTATTCGTCGAAGCTGGCCGGCAGAGGGCCTGGCGCGTACTCAAACTTCGGCGTGCAACCCGGGACGAGTAAAGCGACTGACAGAAAAAACCAGCCGGACAAAAAGACCGAACGGAACGGACGAACGAGGGTTTTTTTTCCGGGTTCAAATCGATGGCGCATGATCGATCCTTTCGTGGGACTCCATGTTGCGGGAAGCATTTTTTTTGATTCGAAGACGGGAAAATTACTGATTGAAAGGCCCGCCCCCGGTGTCGGATTGTTCCGTTATTGGCCCGCTCAACGAACACACGCATTTATAAAATCGTCGCTCTGCTGTACGGGGGCATTTTCGTCATGACCGGATTGGCGATTTTGCTCGGCCTGGGACACCTCACCGGGTATCGTTCGCTGCCCGAAGAGGAACGGGCGTTCGGCCTGGGAGGCAGCGTACGGGGCCGCGTCTTCACGGCGCCCTTTGCGGCCGGGCACTTTACCGCCGGTGCCTCCGGCACCTTACGCCTGAACCTTGACAACCGGTCGCGGGAATCCTATCGCCTGACCCTGCGCTCCGGAGGCGATGGCGACGGACGCACACTCCGCCAGGAAGTCCCCCCCGGCCTGACCAAACTGAAGATCAAGGACGGCGGCAATCCCGTATACATCGAGTTTCGCTGGGACCACCTGCCCGATGGCGTCGTACTCAATACTGTCGACTCGACCGAGTACGGGCGTTTTCGTCACCTGATGGCGGCCCTTGCCGCCCTTGCCATTCTCACCGGCGCCTTTTATTTTTTCGCCGCCATCCGCGAGAAAAAAAACGGCAGGCGCCGGGCCGCGGTTTGTGTTTTTTTCGCGTTCCTCAGCGGATATTTTTTCGTGTTCGATCGCGCCCAGATTCCGCTCACCGGCGACGAACCGCATTATCTCGTGCTCGCTGAATCGCTCGCGCGCGATGGTGACTTATACCTGGACAACAATTACAATTCGATCTGGCGAAATATGTTCTACCCGGGCGCCCTCGACCCGCATACGACGCCCGTCGGCGACGACGAAATCGCATCGCACTATCCGCTGCTGGCGCTTCTGCTCGGACCGGCCATGCTCGGACCGGTGTCGGGGCTCGCCGTTCATCCGTATGTGGCCGGGAAATTGATCATGATGCTCCTGGCCGCCGGGACGGCCATGTTCGTCTTCGCGCGCGTGTTGCGGAATACCCGCCGTGGCGCTCCGCGCCTCACGGGAGGGCTTCTGGTCCTGGTACTGTTTTCGTCGCTGCCGTTTCTCCCCTATTCGAACCAGATCTTTCCGGAATTGCTCGCCGGTTTGCTTTTATTCACGGCCGTATCCGGGGTTTACGACCGGACTCTGCGTCCGGTCGCGAAGGGTCGCGTATTTGAACTCGGCAATTTTTTACAGAGGACTCTGCCGGTCATCCTCCTGCCCTGGTGCAATTTAAAATTCGCGCTGCCGGCGCTTGTGCTCGGGATGTATTTGCTCTGGCAGAACCGCGGGTCCCCCACTCGTTTTTTCTGGACAGCGGCAGGCCTGGGCGGAGGGGTAATCGCGTTCGTCGGGTTTACGTACACGATGTATGGCTCGTTCCTCGGACCGTACGGGGGCCAGGCCATCGTCCTGAAAAATTTTGCCGCCCGTTACGCGGCGTATCTCTTCGACGCGGATCGCGGTCTGGTTGCCCTCCAGCCGCTCGTGCTCTGGGCCGCTCCGGGCCTCGCCATTTTCTGGCGACGTTCGCGGTCCTTCTCGGGGTTCCTGTTCGTACTCATTCTGGCCGGTCATCTACCGAATATTTTCCAGGCCGACGAAACCAACTGGTTGCTCGGTTACTGCCCGGCGGGGCGTTACTGGATCGCCGTGTTTCCATTAATCGCCTGGGCCGCGGCCCGGGGAATGGCCGCCATGACGCTCTGGCCCCGCACGAATCTGACCCTGAGCGCACTTCGCGCGGCGGCCCTCTGTTTGACCGTCCCGGCCCTGCTCATCGGCTTCGCGCAAACCGCGGCCTTTCTGGATTTCCAGGAAAGCGTTTACCTGCCGCTTAAAACCGCGGGCAACGCCGCGCGTTTCGTTCTCGCGACCACCGGGCTTTCCACCGAACACCTTTTCGCCTATTTTCCGTTCGAACAAAAACAGGCACTGGAAGCCTGGATCATCGCCGCCCTGCCCTTCGCCCTCCTCGGCTGGACGATCTCGGTTCGTAGAGGGCCTAAACGGAAAAGTAGTACGGAATTGGGATCACCACGAGGACCCGGGGAATAATGTACTTCGGAAGTTCGCGATCACGTAGTCGACGCAAGGTAAAGCCCAATTGTCCCCCTCGCACCCTGCTAAAGCGCCGGACGGAGCCCATGGGATTTGTCGTCGGTCAGGATTTCGAAGGCGGCGCGCGATCTGGTTTCGAGAACTTCGGTCGGTCCGCCGTCCACGCTCAGCTCGATTCGGCAGGCGGCGATTTTGCTGTTCAGACAGAACTTCACCCCGCCCGGCGGGTTGTAGTAGGGCAAACAGACAAAGTCCTCGGGCCTGGCCTCGATGGTCCCGCGCAGATTGATCTCTTTCGATTTCGCGCGAAATTCCCAGTGGAAGTAGCGGTAGCTTGCTCGCCCGGTACTGGAAAATAAATCATTCAGGCGAAATTCTCGCTCCCCGCGCCGCAGGACGATGGGTGTCAGAGCGGGCGTCCAGAGCGGGCCGATCCGGATCTGGGCGGTGGCCAGTTCCAGAAACACGTCCGGCGCGTTGTCAAAGCCGGCCACCTGGCCCCAGGCGTACCGATCGGTATGGCGCACGCCCCAGTTATGATTCTGGGAACCGATCCAGTCACGCACCGGGACCGAGTTCCCGTTCACCGTGATTTCGCCGTTGTACCGCGCGAGCGGCAGACCGACGAGAACCTTCGCCTTCGGGAAACCGCCTTCGTAATATTTCACCGGGAGATTCCAGAGCGGCGGTTCGTCGCCCGCGAACTCCAGGTTCCAGTCAATGCGTCCGAGCTTGCCCGCGAGCGCCCCGCGCGCCCGGCCTGGTTCGAGCACCGCGTCGCCCACGCGCGCGAAAAATCGATCGCGCGCGAACTGGCAGCGCGCGAAAGGCACTTCGGTTTTGAGCGCGGTGTGTTTGCCGCTTTCGCCGTCAAAAAAGATCGACCAGAGTTCGCCGATCGTGTCATTGGGCCGGCCCGCCGGCGAAAAAATCGTGTACCGATTCCAGAACGCGAGCGGCCGGGAAGGATGATTGGCGCGTTGAAAAAAACTTTCGTAAAAACCGCCCGCGTCGCCGGGCGAAAAACGCGTAAAATTAAAATTCGCGCGTAAACGTTCTTCAGCCTGTTCCGATTTCAAAGTCATACCTTCTTCTTCTCAAAAGTGGCCATGCAGATTTTAGCAGGGTGCTGAAAAAGCTGCGAATGAGACGATACAGGATGTATCGCCAAAACCGGTGTTTCGTGAAACCGCGTGAAACACCGGTTTTGCGAGCATCGGCGAATTTAGTTCGCCGATGCGACAGCTGAAAAAGTCCAGGGAGGGACTTTTTCAGCAACCTGTTAGATAAACTCTCAGGACGCGAGCAACATACCGATCGCCCAGTCGGTCGCGTCCCGGGGCAAGAGGCGTCTGGTCCGCGGATCGACAATCAAGTCGAACAACTCCATGATCGTCACCCCGATCAGAGCCGGGGTTTCCGGCTGGCCCTCCAGAACCTCCACCGTCATCCTGCGTCCGAATAATTCAAGATGGGCCATGGAAAAAGACCTGAGTTCGATTCGTCCCGCGGCCGTCAGAGCCGGGAGAGTTCCCGCCTGGGGCAGACCGAGTTCGCGAATAACCTCGGGCGGCAGCGAAACCATGTACGAACCCGTGTCCGCGAGAGCTGCGATTTCCACGGTCCTGATGCGCGTATCCTCCAATTCGCCCCGTAAGGAGCGAATTCGGTCCAGTTCATTCGAAATTTTAAGCGTGGAAATCGTAAAACCCATGTGATACTCCTGCTTTTTTTTAAACTGGAAGGTACAACGATCCTCGAATCGTCCCGCGATTTTTCCTATCGCCGCAGTAATTTATCCAGTCCTTCCTGAATCGCTTTGCCCTGTCCCTGGTTCAGTTCTTCGCGCAATCTATTTTCGATTCGATTTTTCAGCAGCGTTTTCGCCGAATCTTTCAGTATATCGGTCAAAGATGGAATCTGCGTTTTCAGATAAACTTGCGGCTGCGCGAGGGGGCCCGTCGAAATGAAATCGAGTACGATCCGGTCGTTCAGAAGCAATTCTCCCAATAGCAGCTTGCGGTACCTCACCGGGTCTTCGTCCTTGAGGTTGCGCGCGATGACTCCGTCCACCGACTGGATGGCGCGCGCGGATTCGGCCTCGCTGGCGAGAATCCGGCCCTGAAATTGGTGCGCCGTCGCGCTGATCAAAAGCCAGCTCGATTGTTTCAGGGTCAGGTCGTAGTTAACGGTGGGAAAGTTCACGTCGCTTAACAGAGTGACCTGTCCGGCACGGTAGCGTACGCGCAGATCAACATCCTGCGTGAGTTCGGCGCGTTCGCCGACCCCTTTCAGGGCGATACCCGCGCTGGCCAGCAGCGGCAGGCGACCGGACAATTGTTCCATCACCGTCAGATCGCTGATGTACGATCCACGCAGCATGCGCAGTGCGTACACGAGGTCGGGATTCACCTGGCCGGTGTTTGGATCGAACAATTGTAAGTGCCCTTCCGAACGCAGCAGCAAAAGGCCCGCTTCTTTTCCCGAAGTACCGAAGACGCGCGTGTTCGCGTGAAAGGCGAGCAGCGCGCGGTTGTGCTGCGCCAGATCGGCCGGGTCCACGTCGAAATCAGTCAGCGAAACATTCAAATTTTCCACCAGGATCCGATGCCCGGCGGCCGGGATACTGACGTGCACGACTCCATTTTCGATCCCAACCCGCTCCAGGCCGGCCGAGACCGGCAGGTTCTTGACGCTGAAGGGTTCGCCCGGTTCTTCGGCCGCGGGCGGTTCCGGCGTTTTTTTCAACGCGGGATTGGGTTGCCCTTCCACGATTTGCGGCGGACCGAACAGGCCGCTGAGGTTGTTCGCGCCGGAGGGATAGTGCACGAGTTTGATTTCGGGGCGATCGATGACGAAACGTTTGATCTCAAAACGCCGGGAAAGCAGCGGCAGAAAACTCAGCTCCAGCTCCACACTTTCCGCCGCGATCAGCGGCGTCGCCATGGGTGCGCGGTCGGCCAGGGGAGTCCCTTTGTTCGCGACCGCGTCGCGCGCGCCGAGCCGGACGCCTTCCAGTTCAATGGAAGAGATTGCCGAAAAAAGATCGATGTCGAGCTTGCGAATTTCCACGCGCGCGTTCAGCGCCGCTTCGATCTGGCGCACCAGGAAGGCTTCGTTCAGGAGCGAGCGTAAATACAACCACCCGGCGAAAAGTCCGCCGAGCAGGATCAAAAGAATCAGAGGGAGAATAAAAAGGTACTTTTTCATGACAGCCGCAGTCCGCGAGTTCTGGCGGCCCGGACATTGGCTGTCAATGGAATTTGGGCCTGGCGGAGCGCCCCTGAATCGGGTTTCACTTGACAGCGGCCGGCCGTGGATTGGACTGCCGGTTGGTCGGCTGCGCCGATCCGAGACCCGCCGGGGGGCTTAGCTCAGCTGGTTAGAGCGCTTCCTTGACATGGAAGAGGTCACTGGTTCGATTCCAGTAGCTCCCACAATCCTCAAACCTTCCAACTTCGACTTGTAACCAATAATGGATTTTTATATCGCATTATACCTAAAATTGCGTTTTTAGTAAAATATACTTGATAAATATGCCAAATAATAGTAAACTATACTCGTGAACATCCCCAAAGAGGACCTGTTCCAGGTTCTTCGGCAGTACAATCCCTGGTGGGCAGGCGATCGCAAGCCTGAGACGGTCGCCTGGCGTCGGGCTGCGTTCTACGAGCTCTGGGAATGGCTCTGGATCCCGCCCTCGCGGCGGGCCATTGTGCTGACGGGCGCCCGTCAGATTGGGAAAACGACGCTCTTTCTGCAGGCCATCGCCCGCTTGCTGGAAAAAGGAGTACCGCCGCAGAACATCCTGTACGCGACGTATGATCATCCGTTTCTAAAACTGTTCGGTCTCGAAAAACTCCTTGAGCTCTGGCGCGAACTCGAAACCGCGCGCGACGGTCCGGAGTTCATTTTTCTGGATGAGGTCCAGTTTACGAAACACTGGCAGACCTGGGTGAAACATCAGGTCGATTTTTCGGGGAAGGAACGCCGCATCGCCCTGACCGGTTCAGCGACACCGCTCACGGAATTTGGACAGGAATCAGGCGTGGGCCGCTGGGTGACGCTAAAACTGCATACGCTTTCGTTTTTTGAATTTCTGCAGATTACCGGCAAAGAAGTTGCGCGGCAACCCGCGACCCGGGTCGACTCCCTGTCGGACTTCTTCGACTGGACCGACCGCCAGCGACAGGACGCGGGCATGGCATTCCAGGAACTGACCGGTTTTTTTCACGAGTACCTTGTGCGCGGCGGTTTTCCTGAAATCGCTCTGATCGAAAATCTGGACCGGGCGCAGAAACTCCTGCGCGAAGACATCGTCGACAAAGTCTTAAAACGTGATATGACCGCGCTCTTCGGAGTGCGTCATGTTCTGGAAGTCGAACAGTTGTTTTTGTATCTCTGCATGTACGATTCCGGGCTGCTCGATGTCCGCAAAATCTGCGAAAATCTCGAAATGACCAAACCGACCGTGCTTAAATTCCTCGATTTACTGGAATCCGCGCATTTGATTTTTAAGCTGCTTCCGTACGGGTATGGCCGGGAAGTCCTGCGCGGCAAATCGAAAATATACATCGCGGATCCTTCCATCGCCCCCGCCGTGCTTATGAAAGGCAAATCCCTTCTGGAGGACGCGACCGCGCTGGGAAGGGCCGTGGAAACCGCCGCCTACAAACATCTGCGTACGCATTTCGATCGGCAGTCGGCGATCTTCGGGTACTACCGCGGGCGCAAAGACCGCGAAGTCGATTTGATCGCGACCGTGGCTGGCAAATCAATTCCGTTCGAAATCAAGTACACCGATAAACTGAACGCGGGGAACTTAAAAGGACTGGCGGATTTCTGCGATGAAAAAAAACCGGAGCGCGGCTACGTTTTCGCGCGGTCATGGCGTGATTTTCGGGTTGTTTCCATTGGCCAGACAAAAACCCCGATCTTACAGATCCCCGCACCGCTCGCGCTTTTCGTTCTGGGCGGCATGGAAACGGGTGCGCGCGAATCCGAAAACTGAAAACGTAACAGGCCAATCGCCAACTTACGCGTTTTTTACCGGGCGACCACCTGCCCTTCGCCCGGTTTGAAAACCGAGCGAATCCCCGCGAAGGTGTGGTACCAGTACGAGCTGCGCATATCGTCGTACATCACCGTAAAACCGGTCCTTGGCGCGTGGATGAACTTAAAATCGCCCACGTAGATGCCCACGTGATCCACTTTCCCGTTGATATTGAAGAAGATCAGATCACCCGGCTGGGGAATTTTCTGGGGATGTAGAGTCTCGAACTGAGCCCGCGAACCGGTCGGGAGATCGAACCCCATGCGACCGTACACGTACTTCGCGAGGCCGGAACAGTCGAGCCCGGTGCGCGGACTGGTTCCGCCGAAACGGTAAGGCACGCCGAGGGTTTCCCTGGTGATCTCCACCACCTGCGCCCGCGGGGTCGGCAGCGGGCGGCCGACAGCGGCAAAGGGCAACCGCGCCGGGAGAAAAAAATCGGGTTGTGGAATTCGCGGCGTGGTGCAGCCGGGCTGGAGGCCAATCGCTAAGCCCGCGAAAAGCAGGGCAAAAACTCGCCGATCATTGTGCGCCGCATTAATACTCCGCATAAATTCCCCCGCACAGAACTGAAACACTGCGGCCGAACAATCTTTAAATCGACCGGGTGATCCCTTTTATGGCAATTTTTTTCGAACGCGCCTGGCTGCCAATTCTTTTTGCACCGCACCATAAAACTGGAGGCCCGGTCAATACCAGAATTAATTCGATTTTAACCGCGCACTACGACTGGATTGTTCATGAAATTTTCCGCGCACCCGGCAGGCTTGGCCTGGCGAGCCCCATGCCCGAATTACCCGAAGTCGAAACTGTAGCGCGCTCGCTGCGTCCGTACCTGGCAGGCCGGACCCTCATCGATTTTGAGGCACGCTGGCCGAAAGTTTTAGAAAACGTGAAACTGGCCGCCTTTCGCGCGAGCGTCCGCGGGGCGCGGATCATCGCCGTCGAGCGGCGCGCGAAGTACATGATCATGCGCACGGACCGGGGTCGGGTGCTGGTGCATCTGCGGATGACCGGTCGCCTGGTTCCGGTCCGCGAAGTTCCCGGTAGTAAACACATCAGCGCGCTTTTTTTTCTGGACGACGGAACGGTGCTGGTCTTCCTCGATACCCGCAAATTCGGGCGCGTGTTTTACTGCGAGGACGACGCCGCGTGGGAAAACTTCAGCGACCGCTTCGGGCCCGAGCCACTGGGCCCTTCGTTTTCGCCCGACTGGCTGGTGGACGGACTCGCCCGGCGGAGCCGCATCATCAAACCCCTGTTGCTGGACCAGGAGTTCATCGCCGGACTGGGGAATATTTACGTCGACGAGGCGCTGTGGATGGCGGGGATTCACCCGCTCACTCGCTCGGACCGCGTGGCGCCCGAGCGGGTCCGTACTCTGCACGGCGCCATCCGGGACGTGCTGCGCGAGTCCATCCGCGCGAACGGCACGACGTTCAGCGATTTTAAGTTTCTGGGCGGACAGAAGGGCGGCTACACGGATAAACTGAAAGTGTTTCACCGTCAGGGCCAGGCCTGCCCGCGTTGCGGAACAGAGATCGAAAAAATGCGCGTGGCGCAGCGCGGCACCCACATCTGCCGCGCCTGCCAGCCCCCGCCCCGGAAGGAACGCGAGTGAACCGGAAAAAAATTTTCGGATGGATTCTGATCGTCACGACGGTGTGCCTGTGTCTGGCGGAAATTTTACTGCGCTGGCCAGGGCACGCGGACGTTCGATTCAAACTGGCCGATAAACGCCTGCACTGCCTGGACAGCGGGGGCCGGCGCGTGCGCCTCTGCCCCGGCGCGCGGGTCGATTTCGTCAGTCCGTTCGGATTCGCGTATACTGTAACAACGGACATAAATGGCGAAAGGACCACCTACCCGGACGGGACTCCCCCGGCGGAAGCGCCCGAAATCTGGATCATCGGCGATTCGATCGCCATGGGCTACGGCCTGGACGACCGGGACACCTTCGCGGCCCTGCTCGCGCGGCGCAGGAGCGATCTGCGCGTGCGCAACCTGGGAGTGGACGCTCTCGGCGCGGGGGGCACCCTGGCGATTTTGCTGGACGGACTGGAGCGCGCGAGTCGGAGCGGAACGAATCCGCCGGCACACGTGTTCTGGATCATGCACATGTCCGATTTTATCGACGACCCGGCCGACGAAGTTCTGGCCGCATCGTCCGCGCGCCTGGCCCTGCGCCGCGCGCATTTTTTCGCGAGTCGCCACAGCGCCGTGTACAATCTGCTCAAACACTGGTCCGAACAGGGGCGACTGTCGCAGAGAGCGAACGTGTATACCGAACGCGCGGAGGTCCCCGCGCAGAGTCACCCGACTTTGCGACACATCGCAGCCGCAATCACGCTGGCGCGCGAGCGCGAGATTCCGCTCAGTTTCGTGTTCTATCCCAATGTGGATCATGCCACCGGTCGCACCGGGAGCGACTACCGGCTGGAACGATTTTTGACCCGTTTCATCCAGGAACGCGGCGGTACGACGATCGACACGCGACCGCCGTTTCTGGCGGCGGACCGGGACGATTTGTATTTACCGGTGGACGGCCACCCGGCTCCGGAAGGCGCGAAAATTTTCGCGAAGGTACTGGAACCGTTTTTCCCACGACCCAGGCAAACGGGCCATTAACCCGGATTATGCGTGAAACGAAAATATATTTCGATCAGGGGGCCGACCGCCCGGTTCCGAATACTTCATCCAGCGCGCCCAGCACCGCTGGCGATACGCGCCGCAGTGGATTCAAACTCTCCAGAAGCACGACCACCGCGGCCGATGGTTCGTTCGCGCGAGCCGAAAGAAAATGATCCGTCCGGGGCAGGCGCACGAATCGCGCGCGGCCCGCGGTTCGCCGCTGCAACTCTTCCGCTGCCTTTTGCGCGTATTCTATTTCATTTTCGGGCAGGACGAAATCGACCTCAGCCAGCATGTGGACCAGGCGCGCCCCGGGTTTACTCAGCCAGCGATCGCGTTCGCCGCGAAAGTCGAAGTTTTCGGCTTCGCGGGTGAAGGGTAAGAGTCGTTCGGACACCATTTCGTCCAGGGCCCGGTCCAGGGCCTGGAGATCGGGGGGCAGAGCCGGGTCCGGAGCGCGGCGAATCGGTTCACCGGTCCAGGCGCGTGCCACGCGCCAGGTTTGGATCCGATCGCGAGCAGCCGCCAGGTTGGCCGGGGACACGCCGGTACGACTCATATTCAAGAGAATCCGCTCCGTCCACTGATCGAGCAGGGTTCCGCGGAGGGAGCAGGCCATCAGGATCAGGGTGGGGGGAAAATCGAGCCGGTTCGCCAGAACAAGGGCCGGTGCGCAACCGTCCCCGTGGGCCAGAATGAAAACGTTTTGCGCCTGTTCCGTATCAGAAAAATTCCCGGCGAAATGAAGCAGAACGCGCCGCGCGTCGCGGGCCAGCACGTCCGGACTCGCGTAATTGCGCCCGGACTGGACCGTAGCGCCGGTGCCGCGCTGATCGAATCGCGCGGAGCGAAATCCCAGCCCACCCAGGCGCCTGGCGAGGATCCGGCCACCCGCGAAGCCTTTGCCTTCCGCGGTCCAGTCCCGGTCGAGTTCGCTGTCCGCCAGGAATAATACGAATCCCCTTTCGGTCCCGGGCCCTTTCGACCACGTGAGTGTCCCGCGCAGCAGCGACGCGTCGTCCGCGTACAGTTCGAATTTTTCTTCTTCGTATTCACCCGGCAGGCCGCGCAACTCCGGGCGATACAGGTACGCGCCGAGCATGGGCGCGAGAAACAAAAGGGCCAGCAGGCCGAGACTGATAAATATTATCGATCGTAGTTTCATACTTCAAGCGCGCCAGACCGTTTTAAGATTGACGAATTCGCGAATGCCCTGGGCTCCGAGTTCGCGACCGAAACCGCTGGACTTGATTCCGCCGAAGGGCAACCGCGCGTCGGAGCGGACGAAGTCGTTGACGAAACAGGAACCCGCTTCGAGTTCGAACGTCGCGATTTGTTGACCGTGTTCGTCGCGCCGCGTGAAAACCGCCGCTCCCAGGCCGTATTCGGAATCGTTGGCGATGCGCAGGGCCTCCGCTTCGTCCGCGGCCGGGATCAGGGCCGCCACGGGACCGAACAACTCCTCGCTGTACGCGGGCATACCCGGCGCCACATCCGCGAGCACCGTCGGCGGATAATAGGCTCCCGGCCCGCGCGGAAGTTCGCCGCCGAGCAGGCAGCGCGCCCCACGGTCCACACTCGCGCGCACCTGGCGGTGCAACTCGTCGCGCAAATCGTGGCGTGCCATGGGTCCCAGGTCCGTATCCGGGGCGAACGGGTCCCCGGTCTTTTTCGCGCGCATTCCTTCCACCATTTTTTGGGCGAATTCCGTCATGCGCGCGCGCACGACGATAAATCGTTTCGCGGCGATGCAACTCTGGCCCCCGTTGATCAGGCGCGAGGCCACGCAGACCTCCACGGCCCGGTCCAGGTCCGCGTCACCGAGCACGATGTACGGATCGCTGCCACCCAGCTCCAGGACGGTCTTTTTCAACGCCGCGCCGGCGCGCGCAGCCACGACGCGCCCGGCGCGGGTACTGCCGGTGAGCGTCACGGCCCTTACGGCGGGATGATCAATGAGAATTCCGGCCGTGTCGGTGTCGATTGGTAGATTTAAGAAAACATCTTCGGGAAAACCGGCTTCGCGAAATAGTTCAACCAGCGCCGTCGCGCTCCCCTGCACGTTCGGGGCGTGTTTCAATAACCCGGCGTTGCCGGCCATCAGGGCCGGCGCCACGAAACGAACGACCTGCCAGAACGGAAAATTCCAGGGCATGATGGCCAGCACCACTCCCAGCGGACGACAGGCCACGAAACTCGCGGCGGCTTCGGTGGGAATGATTTCGTCTTTAAGAAGCTGAGAACCGTTTTTCGCGAAATAATCGCAGCAACCGGCGCATTTGACAATTTCGGCGCGACCTTCCCGGAGCGGTTTACCCATTTCGCGCGCCATCAGCGCGGCCAGATCGTCCTGACGGGAGCGCAGGAGCTCGCCCGCGCGGTTCATGCGCTCCGCGCGTTCGTTCAGGCTCACGCGGCTCCAATTGAGGAACGCGGCGTGGGCTCTTTCCGCCGCACTTTCGGCTTCGTCGCGCGTGAGCGTCGGGTACCGGGCGATTTCCTCGCCCGTGGCCGGGTTGACGGCAACAAAGGGAGAACTCACCGGGGAGAGCCCCCGGCCGGCCGCCGTTCGGGATATTGAACCCGGTAGTACTCGCGCGGCAGGCCCAGGGTTTCCTGGAAAGCGTTGCGGTCTTTGAGAACATCCTCCGGTACTTTGCGCACCGTAATTGTACCGATGGCCAGCATGTAGTTATCCGGGCCCTCGGGGTTTTTATCGAAACCGTTTTTGTCCGGCGTCTGAATGACATCCGAAACACCGACATTTCCTTTCGCGTCCACCACCAGAATTTTCACCTGGCGACTTTTGTGTACGTTGATCTGGAAGGCGCGTCCTGCCAGGGTCCGCGCGAACTGGCCTTTGTAGTTGATTCCGATCGCCATGATCTGATACGAAGACGCCAGGACGCCATCCGGATCCGCCAGGGTCCCTTTGACGCAGGCCACGTGGGGATACGGGGAATCGAAATTCCACCACTCCAGCCCGTCAATCTGAATCGTTCTACCGGAATCCGCAAAAAAATTTCGCCGGCCTGTCCCGAAATGCCCGCCCCCTTCGACTTACCGTTCGTGCGGCCCTTCTGGCCGCGGGAGGATTGTATGTATTCAACCTTAACGAAGCTGGACGACAATTTCATACGCCCCGGGCCGACCGAACCGGTGGACGTGGCCATTGTGGGCGCGGGTCTGGCCGGATTGACCGCCGCGGCATACCTGGCGCGGGCCGGTCTGTCGGTGCTGATTCTGGAGAAATCCGCGCGGGTGGGCGGACGAGCGCGCACGGCGCGCAAAGGCGATTTTTTTATCAACCAGGGTCCCCACGCCCTGTACCGCAAAGGGCCGGCGCCGGCCATTCTAAAAGAACTCGGCGTGGCGGTTTCCGGTCGCGTCCCCGAAAACGCGCGCCTCCGACTCGAACAGGGCGGGGCCGTGTTTCCCATGCCGGCCTCAGCCCGCGCGGCACTGGCTCATCCGTACTTCGACTGGCGCGACCTTCTGGAAATCGGCCGGACCATGACCTGGCTCGCCACCCGGCGCGGTTCGTTCTCGGAAAATTTCGCTGAGAACGCGGAGGATTGGATCCAGGCGAATTTGAAACGCGACCGACCGCGCGCCTTCGTGCGCATGCTTTTTCGCGTGAGCACGTACGCGGGGGAATCGAGGCGCATCCGCGCCGACGCGGCCCTGCGCCAGGCCCGGGCCGGGCTCGCGGGGGTTCTGTACCTGGACGGTGGCTGGCAGACCCTGGTGGATGGTCTGCGCGACCGGGCCGAAGCGTTCGGCGCGCAATTGCTGGCCGGGCGTTCGGTGGCGGGCCTGCGGACGGTTTCCGGGCCCGGTGGTCCACTTCAGCGCCTGAGCTGCGCGGACGGCCTTGAACTCAGCGCGCGTTTCGTCATCCTGGCGACGGACCCCGCGACCGCTCATGCGCTCCTCGGCGGCGACGGGGTTTCGCCGATTACGGATTTCGCGCGCGCGGCGCGTCCGGTGTACGGCGCCTGCCTGGATGTGGCGCTCAGCGCGCGCACCGGTACGGCCTCCGGTCTGTTTTCGCTCGATCGGCGGCTGTACGCCGTGTTCCATTCCGATACCGCGCGACTTGCGCCCGCGCAGGGTGGCCTGGTGCACGTGCTCAAATATTTGACGGAAGCGGAGGCCGCGGACCGGGATCAGGCCCGCGCGACGCAAATCGAACTGGAAGCTTTTCTCGATCTTCTGGAACCTGGCTGGCGCGCTCGCGTGGCTCATCGACGTTTTCTGCCGCGCATGGTGGTGTCGGGCGCTCTGGCTGAACCGGGTCTGGTCTTTCCGGGCCCGGAGCTTGCGGGCCGGCCTGGCCTGTATCTGGCCGGGGACTGGACGGAACCGGATGATATCCTGGCCAACGCGAGTTTTGTCGCCGGTCGGCGTGTCGCGAAGCTCGTGTCCGCGCGAGCGGCTCTTGCGGCGCGGCGATAGGGAACGGAACGGGAATGGAACAAGCGGGTGTGAACGCGGAACACGGCGCGATTTTTGAAGAGCACCGGCGATTGCTCTTCGCGGTCGCCTATCGGATGACCGGCAGCGCGATGGACGCCGAAGACCTTGTTCAGGAAACGTTTCTGGGTTTCAGCCGCACACCGCTCGCGGATGTGCGCGATGCGCGCGCGTTTCTGACCAGGATCCTGACCCGTCGCGGCATCGATTTTCTGGGTTCGGCGCGATTGCGGCGCGAAACCTACATCGGTCCCTGGTTACCCGAGCCGATTCTGGACGACGCCCGGGGCGATCCTGCTGGATCCCTGGAAACGGCGGAAACGGTTTCGACCGCGTTTTTACTGATGCTCGAAACGCTTTCGCCGCCGGAACGGGCCGTCTTCGTCCTGCGCGATGTGTTCGATTTCGATTACGCCGAAATCGGTCCCATGATCGATCGCAGCGAAGAGACCACGCGGCGCATGGCGGCCCGCGCGCGCGAAAAACTGCGCGAGTCCGGCCGCCAGCGCGCTCCCGTTCCGGTTCCGGAGTCCACGAAGCGACGCCTGCTCGATCGATTCCTGCGGGCCTGCCGCGGCGAAGGCATCCAGGACCTGGTCGAACTCCTCGCCACCGACGCGCGACTGGTCAGCGACGGCGGGGGCAAAGTGGCCGCCGCGCTTAATATCCTGGAAGGGGCAGAACGCGCGGCGCGGTTCCTGTGGGGCGTCATTCGCAAACCGAATGGTCCTGGTTACTTTGCGCGAAAAGCGCGCGTGAACGGTGAGCCGGGCCTGTTGATTTTCGGCCTGGACGGGAAACTGGACAGCGTAATCACCTTCGCGTTCGGACCGGACCGGGTCGAGGAGGTGTTTATCGTGCGCAACCCGGCCAAACTGCGTCGCCTCCGGCGAACGACGCGGCCGGGCCTTCTGCGCCTCTGGTGGTACCGTCTGGTGTACAGGATCTGGCGCCCACCCCGGGGTCCAGGCTAAAATACGAAGTATATAAACTGATTCGATCCCACCGCGAGCGCCGGCATCAAAATTCCGCCCAGGAGTGCGCCGATAAGCAGCAGTAACCAGGGGTCATACTTGCGAAAGCGCTCCAGCCAGCCTGCGCGGTACTGGACCATGTTGAAAAAGAGCATCCAGAGCGATATAAAAAGGATCTGTTCCAGTCCTGGCATGGGTTCCAGATTCATCACGCCGGTTCCAAACGTAAGCTCGATCAAGTCCGCGTCCCCGCCAGCGCTCGCGTACGCGGAGCGCGTCGCGCTTTCGGTATTGGTGACCAGGCCCTTGCATAACGCCCACATGATCTCCCCCGACCCGTGCGTATGATCGCCGTGGTTGACGGGCATGGCGCGAAACATGAACGCGCTCAGTGAAAAGAGCGAGAACACCAGCGCGCCCTTGGCGACCTTCAAGATGGGGTTTTTCGGGATGAAGTCCATTCCGAAATTGACCATGAAAAATCGCTCGATGCCAATCAGGATGCCCCAGAAGGCTCCCCAGGCGAGAAACGTATAATCGGCACCGTGCCAGAACCCGCCAACGGTGAAGGTTAAAAATAAATTCAAATAGATACGCCAGGCCGCCACACGGCTCCCGCCGAGAGTGATATAAATATAATCGCGCAGCCAGGTGGCGAGGGTGATATGCCAGCGTTGCCAGAGGTCCTGGGCCGAAAGCGAAAAAAACGGGGCCCTGAAGTTTTCGGGAATATGGTAACCCAGCAGGAAAGCCACACCGCGCGCCATGTCGGTGTAGCCGGAGAAGTCGCAATATATCTGGAAGGCGAAACAAATCGCGGCCAGGAACAGCGACCAGCCGTGGTAGACGTCCGGATTCTGAAAGGGCGGAGCGACGAAGAGGGCCAGCGTATCGGCCAGCAGGACTTTTTTAAACAGACCGCTCACGATAAACCAGCAGCCGTCGTAAAATCGCCGCCGATCCAGGCCCGGATTGTCGATCTGCGGCAGGAAATCCGTGGAACGCATGATCGGCCCGGCGATCAGGTGCGGGAAAAAAAGAATGAACGGTAAAAATTTCGCGAGACTCAAGCGTTCGGTGATGATGCCCCGGTGTACGTCGATGGCGTAGGCCAGCATTTGAAACGTGTAAAAACTGATGGCCAGGGGAAGAAAGATACTCCACTCCTTCGTTTCCGGCGCAAGCGGGACGCCGAGATCGAATAGAAGATCCCGAACGAACATGGAATACTTGAAAAAACCGAGATTGAGAAGATTGAGAACGACAATGACGCCGATGAGCAACCGTTTGCGCTCCGGTCTGACGTGCATCCGGTCGATGAGGTAGTGGTTGAGTACGGCAACTCCGAAAAAATGCAGAGTCCACCGCAGCCCGACCAGGCCTTCGCGCTCCAGACCCCAGGCGGCGTAAAACACGAGGGAGGCGAATCCCAGGAAATACAGTCTCGGTCGGCCCGTCAGGCTCCAGTAGATGAGATAAACGGCGGCGAAGAAGAATAAAAATAAAACGGAATTAAAAAGCATGAATCAATAAACCAGACATTTTTCCGCTTGTGGAAGGAAGGCCTTGATCGCCTCATCCAGACCCATGTGAATGGAAGCCCCCCCGGCGTTACGATGACCGCCGCCGCCGAAATAGGCCACGGCCGGCAGCATGTCCACATCGCCCTTGGAGCGTACGGAGACCCGGGTCAGCTCCACATCACGCTGCGAAAACAGGAGCGCGATCTTAACGTCCCCCGGTTCGAGCAATTCGTTGATGACGCCTTCGATGTCTTCCGCGGTTCCGTTCAGGGTTTCGAAATCGCTTTTGCGAATGCGAAACCAGGCGATATTACGTTTTTCGTTCATTTCAAGCCGGCGATATAATTCGCGCTTGAGCAAGAGGCGTTCGACGGCGAACGAATCGAATAACTGTTCGGCCACCGACGGCGGATCGACGCTGAGCTGGAGCAGTCGCGCCGCGATCTGGTGTGAACGCGGCCGGGTTTTGCGGTACCGAAAATGCCCTGTATCCGCGATCAGGCCGGCGTACAGTCCACGCGCGACTTCCAGGGTGGGCACGGTCTCGGTCAACTCGAACAATTCGTACACTACCTCCGAAGTGGAACCGATCGAGGGATTCTGGAACTGGACTTCATAGTCGGACTGAATCCCGTCATGATGATCGATGATGACGAGGTTCCGGTGATCGTCTTGAATAAACTGACGCACATTGCCGCAGCGATCGAGATCGGAATTGTCCACCATAATCACAGTCCGCCCGACCAGGCTGACCGGATTCACCTGGTCCAGCGCACGCGATACTCTGGCCTGATCCAGGAAACGAAAACGTTCCGAGATGGGGTCGTGGTTCACGATTTCGACGTCTTTATTAAATCGTTCGCGGAGGAGATAACGCAACGCGAGTTCCGCGCCCAGACCGTCCGGATCCGGACTTCGGTGGGTGGTCAGAATAAACCGCTCATCCCGGCAGATCCGGGCCAGCAGTTTTTCGAAGAATTCCCGATTCTCCATTGCCTGCGTCATGGTGGATTCGAAATGTTTTCCATTCCGGTCCCGCGCCGGAAAAAAGAGTTTGAGCGCGTAAAATACGAAGGCCGTCCGGAGCGGTCAATTGATTCTACGGACGCTTTTTATAATTTCGGCGGGCCGGCCGGGACTGCTGGAGCTTCGATCAAATGCTCACGCGCCCAATCCCGCAGGGCCGCTTCCTCATTGGGAAGCCGACCATCCCGAACCTCTCCGAGAAGCGATTTGAGCACGCGCCCCATTTCAGGACCGGGACGCAGGCCCATTGCCTGTAAATGATGACCGTCCAGGGCCAGATCGCGGACTTTGATTTCGGCGTCCTGTTTTTTGACTTCCTGAATATGTCGCATCAACTCTTTGATGGCCCGCGGCAGTTCGGAACGTTTCCCGCTGCCCTTGCGATCGGCCAGACGCAGGGCGATCAGATCTTCGAGCTGGTCCATGTTCACTCGTTTCATGAACCGACGAATGGCGCGGTCGCTCCACGCTTCCGTGTAATGAAACATGTGATTGCGAACCAGGAACTTGACGCGTTTCTTCAACGCGCCGGGAAAACCCAGACGCCGCATGATATTTTCCGTATGACGGGTGCTTACGATTTCGTGGTTAAAAAACGTGGCCTCCCCGTTGGCCTGTTCCTCACGCGTATCCACTTTGCCCAGATCGTGAAACAGCGCCGCCAGACGCTGGCCAATTTCGAGTTCGGCCGCGTCACAGGCGTAAATGCTATGATAATAAATATCGTGGCGATGATATCGATTCTGGGTGAGCCCGATGCCCCCCGCCAGTTCGGGCAAAATAACGGAAAGCGCGCCGATTTCCCGCAATATCTCAAAGCCGCGACTCGGACGACGACCCATCACAAGCTTGCGAAATTGTTTTTGTAAAAAGCGCGCTTCGAGGGACCGGACAGCGGCCGGTTCAAACGCGGACACCAGCGCGCGCCGCGTGTTCGCCTCCAGATCGAAATCGGTCATGGCGCAGAGCGCCGCCAGGCGATACGCGTCAGCGGTAAAAAGGCCGGGTGCGAGAGCGCGCACCACCCCCGTTTTAAGATCATCCAGATCTTGCGCGGAACCGTCCCAGGTATCCCCGTCCAGGCGCATCCGCAAACGGTCGAGGCTGATCGTCGCTCCCCCGGCCGACCATTCGCGTTCGCGAATCAGCAGATGAAATTCTTCTTCCAGGAGCAGAATCAGTTTTAGTTCGCCGCGCGACAGGCGGACATCTCGCAGTTCCGGAGGGCGCGCGACCGGGCTCTCCGGCCGGGGATGGAATCGCGCGGCCAGAGCGTCCAACCCCACGCGATCCGTTTCGAGTACGACCACAGGCAGGCCGCTCAGAAAATAACGGATGCTCTGGCCGGAAAAAACAAAATCCCCCGTGAACAGGCCACTTCGCAAAAGCAGCCAGTCGCGAATGGGGGCTGGAGGCATGCCCCACGAAACTGGAGTCGAAATTTGATTCATGAGCGAAATGACCAGTTTGGGACCCGGTCTCGCGCTGAAAACCAAAAAGTCGAGTCGAAATCCTGGGGCGATTTTTCTTCCACGAATGGGACCACCCGAATTGTGCACGCGTACCCGTGGGGCGCGTCATCGATTCATTTCGTCCATAATCGGGGGTAAAATGTTGCAAAAGCCGTGTTTCACGTCGTTTCACGGAACACCGCATCTGGCGATTCGCCTTTATCGTCTTGTAATCGGCCTTTTCGGTACCCCGGGTCACGCATAAACCAGGCTAAGCGGAGGAAAAATTTGGTTTCAGCTCAGACCGCCGCCGGGATACGGGAACAAATATGGATGATTCTCGGAACCGATTCAATATGCACATCCTGTTCGGCCGGGAGGATATCCAGAGCCGGGTGGCGGCCATGGGCCAGGCGATTACCGAGGATTACGCCGGGCGGGAGGTCACGGTCATCGGCGCGCTCAAAGGTTGTTTCATGTTCATGGCCGATCTTGTGCGCCACATCCACCTGCCTGTAAGCGTCGATTTTCTGGAAGCGTCCTCGTACGAAGGGACCACATCAACGGGCATCGTCAAGATCACGAAAGATTTTAAACACCCGATTACCGGTCGCCACGTCATCATCGTGGAGGACATCATCGACACGGGGTTGACGTTGAATTATCTGATGGAGACCATCGAACTCAAACAGCCGGCTTCCCTGAAAATCGCCGCGCTGCTGGTGAAGGCCGCGAAACAAAAACTGAAGTATCCGATCGCTTACCGCGGGTTCGATATCGACGACGACTTCGTGATCGGCTACGGCATGGATTACCGGGGGCTGTTCCGCAATCTGGATCACGTGGCGGTCCTGGACGAGGACGCGCAGCTCAAACTGTTTTCGTGAACGCGCGGCCCGGGCAGGCGATAGAATTTTTTCCCGACGACCTGCCAGTGGCAGGTCGCTTATGAACTTTGAAGGGGATCACGCTGGTCCCCCTCATGAGAGCGCTAACCGCTCACCGCGCAGAGCTGCACCTGAAAGCGCAGGTACAGACACAGGTACATGATCCGTCGCAGGTCGTTTTTCAATCGCAGCGATTCAGCCTCTTCCAGTTTCCCGTCCGCGAATACGGTTTTATAATCGGACAGGAAACGACTCATCTCGGGGGCCAGGCGATCCGTAAAAATCGCCCGAAACGATCCGGCCGGTCTGACGATATCCTCGGTCAGGCGACCGTCCGAAGTCCAGCGCCCGCCGCGCACGGTGAAATTGACGTAGATATCTTTCAAATCATCCTTGATCGAGATATGATACTCTTCGCCTTTTTTGACGAACAACAGGCCGTACAACAAGACCAGGAAATTCAGGAAATTGTCGATTTCATCCAGGACCGTCACGCGTTCGCCGCCGATGATTTTACCGTCGTTAGAAACGGCCCGCAGATACATCTCCTCCACTTTTCGAAACGACTCCACCGTCCTGCGAAAACAGGACGCGAGCGATTCCTGTTCGGGCGCGAGCAGCGTACTGCCCAGGGAACCCTCGCCGGTCATATTGTATTCGGCGTCCAGTTCAAACGTGGTGCTGCTCATCCCGCGATGATTCCCGCCGGGCCCGCCCCGTAAAGCAAGTTACGCGCCGCCCGTCACCGCGTCCCAGAAAGCGGGCATGGTCTGGCCAGCCGGACCGGGGAGCAGCGCGTGCGCGTGATCGGAGAGAGCGGACGCTTCCAGATTAAATTCGATCGCGTACGCGCCGTGCGCGACGGCGTGTTCGGTGAGATAAATCGGCATCGGCACCATGCCGGAGGTGCCCACCACAAAAACCAGATCACAGGCCGACAGAAACCCGAGCGCCTGTTCGAGCGTGCGCGAATCGTAACTTTCACCGAACCAGACCACGTGCGGTCGGGTCATGGCCCCGCACGCGCCACAGACAGGCGGCAGTGTGGGCAGCGGAACGGTGTGATCCTCCACGATCAGTCCACAGGCCGTGCAGCGTTGTTTCCAGAGATTGCCATGGATTTCGAGGATGTGCCGGGAGCCGGCACGGGCGTGCAGGCCGTCGATGTTTTGCGTAATGACCAGAAACTCCGGATAATAGTTTTCCATGGCCGCGATCACGACGTGGGCCGGATTGGGTTCGGCCGCGGCCACGACGCCCCGGCGGTACTCGTAAAACTCCCAGACCAGCCGGGGATCGCGCGCGAAGGCGCCGGGCGTGGCCAGGTCCTCGGCACGGAACGTACGCCAGAGACCGCCCGCTCCGCGAAAGGTCGGAATCCCGCTTTCGCTCGATACTCCCGCTCCGCTGATGACGGCCGCGCGCCGTACGTCCCGGGCGCGCCTGGCGACTTCGTCCGGACGCGGGTCAGGCACCGCCGTGCGCTCCAGGCGGGGGCGCGTCCTTAGCGCGGCGCGCGCGAAAAATCAGATAGACGGCGGCCAGCAGCGCGAGCAAGGACAGGACGACCACATTGTACACGCGCAACCAGTCGAGGATGCGTTCGTAATTTTCGCCCAGCGCGTACCCGCCGCCGAGCAGAATCGCGTTCCAGATACAGACGCCGCCCGCAAAGCTCAACGTGAACACCAGGAGATTCATCTTCGAAATGCCCGCGATGATACTCACGAAAAATCGAATGCCCGCCGAAAAACGCGAAAACAGCACGAAGTACACGCCCCACCGTTCGAACAGGTTGTGGGTGCGCTGGAGATTTTCTTCCGCTGTCAGCTCGCGCAGCCAGGAGCGCACCAGGCCCGGATTTTTGATCCGATCATGGACCGAACGCGCCAGATTGAGGAGATGTTCGCCCAGGAAGTACATGACCCAGGCTGAAAACATATTCCCCGCGAAGGTCGTCGCGACGACCCCGCCCCAGGCGATGACGCCGTGCGCAAGTAAAAAGCCGGCGAACACGACGACCGTATCCCCGGGCCAGGGTGGGAAGACGTTCTCGGTAAACGTGGAAAAAAATAAAAAAACGTATACGCCGCCGGCCGGCAGTTCGCTCAAAAAGGCGATGATGGATGCGGCGTTGATCGATTCCATTCGATTCGTTTGGATGGCGCTCCGCCAACACCCGGACCTCAGGTGCATCGCCGAAATGGTCCGGGAGGCCACGGCGCCGGCCAGAACCAGCCAATCGACCCGGCCAGGTCCCGAAAATTTGTAGTCAGAGCGCCCGGCTCCGGAAGAATGCCACCATAAAAAATGGGGATTTCCCCCCGGGGTCGCTTTCTGGGTAAACGAGCATTAATCACCGGCGTTACCGGTCAAGACGGTTCTTATCTGGCCGAGTTTCTGCTGGAAAAAGGTTACACCGTATACGGCATGGTCCGCCGTTCTTCTACGGAAAGTTTTGAGCGGATCGAACATATCCGTGACCGGATTGTTCTTCGTCAGGGAGACCTGCTGGACCAGCTCTCGCTGATCACGATCATTGAGGAGTCGCAACCGGACGAGGTGTACAACCTGGCGGCCCAATCTTTTGTGCCCACGTCCTGGACCAAACCGCTGCTGACCGGGGACTTCACCGGCCTGGGCGTTACGCGCATGCTGGAAGCCGTACGGTACGTGAACCCGAAGATCAAATTTTACCAGGCATCCAGTTCCGAAATGTTCGGCAAGGTGCTCGAAACCCCGCAGAACGAGCAGACACCCTTTTACCCGCGCAGCCCGTACGGGGTGGCCAAGGTCTACGGCCATTTTATTACCGTGAACTACCGCGAATCGTACGAATTGTTCGCGTGCTCCGGCATTTTATTCAACCACGAGAGTCCCCGCCGCGGCAAAGAATTCGTAACGCGTAAAGTATCGGACGGCGTGGCGCGCATCAAACTCGGTTTGGCCAGTGAACTGCGCATGGGCAATCTGGAAGCCAAACGGGACTGGGGTTTCGCGGGCGATTACGTCAAGGCCATGTGGCTGATGCTGCAACAGAAGGAGGCTTCGGATTTCGTCGTCTCCACGGGGGAAACGCATTCGGTCCAGGAGTTGTGTGAAATCGCTTTTCAGCACGTCGGCCTGGACTGGAAAGAGTACGTAAAAATCGATCCGCAATTTTTTCGGCCGGCGGAAGTGGACCTTCTGATCGGGGATCCCCGCCGCGCCAGGGAAATCCTCGGCTGGAAGCCGGACGTGAGTTTTACCGGGCTCGTGCAGATGATGGTGGACGCCGATTTAAAACGCCTGCGGGGCAACGCGTAAACCGTCCGGTCGACCAAGTATGCGAAAACGCGGCGCGATCTCCGTAATCATCAATCTCGCGCTGCTCCCGTTCGGTTACTACTACCTCAAACAACCACGTCGATTTATCGTCTTCCTGGGCCTGGCCGTCCTGCTCTCACCGGCCACAGCGATTCTGCATTACCTTGTGTTTCGCGCCACCGGTCCACGCCCGGCGCTCGGATTTCTCGCGGCGGCCAGCATCGGCTGGCTGGTGTTCCTGGCCCTGGACACCTGGAAGGCGGCTGGCCTGCCGCCGCACGATTCTATCTGGTTGCGCAGGCCGCGCGCGTACGCCGTGGTTCCCGCGGCCCTCGCCCTGCTGCTCGGCCTGACCTTTCCGGCTTCCACCGCGAAACAATTCTTCACCAACGCCCACAGTGTAGCGGCTTCTTCCGGCATGGCTCCGACGTTTCTCGCGGGGGAATATTTTTTCGGTACGCAAATTTTTGACAAAAATGAGATCCAGCGCGGCCAGATCATCGTCTATCAGGAACGTGATAGTGAGCGCCTGCAACTCAAACGCGTGTTCGGCCTGCCCGGTGACCGGGTCTCGGTGCAGGAGATCGCGGAGCCCGGCTCCCTGCCGCCATTTTTTCGCGCCCGCGTTTATCTGAACGGGGAGCCGGTTCGCCAGGAATGCGCTGTTCCAGAACCAGGCGAAATTCCGCTCGAACGGTTTTTTACCACGGAGCGGCTCTGCGTCGAAACCCTGGGGGACACCCGGCACCAGGTCCGCGAATTACCCACACCTTCGCCGGGGACGGGGCAGTTTGCCGAAGTCCAGCTCGGTCCCGGTCAGTTTTACGTTCTGGGCGATAACCGCGACGGGTCACACGATTCGCGCGTCTTCGGACCCGTGCCGGCCGGCGCGATTCGCGAGGTGTATCTGTATACAATCCTTTCGCTCGGGTACGCCCCCGCGTCGCCGCCGGAGCCGGCCGATGAGTGCGAGGCCCTGCCCTTCCGCGCCCGGTGTTTTTTTCAATCCCCTGGCCGCTACCGCCTGCGCCCCGACCGTTCCGGCATCCGGAGTCCCTGACCCGGATTCACGGCGATTCTGAAAGGGCGCGTTCCACCAGGCCGCGCGCCGGGGGTTGTAATGGCAGAGTCAGAGCGGCCGTTCGCGCGATCTCCGACATCTTGCGCCAGGTTTTGCGGACGATATCGATCACCTTTTCCGCCGGGTGGCGCTCCGAAAAATCCGCGAAGTAAAATTCGAGGAAAACCAGGCAGACCACGTCCTCCAGCGCCTGGGTTTCGGCGTCACGTGTCAGATTTTTTTTCTGGATGAGATAACGAACGCGCTGGGTCGTCTCCGGATCGTAACCGATTTCGCTTAGAATCTCAGCCGCCGCTTCCGCGTGAAACGCGTAGAGCGCGGTGCGCCAGCGTAAATAACCCGTTCGACCGGTGGGATACTGATCCCGGGGTACTTCCCACCGGCGAATGTGCTGGGCCCGGGCGGCCAACCGCAGCGCCGGGGAGGCCTCCGGGTACAGGCGCTCCAGCCAGGCCGACATCCGCCGGCCGTAGAGCACCTCGCCCGGGATTTCCTTGCCTTCATAGGGAATACGCTTCGGGTCGGCGGCGTTGGCCGCGTCAATTTTTTCCAGGGCGAGCGCGAATTGTTCCATTCCGGAAACTTCGCTCCCCCGTGGCCAGGCGTCATCCGTATTTTCGACGGGTTGAGGCCACCTGGTGCTCGCGCAAGGGATGCGTAAGGCGCGGAGCGGTCTCGCGCGGGAGCCTGTTCCCGCGCGAGACCGAAGCGGTAGCGGAGCCTGGAGCAGCCCGGTCCGCCGCGCCACCGCGGCGGATGCGCCCCGGATGCGTCCCTGATTTTTGAATTTTTTCGTTCTTTAGATTTTTAAATTTTTCCCGGCGAAAATGATCAATACCGGAAACAATGGTGACATTGTCGAAAAAAAGTTGCCTGGGATCAGCGGGGCATCTAAATTGACGGCACAATCAGGGCGCGCATCTCCTGACGATCAAAGATTCTATGGAACGTTCGGAAAAATGGTTTTTGCAGGCGCAAGACGACCTTGAATGGCTGCGGGACACCCTGAAGTCGGGCCACCACGCCCAGGCATGTTTCATTGCCCAGCAGGTGGGTGAGAAGGCTCTGAAAGCTCTGGCCTACGCGCGCGGCGGCGAAGTGCTGAAGACGCATTCGATCTTTAGCCTCGCGAAAGCTCTCAGGGTCGGTACCGAGATTGAAAATGCCGGCAAAATTCTGGATCAGTATTATATCACCACCCGTTATCCGGACGCTCTGCCGGACGGATACCCGGGTGAATATTTCACGGAGGAACAGGCCGGCGCCGCCGAACTGCTCGCAGTTCGAATTCTGACTTTTGTCCGGTTGCAAATTCATGCAAGTTGACGGCGTGATTGGACATTACGCAGACCCGGACTGCCTTGGAAACTTCGTAACGCGGGATGCTCTGGTTTCGGCCTTGCGGGGTCGCCTGGAGGCGCGCGCGCGTCTGGCTTTTTTGTTCGGCAGTGTGGCCCGCGGGAACGCCGGGCGGACAAGCGATGTGGACCTGCTCATCGTCGCTGACACTGAACGCCCTTTTTTTCGAAGGTTTGAAGACTTTGCGGACCTCTACGAACTGGTTCCCCGTCTCGATCTTTTGATCTACACGCAGCCGGAATTTGATAAATTGAACGCTGAAAAAAAGGGGTTCTGGAGCGACGTAAAAAAAGACGCTCTCAGGATTCTTTGAGACGCCGTGCGACGGCCTAAAGGCGCGGGACCACCAGCCACTGGCCTTCACGGTAATACACTTCGATCCAGTTCTCTTCCTGCCTGGCGCAGAGTGCGGGAACGTATTCGTTCAACTGATACCAGTCGCCGTCGGGCCAGAAATTATGCCAGCCGCCGAGAACGGCGCGTGCGTCAGGCTGTCCGTGCGGGTACTGTTCCAGGTAGTACGCGTCGTAGCGCGCGCCCAGGGAATCGGGAAACTCCGGCGCGAAGGGTTCGTCGCGCGGCCAGCCGAGTTCCGCGAGCCAGGCGGCCACGGCGGATGACCCGAATAAAAAAATGCCCTCAATCGGCGGCAGCGACCGGTACGGCCGCGGGCCGAGGAGAGTGAGGCCGGGGCTTGCGGCGGGAAGGTCGCCGGTCCACTCGAGTAAGAGGCCCTCCTCCTCGCGAAAGGAACCGGCGAGCACGCTGGTCCAGGCGCGGGCGTCGCCCGCGTATTCGGGCAGGAGCGAGGAGCGGACCGTGATCCAGTGGCGCAGGTCGGGACCCCGCGCGCGAAAATAATCGGGTTGCTCGAAGCCGACGGCGTCGGCCGGGTGATCGCAGGGAACCAGTACGATACAATCGCGCGCGATGGCTTCGGCCTCGGCCAGCAGGGTGTCCCAGTCCATGGAATCGGACATCAGCCATGACGGCTCCGGTTTTGCTATCAGAATTACGCCCGCGCGGAAACCCTGGCCCGTGGAATTGATCGGCGATTTACGAACCATTCACCTGGCGGGCGATCAGGACGCGCCCACGGTCGTATTGTTTCACGGCTACGGCGCGGACGCGGCCGACCTGGCGGGACTCGCGGATGCGCTGCGCACGCCGCAAGGTGCGAGCTGGTATTTTCCCGAAGGTTTTCTTTCCATCGGCGGGATGGGACGCGCCTGGTGGCCGGTCGATCAGGCGGCCGTCGAACTGGCGATGCGTACCGGCACGCACCGGGATTTGCGCGGCGCGCCCCCGCCCGGGTACGCAGAAGCCCTGTCGCGCGCGGGCCGGTTTCTGGACGCGCTCGCCGTGCCGGTGCGGTCGCTGATCCTCGGCGGGTTTTCGCAGGGTGCCATGCTGGCCGCGCGACTCTGTCTGTCCCTCCCGGAGAATCCCGCGGCCCTGCTGCTGTTTTCGGGCAATCCCATCGATCTGCCGACGCTCGCGCGTCTGGCCCCGGCCCGTACGGGTCTGCGGTTCTTCGCGAGTCACGGACGCTTCGATCCGGTGCTCTCTTTCGCGTACGGGAAGGAACAATACGATTGTTTCACTCAATCGGGAATGATCGGTACGTTTTACGAATTTCTAGGCGGGCACGAAATCCCGCCCGGGGCGATGCGCGGCGCGGAGCAGGTGCTGGGTTAAATGTAAAACATCAGGCCTTCAGGGGAGTCCACGCTGCGGTTGGAAAAATCAGAAAGGGTGATTTCAAGAAGTTTGTGAATCGATCGTTCGAGTTCTTTCCAGAAGATGCCCTGCTCTTCGGGCCAGTTCTCGTTCTGGTCCATAATGGACAGGTCCCCTTCCAGGGCCCGCAGAATATCGTAGATGGTAATTTCGCCCGGGGAACGCGCCAGGCGGTAACCGCCTTCCGAGCCGCGGGTGCTCACCACCAGGTGGTGTTTTTTGAGCGTATTGATGATCTGTTCGAGGTATTTGAGCGGGATGTTCTGGCGCTCGGCGATTTCACGGGTTTTGAGCAGTCCGCCGTCGCGCGCGTGCGCGGCCAGCTCCATCATGGCACGGAGGCCGTATCTGCCTTTACTGGTGATTCGCATGCGCCCCCACGGCTAAACTTCGCGCACGGGAGGCCGGGATACGCGGGCAATTCCAGCCCCCGGCGCGAAACATGACCGGACCTGAACGAACGGAGCGGCGAGGCGGTGCTTCCCGACCCGGGCTATTTTACTCAGGCCGTTTGTTCTTGCGACGGAACCGATCGTACCATTTGCCCGTGTCCTGTCCGCCGCCCTCTTCTCGTTTGGGGGTGGCGCCATCGGTGCCTTTGCCCTTTTTCGATTCCGGTTTCTTTTTCTCTTTGGCCGGCACGACTTTGCGCGCTTTTTCTTTGCGGTCCACAAGTTCGACGATGCTCATTTGAGAAGCGTCGGAATTGCGTTCCGGAAGGTGAATGATCCGAGTATAACCACCCGCGCGATCCTTAAATCTGGGCGCGATTTCCGTGAGCAGTTTGCCGAGGACATCCCGGTCCTTGATATGGCGCATGATTTCGCGTTTGTTATGGAGAATCTCCGCCGGTTGCGCCCCGGTATTCAAGTTCCGCCGGGCGCGGGTAATGATTTTCTCCGCGTACGACCGCAGGGCCTTGCCTTTGGCGCGCGTGGTCACGATCCGTTCGTGCTGGAACAGGGATGTTGCCATGTTTCGCAACATCGCCTTGCGGTGCGATGCCGTCCGGTTGAGCTGGGGGACTGAGTTTCTTTTGCGCATGAAAATTTCTCGTCGCGTAAATTCTTATGAGGACTATCAATCGCGGGTGGCGAAGAAGTCACGCATACCGAAATCCAGATTCATTTCGGACAGCTTGTGTTTGATTTCCTGCAGACACTGATCGGAATAGTGCCGTGATTTTTTGAGTTCTTCTTCGTTACGCTTGACTAGATCGGCCACCGTCTCAATTTCCAGACTTTTCAGAAGCGAAAGGGAACGAACCGAAAGCTCCAGGTCTTCGTCCTGTTTTTCCAGGTTCTGACGGAGAGTTTCCTCGATTTCGCTAACTTCGTCCTCTTCTTCTTCGGGTTCTTCTTCGAAGTTGATAAATACGGTCAGGTGTTCTTTCAGGATCTTGGCGGCCTGCGCCAGGGCGTCTTCGGGGGCGATTGAGCCGTCCGTCCAGACTTCCATGATCAGCTTTTCGTAGTCCGTGCGCTGGCCGACGCGAGTTTCCTGTACCTCATAGCTCACCCGGCGTACGGGGGAGAAGAGCGCGTCCACCGGGATGGTGCCGATTTCGTCGATGTTCTTTTTCAGAACTTCGGCGGGCACGTATCCGCGGCCGCGTTCGAACTGAATGTCCATCACCAGATTGGCGTCTTCGTTCAGGGTGGCGATGTGCAGGTCCGGATTCAGAATCTGGATGGAGGAATCGACCGCCAGGTCTCCCGCGCGGAAGAGGCCGGCGCCTTTTTTTTCAATGTGAATGATCTTGGGTTCGTCGCGATTTTCGCTTTCAAAAGAAATGCGCACCTGCTTGATATTGAGGATCAAACGGGTGATGTCTTCGACGACGCCTTCCATCGTGGAAAATTCGTGCGGCACGCCTTCGATTTTGACGGCCGTGATCGCGGCGCCTTCAATGGAGGACATGAGCGTCCGTCGTAGAGAGTTGCCGATCGTCACACCGAAGCCGCGTTCGAATGGTTCGGCCACGAATTTCCCGTATCCGGGACTGTTCGCGTCCTGGGCGAAATCGATTTGACGGGGACGTTTTAAACCGCGCAGTAAATACCTGGGATTCAAGTTGGTTCTCCTGGTTCCGAATTAACTCTAAAAAAACAGAAACCCGGGCTCAAGCGGCCCGGACCGTTTCCGCATTAAACGCGGCGACGCTTCCGCGGCCGGCAACCGTTATGCGGCAGCGGGGTAACGTCCTTGATGGAACGAATATGCAATCCCTGCGAAGAAAGCGCGCGAATGGCCGATTCACGACCGATGCCAGGGCCCTTCACGAACACTTCCGCTTCTTTCAGGCCCTGTTCCATGGCTTTTTCGATCGCGTTCCGCGCGGCCATCTGGGCCGCGTACGGCGTGGACTTCCGGGAGCCTTTGAAGTTCATATGACCCGAAGACGACCAGGCGATCACATTGCCCTGCAAATCGGTGATCGTGACAATCGTATTGTTGAACGAAGCCTGGATATGAACCCGGCCACGGGGCACGTTACGTTTTTCTTTTTTCCTGGGTGCTGCTGCTGGTCGCGATTGTGCCATACTTCGATTCCGGTTGTATTAAAAATTCCTTAGTTTATTTGGCCGGGGCTTTTTTCTTGCCGGCGATGGTCTTCCGTTTCCCTTTGCGGGTGCGCGAATTGGTTTTCGTGCGCTGACCGCGCGCGGGCAGACCGGAACGGTGACGCAGTCCGCGGTAACAACCGATGTCCATCAAACGTTTGATGTTCAGGTTGATTTCCGTGCGCAGATCACCTTCCACGCGCATGCGTTCGCCGATGATCCGTTTGATCTCACCAACCTGCTGGTCCGTAAGATCTTTGACACGGAGACTCTCGTCAATCCCGGCTTCCGCCAGAATCTTCCGGGAGGCGCTACGCCCGATGCCGAAAATATACGTCAAACCGATTACCGATCGTTTTTCTTTGGGAAGGTCCACACCCGCGATTCGTGCCATTGTCGTTTCCTTATTCTATCCGGACGAGAAGATCAGCCCTGGCGTTGTTTATGCCGCGGATTCGTGCAGATCACGCGCACTACCCCGCGCCGCCGAATAATTCGGCAGTTCGTGCACATTTTTTTTACGGACACCCGGACCTTCATAAAATATTCCTCAATTAATACGTTACCGGCCGCGAAACCCGCGCGCCTATTTTTTCCGATATGTGATCCGCCCGCGTGACAGATCGTACGGAGAAAGCTCCACGACCACCTTATCCCCCGGCAGAATCCGGATGTAATGCATTCGCATCTTACCCGAGATATGGGCCAGTACTTTGTGGCCGTTATCCAGTTCTACCCGGAACATCGCGTTCGGAAGCGGTTCAATGACCGTTCCTTCAACTTCAATTGCTTCTTCTTTAGCCACGTTCGATTAAGGGTCGCGACCGGGTCCTTTCCACTGGATCAGAAACCTGGCCGGCCCGCAGTTTTCCGCTGTCGCTACATCCTGGTGCGCTTAACAGGCTACTTTTTCAGCAGCCTGTTAATTTAAAATAACCAGTGTTCCAAACTCCCGTTTACCCGTCACCTGGATTTTAAACAACGGGTTCTGTTTCACGGGAACTCAGGCCTTCAGGGCCGTCTTGATCCGTCCGGTTATTTCCTCCATGGCGCCCACCCCATCAATCTGCCGGAGCAGGCCTTCATTTCGATAGTAATCAATTAAGGGCCGCGTCTGCTTTTCGTAGTTCATAAGCCGGTTCTTGATCACCGGTTCGGTATCGTCGGGCCGGCCTTCGATCTGGGCCCGGTCGAGCAGCCGCCGAATGAGTTCGGCTTCGGCCACATCGATATTGATCGCGGCGTCCAGGCCCTTACCCAGGTCCCCCAGAATTTTCTTGAGAGCTTCCGCCTGCTGGGTGGTCCTGGGGAAACCATCCAGGATATACCCACTCGCGGTATCCGGTTGGACGACGCGGTCCCGGACAATTCCGATGACAACCGCGTCCGGGACAAGTTCGCCCCCGTCCATGAATTTTTTCGCCTCAAGACCGAGCGACGTTCCGTTCTGAATGGCGGAACGCAGAATGTCCCCGGTGGAAATCTGGGGGATTCCATAAAAATCGGCGATTACCTTCGCCTGCGTTCCTTTACCGGCCCCGGGAGGCCCCATAAAAATTAGTCGCATTGGTCCCCTCGCCGCGCGCCGCGCTCAATTTCGGCCTTTGATTCGCCCTTTTTTCATGAAACCTTCATAGTTGCGCATCAACAGTTGCGACTCGAGCTGCTTCAACGTATCGAGGGCCACCCCCACGATGATCAGCAGCGAAGTCCCGCCAAAGGTATAAGCCAGACCCTGGATGTTCTGGTTGGCTTTCAAATCCATGGCATTGATAATAAAGTAGGGCGCGAGCGCGAGTCCCGCGAGAAACAGGGAGCCCGGGAGAGTGATCTTGTTCAAGGTCCCTTCGATGTAGTCGCGCGTGTGCGTTCCCGGTCGAATGCCAGGCACGAACCCGCCGGCTTTTTTCAGATTCTCCGCCAGGTCCTGGGGATTGATCTGAATCGCCGTATAAAAATACGAAAAGAAAATGATCAGCGCGGTATAGATGACGTAGTACGGAATCTGTTTGTAAAACTCGGGGGCGAAGGGATTCAGCCATTCCTGCATGATCCGCCAGCCGATCCAGTTTTGCTGGCCTTCCGCCAGGAAGCCGGCCACGGTTTGCGGGAAGAGCAAAAGCGAAGAAGCGAAGATGATCGGCATGACGTTCGCCGAATTCAGCTTGAAGGGAATACTCTGCGACTGGGGCTGCACCATGCGCCGGCCCTGCATCTTTTTCCCGTATTGTAAAGGAACTTTACGAACGCCCTGGGTCAGAATGATCGACAGAGCGATCAGAATCACGAAAACGAGCACCAGGATGACCATGTCGAAGGCCAGGACGTTGCGGTCCCCGGCCATTTTCCAGACCATACCCGGCAACTGCGCGATGATCCCCGCGAAGATGATGAGTGATACGCCGTTGCCGATGCCGCGTTCGGTAATCTGCTCGCCCATCCACATCAACAAAATGGTGCCCGTGGTAATGGCGAAGAGTCCAATCACGTAAAACCAGGTCGTGCTCAACGAAGGCGACACCAGCGGCTGCCCGAGGGTGTTTTTTTCGTTCACGGCCCACATCAGAATGAAAATGGACTGCACGGCGCAGAGCACGATCGTACCCACGCGGGTGTACTGATTGATCCGTTTGCGGCCTTCTTCGCCTTCGCGCTGCATCCGCGCGAGTTGCGGGATCACCACGGTCAGGAGGTTCATGATGATCGAAGCCGAAATGTAGGGCATGATCCCGAGCGAAAACACGGACAGTTTGAAGAGGGCCCCGCCGGAGAATACGTTTACGACGTCGAGGAAACTCTGCCCCGGCGGACGCGAAAACGCCACGGCCACGGGGTTCACGCCCGGGATCGTAATGAACGAACCCAGCCGGTAGACCAGCAGCAGGCCCAGGGTAAAAAGTACCTTATTCCGGAGATCCGGAATTCGGAAGATATTGATAATTGCGCTCACCGGGTTACCTCGTCAGGCCGATTCAGGCCTTTTTTCCCGCGGCCGCTTTCCCCGATTCGGAACCGGTTCGTTTCTGGAGGCGCCGAAGTTCGGCGCGGTCCCGGAGGGTGCAGGTGCCGCCGGCTGATTCAATTTTCGAACGAGCGCTTCCCGAAAACGCATCGGCGGTTATTTGCATGGACTTCGTAACTTCCCCGTTGCCGAGAATTTTAACGAGTTTACGAGGGCTGCCGATCAACCCTCCCTGTACGAGCGTATCGGGCGTGATCGCCCCGGACAACCCGCTCTTTTCGAGGTTGACCAGGTTCACCAGCTGATACTCTTCTTTAAATATGCTTGTGAAACCGCGTTTCGGCAGACGACGATGCAGAGGCATTTGACCGCCCTCAAAACCGAACTTTCGCGAATAACCCGTGCGCGATTTCTGGCCTTTCTGCCCCCTTCCGCACGTCTTGCCCTGTCCGGCGCTACGGCCGCGGCCAACACGTTTGCGTTTTTTGGGCGCCTGCGGGGTTTTCACTTCCTGGTAGGGAGTGACACGGACCATCGGTTTTTTCAGGCGCGGGCTCAGAAGCGCGGCGTACCCGACCCGGTCTCCCGGGACGAGGCGCGCGATTTTCGTTTTCGCGGTTTCCTGTTTTTCTGTTTTTTTAGCGGCCACGTGCGATATCCTTATCCAAATATTTTATAAATACAGAGTCACGCGCCTGTTTTTTCAAGCGTCTTCGATTTTCAACAGATACTCGACCTGTTTGATCATTCCGGCCACGGCCGGATTGCCCGGCGAATGGGTCCGGCGCGCCCCGATTTTTCGCAAACCCAGCGCGCGCAGCGTCTTCACATGCTTCGGGATGCGCCCGATGGGACTTTTTACCAGCGTTACGCTTACTTTTTTTTCGCTCATACATCATTCCCCATATTTAAATCGCACGGGGTCAACTCTCAGGACTGTTCAAACAATTGACCGAAGGTAATGCCACGCTTGCGCGCGGAAACCAGCGGCGTCTCCAGTTCCGTGAGCGCGTTCAGGGTAGCCCGAACGACGTTCATTGGATTTTTGGAACCGATGACTTTGCTCAAAACGTCATGAATCCCGGCCTGTTCAACGACAGCGCGGACCGCCTCACCGGCGATGATCCCCGTTCCCGGGGTAGCCGGCCGCAGAATGACCCGGGTGGCCTTGAATTCACCGACCACGTCGTGCGGGATGCTACGCGCTTTCGTCAGCGGCACTTCCAGAAGTTTTTTATGAGCGGTCTCGATCGCCTTGCGGATCGCGTCGGGAACCTCGTTGGCTTTTCCGAGGCCCATGGCGACTTTGCCGTTCTGGTTGCCGACCACCGCCAGCGCGTTGAAGGAAAAACGACGTCCGCCTTTCACCACCTGGGACACGCGTTTGATTCGTACGACTTTTTCGACAAATTCGCGTTCGACCTCTTCTCTCTGTCTCTGCATGTTTCCTTCTCGTTGACGCATGTTAGAACCTCAGCCCTTTTTCCCGTGCGGCGTCCGCGAAGGCCGCGATCCGTCCATGATACAGAATTCCGCGTCGGTCCATGACGACCTTTTCAACGCCTTTCGCCTTCGCTTTTTCACCAAGCATTTCACCCAGTTTTTTCGCGGCCTCTTTGTTCTTACGCGAGCCGCTCCAGCTTTTCGACGCGGAGGTCACCGCGCAGATTGTCTCACCCTTCAGATCGTCCACGATCTGCGCGGTCAGGTAACGATTGCTGCGAACAAATACCAGGCGCGGCCGCAGAAAACGAGCCTTGATCGAATGGCGGACCCGTTCGATTCTACGCGTACGGCGTCTCCGTTTTAATACGAGGCGATCCATTTTAATTTCCTTGTCTTACAGTTAGTATCGCTCAGCAGGCCCTTTTCCTCGGCCCGCTATCCTTATTTCTTACCGGCTTTCCCGGCTTTACCGGCTTTGCGGCGAATCTGTTCGTCCGAGTACTTCACACCCTTGCCTTTGTACGGCTCGGGGGGACGCAGGGAGCGGATCTCCGCGGAGACCTGACCGACACGCTGTTTATCGATGCCGGTGACCTCGATCCGCACCTGGTCGGTGACCTGGATTTTGACATCCGGGGGACACGGGAACGGGACCTCGTGCGAATAACCGAGGGCGAAAACGACGTCTTTGCCGGCCGCGCGCGCGCGGTAACCCACGCCGACGAGTTCCAGGTTGCGTTTCCAGCCGGCGGTCACTCCGGTGACATTGTTCGCGAGCAGAGCCCGGGCCATGCCCTGAACCATTTTCTGCTCACGCGAGTCGTCCTTCCGTTTCAGGGAAACGACGCCGTCATTTTGCTCAAGAGTAATCCCTTCCGGCAGCGGCGATTGCAACTGACCGAGAGGGCCCTTGATCGTGATCGATGCTCCGCTCACCTGGAGGTTCACTCCGGCCGGTAGCTTGATTGGTGCTTTTCCAACGCGCGACATGATTGCTCCACCTTACCAGACTCGACACAGAATCTCGCCGCCGACGTTCAACCGTTTGGCTTTCCGCCCGGTCATGACGCCCCTTGGCGTGGAAACAATGGCAATGCCCATATTGTTCCGAACGGGGCGCAGTTCCGCGGCGCTCGTGTACGAACGGCGTCCCGGACGAGAGACGCGTTCCAGCTGTTTGATAACCGGCTTCTTGTTCTGATATTTCAGTTCAACTTCGATATCCGTCTTAGAACTCACTCGCTTAACCTGGAAATCCTGGATATACCCTTCGACCTTCAGGATCTCCAGGATCGATTCTTTCAGTTTCGATCCTGGAAAAGCGACTTTTGGGTGCCCGGCCCGGGATGCGTTACGAATCCGGGTAAGCATATCGGCGATGCTGTCAGACATGCTCATGATGTTTTCACCCCTTTATTATTTCTCATTTCAATCTCGTTCCAGCGGGAATTTGGCGCGTCGGGTGCTCTCACCAGGATGATTTAATCACTCCAGGAATTTGCCCGAACCCGGCCAGTTTGCGAAAACAGATGCGACACATATGAAAACGGCGCATATAACCGCGCGGTCGTCCGCATAAGGGACACCGATTGTTCGCGCGCACCTTGAAACGGGGCGTGCGTTTGGATTTGGCGATCATACTTTTCTTGGCCATAGCTTCTCTTCTGGTCGAACTCTGAATGTTTTAATTTAGTCCTAATCTAATAACTATTCGTGTTTACTTACTTTCCGGTTTACGGAAGGGCATTCCGAACGCCGCCAACAGGGCGCGCGCCGCTTCGTCGCTGCGTGAGGACGTAACAAGCGTGATATTCATCCCGTGGTACGAGTCGACTTTATCGACGTCGATCTCCGGGAAAATGATCTGTTCCTTGATCGACAGGCTGTAATTGCCGTTGCCGTCAAACGATTTCGGGCTCAGGCCCTTGAAGTCGCGTACGCGCGGCAGATCAATCTTTATCAAACGTTCCAGAAATTCATACATCCGCAGTCCGCGCAGGGTCACACAGGTCCCGAGGATCATCCCTTCGCGCAACTTGAAGCCCGCGATCGATTTACGCGCAATGGTCTTAACCGCGCGCTGTCCGGTGATCAGCGACAACTCTTCCATGGCCACTTCCAGAGCCTTCGGGTTCGTGTGCGCGTCCCCCATCCCGACGTTCAGGACGATTTTCTCAAGCCGCGGCACCTGCATCACGGACTTGAAGGAAAATTCCTTTTTCAGCGCCGGGACGATTTCATCCCGGTATTGTTTGATAAACGCAGACATAATTTCGCCTTAAATTTCCCGGCCTTCGCCCCCGCGGACAAGCCGCGTTTTTTTTCCGTCTTTCGCGGTTCCCGCGGCAATGCGCACACCACGTTTTGTTTTCGAATCGTACAACATCACATTGGACATGTGAATGGAAGCTTCCAGTTCGATCACGCCGCCCTGGGGATTTTCCTGGGAGGGACGCTGGAGCCGCTTCCGCTTATTCACGCCCTGAACAACCACGCGATTCTTCTCGCGATCCATACGGATAATTTTCCCGCGTTTGCCTTTCTGCGAGCCCGCGATCACGAGGACCTCGTCTCCGTTCTTCAGACGGCGATTGGCGTCCGGGTTCCGCGATGATCCCTGCTTTGTTGCGTTCGTCTTCTTTTTACGAGTCATGATACGTTCCGTTCCGACTTTTCGGCCTCAGAGCACCTCGGGTGCCAGCGAGACGATTTTCAGAAACTTTTTATCGCGAAGTTCGCGAGCCACCGGCCCGAAAATACGGGTTCCCCGGGGATTCATTTTATCGTCGATGATGGCGCAGGCGTTGTCATCAAAACGAATGTACGATCCATCCGTACGGCGAATTTCCTTGCGCGTTCGTACAACCACCGCTTTTTGAACGGCCTTGTTATGGACTTTCTTGCCGGTGGAATCTTTCAATCCGTACGCCGGCAGAGCTTCCTTCACGGCGACGACGATGACGTCACCCACGGTCGCGTAACGTTTACGCGTCCCACCGAGCACACGAATGCACTGCACCAATCGCGCGCCCGTATTGTCCGCAACTTCGAGAAATGTTTCTACCTGAATCATCGCGCTTTCTCCAGAATTTTGAACAGACGATGACGTTTTTCTTTCGAAAGCGGACGCGTTTCAACCGCGCTCACGAGATCACCCACATGGGTCTCGTTTCTTTCGTCGTGGATCTTGTATTTCGTGGACCGGCGCACCGCTTTTTTAAAGAGCGGGTGTCGAATCAGGGACTCGACGAGGATTACGCGCGTTTTGTCCATTTTGTCGGACACGACTCGCCCCTGAATAATACGTATGTTTTTACTGCGCTCGGCCTTCATCTTGCTTTACCCGTTTTCGTCTGCCTTATGATTTCTTTTTCGCGCCTTTGGTCGCTGTTTTTTTGGCCGTCTTTTTAGAAGCTTTTTTGGGAGCCTCCGCCGCTTTTTCCTGTTTCGCTTCGGTCTTTTTTTCTACTTTTTTGGCGCCTTTCTCCGGCTTCTTTTCCGCGGCCGGCGCCTCGCTCTTCGCGGTCTTTTCGACCAGCTTTTTAGCCTTCTCCGATTTCGGACGAACGATGGCCACCCCGCGAACGCGTTCGGATTGAACGGTCAGAATCCGCGCGATATTACGCTTTAATTTCCGGGATTTCCCCGGGTCTTGTAAAGAGCGCACGACCGCGTAGTTGAAACGTTGCTCGCGCAATTCCCCGCGGAACTGGTCCAGCTGCTTCGCCAGTTCGTCGTCGCTCATTTCATGGAATAGACTGCCCATAAATTCGTTCCGTGCTCCGTCCGTCGCCTCAGGTCTGAAGCAAATCCTTCTTCACAAAATTCGTTTTTACCGGAAGCTTATCGGCCGCGAGCTTCAAAGCTTCGCGCGCAAGGCTTTCCTCGATCCCGCTGATTTCGAATAACATCCGACCCGGGCGAACCTTCGCCACCCAGAATTCGGGCGCGCCTTTCCCGGAACCCATCCGCGTTTCCGCAGGCTTTTTCGTGACCGGCTTATCCGGAAAGATCCGAATCCAGGTTTTCCCGCCCCGTTTGATTTTGCGGGTCATCGCGCGACGAGCGGCCTCAATCTGACGCGCGGTCAGGTAGGCCCCTTCCATGGCTTTCAGGCCGTATTCCCCGAAGGAAACCTGATTGCCGCGAGTGGCCAGGCCCCGCAGGCGCCCGCGCTGTCGCTTCCGATACTTAACCCGTTTTGGTGATAACATCGTATTATTCCGTTTTCAAATGGTTCAACTGGTCCGGCGTTTTACGGCGTACTGGTCCTCTTCTTCTTTTTCCACGCCGGGTTTGATATCACCCAGATAGGTCCAGACCTTCACACCGATGAGCCCGTACGTCGTCAGCGCTTCGGCGACGCCGAATTCAATCTTCGCGCGCAGGGTATGCAACGGCACGCGACCGTCCTTGTACTGCTCGGTCCGGGCCATATCGGCCCCGTTCAGACGACCTGAAACCATGATCTTCACGCCCTCAACCCCGCCGCGCATGGCGCCGCGGAGAGCCTGTTTCATGACCCGGCGGAACGGCATGCGCTGTTCCAGTTGCTGCGCGATACTGTCGGCGATAACCCGCGCGATCGTTTCGGGTTTTTTGACTTCAATAATGCTGATGTTAACCGGCTTCTCGACCTTTTTCTTGAGGTCCTTTTTCAGAGCCTCGATATTGGCGCCTTTCTGGCCGATCACGACCCCCGGGCGAACCGTATGAATGTTCACGTTGATTTTTTCCGGGAACCGTTCAATGACGATTTTTACGATGCCCGCGCGCTTGAAACGTTTTTTTAACGTTTCGCGAATCATCAGGTCCTCGTGCAGGTTCGCGATGTAATCTTCCTGCGCGAACCAGATCGAATCCCAGGTACGGGCGACTCCCAGCCGCAGTCCGATCGGATTTACCTTTTGTCCCATAATAACCGTTGTTTCCTTTGTGTGCCTTAATCGTTACTGAGCACGATGGTAATGTGGCTCGTGCGTTTCAAACGTTGCATCCCGCGGCCGCGCGCGCGCGGTCGAAAACGACGCAGAACCGGACCTTCGTCCACATACACTTTTTTAACGTACAGATCGTCGTCACCGACGGCCTCGGCCAGTACCCCGGCGTTGGCCCGGGCTGATTCCAGCACCTTTTTCAGCAGCAGGGCGCCTTTGCGCGGGGTAAACCGCAGAGCGTCCAGGGCCTCAGGATAGGAATACCCGCGAATTTCGTTGGCCACCAGTCTTACTTTCCGGGGGCTCACGATTAAAAACCGGGCCATTGCTTTCGCTTCCATATCAAATACTACCTGATTATACGAATATTACTTCGGCTTCACTTTTTTATCGAGAGAAGTGTGCCCGCGATAGGTGCGCGTGGGGGAAAATTCACCCAGTTTATGGCCCACCATGTTTTCATTGATAAACACCGGGATAAACTTGTTCCCGTTATGCAATAATACCGTATGCCCGATCATCTCCGGGAAAATGGTCGAACGACGGGACCAGCTCTTGAACGGCTTCTTGGTCCCTTCCCCGTTCATCCGGGTGATTTTCGCCATCAGGCTATCCTGAACGTACGGTCCTTTTTTTAGCGATCGCGCCATAAAACTCTTACTCCGTCAGGCTCAGCGGCCAATCCGCTTGTTAATCTTGCGCTGAACGATAAACTTATTCGAACGTTTGCGTTTCTTCCTGGTTTTATAACCTTTCGTCGGCTGTCCCCAGGGAGAGACCGGATGACGTCCACCCGAGGTCTTACCCTCGCCCCCGCCGTGCGGGTGATCGACCGGGTTCATGACGACTCCGCGCACTTTCGGACGACGACCCAGCCAGCGGCTGCGGCCGGCTTTCCCGAGCGAAAGCAAATTGCGATCCTTGTTTCCCACGATCCCGAGGGTGGCGGTGCAATGCGCATGAATGCGCCGAATCTCGCCCGAAGGCATTTTAAGCGTAACGAATTCGTTGTCTTTACCGGCGATCGTGCCGAACCCGCCCGATGCGCGACCGATCTGTCCGCCGCGGCCCGGTTGCAACTCAATATTGTGCACATTCGCGCCCACCGGAATATTCCGCAGTGGCAGATGATTGCCCACCTGGATGGGTGAATTCGCGCCGGACTGGACCCGCGTGCCTTTTACAAGGCCGTCAGGCGCCAGAATATAACGATACTCGCCGTCGGCGTACTTGATCAGAGCGATATTGGCCGAACGATTCGGGTCGTATTCCAGCGCGACCACCGTGCCCGGAACGTCGATTTTATTACGTTTGAAATCGATGATCCGATACCGGCGTTTATGCCGGCCACCTTTACGGCGTACCGAAATTCGCCCGGCGTCGTTACGACCCGCTTTGTACGGGGCGCGACCGATGAGCGAACGATGCGGGCCTTCTTTACTCAGTTCGCTAAAATCGAGCACCGACTTAAAGCGGGTCGAGGAAGTGGCCGGTTTGAATTTTTTTAAAGCCATAATTACAAATTCCGTGTTTCGCTATCAGGTTCCCTGGGCCAGATCAATCGTCTGCCCCGGAGCCAGCGTTACGATCGCCTTTTTCCAGGTCGGAGTGCGACTCTTTTCCTGCTGAAAGCGCTTCATCTTACCAGGCACGCGCAGAATGTTCACCTTCTGGGCCCTGACCTTAAACAGGTGATGTAGAGCCTGACGAATGAGTTCCTTGTTCGCGTTCGGATGAACTCGAAACGTATAACGTTGAACGTCCTTGCGAGGATTCTTCAGGCTTTCCGTCTTTTCCGTGACGACAGGTGAATGAATAACGTCGTATAAATTTCCGAGATTCATACAGCTTTCGCCCCTTTCGTTTTCTCGGTGCCGTACGCGCTTTCAATGTACTTGAGCGCGGATTCGCTGATCACGAGATGACCGGCGAAATGCAATTCAGGCGCGTTCAGGCGACGCACATGCTGAAATACGACGGCGGGAATATTCATAACGGACTTTTTCAGTTTCAGGTCTTCCGAATCGACGATGTACGCGACCGTGTTCCCGGGAAGCTGTCCCATTTCTTTAAATATGGTGAACATCTGCTTTGTATTAAATTTTTCCAGAGTCACATCGGCCAGAACACTGACCGCGCCCGTGAGGCCTTTTTTGGCCAGGATGGAGCGTACGCCGGCACGCCGCTGAGCGACGGGAATGTTGATCCGGTAGTCCCGGGGCACGGGACCGAAAACGGTGGCCCCGCCACGCCACTGGGTGGCGCGAATCGACCCCTGCCGGGCGTAACCGGTGCCTTTCTGGCGCCAGGGTTTCTTACCGCCACCGCTCACTTCGCTGATGATCTTCGTCTTGTGCGTACCCTGGCGGCGGTTGCGGAGCTCCGCCCGAAGGGCCGTATGAATGGCGCCTTCGCTGATCCGATCTGCTCCGAACACGGAGCCGGGCAGATCGACCGATCCGGATTCCTTGCCCTGCGCGTTGTATTTTTTCACCTTCATGGTTTTCAACTTATCCGTAAATAATTACGTTGATCGCGGCTACCGCCGTTTACTTCATCACTTCCACGCGTACGATTCCCTTCCGCGGTCCGGGCAGGGCCCCTTTGATGAGCAGCAGGTTGTTGGCGGCGTCCACTTTCACTACCTGCAAATTCAGCGCGGCCGACCATTCATGACCCATGTGACCTGGCAGCTTTCTTCCTTTAAACACGCGACCCGGGGTGGAAGTCGACCCCAGCGAACCGGGCGCGCGGTGAAAGTGCGAACCGTGGGTGGCGCGGCCGCTATGGAAATTATGCCGTTTGATCCCGCCCTGGAAGCCTTTCCCTTTGTTATAACCCGTAACCTTAACCAGTTCGCCCACTTCAAAAATATCCGCGCGAACTTCCGCGCCAGTCGTGAATTCGCGACCGAAGTCACGAAACTCGGCCAGGTTCCGCATCGGGCCGACGCCGACCTTCTTCAGATGACCCAGCTCAGGTTTGGACAGGGACTTTTCGCGAACGGCTTCGAACGCCAGTTGCACAGCCGAATACTTTTCTTTTTCGAATGTTTTGACCTGCGTGACGAAACAGGGGCCGGCTTCCAGAATCGTAACGGGAATCGATTTCCCGGTTTCGTCGAAAACCTGGGTCATTCCCAGTTTTTTTCCAAGCATTCCCCTTGCCATGTTGTTCCTCGATAAATCCTTTCGTTTGCCGGCGTTTAACTCTTGATGTCGACGCTTACGCCCGCTGGCAACTGCAACTTCATAAGAGCGTCCACCGTGTCAGGGTTGGTGTTCATGATATCAATCAGACGCTTATAGGTGCGAACCTCAAACTGTTCGCGCGACTTCTTGTTCACATGCACCGACCGCTGCACGGTGAATTTTTCGATCCGCGTGGGAAGCGGAATCGGCCCTGAGATTTCCGCGCCCGTACGGCGGGCCGTGACGACGATTTCGGCCGCTGACTGATCGATCAGCCGGTGGTCAAACGCCTTCAATTTTACGCGAATTCTCTGAGCCATGATAGTTCCGCCTGCCCTGGTTGCCATATCAGTCCGTGATTTCCGCGACCACGCCGGAACCGACGGTACGCCCGCCTTCCCGAATCGCGAATTTCAGTCCTTTGGTCATGGCAATGGGAGTAATCAATTCGACTTCCACTGTCACGTTGTCCCCGGGCATGACCATTTCGGTGCCCTTGGGCAGTTCAATCGATCCGGTCACATCGGTGGTCCGGAAATAGAACTGGGGACGGTAATTGTTAAAGAAAGGCGTGTGTCGTCCGCCTTCTTCTTTGTTCAGTACGTAAACTTCCGCGCGAAATTTTTTGTGCGGGGTGATCGAACCCGGCTTGGCCAGAACCTGACCGCGTTCAATGTCCTCTTTTTTCACGCCACGCAGCAGGGCGCCGATATTATCGCCGGCCCGCGCGTCGTCCAGGAGCTTGCGGAACATCTCGATCCCGGTAATTACCGTTTTCGCGGTGTCTTTGATCCCGACGATTTCGACTTCATCGTTGATTTTGATGGTGCCCTGCTCTACCCGACCGGTAGCTACAGTACCACGACCGGTAATGGAGAACACGTCTTCCACCGGCATCAGGAAGTCTTTGTCAACGACGCGTTTCGGATCCGGAACGTAGGTATCAAGCGTATCCATCAATTTCATGATGGCCACCGAACCGAGGTCCGAGGTATCCCCTTCCAGAGCTTTCAGAGCGGAACCTTCCACGAAGGGAGTTTCTTTGGGGAAACCGTAGCCGACCAGGAGATCGCGGACTTCTTCTTTAACGAGTTCCACCATCTCTTCGCGTTCGCTCGCGTCGATCATGTCCACTTTGTTCAGGAACACGACGATGTAGGGAACACCAACCTGACGGGCGAGTAGAATGTGCTCGCGCGTCTGCGGCATGGCGCCGTCGGTGGCCGAGCAGACCAGAATGGCCGCGTCCATCTGCGCGGCGCCGGTGATCATGTTCTTCACATAGTCAGCGTGGCCGGGACAGTCGACGTGCGCGTAATGGCGATTGTCGGTCTCATATTCCTGGTGTGACGTAGCGATCGTAATCCCCCGGGCTTTTTCCTCGGGAGCGTTATCAATTTCATCGTACTTGACGGCTTTGTTTTTGCCGCCTTTGGTTTTAGCAAGAACGGTTGTAATCGCCGCTGTCAGCGTGGTTTTGCCGTGGTCCACGTGTCCGATGGTTCCGACGTTCACGTGCGGCTTGGATCGATCGAATTTTTCTTTCGCCATTGTTATCCTCTAAAAAGTGGGTCTCGGTTTATTTTTAAAATATAAAGCCGCAGCCCCGCTCACGAAGCCGCTTTCGCGGTAACCTCGGTCGCGATGCTCGCGGGAACTTCTTCGTAGTGTTTAAATTGCATGGTGTACGCGGCACGCCCCTGTGTGCTGCTTCGCAAATCCGTCGCGTACCCGAACATCTCGGACAGCGGAACTTCAGCGGCGACGACGCGCGCGTTACCGCGCTGTTCCATGGAACCGATCCGGCCACGCCGACGGTTCAGGTCACCGACCACGTCGCCCATATAATCTTCCGGGGTAACGACTTCCACGGCCATGATCGGCTCGAGCAGAACGGGCTTGGCCTTGCGACAGGCGTCTTTGAAGCCCATGGATCCGGCGATTTTGAACGCCATCTCCGAAGAGTCCACGTCGTGGTACGTGCCGTCGAACACTTCGACTTTCACGTCCACAACGGGGAATCCCGCCACGACACCGGCCGCCAGCGCTTCCTGAATCCCTTTATCGATGGCCGGGATGAATTCGCGCGGAATCACGCCACCCACGACGCCGTTTTTGAATTCGTACCCTTTGCCGGGGTTCGCGGAAACGCGCAGCCAGCAGTGACCGTACTGACCGCGACCGCCGGTCTGCTTGATATATTTCGATTCGACTTCGACGTCTATGCCGCGAATCGTCTCGCGGTAGGCCACCTGCGGCTTGCCCACGTTGGCTTCCACTTTGAATTCGCGCTTGAGACGATCGACAATGATTTCCAGGTGGAGTTCGCCCATACCGGAAATGATAGTCTGTCCGGTTTCGGGGTCCGACTTCACGCGAAAGGTGGGGTCTTCGTCCGAAAGACGCATGAGGGCCGTGCCGAGTTTTTCCTGGTCGGCTTTGGTGAGCGGCTCAATGGCCAGATCGATCACCGGCTCGGGGAAGGTCATCTTTTCGAGGATGATCGGTTTGCTCTCATCGCAGAGCGTATCCCCGGTGGTCGTGTCTTTCAGGCCCACGGCGGCGGCGATATCACCCGCGTATACCTCGTCCAGTTCCTCGCGGTCGTTGGCGTGCATCTGCAGCAGGCGACCGATCCGTTCCCTTTTGCCTTTCACTGAATTAAATACGTACGAACCTTTTTTGAGAACGCCGGAATATACGCGAAAAAAGGTCAACTTCCCGACGTACGGGTCGGTCATGATCTTGAAAGCGAGCGAAGAGAAAACTTCGCCATCGTCGGCCTTACGTTCGAGTTGTTTGTCTTCGTGATCCGGATCAATCCCGGAGACTGGCGGAATGTCCACGGGGCTCGGCAGGAAATCGAGCACCGCGTCCAGCAGGGGCTGCACGCCCTTGTTCTTGAATGCCGTGCCACAGAGCACGGGGAAAATTTTCATTTTGAGGGTGCCGATCCGGATGGCCTGCTTGAGGTCGCCGACGGAGAGGGTCCCCTCTTCCAGGTATTTTTCGAGCAGAGCGTCATCACACTCGGCGGCTTTTTCGATGAGTTCGGTGCGAAACGCTTCCGCGTCGTCCTTGAGTTCGGCGGGGATTTCGCGGTATTCGAATTTCGCGCCCAGTTCTTCTCCGTTCCAAATAATAGAACGGTTCTCCACGAGGTCCACGACGCCGATAAAATCGGCTTCTTTGCCGATGGGCAACTGCAGGCGCACGACGTTCGCACCCAGACGCTCCTGCATGGTGCGTACGCAAAATTCGAAATCGGCGCCCATCCGATCGAGTTTATTTACAAAACAAATCCGGGGCACATGGTAACGGTCCGCCTGACGCCAGACGGTTTCCGTTTGCGGCTCAACACCGGCCACGCCGTCATACACGGCGACCGACCCGTCCAGAACCCGCAGCGAACGCTCCACTTCCACGGTGAAGTCCACGTGGCCGGGAGTATCGATGATATTAATACGGTGTTGATCACGGTCCCCGTCCGCGCCCTTCCAGTAGGTGGTGGTGGCGGCGGAAGTGATGGTGATCCCGCGTTCTTTTTCCTGTTCCATCCAGTCCATTTCCGTATCACCGGAATGAACTTCCCCGATCTTATAGGTACGACCCGTATAAAAAAGAATACGTTCCGTCGTGGTGGTCTTGCCGGCGTCAATATGGGCCATGATGCCGATATTACGCGTTCGTTTAAGAGGAACCTTGCGTGCCATGATGATCTATTCCGTTCGAAATCCTTGCCTTACCAGCGATAGTGCGAGAATGCGCGGTTGGCCTCGGCCATTTTGCGTGTATCGTCGCGTTTTTTTACGGCCGATCCACTGTTCTTCTGCGCGTCCATCAATTCAGAAGCCAGTTTCTGGGCCATCGACTTTTCATTGCGAGCCCGCGAATACGTAACCAGCCAGCGAATGCACAGCGCGAGCGAACGCGAAGGACGCACTTCCATGGGCACCTGGTAGGTTACCCCGCCCACGCGACGTGACCGGACTTCCATGTGCGGGCGAACGTTCTCCAGAGCTTCGCGGAACACTTCGATGCCCTCTTTACCGCTTTTTTCTTTGATGATATCCATGGCATCGTAAAAAATACGCTCCGCCGTAGACTTCTTGCCGTCCTTCATCATATAATTGATGAAGCGGGCCACAACCTCGTCGTTATAAACGGGGTCCAGGTCTACTTTTCTACGAACAACAGCACCGGTTCTACGCGACATTTTTTTTCGTACGGTGCAATGACTCGGACATCCCGTCCTCCCCATGGCACCCCTTCATGTAAGATCTTAATATTTCTAAATTTTCACCGCGCCTGGTTTCATCAGGCCTTCGGACGTTTGGCTCCGTACTTTGAACGCCCTTTGCGACGTTTATCGACCCCGAGGGTATCCAGCGCGCCGCGCACGATGTGGTAGCGCACACCCGGAAGGTCCTTAACCCGGCCGCCGCGAATCAAAACGACGTTGTGTTCCTGGAGGTTATGCCCCTCACCCGGAATATAGGCCGTAACCTCGATCCCCGTGGTCAGCCGCACCCGGGCGACTTTACGCAGAGCCGAGTTCGGCTTCTTGGGCGTAAATGTCATTACCCGCGTGCATACACCGCGACGCTGCGGACAGGACTTGAGCGCGGGCGACTTGGTCTTGGACCGCTGCGCTTTGCGCCCTTTGCGAATTAACTGGCTGATTGTCGGCACGGTTCTCTTTTCCTCGTTTTGAAAACTGTCAGGAGCCGGTTCGAAAACCCGCTCTCAGGCGATACGCGAAGTATCGCCAATCGGTTCCCGGATTCACTCCCGGGACCGCGAAAGTCGCGAAACTACACGAAGGTAGTTTTCGACCGATTCCATAAATCCGCTATGGTCCGGTTTCCCGAACCAAAAAATAATGACGGGCCCGGTTGCCCCGATGGCTTCCCGGGTCCCGCATTGGCCGCCGAAACGGCCTACCTGAAATTGGCGTATTGTAACTTACGATCCCCAACTTATCACGTCATCCTGTGACGGACAGTATTGAGAACCCCTCGTCAGGCCCCCGCTCAAACGAACGGAGAAAGCCATTCCATTTAACGGGGCCCTGTGTGACAAGCTTTTTTAAAGCGGAGTGCCCGTTTTCGCGGCCGGGAAGGCCCGAGGGGGTCCCCCGGAAACGCCATTTTCGATAAAATTGCTTTTCGACCGCCCCGTCGGGTGGTAAAACAGACCCTGCCACGGGGCCCGGCGGCCAGGGCCGGCGGAAGCACCGGGCACCTGGCGGAAATTCTATGAATACAACCGGAAAAACCACCCGGATCGCGAACTGGTCCCGGACCCATCGCTGGGCGGGTAAATTCGCGCAACCGGAAACAGAAACTGAATTATGCGAAATTGTCGCCGCAGCGGGCCGCGCCGGCGCGCGCGTCCGCGTGTTCGGGGCGGCGCATTCCTGGAGCGACACGGCCGCGACGGAGTCGAACGCGGATACGGTCGTTTCCCTGGACCGGCTCAACCGGGTCCTGAACGTCGACCGCGCGCGCATGGAGGTTACGATCCAGGCCGGGATGCGCCTGTTCGATCTCGTCGAGGTCCTGGCGCGGGAAGGCCTTGCGCTGGAAAACACGGGCACGATTCTCAAGCAGAGTTTCGCGGGTGCCATTTCCACCGGCACGCACGGCACGGGCATCGCCTTCGGCAATCTCGCGACCCAGGTGGCGCGCCTGCGGCTGGTGCTGGCCTCCGGGGAAACCCTGGACCTTGCGCGCGGCGACGAACGGTTTCCGGCGGCCCTGGTTTCGCTGGGGGCGCTGGGAATCATAGCGCAGGCGACAATCCGCGTGGTGCCGGCCTTCCGTTTGCACGGGCGTATTCGCAAGGAGCCGCTGGACCAGGTGCTGGAGGAATTGCCCGCACGGCTGAAGGCCAATGATCACTTCAAGATCTGGTGGCCGCCGCATCAAGCGACCGCCTGGGTCTGGGAGTGGAATCGCACGGAAGAACCGGTGCGAACCAGCGCGGCCCTGAATTTTATCAATGATACCTTCATGCCCACCGCGTTTTACTCCGTCTGGCTGGCGTTTCTTTCGGCCGTGCCCGCTTTACTTCCGCGCGCCAATCCGCTGCTCAATCTGCTTTTTAACTACCGCGAACGCGTCGATCGCAGCGACCGGATTTCAACGTACCCGGCCCTGGTGCGCCACCAGGAGATGGCCTACAATTTCGATCAAACACGCGCGGCCGAAGGCGTGCGGGCGGTCCGCGCGGCGATCGACGCCGGCGGGCACCTGGTCGACTTTCCGATCGAGATTCGATTTTACCGGGGCGACGAAACCTGGCTTTCGCCGGGGTACGGGCGCGATTCGTGCAATATCACCCTGACCATGTACCGTCGCCGGGCGTACGCGGCGTATTTTCGCGCGATTGAGGAACTGATGCAACGCGATTTCGAAGGCCGCCCGCACTGGGGCAAACACTTCTACGCGCCGCGCGACCAGATCGCCGCCCGCTATCCGCGCTGGAATGATTTCTGGAAATTACGCGCCGAACTGGACCCGGAGGGCCGCTGGTTGAACGGGTTTCTGCGCAGGCTGATGTAAGGGAAAGAAACCGTCGCAGCCGGTTTTGCGCGCGCTGCGGATATTTTTATCACGGGGAAAACGGGGTGCCGCTACCCTTTGCCCCGAAACGCGGGCAACAGGGCCGCAAGTGGCAGGCCGATCAGAACGAGCGCCACGATGTTGATGAGGTAGAGATTGTGGTAGGCTCCGTAGAAGGTGGTCACCGCGGAATCGATACAGAACCAGGACAGAAGCCCCGCCCACATGGCGCCGTAGGCCCAGCGAGCGCGAGCGCGGAAGGGGTACTCCGCAATGAAGATCATGAGCACGTGGAAGCCCACGATTGTGCCCCCGATGATCCCGAAGAGCCAGTTTTTGAACCGCAACACCTCGGGGGAAAACGGCGCCCCTCCAAAAAAGACCTCCCTCGTCCCCGCGTTGTGAAGGTCGAAGAAGATGCTGTTCCCCGCGAAGGCCACGAGTAGCCCGACTCCCGCCGTCAGAACGTTCGCCCACACCAGCCACTTCCGCCAGAATTCGAAGGTCCTTTCACTCATAGGCTATCGGATTTCTTTCTCACGGAACCGGGCCCAAACCGCCGCGCGGTCTGGCCCCCCCTCATGGCCTTTTGTCAGAACGAAGTCGGCATGGACCCGGGAATGCCTTCCTGGCGGCCGGACATGAAATCGCGGGCGGCTTCTTCCAGGCGTTCTTTTTCGCTGCGCTGAATATCGCCGTATTCTTCTTTAAAAATTTCGACATCCCGGTAGTATTTCAGACCGGTGCCGGCCGGGATCAGATGCCCGATGATCACGTTCTCTTTCAGGCCGAGCAGGGAATCCTGCTTGCCCTTGATCGCCGCGTCGGTGAGCACTTTCGTCGTCTCCTGGAAGGAAGCCGCGGAGATGAACGAGTCCGTATTCAGCGAAGCGCGCGTGATGCCGAGCAGAACCTGGCGCGAAGTGGCCGCGACCCCGCCCTCGGAGACGACGCGTTCGTTTTCGTCGGCGAAGCTGAATCGGTCCACCTGCTGGTGCACGACGAAACCGGTATCGCCCGGGTCGGCCACTTCCACCTTTCGCAACATCTGGCGCACGATGATTTCGATGTGTTTGTCGTTGATGTACACACCCTGCAGGCGGTACACTTCCTGCACTTCGTGGATCAGGTATTCGTGCAGAGCCGAAAGGCCTTTGATGCGCAGAATGTCGTGCGGATCGAACGAACCTTCGTCGAGCTGGTCACCGGCTTTGACGAAATCGCCGTTGCGTACGCGCAGGCGTTTGCCCACGGGAATGGCCACTTTGACGCGCTGCTCGGTGTCGTCGGTCGCGTCGGCTTCCCCGATCAAATAGATGATACGTTTTTCTTTGACGACTTCGTTGCGATCTTCCACGCGTCCGTCGATTTCGGCGAGGGTACAGGCGTCCCGCGGCCGGCGCGCCTCAAAGAGTTCGTCCACGCGCGGCAGACCGCCGGTGATGTCCCGGGTTTTTTCAGCGCCCGAGCTCAATTTAAAGAGGATATCCCCCGGTTGAACGGGCTGGCCTTCGCGGATGGAAAGCAGAGCGTTCAGCGGCACGGTGTACTCGAAATCGCCGACCTTGATCATCGGCGCCAGTTTTTCGCGGCGGTATTCGAGCACGCGGTAGTTGCCCTCTTCGTCTTTCTTGAGGTTCTTGCCTTCGATAATATCCTGGTATTCGAGCTTACCTTTCGTCTCCGCCACCTGCACGTCGTTGAAGGGGTCGAAGACGGCGATGGTGCCGCCTTTTTCTACGAAGTCGCCCTCTTTGACCTGCAGTGTGGTCCCGGGTTTCACCGGAATCGCCGATTCTTCGCCCTTGATCATGAATCGGTTGCCAGACATTTCGATCGTGCCGGCCACTTCCGAGCTGATCGGTTTTTCGTCCCCGTCGTAGCCGCCGGCGATGATTTCGCCGGGAACCACGGTCTGGCCCGGTTCGACTTTGATGTTCATCAGTTTGTTCAGATCCATCACCTGGGCGATGCGAACGGTGCCGATGCTACCGCGGTTGGAGAAGACGACATCGCCTTTCGGCGTCGTGATCCGCGTTCCACTGATGGAAAGAATCATCGCTTCGTACGGCAACCGGTGCGCGCTTTCCTTGACCTGCACGTTCGTGGCGACCCCGCCCACGTGAAAGGTCCGCATGGTGAGCTGGGTGCCCGGCTGACCGATCGATTGCGCGGCGATAATGCCCACCGCTTCGCCCATTTCGGCGTCTTTGAGGCGGGCAAGGTCCATTCCGTAGCAGCAGGTACAGAGGCCGTGGCGCGTCTCACACGTAAGCGCGCTCCGAATCAGCACGGACTCGAGGCCCATGGAATCGATCTTTTGCGAGATGCGCCGATCCACCAGGGTATTACGCGGCATGACTTCCACATTCGTCACCGGATCGAGGACAGGTTCGGCCGTGTAGCGGCCGAAGACACGGTCGCCCAGGGAGACGATCGTTTTTTCGCCTTCGCGGACCGCGCGGGCGCGAACGCCGTTCACGGTACCGCAGTCGCGTTCGGTGATGATCACGTCCTGCGCGATGTCCACCAGGCGGCGAGTGAGGTAACCGGCGTCGGCGGTTTTCAGCGCCGTGTCAGCCAGACCTTTGCGGGCCCCGTGCGTGGAGATAAAAAATTCCAGGATCCCAAGGCCCTCGCGGAAGTTCGACCGGATGGCCAGTTCGATGATCTCGCCGGAGGGCCGGGCCATCAGACCGCGCATCCCCGCCAGCTGGCGAATTTGCTGCTTCGATCCGCGCGCCCCGGACTGGGCCATCATGTAGATGGGGTTGAAACCTTTCTGGTCCTTTTCCAGTTCGGCGAACATGGACTCGGTGATCTGCTCGTTGGTTTTGGTCCAGATCTCGATGACTTTTTTGTAACGTTCGTCGTTGGTGATGACCCCGTTGCGATGGGCCTTTTCCACGTCGGCCACTTCTTTGTTGGCCCCGGAAATCATATCGCCTTTGCGCGGGGATACCTTGATGTCCGTGATGCCGATCGTGGGCGCGAACACGGTCGCGTAGCGGAAGCCGAGCTCCTTGAATTTATCGAGGATGGCCACAACAACCCCGGAGCCGTAGCGTCCGTAGAGTTCGGCGATGATCTTGTTGATCTCTTTATCCGAAATCGCCCGGTTTACGTACGGATAGTTTTCGGGGAAGATGCTGTTGAAGATGATCCGACCCGGGGTGGTCTGGATCAACTTTCCGCGGTGCAGCGCGGAAACTTTCGCGCGCAGACCGACCGCGTTCGCGTTGACCGCGTACAGGATTTCGTCCATATCACCGAAGATTTTGCCTTCGCCAATGTCTCCTTCCAGCTGCGATGTCAGCAAGAAGATGCCGAGCACCATATCCTGGGTGGGCCCGACGATCGGCGCCCCGTTGGCCGGGTTGAGCAAGTTGTGCGCGGCCAGCATCAGCATCCAGGTTTCAAGCTGGGCTTTCGGCGAAAGCGGCACGTGGATGGCCATCTGGTCCCCGTCGAAGTCGGCGTTGAACGCGTGACAGACCAGGGGGTGCAGTTTGATCGCCTTGCCTTCCACCAACACGGGCAGGAATCCCTGGATGCCCAGACGGTGCAGAGTGGGCGCGCGGTTGAGGAGGACCGGGTGTTCTTTGATGACTTCGTCGAGCGCCTCGAAAACTTCTTTTTCTTCGGCTTCGACTTTTTTCTTGGCCGATTTGATGTTCGGCGCGAGTTCCAGATCGACCAGGCGCTTCATGATGAAGGGCTTGAAGAGTTCGAGCGCCATCTTTTTCGGCAGGCCCATCTGATGAATCTTCAGTTCCGGCCCGATCACGATAACGGAACGTCCCGAGTAATCCACGCGTTTGCCGAGCAGGTTCTGGCGGAAGCGGCCCGTTTTGCCTTTGAGCATGTCCGACAGGGATTTGAGCGGACGGTTGCCCTTGCCCTTGACGCTGCGCTTGCGGCGCGAGTTGTCGAAGAGCGCGTCGACGGCTTCCTGGAGCATGCGCTTTTCGTTGCGCACGATGATTTCCGGGGCCTTGAGGGCCAGAAGTCGCTTGAGGCGATTGTTGCGGTTGATGACGCGGCGATACAGGTCGTTCAGATCGGAAGTGGCGAAGCGCCCGCCTTCCAGTTGAACCATGGGGCGCAGTTCGGGCGGGATGACCGGCACGGCGTCCAGCATCATCCACTCGGCGCGGTTGCCCGATTCGCGCAGGCTTTCGATTACCTCGAGGCGTTTGAGAATGCGGCGGTCGGTGACTTTTTCTTTTTCGGCGATTTTCGCGCGAATGTCGCGCGCTTCCGATTCGAGATCGATGCGGGCCAGGAGTTCCTTGACCGCGTCCCCGCCGATCATGGCGACGAATTTATCGCCGTATTCGTCCAGGTATTCGTGGTATTCCTCTTCGTCGATCAGTTCGCCGAGTTCGCGGTCGGATTCGGCCGGATCGATGATGACGTATTTTTCAAAGTACAGAATGCTTTTGAGCTGATTGATGGTCAGGTTGAGCAAAAGGCCCATGCGGCTCGGCACGCTGCGGTAGTACCAGATGTGCGCCACCGGCGAAGCCAGCTCCACGTGGCCCATGCGCTCGCGACGCACCTTGCTGTGGGTCACTTCCACCCCGCAACGATCGCAGATCACGCCTTTGTAACGAATCGACTTGAACTTGCCGCAGTAACATTCCCAGTCTTTGGTCGTGCCGAAGATCCGTTCGCAGAAGAGGCCATCCCGCTCCGGTCGCAGAGTCCGGTAGTTGATGGTCTCGGGTTTTTTTACTTCGCCGAACGACCACTCGCGGATTCGCTCGGGCGAAGCCAGCATGATCTTAATGGATTCAAAATCGTTATGGTTTCTGTTCATGTTTTGCTTAACCCTGGCGTTTCACCACGGGGAACACGGGGAACACGGGGTAGGTCCAATCAATTCCGGCCAATTAGCGTTTCGGAACGCCTCAGCTCGAAAAAAAAATCAGAATCCCCCGTGTCCCCGTGCCCCCGTGGTTAAAAAATTCCGCAAACAGCTACAAATCTAAATAATATGCTCGATGGTTTCGAGTTTGATTTTGTTCCGGCGACCGCCGCGGTTCAGGTCGTCGTCCAGTTCCGTCAGTTCGATTCTTTCGTTGCGCGAGTTGTATACCGTCACATCCAGCGCCAGTCCGCGCAGTTCCTGCATGAGAACGTTGAACGATTCCGGAATCCCCGGCTTGATCGCGTGGATGCCCTTCACGATCGCCTCGTAGATCCGCGCGCGGCCGAGCATATCGTCCGACTTCACGGTCAGGAGTTCCTGGAGCGTATGGGACGCCCCGTACGCTTCCAGCGCCCAGACTTCCATCTCTCCCAGGCGCTGCCCACCGAACTGGGCCTTCCCGCCCAGCGGTTGCTGGGTCACGAGCGAGTACGGGCCGGTGGAACGCGCGTGGATCTTGTCTTCCACCAGGTGCGCGAGCTTCAGCATGTAGATATAACCGCAGAATACCTTGTTCTCAAACGGCAGGCCGGTGCGACCGTCGTAGAGCTGGAACTTGCAGTCTTCTGGCAGATCGGCCTCTTTTAAGAAGTTACCGATATCGGCCTCGGTCGCCCCGTCGAAAACGGGCGTTTCGAAATCGATATTCAGACGCTTGCCGGCGAATCCCAGCATGGTTTCGAGAATCTGGCCCAGGTTCATGCGCGAAGGCACCCCGAGCGGATTGAGCACGATGTCCAGCGGCGTGCCGTCTTCCATGTAGGGCATGTCCTCTTCGGCCATGATGCGGGCGATGACGCCTTTGTTGCCGTGGCGGCCGGCCATTTTATCGCCCACCTGGAGCTTGCGCTTTTTGGCGACGTAGACTTTGACCTGTTCTTCCACGCCCGCGGGGAGTTCGTCCCCGGTTTCGCGGCTGTAACGTTTGACGTCGATGACGATGCCTTCCGATCCGTTGGGCATACGCAGCGAGGTGTCGCGCACTTCCTTGGCTTTTTCACCGAAGATACTGTGTAATAATTTGTATTCCGGGGTCAGGTCCGATTCGCCCTTGGGGGTGACCATACCGACCAGGATGTCCCCGGCGCGCACTTCGGCGCCGATGCGGACAATGCCGTTTTCGTCCAGGTCGCGGAACGCTTTGTCGCTGAGGTTCGGAATATCACGCGTGATCAATTCCTGGCCGAGTTTGGTCTCACGAGCCTGGATTTCATATTCTTCTATATGAATGGAGGTGAAGGTATCGTCTTTGACGATACGTTCACTGATGAGAATGGCGTCCTCAAAGTTGTACCCTTCCCAGGGCATGAAGGCCACCAGGATGTTCTTGCCGAGCGCCAGTTTGCCGCGGTCCACCGCCGGTCCGTCCGCGAGGATCGTGCCCTTTTTGACGACGTAGCCCATATCGTCGCGGACTTCACCCGTGACTTTCTGCCCGGCGAGTATTTCGCCCGGCTCAACGTCCTTACCGGTTTTGGTCATGACTTCGAATTCGGCTTCCGCGTCGCGCAGGGAAAAGCGGAAGGGTTCGCCTTCGGCGGGCAGGAATTCGATCAGGTCTTTCGATACCTTGCCGATTTTCCCGTTGCCGGGAGCCTGGATGACGCGCACGACCGGAGTCTGGTTCATGCAGGTGCCCTGGTTCGATTTTTTGAACTTGGTCAATTTATAGACGACCGGGTCTTTGACCCCGCTCACTTTTACTTCGAGATGACGCGCGTCCACCTTGACGACGACCCCGTCCTGACGCGCCACAGTGCAGACCCGCGAGTCGTACACGGCCTTGGACTCCATGCCGGTGCCCACCAGCGGGGCCTCATCCACCAGCAGGGGCACGGCCTGGCGTTGCATGTTCGATCCCATGAGCGCGCGGTTCGCGTCATCGTGTTCCAGGAACGGAATGAGCGAAGTGGAAACGCTGACCACCTGCAGCGGTGCCATATCCATGTAGTTCACTTCTTCCGGGGGAACGAAAGGATACTGCGTCCGGCGCCGGCAGCTTACGAGTTTGTTCACGAACGTACCGTCTTCCTTGATGGGCGCGTTTGCCTGGGCGATATTAAAACGTTCTTCGATGTCCGCGGTCAGGTATTCGATCTCCCCGGAGACCTTGCCCTTTTTCACTTTTCGATACGGGGTTTCCAGGAAGCCGAATTGGTTCACGCGGCAGTACGAGCTCATGGATACGATCAGGCCGATGTTCGGGCCTTCCGGCGTCTCAATCGGGCACATGCGACCGTAGTGGCTGTAATGCACGTCCCGCACCTCGAAACCGGCGCGTTCGCGTGAAAGACCGCCAGGCCCGAGGGCGTTCAGACGGCGTTTGTGGGTCAGCTCCGCCAGGGGGTTCGTCTGGTCCATGAACTGCGAAAGCTGGCTCGACCCGAAAAATTCGTTGATCACGGCCATGATCGGCTTGATGGAGATCAGAGCCTGCGGGGTGATCACGTCGATGTCCTGCACGGTCATCCGTTCTTTGACCACGCGTTCCATCCGCGAAAAACCAACTTTCAACTGGTTCATGAGCAGTTCGCCGACGCTGCGCACCCGGCGGTTGCCGAGGTGGTCAATATCGTCGAAATGGAAATCGGGGACTTCGTTGACCAGATTCACGAAATACTTGAGCGTCTCGACGATGTCCACCGGACGCAGGGCGCGGCTTTCGCCTTTAAACTCTTTCGGGTTATGAAAGGCGAATTTGTTGTTGATCTTGTAACGACCGACGCTGCCCAGGTCGTAAGTTTTTTCGGAAAAAAACAGACGGGTCAGTTCGTTTTTCGCGTTTTCCAGGTTGAAGGGTTCGCCCGGACGCATCAGGGTCTGGAACTTGTGCAGGGCTTCTTCCTGGGTTTCCGCCCCGTCTTTTTCCAGACAGTTGATGACGGTGACGTCATCTTTGCCGCCGGGAAAGATCAGAAGATCGATCTGTTTGACCTTCATCTCTTTCAGAATATCGATGTTGTCTTCGTTGAGTTTTTCACCGCTGTACAGCACGGTTTCGCTGGTCTCTTTATTGACGACGCGCGTGGCGATCCGCCGGCCGATGATCTTTTTGAGTTCTTTGCTCGTGGCGCCCGAAATGCGGTGCGTTTCGGTTTCGTAAAACAGACGCAGGACGCCTTCGCTGGTGTCGTGCCCCATGGCTTTCAAGAGCAGGGTGGCGGGGAATTTTTTCTTACGATCGATGCGCGCGACCAGGATGCCCTTGGTGTCCATCTCGAGTTCGAGCCAGGAACCACGGTACGGGATCACCCGCGCGCTGTAGACGCGCTTTTCCGCGTCGTAAAAGAAAAATATCCCGGGCGAACGGTGCAACTGGGATACGACGACGCGTTCGGCTCCGTTGATGATGAACGTGCCCTGTTCGGTCATGACGGGCAGATCGCCCATGTACACTTCCTGCTGGCGAATGAGCAGGGTTTCTTTATGGACCAGACGAATGATCGCGCGCAGCGGCAGGGAGTAGGTGGCGTCGCGGTTTTTGCATTCCTCTTCGTCCCACTTGGGATCGCCAAAGGCGTACGAAACGTACTCCACGACCATGTCCTCGTTGGGACTTTCGATCGGGAAGGTATCCTGGAAGACCGCCTCGAGACCCTGGTTATCGCGTTTGGCGGAGGCGGACTCTCTCTGCAAGAACCAGTTGTACGAGCGGATTTGAATATCGATCAAATCGGGAATCCCGGACGTATCGGTGATCTTGCCGAGGTTTACTGTTTTTCTGGGTACAACGCCAATCATGAAGAGTTCCAGTGACTGAATTTCAGGGAGAATTAAAACACGAAATCCGGGCGCACGGACGTACACCCGGGCCCGACCCCCTCCCCGGAGGGCCGGCAGGAAAAAGAAACAGGGCGGCCGCGGACCTGGCCCGGCTCACGCCGCGAGCGTCTCCGAACGAACGGAAAGCCCGCAGCCTGAACCCGGTGCGCAAGCGACAACGCGTGACCGTCCGTAATCAGGCTTTTGCCAGTTCTACGGTTGCCCCGGCGGCTTCCAGTTTCTTCTTCAAATCTTCGGCAGGGGCTTTTTCAAGGCCTTCTTTCACAGCCTGGTTGCCCTTTTCCACGAGGTCTTTCGCTTCTTTCAGACCCAGACCGGTCGCTTCACGAACTGCCTTGATAACGTCGATCTTCTTATCGCCGAAGGCTTTCAGAACGACGTTGTAGGTGGTATCTTCGTCGGCGCCGGCGTCACCGCCGCCTCCGGAAGCGCCGCCACCCATGGCCACAGCCACGGGCGCCGCGGTGGAGATTCCGAACTTCTCCTCCATTTTTTTGACCAGGTCAGCCGCTTCGGTCAGAGTCAGACCACCGATTTGATCCAGCAATGCATCTACATTCGCCATTGATCTTGTCTCCTTTATCTATCCAGTACGGTATAATTCAGTACGGTATTAAGTTCGTATTCCTTCGGCTCAGCCGTTCTTTTCGCCGACAGCCTTGATCCCGCGCGCGAGCGACGCGATGATCTGATTGATGCCCGTGGCGATTTTTGTGGCCGGGGTATTGAGCCCGCGCCCGATGATGGAAAGCAGTTCTTCGCGCGAAGGCAGGGTAGCGATTTCTTTGACTTCCGCGCCGGAGAGATAGACTCCGTTCAGACAGCCGCCCTTGATCTTTACGGGCTCGAGTTCTTTCTCAAACTTGACCAGCACTTTGGAGAGAGCCGGCAGGTTTTCTTCCGTAAAGGAAACAGCGAGCGGTCCGTGCAGTTCTTTGTCGAGTTTTTCCAGGACGCCCGCGTGATCCGGGCTCTCCTTGAGCGCGATGCGAAAGAGATTGTTTTTGATGACTTTAAAACGCGATCCGTGCAACTGACGGACTTCGCCGCGCACGACCGATACCTTCTCAACCGAAAGGCCGGAGTAGGTCGTGACCACGAAGTTTTTGCCTTCGGCCAGGATGGCTTTGATTTCGCTCAGTCGCTCTACGTTACTTGCGGATGGCATCTTTCGTTTCCTCTGCCTGTGACTAAGTCCGCCCCGATCAGGCGAGCGACCGGGGATTCACTTTGATACCCGGCCCCATCGTGGGAGCGATATAAAAACTTCTGATGTATTCGCCCTTCGCGTCAGACGGCTTATCTTTCATCAGGCCCTGGTAAAAAGACTTGAGATTGTCGACCAGTTGCGCGGGGGTGAAGTTGACCCGACCGATTCCCAGATGGATCACCCCGGATTTATCCGGGCGGTATTCCACCTGACCGCCTTTCACGTCTTTGACGGCTCTGGCGATGTCGTTCGTGACGGTTCCGGCCCGCGGCTTGGGCATCAAACCCTTGCGGCCGAGGATCGGCCCGAGCTTGCCCACTTCACGCATCATGTCCGGTGTGGCGATGCAGGCGTCAAAATCCGTCCAGTTTTCCTTCTGGATTTTTTCCACCATCTCTGTCCCGCCGACGTAATCCGCGCCGGCTTCTTTCGCTTCCGCGTGCTTGTCTTCGCGGGCGATAACCACGACCCGGACGGTTTTTCCGGTGCCATGGGGGAGATTGAGAACGCCACGCACGTTCTGGAACGATTTATAACCGATTTTTACGGCCGCTTCCACGGTTCCCGTAAACTTCGAAAAACTGACCTTCGCGATCAGACCGGCAGCATCTTCGATTTCGTACGCTTTTGTACGATCGACCTTTTTGATGGCTTCCTTCCACTTTTTGCCGCGTTTCATAGCTACAATTCTCTCCGATTGATCAGGCGTCGACTTCCACGCCCATGGAGCGACAGGTTCCAGCCAGAATTTTCACGGCCGCATCCATGTCATTGCAATTTAAATCCTTCATTTTTATATTCGCGATTTTTTCCAGTTGTTCGCGCGAAATACGGCCCACTTTGTTTTTGTTGGGGACCGCCGAACCGCTTTCCAGGCCGAGTTCCTTTTTCACCAGGAGCGGCGCGGGCGGCGATTTCGTAATAAACGTAAAACTGCGATCGGCGAACACAGTGATCACGACGGGCAGCTTGATACCGATCTGGGCCTTGGTCCGCTCATTGAATTGTTTGCAGAATTCCATGATGTTCAGGCCGTGCTGACCGAGGGCCGGACCGACGGGGGGCGCCGGATTGGCTTTCCCGGCCTCCACCTGCAGCTTGATCTGAGTTACTATTTTTTTCGATGCCATCGTCTTTCCACGAAACGCGACGGCCACCGGGAACACAAAGCGTACTTTGTTTTCGTCCGGCGGCCGGCAGCGCGTAATCAATATTGTTTACATAATTTGAGGAACCGGTTTCAGCCGACGTTCGACGCCACCTGCAAATAATCCAGCTCCACGGGGGTGGACTGTCCGAAGATTTCCACCTTGACCCGCAACCGGCCCTTGTCCGGCATAATTTCATCCACGACGCCCGTGAAGTTCGCGAAGGGACCGTCCACAATCTTGACGGTCTCACCCACCGAGAACAGAATCCGGGCCACGGGCGCTTCCTCCTCGAAGGAATCCCCGCCGTTCATGAGGTTTTTCACCTCTTCGTCATCCAGAGCTTCCGGATCCGGCGAACCGACGAAACCCGAAACGGACGGCAGCCGACGGATCATGAATTGAAGTTCGTCGTCCATTTCCAGCTGGGCCAGAATATAACCCGGCATGAACTTTTTCTCAACGATCCGCTTTTTACCGCCTTTCATTTCGGCGACTTTGATCGTGGGGATGTTCACCTGCCCGACCTTACCCCCGAGCGACTTCAACTGGACCATCTTTTCCAGATTCGTCTTCACCTTCTTCTCATGACCGGAATAGGTGCGGATGACGTACCACTGTAAACTCATAACCTTCACGTCGACCCGATCAACTTCCGGTCCCGAGCTTGATGAGGGCGTCAAACGCCGACTCAAACACATGGTCCAGGGTGAATAAAAAAATCGAAATAATCAATACAGTGCCCAGCACCACGAGCGTGGAGCCGAGCACTTCCTCGCGCGAAGGCCACGCGACTTTCCGGAGCTCTTCCCGGCTTTCCTTAAAAAACTGCGTGATACCCGCCATAGACAATTCCAGAATGCAGGCCGGGAAAGAATCGAACTCTCATCCAGGGTTTTGGAGACCCTTGTTCTAACCATTGAACTACCGGCCTGTTTTTATCAGTGCGTATTCAAGTTAACGATTCTTTGCCCCGGCGGTCCGGGCTTTCCTCCCGGCTCCTGCCCCGGCACCAGATAGCATGAGCCCTCTACCAGGCTTGAACTGGTGACCTCATCCTTACCATGGATGCGCTCTACCAACTGAGCTAAGAGGGCACGACCGGAAACCGGAAAGTAAATGATCATGCTTTTCAAAGGCCGGTTCCGGGTCAAGGAGTATTCATGGAATTGGCACTTCCCGCGGAAAAAGCGTGCCGGGGTGGGTGGAAATTCGGAAAAAAAGCGCCGGGAGCCTCCCGGGCCGGGGTTTTTCGCGGGCTCAATGATCGAGATCTTCGTAAACCGCCGCGACTTCGTCAAAAACCGGACCCAGAGCACCCACCATCTTTTCTTTCAGGGCCGGATCCGGGATTTGCAACAGGATGATTTTCAGCTGCGACCGGTACGATCCCGCGTCCCCCGGGTTATGAAAAATCTGCAAAACCTGCGGCCAGATTTTCTGGGCCGCCCCCAGGAGCGCGGGACCCTGGGATTTGATCGTGTGGGTCAGCTGGTTGATGTGTTGCTGAATTCGAATGAAATACTTCATGCGCAGGTGGAAATCCTCCACCTGACGCACGTCGACGCCCAGATGGACCGCGAGGTTGGCGTATTCGTCCTGCCAGTTGATCCCGCCGCTGTTGCGCTCGCGATTATCAAGATTCCGCAGCCCGATCATAGCCTTGCCCGGGAGGCCCGCTTCGTTGTTCAGCCAGGCACGATACACGCTCTGGTCTCCGGACGCCTGGAAGGCCTGAATTTTTTTCTGGATCGTCGCGTACTCACCAAAGGTCATGGGAATGCGATCAAAAACCGACGGCGAAGCGTCCGCTCCGCTCGTATCGTACTCCGCCGACGCAAGACCCGCATCGGTGGGAGCCCCACCGCCGCCGCCTTCCTCGTCCTCCCAGACGGAAGGTTCCAGTTTCCCCGGAATATCCAGGACATTGCCGAATTTTTCAAGCAGCTCGGTCAGCAGCAATTTCTCGCGAATCAGGGGCCCGGCGGGCGTGGCTTTTTTGGGCGCTGGCGTAGCGATGGCCGCTCGCTCCGGTGCCTGGACCGCGGGAGCGGCGACCGGCCCGGGTTCGCCATTGCCCTCGGCACCTTCCTCTTCCCAGACCGCTGGTTCGAGCTTTCCAGGGATATCGAGGACATTTCCGAATTTTTCGAGCAGCTCGGTCAGCAACAGTTTCTCTTTGATCAGGGGCCCGGTCGGGGCCGCTTTCGTCGCGGGTGCAGCCGGTTTGGGAGCGGGTTTCGCGTCTGTCGCGGCGGCGGCCGGAGCGGCGCCACCATTGCCGGAGGGAGCCGCTTCGGCCGGACCCATGGAGCCGCCCGTCAGGGACGCTGGCAACACTTCACCGGACGGCGTAACCAGTTTCATCAACCCGTCGTCGAGCGACTGAAAAACACCGCCGGCTTCGATCACCACGCCGAAGCGTCGGGCGATTTCATCGAGAATACGGTCTGATTTTTTGGGCTCGTTGTCACGCGCCGCCGGGGCCGGGCCGCTTCCGGGGGCGGCTGTCGCCACGCCGGAGGCTCCGGGCGCACTCACGGTCGCCCCGGCTTTTTTCCGGGTCTCGTCTTTTACCTGATTTAAAGCGCGAATGAAATTCGCCCCGATAAAATTTCCCAGCGCGGGTTCGGGCACACCGAGCGCCTTTGAAAATTGCGGGATATGGTCGATGAACGCGTCCAGCGTCGTAATATTCTGGCGTAGATACGAGTTCAGGCGCCCCAGCACGGCCTGTTTCTGCGCCGGATCGCCGGCCTTTTTGCTCAGAACCGCCTGGAAGATCCGGAGGTACGCCTGGGCGTGGGCTTCCAGTTCAAGCTTATCAGATTCGGCGACCGGACCGGCCATGGTGAGAAGACTGGTCCGTACGCGCCGGGGGTCAACAATTTAATGAAGAGAAAAGCCCCCGGCGCCAGGGGATCAGCCCTGGACGCGCTCGCCGGTTTCCAGTTCCCCGCGCGCGGGCACGGTGGTAACGGGTTGCTCTTCGACGATGCGGTAGCGCAGATACGTATTGCAACTGGCTTCCTGGGAATAACGCACGAGATCGAAATCGACTCGCGGCGAAATAAAAAAATTCGAATTACGCAGACGGTCGCGAATTTCTTTTTTGATGTGCGCGCGCGCCTCGGAGCGGCGTGTATAAACCGTGGGAACAACCAGGTCTTTGCGATAAGATAGTTTCTTATCGCGATACACCGCGACGGTCAGTTTAATACGAAATCGAATTGATCTTTCTTCCATCGGAATCGCGCGAGCCTGCATCGGTTGTTTCGTTTCCTTACCCGCTAAAAAAAATATCGTCGCCGGAAGGCGCGAATCTGAAAGCCGGAGCGGAAATATTTTGAATTTTGACCACGGCGAAATCGCAGCGGGGTCGTCCCCGCGCGGTTCGTCACCCGCTCAGTCTTCGTCGAAGAGACGTAATATGGAGGTTTGTAACTGGAGCGACAGTTCGCGGTGGGAGGCGGCCCATTCGCGCGAACCGTCCGGGCCGACTTTATTGGTGAGCGCGAAAATCGCGCAGAAAGAAAGATTATGTCGCTGGGCCACCGAGGCCAATCCGAACACTTCCATGTTCTCGAAATCGAGCGGGCGATACAGGTTCACCCCGTCGCCGGGCTGCCCGGCCAGCGTGAGCGAATCAGGCGAGTTGACCTGCCCTTCCGGAAGCGAGAGGGACGTAATGATGTGGCGCCCCAGGAGACCGGGGTCGGTTCGAATCCGCGCCACCATCAAATCGGGAATTTTCCCGCGTCCTTCCAGAACTGAAATTTCGTAGTTCGCGAAGTTGCGGCTGAAACCGAACTGCGCCGGCAGCAAATGTCCCACCACGGCATATGGATAGATGCCCGCCGAACCCAGAAAGATGACCTCCTCCGGCGTGTCTTCCGTTCGCAGAATTCGTTCCTGGAGATTCAGGGCCGCGGTAATATTGCCGATCCCGCATTCGAAAGAATCGATGCGAACACTCTGGCCGAAGAGGCGCTGGATGAGCGCTGCTTCGCCGAGCGACCTGGACCGCACCCCGCGCACGACGAGATCAATTTCGGGGGCAAAAGCGCCGGTAATCAGGATATTTCTCGACATTGTGTCCGGGGGCAAAAAACATGCTTCGGCTGTAGGACAAAAAACGCTGAACCCGAGCAGCAGCATCCTGCCGGTCGACCCGGGCAGATCAATTAAAAAATTTCCGGACTGAACTGTTCACTTCCGCGAAGACGGGAAAGGACCTCCAGGCATGAAACATCTCAAACATCGTTTTATTAATATCGCCACCGGCGGACTGGTAGCCCTCGGGCTGCTGGCACTGGCCGGCTGCAACCGCAAACCGGATCTGGCGCTGTGTGGGAATTATTACCGGCACCTTTTACAATTGCAACAGGCCGGCCACCAGGGAGTCCTCGCGGCCATGAAAACGACCCAGGGCAAGGACGCGGTGGTCGACTATTGTATGTCGCTTCAGAAAAAGCGGGTGGAATGCGTGCTGGAATCCGGGGACGTGGGCGCGGCCGTCACCTGCGAAAGCGGGGCCGAAAGCTCGTTCATCGACGACATCATGAGCAAGTTTTGAACATGGCCGCGCGCTTTAAGGCCACGATTTGACGGGCATAAAGCACCACGATCGAATTTTCGCGAGAACGGGCAGCTTCCAGCAAACGTTTATCTCAACCCCCGGCACCTGTTACAGGTTCTGGATTACAGGCTCACTTGAGGGACTCGGTCGTCACCGGCTCGCGATGGTTCGCCGTTTCGAGAATACGCGCCATGAGATACGGGGCGCAGCGGCCGGAAAGATGGCTTGCGTCCACGAAACGCCGGCAGGCCATATTGTACGAAAACCCTTTAAAGAACGGGACCCCGGCCGCGCGCACCGTCGCCTCCACCTGGGGTTGGATCGCCGGGTAATCGGTCGCGGCCCAGCGGCGCGCCAGGATGGGATGAACGTACGGCATCCAGACCACCACGCGCACGCCGCGCTCCCGGCACAGTTCCAGAATCGCCGCGAGGGCCTTCACTTCGTCCGGGTCGTTTTCGTAGCGCATCAAAATATTTTCGTTCACGAGAAATTCGGTGTACTGTACGAAACGTTTCTCGAACACATCGGCGGGGATATCGCCTTCTTCGTATTCTTTATAGTCGGCGGGCAGTGGCTCCACATTCGGCTGGCGATCCAGCAGAATCTGGGTCAGAAAACGGGACTGCGCGGCCGTCTCCCCGCGGATCAAATTTTCGACCGCGCGTTCCGGTCGCCAGCGGTAAGCGTAGGTCGCGAAGAGCAGGCGGTTGATCACCTCCGCGCGCAGGCTGCCGGAAGTAAAACCCGGAGCGGCCTTCAGAATCGCCGTGTCATAGACGTGATTCTGGATGTACAGGTTCATATTGAACGGGCTGTTTTTATTGAACATCTCGGGCGAGACTTCGAGCACCACGAGATCGGGTTTGCGTTCGCGCAGCATACTTTCAATCAGCGTATAGGCCAGAAACAACTCGGAAGCGCGGATAATGGAACGCGTTTCGAAATGCTGACCGGCCAGCGTCGTTTTTTCGGCGGCCGTCAGATGCAGGGCCTTTTTCAGTTCGGCCGGGGCCATAAATTTGAAAATATCCGACCTCGATGAACCAAACAGGGCGACCACCGGCCGGTCCACGGGCGCCCGGCGAAACACCTCGCGTACGTTGTAGATGATGTTTTCGTTGGCCGTCGGCTCCGCGCGCCCGGCCTCACGGAGGACGGGAATCAGGGCCAGTTTATCCAGGAGGAAGACCCCGCCGAAGAGGATCAGGATGTAATATTTGTATCTGGTATCCATGTGAGGACAGCCGCCCGCTTCAAAACTGAAAGTAGATAAACTCTTCGGCCGGACGTTCGATGCGCGCGATCAGATAAAACAGAACGATCGCGAGAATCGGAACAATGAGCGCCGCGTGCCGTTTTAAAAATCCTTCGTATTTCGCGCGCGTTTCCTGTAGGATCTGGAGGCCCATCATGATCGCGAACAACTGGAAAACCTGGATCGGTTTTTCAACTGTCTGTGAGCCCGTTCCCAGACCCAGCGCGCCCGTTAGAACGTCCCAGGCCGCGCTCAGATCCGCCGAGCGAAAAAAGGTGGCACCGATCTGCCACCCGACGGCGACGATCATCCAGCCGAAAATTTTTCCCCACCAGGTGGTCGGGCCCCGGTCCCGGCCGAGCAAACGTTCCACGACCAGGAACACCCCGTGCAGGAAACCCCAGACGAAATACGTATAGGTGTTCCCGTGCCAGATCCCGCCGAGCGACATCACCAGCATGACGTTCACATAAAAACGCGTCGGCGTGACCCGGTTGCCGCCCAGCGGAATGTACAGATAATCGCGCAGCCAGGTGGAGAGCGTCACATGCCAGCGCCGCCACAGGCCCGCGAACGAAGTGGAAAGAAACGGCGCGAAAAAGTTTTCAGGAATATCATACCCCAGTAAACGCGCCATGCCGCGCGCCATGTCCGTATAACCGGAGAAATCGCAGTAGACCTGAGCCGAAAAACCGAGCGACGCGGCGACGATGCTGATCGTGTCGAATTTTCCAGGTGTGGCCCAGACCGGATTGATGAGGACCGCGATTTCGTCGGCGATCAGAACTTTTTTAATCACGCCCAGCGCGAGCCAGTAGAGCCCGTTGTAGGTGTCCTGTCGGCGCAAAACGGCGCGGTCCATCTGCGGGAGGAAATCGTCGTGGCGCATGATGGGTCCCGCGATGAGCTGCGGGAAGAACATGATGAAGACGGTAAACTCCACCAGGGATGATTTTTCGATTTCGCCCCGCCACACATCCACGATGAAGGCCACGATCTGAAACGTATAGAAACTGATCGCGAGCGGCAGGATGAGTCCGAGATCTTCCTTCCACACGAGCGCCTGTCCGAATCCGAAATCCTCCGCGGCGATTTTCAGAACGGAATTCGTGTATTTGAAAAATACCAGGTGCGCGAGGTGCAGCGTGATCGCCAGCCAGAGGTAAATTTTTTTTCGTTCGCGCAGGAGCAGGCGGATGAAAACGTAACTCACCAGAATCACGGCGACGAAATGCAGCAGGAAGGCGGCGCTCCACCAGCCGTAAAACACGAGCGAGGTCACGAGCAGCCAGTAGCGGCGATGCCCCGGACGCAAACGCCAGAACACCTGGTGGGTGATCAAGAAAAAGAAAAGGAAGACGACGGAGTTAAATAACATGGAACGAAATCGCTCTCGCGCCGGTTTAGAACGCGGTGAGCGCGGCCCGGATCATGCTTGTCACCGGCGCCTGTTCACGGGTGTCCTCGAGCGTTTCGCGCACTTCCTTGACGACGACCTGCGCGTCGGTCACGAGCGTGTTCGCGTTTTTATGAAGTTCGTCGTTGTTGATCAACTGACCCAGGGTGCCTTTGCCGGTGTTGATTTTTTCGGTGATACTGGCGATGTTGTTGATCGTCTTGCGCACGTCGTCCCGGTTTTCGGCGATCATCTCCGAAAGAGCGGCGATCGGGTCCCCGGTCACCCGGCCCTGGAGATCGCGGTAGGAGGCCGTGGTACGCTGTTCAAGGTGGTACCGGAGCGCGGTCTGTCCGCGTTCGGCCAGGGTACCACTCGAAACGGCCAGCACCGGAATCACCGCGGGCGCTAACCCGTCCGCTCCCGGCAGCGCCGATCCGGGATTGATGGCCACGATGCGCCCGGACAACAAGGATTCATTTTTTACTTCTATAGAGTAATTTTCGTAAAAGACCACCGGATCACTGCGCTGCAATTCGGCGGTGATGGCCACCCGCTGTCCGATGCGGGCGCTGATTTGTGAAGCGCTGGCTTCGTCGAGGGGTTCCCCGTCCGCGTTCACCGAAACGAGATCAATGGCGATCACGCGACCGGCGGGCACGCCGAGCACGGTCACGCGCGAGCCGATCTTGACCCCGTCCGCGTTATCGAAAAACAGGACCACCTGGTTGCCCTGAGTGGCAAACGGCCCCGATTCCGAAATAATCGTAAAGTATCCGACCAGCCCGAGGGCCCCGAAAAACAGCAGGCCGACGATTACGTTCTGGAGCCACTTCATACGGGCACTGTACGGAAATACCCGGTTTTTCCGCTACGGAATTTCCCGGAAAAGTGCGGAAAACCCGGGCGAGCGCCCGGGAATTCAGGGCGCATCCGCTAACGCGGACCGGGCTGGTTCGGGCTCCGCCTTCGGCTCCGGTCCCGGACTCCCGTCCGGGACCCGCTGCGCGGCCCTGCCCATCCCTTGCGCATTCGTGATCGCTTTCTTCAATTATAACGCGGCGAAAGCGAGGGCGATAAATATTTCCAGGAATTCCACCGGCTGGCGATTCTCGCGCGCCGTTTCGAGCAGATCGCGCGCGTCGCCCGCCAGAAAAATCGCCTCCTTCAGCACGCCGTTCGCGCCGGCGTAGATGTCGTCGCGGTTCAGGAGCAGAGCCAGGGTCCCTTGCCCCGCGTCGATTTTACTCGTGAACTGGGCCGAATTGAACGTGATGCGGCGGATGCCCTGGCGATTTTCGGTCAGGATCACCGCGATCTGAAAAAACGGATCGTCGAAGTTTTTCGCGACCAGAATTTCTCTTTTTCTCGGCAAAATTCCTGTTGTGGCGAAATGCTGTCGACCGGCGCGATCAAGCAGGAGCGGCTCGATCTCGCGGACCGCGGCCGAATCCATCTGACCGGGGTTAATGTCCACGCCCTTCGGTTCCAGCGGACGTTCAGTGCGGGTGAAAATCGTATAATTCGAATACAGACGCGGACGGTCCACCAGATCGATGATGGCGATGACGGTCTGTCCCGCCGGACGCGGACGGTCGGCGGTGCCGTCCTCGGACCAGGGAATCGGCCAGCCAGTCGCGTCGATTTCCATGTAGTGGAGCGAGCTGAGCACGCCGTAGTCCACGCCGAGCATGCGCACGGGCGCGCCGATCTTGAGTCCTTCCGCGGTCACCAGGCGCACGGGCATGAACGTGGGTTGTTTCACCTCGCGCGACTTCTGGACGATGATCGTGAAATAACCGACGACCAGCATGCCGACCCAGAAACCCAGGCCGACGATCACAGAACGATTGATTTGAAAACGTCGCATACGATTCAGCCCGGATTCATATGGAGAATTTCGTGCGTAATCCGGGTCAGCGGTAAAAGACCGAGGACAAAAAATATCCCAGAATGATGACCATGAGAAACGACGAAACCACGGACTGTCGCACCGCCCGCCCGACCCCGATGGCCCCGCCCGAAGCGCTGAGGCCCTGTTGACAGGAAATCGACGAAATCGTCAACCCGTACGCCAGGGCCTTCAACTGGCCCACCCAGATGTCTTTGAGCCCGGACCGTGTCTTGAGTACTTCCAGCACGGAGGTGAAGTAGCCGGCGAAATCCACGTTCAGTTGCGTATTGGCCACGACCCCGCCGCCCAGGACGCCGAGCAGGGTCGCGTACGTGGACAGAACCGGCACCATCATCGTAAAACCGACGATGCGCGGCAGAATCAAATAACGCACCGGGTCGATCGACATGACTTCGAGCGCGTCCACTTCCTCGGAAACTTTCATCGTGCCGATCTCGGCCGCCATGGCCGAACCGACCGCGGCCGCGAGAATCAGCGCGGACATGAACGGCGACATCTCCCGCGTGAGGGTCACCACGATCACCTGCCCGATCAAATCCTGTTGACCGAAATCTTTGAGCGCGAGGCCCGTCTGCAATGAGATAATCATCCCGGTGAACAACGCCACGATGCTGACCGTGGAGAGACTCTTAAAACCGGACACGTACATCTGACGCAGGGTCTCGCCCCGTTTAAACCAGAGCCAGTGCAGATTGGCGATCGTACGGCCGATCAACAGCAATACGTCGCCCGCTCCGCGAATGGGAGTGAAAATTTTATCCAGAAATTCAAGCAGCTTGTTCATATTTTAGTTGATGCCGAATCACCATCCGTGGCGATTCGGCAACGTCAGAATCGCGGGTTTCTCGCGATTCCTCGCATTCGCTGACGCGAATGAGTCTGCCTCCATGCAGGCTATTAGAGTTTAATCTGGCAACAACTCTAAAATCGCATCCAGAACAGGTAAAAGCTGCTTTCGCCCGGCCTCGTGTAAATTTCGCCGGGGTCCGGCGGCGGTCGCGCCAGCGCCCGACCCAGCGCGGGCGTTTCCAGCGGCGGATCCACGACCCGCCCGTAATCGTAGCGGTAACCCAGAACCCCCCCCAGGAGTTTGACGGACCAGTAATCGGGAGCGAGGTGCAGTTCGAACAGGCCCAGCAGGTACAGATGAAATTCGTTCGCGTTCCAGTACTGCGAATACAGGCGAAAAAACAGGGAGAAATATCGATCGCCGTTTTCGAAACGGTTGTATTCCACCAGAGAGTAGTACGGTCCCCAGACTTTTTCGAAGGTGTCCGAACGCCAGGGCAGGAGCGTGATCATCCGAAACGCGGTGTTGCCGCGGCTGTCGTACGAATAATTGAACAGCGGCCAGATTTTGAGGTAGTTTTCGCTTTCGCGTTCTTTGCGATAGTACCGTTTATTGTCGATGTAAACGGGAAACAGGCTCGTGTATTCGGATTCCAGAATCACCGAGTGTGTTTTCAGACTGGCGTAGAACGGCGTGATGAAATACCCTTCCTGCGTGGCCGAAAAACCTTTCGTGGATTCGTCCTCGAAGTTGCCGAAATCGTAAAACCCGTAGAACGGGATGAAAAAAAACTTGTTGATGTACGGATCTTTGCTGCGCGTGCGCTGGATCAGAAACAGCAGGGCCTTAAAATCGAACGAGTCCGTTTTTTTGTCACTGCCCCATGCGGCGATCAACGGCCACCCGCCGAGGATGGGCATGATCGAATGTACGCTCAGGTTCCCGTCGCGCGACCACTTGCGTCCGTAGATCGGCCAGAATAAAAAGTACCCGCGCGGTTCTTTTTTGTCCAGGTCCTCCTGGCCCCACTGGATGAAGGGCCAGAGCACCGTGCGGCGATCGTACTTCCCGCGGTGAATCTTGTGCGAATAAAACGGAAAGATCCGCAGGTCGCTCCTGGTGGGCGACGAACCCCACATCACGAGCGGCCAGAGAATACCGTGCGCTGTGTACCGCCCGTAGGTCCAGCTGGAATAGAGCGGAAACATGACGTACGAAATTTCCGCGTGCGCGAATTTATCTTTTATGCGACCGTAGAACGGAAAGACGCTGAAGTATCGTTCCTTCTCCGTATCACCGCGCCCCCAGTAAAACAGCGGGGACAGCAACAGATCGGTGTCTTCTTTTTTATCCTCGTGGTACAGGGAATCGCCGCTGAAGATATACAGGAGCGACCATTTTTTCCAGTGGTGGGTGCCGTGGTTGTAATATACCGGATACAAAACGGTGGAAAAATTGTACCCGCGTTCGTAATCCTCGTACCTGCTGTACAGCGGATGGAAGATCATTTCACGCTGGCCCGGAGCCGTCGTCTGCGAGAAAAACGGCCCGAACTGCCAGTACTCACGGTGGGTTTCCCCGAAGACCCCGGCGTCGCTGCGCTGAGCGGACGCGGACTTCAGGGCCAGGCACAGAAAGGCCAGTACGAAAACCGCCCGGATCAAACGCATGAATTACAAGTGATCCCGGAGCGGTTTTTCGAGTAAAATAAAAATTTCCCGGCCCGGAGCCCGGCACCATGCCACGCGACCGCTCTAACAGTTTGCAAATCCGGTGTTTCACACTGTTTCACGAACCGCCGGTTTTGGCGCCACATCCTGTAGCGCATAACCGCTTTTTCAGCAGCCTGCTAAAATCCTTTTTCGAACATTTTTCGACTTGCGGACACCCGGTCCGGGGTATGAAATGGGGCATGGCTTCCACACCACCCCGCATCAGTGTCATCGTCCCCACCCTGAATGAAAAGGAAGACCTGCCCGTTCTGCTGGAATCCCTGCGCGCCCAGACCTTCCAGGATTTCGAAATCATCGTGGCCGACGCGGGGTCGAAAGACGGCACCAAACAGATCGCGCGCGATTACGGCGCGAAGGTGATCAAGGGCGGCATGCCGGGCGTGGGCCGCAACCGCGGAGCGGATGTTGCCCGCGGCGAGTTTTTGTTTTTTTTCGACGCGGACGTGGAACTGCCGCCGTTTTTCCTGGAAAAGGCCCTGGAGGAAATGGAAGCCCGCTTTCTGGAACTGGCCACCTGCGAATTCAAACCCAAATCGGATCTGCGCCTGGACAATATCATGTTCCGGTTCGCCAATCTGACCGTGAAGATGAACCAGGACATCAACCCGCGCGCGGCGGGGTTCTGTATCTTTATCACCAAACGACTGTTCCGTCGCGTGAACGGATTCGACGAAACGCTCAAACTGGCCGAGGACCACGACCTCGTCCAGCGCGCGTCGAAGTTTCGGCCCCTGCGCGTGCTCAACAACGTCCACCTCATGGTGAGCGTGCGCCGGCTGGAAAAAGAAGGCCGGTTCGCGCTCGTGCAAAAATACGCGCAGGTGGAAATGCGCCTCCTGTTCGGCGGCAAGGTTCGTGAGGACATCATCGAATACGAGTTCGGCAAATTCGGCAAGGACAGAGAAAGCGGCGGCGGGGGCAAACTCCTGGACGAAGTTGAATCGCGCATCATCAACCTGGAAAAGGTGTACGACAAATTCGCGAAAACACTCGACGATTCAAAAAAGAACGAATCGAAAAATTCCGTGGGCGATCTGCTGGACCAGTGGAAAAACGGCTTCGACGCGGCGGTGCAGGCGATCGGAGCGCTGGCCGGGCGGCCGGGGCCGGACCGGGAGAAGTAGGCGACCGGGAACCCTATCGGAGGGGCGCAGGGTCGCACGTGGTGGACGCCGAGAGATTCGCGGGGGCTGGCGGAGTTCTCCACCGACATCGACACGCTGGGCGACGCGTACGAATACCTGATCGGCCAGTTTGCCGCCGGTTCCGGCAAGAAAAAAGCGAGTTTTACACCCCGCAGCAGATTTCCGACAATCGCCAACGTCACCCTCGACAGCCAGTTGGAACCGGGGAAGCCGCTCCTGCAAGGCGCAGATTCCGGTTTATGGAAAGAATAGGGGAAAAGCCGCTTCACGCCCGTACCGTAGCGAGGATAAAAAAAGCGTGGCGATTCGTAATTAATGGTGAAAAGATTGGACTGTGAGTGCAATGTTTTGGGCGGCTCCGGGGCCGGGTGTCAGAATGAAAGTCATTGGTCAGGTAAATTCTGAAAAAGTTTGCGCAGGTTCAATACTGCTTGATTCCGCCTCGTGCTATCCTTGTCAAGAATGTTTTTCAAAATGCCATTAAAGGGCTCCTCAAAAGGCAACAAGCGTTTTATTCTTGCTGGAACTGGTTTTTTTATCTCGATTTCTTCAACAGGCTCCTCAATTCCGGCAAATTTCAATATCGTTACAGCAGCAGCATACCGGATATCCTCATCCTCGTCAACCAATGCTAGCGTTAAAAGAGGATTGATAGCTTTTTCAGAATAACCTGCTTCGCGGACATGGATCACTGCAGCAAGCCGTAATGACTTGTCAGCAATCCCAAAGTCCTCAATCAATGCTTCCTGGAAATTTGATTCCCCAGTCGCCCTGAACAAAGCCAACGCAAGTTCGGAATGATAACTACTCGGAGCCTTTGATTTTCGATAGACATCTTTTAGAGCATCGCTTGCCTTCTTTGTTTCAAACCTTGCCAATACGGATGCAGTTCGGGTATCCCCCTTTTGCAAGGCTTCAATCAATAAGTCCTCAGCTTTCTCTCGTTCTTCGCCATCTAACCTGAGGATAGCGTCCAAATTGAAACCGCCACCCATTTCATAGCCTGTAGCATGAAGAGATCTCAAAAATTCCTGAAACTCCACTGAAGTCGGTTTATTGGCTTTTGCCATTTTTATCCTCGCAAAAAATTGCTTACAATGGTATTTCATTAATATTGGTCACCAGCCCACTCGCTCTTAATCTTTCCAATATTGGTTTTTCAAAATTTCGCCAGGTTGGTCCAAGGTAACGCCCCATCCAAGTTACCTCACCTCTTGCAAATGAAGCATATTTCGAGGAAACTGCACCCCAAATTTTCTGCCCAGTTAAGATTGAAGCATCCGGGGAATCCCATTCGAAATTCTTTTTAATAAAGCCACCCAGTTTATCCATCACGTGTCCACCCCGTGTGGTTTCCAGTGTGACGCCTCCGGAGAGGCGTGCGGCTGCCTCAGCTTCCACCCTTGCTCCAGAATAGAAGAAAGTCCCATCAACCGGTCCGCTCAACCCGAGTCTCTCTACTCTCGATATAACCGCATTCAAATTTCCATTCAAGAGATCGCTCTTGATGCGACTCATGTGATAGCGATCGGCTACTCCCTGCACCAATCGCTGTCCCAGCCCAACCGCTGCCTGCAATCCTCGCTCAGCGGAATTCAGGCTCTGCGTGACCAACGTCCGCGCATTCTGGGCAAGTACCTGTCCGCGTGCGACCACGTCATCAGCTATGCCCTGCATGGTTGCACGCGCTTTCTGAAGACCCCCGATAACAGCAGTACGTGCTTTTGTCAAGCCGGCGGCGATATTTTCGCCCAATTTCACGGCTCCGCCCGCGATACTCTGTCCGAATTTCGCGACTCCGGCGGCGATGTTATCGCCGCCGTGGACAATGAGATTCGTCGCGGCTTTCGTAAACGCTCCCGCGCCCCGGACGAGATTGACGGCGCCCTTCGCGATACCCGAAAAACTGCCAACCATGCCAGCAGCAATGTCGAGGCCATTGATCCAACCCGGAACCTCCTCCGCACTCGCTCCAGTAGTCCGTTTGTAAATTTCCTCAATATTGCCGCCCAGTCGGTCTTTGTTGCCCATGAAATTCTGGCCGATGTTGTACGCGCCCGCGGCCACATCGGCCGCGCCGTTGACGACCATAAAACCGCCGACCGCCATAGCCGGTGCGCCGAGGATACAGCCGACCACGGTCGCGCAACCTGCAGCTCCGGCGGCAACCAGGCTGCCTCCCGCGTACGCCTGAAGCGCGCCGCCCGCCATACGTAACGAGTTCCAGCCGGCGTCCTTCCAGTCCATATTCGCCAGTCGGTTCTGGGTCCATGCGGCGGCATCGTTAACAGCGGTGTAGGCCGTGTTGAAATTCGTGATCTGTTGGTTCACATAGCCCTGCGCCAGATCCATCGCCTGATGGGCATACGGCGAAATCGCACGGTCGGTGTTGATCACGCCATACTTGCTGTAGGCGTCCATGCCGGCGCCCTGGAGATTGGTTCCACCGGTGAAGGCGTCAATGCCGCCGCCGAGTCCGCTGATCAGATCGTCGCGAATGAACAGGTGTTCGCCGCCGGTGCCGGCGTTACGATTGTTCCAGGCGGCCACGGCCTTATCCGTGCGTTCGTTGAGATTCGTTCCGAGATTGCTGTCGACAAACTTCAGGCCGCGCGTAAGGAAGGATTCGGTTCCCGTCCTGGCGGGCGGCTGGGTTGCCTGCGCGACCGGTTGCGCGGCCGGTCGCGGCGCCGCATTGAGTTGATTCTCCAGTGATCGGGCCTGTGCCAGAATCTTTGAGGTGTCCATGCCGAAGCCTTCCAGTTCGGCGGCGCGTGCCCTGAGTTCATTCACGTATGCGCGCCCGTTGGCCGCGGTGACCTTCGTATTCTGAGTGAAGTCGTTGAGGCGCTTGATCGCGGCTTGCGACTGGCGGTCGAATTCCGTCTTCGCGAGCGCACTGGTGCTCTGGAACTTATCCTCAGCCATCCAGTTCCCGAGTTTGTCGCCGAACTCGTTGAAGCCCATGGTATTGGCGGCGGATATGGCCATGTTGCCCAGCAGTCCGCGTTTTTTTTCGTTTTCGACGCTGATGCCCTGCATGATCTCGCTCATGCGTTTTTGCTGGTTGGCCTCGTTTTTTTTCTGCGCGTCGGTTCTGGCGGTGTTGTTGGTCGGAGCGGCATTGTCGCCGAACGCCCCCGCGATGCCTTCATACGCGGCAATCCCGAGTTTCGTATACGGTGCCAGTTGTCCGGCCACCGATCCCACCGAGGCCATCGCGAAGCGCGTGCCGAAGCCGCCGGACTGGTTAGCGTGTTTGAATACGCCGCCGTTTTCGGACGCGGCCACTTCGTTGGACATATAACTGTTCGCGATCGTTCCCATATTGGCCGTGAAGGATCCCAGATCGTGATAGGTGCTGTAGTTCTCGCGGTCCATGCTGTAGGTGTATACGTTCTGCGCGAGGGTCTTGCCGACCGTGTCGCCGATGGCGCTCATCATCGTGCCGCCGCCCAGCGCACCGCCAATCTCAGCGCCGATGCCGGCTCCGACCGCGCTCACGAGCATCTGACCGCCGCTCTTTTCGAGTTTGCGCGCGTTTATCTTCCAGCCGCGCGATTGTCCGTCGGGGCCGTATTCCATGCCGCTGTTAAGTGCGGAGACACCGGCCTGCAAGGCCATCGATGCCACCGGACCGAGACCTGGAATAGCGCCGACGAGCGAAGTAACCGTACTGATCGCGGCCTGGTCGGTCATCTTGAAACTCGACTCGCCGGTGGTGGGATTGACCTGGATCATATTACCAACGGCGATCATCGCCGCGCCGATGCCGACGGCGATGCCGGGCAGAATCCCGTTCCCCACGGTCATCATGACCTGTCCGCCCGCGATGAGGGCCTGCTTGCCCACATTGAGTACCTGAGCGCCGACAAGCTTGCCCCGGTTGACGCCATTAACGCGGGTACCGATCTCCACGTTCTCGATCGATTGCGCCATGGCCACGACCGGATTGAACGCGTTGAGCGTATTGGAGATCGGATCGATCGTGCCGACCCGGGCGGTCTTGCCGCGCGCGTCCTCGGACGCCACGTGCTGGCCCATGTGTTTGAGTTGCGGATAGAACCCGAGTGCGGCACCGCCCGGTCGCTGGCCGATCGCGCCGAGTTCGCCAAATCCGGCCTGGAGGATATCCATGGCGAAACCGCGCGCCTGGAGATTGGAATCAAAACTGTTGCCGGCAAGCCGGTCGGCCTGACCCTGGAAGTTATCCCCTTCGGGCGATCCAACCCACGCGCTGAACAGCCCGATCACTTTCGCGTCGCGGCTGGTTTCGCGTTCTTCTTTTGACCCGCGTCCCTGGATTTCCTCGATCGCCGCCTGCACCGCCAGTTTCTGCGTGTAGAAGTACGCTTCCACTTCGACTTCGTTTTTGTTTTCCAGAAAGCCGACCAGGTCGTCGCCGTCCATCGGCGTGAATCCGAACGAACTCAATCGTTCGTCCATCGCGCTGTCGACGTCGAACCATTTGTACGCGTTCACCAGTCCGAAGGCGGACGAGGTCTGGCCTTTCTTGACGAATGTATCGCCCAGTTTCACGTATCCCTGGGCCATCGCGGCCGCCGCGGTCTGGTTGGCCACGGCGCGGTTCTGGACCTCGATTTGCTGTTTGAACTGCACGATCATCTGGCGGTATTGTTCGAAGACCTTCACGTTCGCCAGAATCTTCATGCTCTGTTGATGCGCTTTCATCTCAGCGCGAAAGCCCTGCGCCAGGCTGTTGACTTCATTCTGGAAGTTGCCTTTGATGAGTTCGGCCGTACTGAGCGCCACGTTGAAGTTCGCGATACCGCTGTTGATCGCTTTGAGTTTTTCGCCCCCGCTCGGCATCTCATTGCGCATCTTCTCGATGGCTGCGTTGATCAGGGACTGTTCGTTGAGCGCGGGCATGTTTTCGGAGAGTGTGCTGCCGGCCGCGCGGATCTGGCGGTTGAGTGCCTGTACCTGGTCGCCGAGTACTTTTTCAATCGTCGCTTCGCTTGCCTTCGCGCGTGTTTCGGTTTCCCACTCGTTCTTTTCCTTGAAATGATCGGCGATGGCCTCGTCCCATTTCTTTTTGCCTTCGGCCTCTTTCTGGTCGAAGTCGCGTTCCCATTGGCGCCAGCTCTGGAGGAAGCGGCTTTCACTGTCGTCCCATGATCTGCGTCCGCGTTCCATGATCGTGGCCACGCGTGCTTCCCAGGCGTTGTAGCGGTCGACGAGTTCCTGTTCGCGCAGGGCCCATTCTTTTTCCTGGACCTGTTGTCTTTGCGTGAGTTCGTTCGTGTATACGGCGTCCGCGTTCTTGCGATAATCGTCGTATGTCATCTGGTAGCCGGTGAACTCACGGCCGCCTTCGATCTGACCCGCAGCCTGTTCGAACAGGTTCTGGTACGTCTGATCGCGTTCGGTGAAGACGAACGTCTGGTCCTGTAAACTCTGGGCCACCGCATTGCCGGCCGCCTGGTATTTATTGAAGCGGTCGGTGCGGATCGCCTGGCCGTGCGGGACGGCGGCTCTGAGCACTTCCTCCATGTTATAGACCGTGTGCAGGTCGGCGTCTTCAGCGATGACTTTCGCGTAGCGGGGCTTTGTGCTGCCGTCATGGGCGAAAAAACGCAGGCGCGTCCATTCACTTCCGTCGGCGGCGATGTAATAACCGCCTTCCAGCGGGCCGGGCTGGTCGTCCTGGATCGTCCTCGGATCGTAGCGGCGTCCGAACGCGTCGCGGTATTCGACTTCGTCGCGTACCCCGGTGATATCGAATGCCTCGTTGCGTTGTTCGTCGGTGAGCGTCTGCGCACTGCCGTCGCGTTTCTGATACTGTGGATCGCCGCTCGCGTTCTGATCGAAGAGATATACTAAATCTTCTTCGGTCAGTTTGTATAAGTCAGGTATATCGCCCTGGGCCACGCCCGGGTGATCGTTCGGGTCGTCCTTCTGATTGTCACCGTATCCAATCATCCGGTCTTTGAGTGTCTGTTGATCGGGGATGCGCGTGAAGTAATACAACGCGGCGAGCGCGTCTTCGTATTCGCGTTGCGCGCCCATCACGCGGCGGATCGATCCGGTTTCGGCGGTGGACGCCGCAAGTCCGTACAGCAGCCACATGTTCTGCTGGGCCACGTCTGCTTCCATTTTCGCCATGTCCATTTTCAATCTTGCCATACGTGCCGTAGCGATACTGCCCCAGCTGTACAATGCGGTCGCCATCGCCTGCTGGTAAATGGGCAGGTAAATCCCCATCGTGATCTGATATTTGAGTTTCATCTGGTCGCGCACGCCCATGGCCACGATCGATGAGTAGTACACGCCCTGAAACATACCCCACTCGGCGATGCTCCCGCCCGCGCCCATCCACAGGCCGATCGCCTGTTTGTCGCGGCCGTTGGTGGTTGCCGAACCGATCAATCCGATCGCGCCTTCGATGATCTGCGTGGGCCAGAACTTCGGTGCCTGTACCAGTTTGAGTGCCTGCTGACTCGCGCCCACGTAACTGTTGAACGCGTCTTTGGCGAATTGATTGCCGCCCCAGTACCAGTTGCGGAACTCGTTGAAGATATTCGTCGCCCCGCCTTCCACCATGCCGGCGAGTCTGGCGTACGTTCCGTTGCGGGCGGCGGTGAGCGCCTGATCGTCGTCCCAGCTGCCGAACTCGTTGGCCAGGGTCTGTTTGAATTGTTTCTCTTTTTCGTCGGCCACAGCCCTGCGGCGCATCACTTCGCCCTGGATCAGTTCATTGGCCTTGTGCAGGCGGACCATGCGCATCGAGTGTTTGATGTGTTCGGCGCGCGTCGTGATCACGTCGCTGTAGCGTGAGTACATCTCGCGCCGTTCGAGGGCGGTCAGTTCCTGTTCTTCGGTCGCGTTCAACGTCGCCGCGTCGCGGTATTTGCGGTCGCGGAGTTCTTGCAGTCGTTCGGTTTCGGTGGTTGAAAGCGTGGCGTATGTAGTGCCGGTTTCGAGTCCCGTGACGATTTCGTTGAACTCGGCCAGGTCGTCCTGGATGTACACCGCGTACGCGGCCTCTTGCATCTGCTCGTTCAGATAGTCGACGGCTCTGCGTGCCAGATTGTATTCTTCCAGCGCGTCGCCGCGGTATTCCTCGATTAACTTGCTGCCTTCGTCGCCCTTCGTATCTTTCTGCGATGCGAACAGATACGGCGTCTCGGCGTATTCCTTGACCTGGTTGCGTACCTCGTATTCGTCGTTCGCGTTTTCGAACTGGCGCCAGTACGACGCCATGTCGGACAGACTGTCGGCCAGTTCCCGGTTCTTGCCGTCCAGTTGCTGGCGTTTTTGTTCGGCGATGTTCGCGTACCCGTTGTACACGCTCTCGGCCGCGTACATCTCGTTCGCGATGCCCTTGAACGTACTTTCCAGATACGCGTCCAGCGACATGCTGCTGATCTGGTCGCGGCGCGCCGCCTGGGCGAATTCGTCGCCGGCCGCGTCGTATTGTTTGGACAGCCCGCTGATCGTGCCCTGGAGTTCCTTGACTTTATTGTCGTTGTGGATCGCGAGGCGCGACTGGGCGTTCACCTTGAGCGCTTCGATCGCGCTGATGTTGTTCGTGGCCGCGTTCGGGTCGTACGTGTCGCGCAGTTTCTGTTTGAGATCGACCGTCGTTTTCGACTCGCGTTTCTCCGCGAAATCGGCCGCGATGAAAACCGCGCTCAGGGCCCCGTTCAACTTGCTGATCTTATCGATGTAGTTGTTCGCGATGTGTTCGAAGAACGAGTGGCGCAGCTCGGCTTCGTCGCTACCCAGCTCGCGCGCGGTCGCGTCGGAGACGGTGTACACACTGCGAATCTGGATCGTTTTCCCGTCCGCGTTGGTGACGTTGCGGTACGATCCGGCGCCGGTTGAATCGCTCTTGAGAACGCTCGACCAGTTCGCCTGGTTTAAAAGATTTTCGGGATCGTTCTGGCCCAGGCTGCGCGACTCCAGCACCCCGCCGTATTTTTCTTCTTCGGAGAGGTCGGCGTCCTGGTATTTGCGTTCGGTGCCGACGAAGGTCCGGTAGTTCGAGTAGCGTGCTTTGATGAACTGGCCGTCGGTGCTCAGGCGCGCGGCGAATTTTTGCAGTTCGGTGGCCACGGCGATCTCGCGGTCGTAGGTCTGGCCGAGACCCGCGAAATATTTTTTCTGGGTGCCGAGCGTCGTCACCAGCGCGGTGGCCAGTTCGTTCTGTTCGGTCGCGAGGATCGCGCCTGCTTTCGCGCTTTCGTAGCCGGCCGCGAGCGTGGCCTCCGGTTGCAGGGCGGCCGGGTCGGTGTAGAGTTCGCTTAACAGATTGCGTTCGTCGCGTGTTTCCTGAAAGACCGTACGCAGGCGGTCGATGAGCACGCTTTCTTTCGTGAGCAGATCGCCGAGTGCGGGCGGGAGTTCGTTCGCGGTCGCGGTGAGCGTCGCTTCAAGGCCCGGGTTTGCGTCGAGGAACGCGCGACTTTCCGCGCTCACAGCGGCGAGGCGGCCCGTTGATACGTAATACAGATCAATCAGCGCGCCGGACAGGGCGCCGCGGTCGCTGCGCGCTCCTTTGCGGAGATCGTCCGACGTGCCGCGGTCCACGGCCGCGAGCGCCGTGCTTTCGATCGACTCAAGAATGCCGGAGGTGACCAGCTCCTGGCCCGAGCGCAGATCGAAACCCTGCTGATACAGATCCGCGCGTGCGAGTACATCCGCTTTCTCGGCCGCGCTGAACGCTTGCGTTCCCGTTCCGAACAATTCCAGTCCCAGCGCGTCGACTTCAGTCTTGAGCGTGGCGCTCAGGCCGTCGTAGAGATCGGTGCTGCCGCCGCGTTCGCGTTCGATCGCCGCGCGTAGCAGATTCCCGCGCTGTTCTTTGGTGAGTTGTTTGAGATCGGCGTGCCGGCCTTCCAGCGCCGCGAAAAATTTCGCCTCAACCGCGCCGAAGGTCGCGCTCGCGCTCGTGAAAAATTGCGAGAGTGCTTCCTGCTCCGCGCGCGTTGCGGCCACGTGTTCGAGCACGTTCTGGCTCCTGAGCGCCCCCAGCGCCTGTGCGGGACTTTCGGCGGCGGTGAAGGTCGCCAGATTCTGTTTGCGTAACAATCCCACCAGTTCGGCGCGCAGTTCGGGCGCGGCCGTGGCGTAGCCGGTCCGGTCAACGATTCCGGCGAGCTGCGTGTCCGTCATCCGCATTCCGAAGTCGATGTCCTGGCTCGCCGCTTCCATCACTTCGATGCGCGCGAAGGCGTTGCGTGCATGCGGACCGGCATCGTTCAGAAGAGAGCGGTAGTCGCGCGTGGCGTAATCGGCAATCGCGGTCAACTCCGCCGGCAGATAGTCCGCGGCCGTAGTGGGTGCGTCGTTCAACGCTCCGCGCGCCTGGACCCCGTCGAGTGCCGCCGGCAGAAATGCCTCGATCGGCGGGTTGTATTCGAGCAATGCGTACAGATTCGCGAACAGATTGTCGCGGTCGGTCGCGCTGAACACGCGCGCGCCGAGTGTCTTGCCACCAATCGTGTACGTCGGGTCATTGAGCAGCGCCTCAAAATGCGTTTTGAGCGACTCCGCGCGTTCGGCGGCGGTCGCGCCGCTCAGGGTCACGGAGTTACGCGTCACGTAGTCGCGTGCTTTCTGAATGAGGATCGCGTCACGAAACTCGCCGAAGTATTTCGTTTCGTCCACGGCGGCGATGCCGTTACTGGTGATATCCGCCCCCAGCCGCGCGTATTCGGCGTGGGCCGTCTGTTCGACGATCGCCGCGCCCCCGTCAGGCAGGAGTTCGCCCGTACTGCCGCGTGCCTCCAGGTATTGCGCCAGATAATCGCCGATCGCGACACCCTGCTGCGGATCGCCGGCGGCCACGAAAGCGGCCGGGTCGTTCGTCCCGCGATAATCGCTGAAGTCGCGTAGCAGAAAATAATTCGCGATGTCCCCGTTCATGCCGGTCAGGTCGAGCGCGGCGTTTTCGCGTTCGCTTTCGATCGCGGAGTTTTTCGCGGTGGTATAATCTGCATACCGCGCGGCCGCCTGTTGATAGGAACGGGTCAGTAGAAATTCGCGCAGTTCTTCTGGAAAGTCGCTCGCCGCGAAATCGGGCGCGGCGTCCATGTACGCCATTGACTCCAGCAGGCTGCGTTCACTCAGCTCCTGGTCGAGGGTCGCCAGTTCTTCGGCGGCCGGATCGCTCAGGCTTTCCAGGAATACGCGCAGATTGCTTTTCAGTTGAATCGTATCGCCCGCTTCGGCGATGATCGCCTGCATCTGCCGGCGTAGCTCCGCCGTGGCCGCTCCGGCCTCGCCGTTGTTTAGACCCGCTAGCTCGTCCAGCTGCGAGCGCATACTC
>CAZVZS010000010.1:0-85306 GCA_964631535.1 uncultured Leptospiraceae bacterium
TGATGACGGGGATGCTCAAGAAGCAAAAGTACGTATACTACACCCACAACTGCACTGAATCGGGAAAATTCGAATACATCCGCGAAGCGGAAGCACTGGCGGCGATCAACGCCGAAATCGAGCGGACCCGGTTCTCACCGGAGTTCGCCGAAAACCTGAAAGAGCTGGTGCAGCATGTCGGGCTGGACAAGAAGAAAAACAAGGACGCCGAGCAACGCCTGCTGGACGCCCGCATCGAGACAGAAGAGAAAAAGAAACTGCGACTCTACAATCTATACGCCGAGGAAGGCATCGATCTTGCCGCACTGAAAAAGCAAATCGACGAAATCGCAGTGACCATCGACGATCTGCGAGATTTACAGAAATCGGGCCACCACAACCTCGACCGCATTTTGCACGAAATCTGCGAAGCCATCGACTTTCTGCGCGACACACCCCGGGCCGCTCTGGCCGCTCCCGCCGCCGACAAGGCCGCGATCATGAAATCGATGGTCGACTACGTCGAACTGACCCCGCAGGGCGCCCGGAACGTCTGGAAGAAGCCATACGCCTTCCTGATGACTCCCGAAATCCTAACCGTACATGAAAAAGCCGCCGCTCCGGAGAAATCCCGAAACCACGGCGGCCCACGGCCAGTTACGGCCTGTCTACTTGTATGCCCAGGAGAAGACTTGAACTTCCACGAGGTTGCCCCCACCAGTACCTGAAACTGGCGCGTATACCAATTCCGCCACCTGGGCTTTCGAAAAAGCCGGGCCGATCCGGAAAACCGTATCGGCCGCACAAGCCAGTCTCCGAAAGGCGGGCGTTCTGGCAATGAAAATTCGCGGCCAGGGTGCCTGGGACATACAAGGCCCGGGCCGCCAGCTGGACGCCGGCCACCCACAAACCCCGCGACCGCGCTAAAGGCCCGCCGAAATACAAGACCCCCCACTCGCCGCCGAACGGCGGCCTCAACCTCCACCGAGCCCCCCGCCGCCCGCAGCAACCCAAACCCCCCCAAAAACCACCAGCCCTGAATCGGGCTCGACATCCATAAAACCGATACTTAAACTACCAGAGGACCAACCAGGCCCCGGCCGATCGGTCGCCATACGGACGAGGGCAAGATCAACCCATGAATCGAATCGCCACAAAACAGCGCGCCACGAGCGAAACCACGATCGCCATGAAGGTGAATCTGGACGGGACGGGCCAGTACCGGCTCGATACGCAAATCCCGTTCTTCGATCATATGTTGTCCCACATCGCGAAGCACGGCCTGATCGATCTGGACCTCAACCTGCGCGGCGACATCGAGATCGATTGCCATCATTCGGTCGAGGACACGGCCATCGTCTTCGGCGGCCTGCTGCACGAGGCGCTGGGGGACAAGACCGGGATTAGCCGCTACGGCCATTTCACCCTGACCATGGACGAGGTCCTGACCACGGTCGCCTGCGATCTGGGCGGGCGGTTCAATTTCACCTACCGCGGGCCCGACAGCATCAAAGCGGGCAAGTTCGGCATTTATGACGCCGAGCTCTCGTTGGAGTTCCTACAAAAGTTCGCCATGAATGCGCGCATGAACCTGCACGTCCTGGTCCACTACGGCGACAATCGTCACCACATCCACGAATCGGTCTTCAAGGCCCTCGGTCGCGCGCTGCGCATGGCCGTCGAAAAAAGTACGCGCGTGCCCGACCAGGTCGTCTCCACCAAAGGCGTGCTGGAATAAGGTTCCACAATCGCCGAATCGAAGTTTAAGCCTTTGTGTCCGGATTGGGCGGCCCGGTCGCGCCAGGGCCAGGCTCCGAAGGCGCGACCGTCGCGCTATCGCGGCCGGGGTCCGGCCGCTCTATCGCTGCCGCGTCCTGTGCGCTCTGGGTTCAGCCGAACTTCAGCGGCCTTCCGGTTTCGATCAGCGACTTCAGTCCGTTCAGAATGATCGGCCAGCCCTGGGCCGTGGCCTGAAAAATTCCCGGGTGTTCCAGTTTTTCGTGGGTGACCGTGAGTTTGACCGTCTCACCCATCGGTTCTATTTCGTAGGTGACCAGTGATTCGGGGGCCGCGGGCACGTCGGGCACAGTTGCCAGAAACGTGTGCGTAATTTTTTTTCCCACCACGAATTCCATGATTCGCCCGCTGACGCGCCGCTCGCCAGTGTCCGGGGCCGAGTAAACGATCGTGCCGCCCACGCGCAGATCGCCCGAAAGCCGTAAGCCCAGATAATATTGTTCCGTCCGCTCCGGCGAGACCAGGGCCTCCCAGAGTTCGTCCGGCGAACAACGAATGTAAACGACGTAGATTTGTTTTTGTTCCTCGTTCATGGTTTTGCGCTCCAGTTCGTACTTCAGAGCCGTCAGACTCTGCGCCCAGGTCTGGCTGTATTCAGAAATCCAGCGATCGTAGATCATCTGGATCGGAATCGCGTTCAAATAAAATTTTTTGATCGGCCGCCGCCACCGGTGGACGATCAAATTCGCCTCTTCAAGAACTAAAATGTGTTTACGCACTCCGAATCTCGAAATCGCGAAGTGTTCGCTGATTTCGTGCATGGTAATCCCGGGCCTGGCCTTGATGATATCCAGAATACGCCGTCGGGTCGGGTCGCCGAGGGCGCGAAAGACTGCATCGATATCGTCCGACATGCGGGGGCCAGGGCCCATCCTGTTCCTCCGCAGGCGGGGGTCGAGTTCTCTTTCGCTCTCAGGCCGCGCGTTTCAGGCGCAGCGCTCCGGTCGCCATGACCACCGCCGTGGTCAGAAAACCGAGGATGCCGATGATTCCAATCGGTGGAAAATTCGCCGGGGCGCCCGCCGCCCCTTTCATCGCCAGGCCGATCGGCAGAAAAAAAGTGAACAGACAGGCAACCGAACCGATCCGTTTCCAGCGATCGGACAGGGCGATGCGGTCCACGTACAGTCCGAAGATCAGGTTGAGCAGGGCCATGGGCATCCCGTGCGAATGGCCCTCACGCAGGTAAAAACGGACCTCCGAAAGCAGGTGATTGCCGTCTTTTATACTGTACTGGTCGAAGGTAGCTCCCAGGGCGACCCCGCCCAGAGCCGCGAGCAGCAGGCCCAGGGACCCGGCCAGAAGATTTAGTTTTCCAAAATTCATAATTTGACCTCGCATAAGTGACCTTTGGGTCACCTTGAAGGTGACTAAATAGTCACGCATCGAAAATGTCAATTTCTTTTTGCCAGCGACCGGCCCTGGCGTCAGGTGTGCGACAATGGAAAATTCAGGGTCGTTTCCAGATCAGTACGAAATCCTCCGCCGCCGTTATTCCGAGCGCCTGGTCACGGACCTGGCTCAAATCCTGATGGGTCTGAAAACTCTGCTGGGGAGCTGGTCCAATGCCGCCGCGCGCGAAATCGCCGCCCAGGCCCATAAAGTGGCGGGGTCGGCGGGCTCGTTCGGCTTCGCCCGGCCCGGTTCGTACTGTGGCCTGCTCGAAAATCTGCTGCGTTCCATCGAAAAAAACGGGGCCGTGCCCGGACCGGACGTGCTGCGCCAGTTGCGTGAATTGTTTGATCTCATCGAACAGAGTCAGACGGGCATTCGCATCCAGGCCGCCGCCGTGGTCGCAGAGCCGGGCCCGATCGCCGCGACCGAACGCCTGGTCTATCTGTATTCGAGCAGGTCCGAAGATTTCGAGACCCTCCTGCACCCCCTGCAATCGTTCGGATATACGACGCGCTTTTTCGACGAGCCCGGCCTGCTCGAAGCCGCCGTGGGCGCGACCCGCCCGGGCGCGTTACTCGCGCGGGTTAACCTGGAGGACGGGGCGGACGCGCGGCTCATGCGCCTGATCGGGATGAACACGCGGCTGAGCTCGCCGGTGCCGGTGTTTTTCCTGTCCGACAGCGATGGACTGGCCCCACGCCTGCGCGCCCTGCACGCGGGCGCGGCCGGATTTTTCGCCGGGCCACCGGATGTCGGCCTGCTGGTCGATCGTCTCGACGAGTTGTTCGGAGTTCATTACGAAGGCGATCTGCGCGTGTTGATCGTGGACGACGATCCCGTGCTGGCGGATTTTTATCGCCTGGTGCTGGAAGGCGACGGGATGGACGTCACGGTCGCGGCGGAGCCGGCGGATTTTCTGGGCGCGCTGGGCTCGGCGAATCCGGACCTCGTGCTCATGGATTTTTACCTCAAAGATTTTCTCGGCACGGACCTGGCGCGGGTCCTCGGCCAGCACGAAACCTTTCGCGAGGTGCCGGTCATTTTTCTGAGTCGCGAAAGCAGCAAGGAGATACATTTTGAGACGCTGGGCTCGGGCGCGGACAATTTTTTGACGAAGCCGATCCACCCGGCGCATCTAATCATGGCCGTCAGGTCGCGCGCCCGGCGCAGCCGCGATCTGCGCACGCGCATCTACCGCGATTCGCTCACCGGACTCCTCAACCACGTGGCCATCAAAGAGGAACTGGCCCGCGCCCTGGCCGGCCGTCCGCCGGCTCTGGCCGCCGCGATGATCGACCTTGATCATTTCAAAAAGATCAACGATACCCTGGGCCACGAAGCCGGCGACCGGGTGATCAAATCCCTGGCGCGCATGATGAAAGGCACCATTCGCGGCCGGCTCGGACGTTACGGCGGGGAGGAATTCCTGGTCATCTTCCCCGGCGAAACGGGCGAGCGCGTCTATGCGCAGATCGAGACCCTCCGTGAAAATTTCGCCCGGATTCAGTACGGAAGTAACCAGGGGCATTTTTCCGCCACCTTCAGCTCGGGCATGGCCGTGTACCCGGAGCATTCCGAGCCCGGGTCGCTCCTGCGCGCCGCGGATGAAGCGTTGTACGAAGCCAAACGGCGCGGGCGCAACCGGACCGTGCGCGCGCCTTAGCCCGGATTCAGTATCGATCGAGGGCCGCGGCTTTCCGTTAATGCGGCGCGAAAAATTCGGTGCGCAGGCCGGAAGGCACTCCGTCTTTGCAGGCGCGAATGCGCACGCGCCGCCCGGCGCCGCCCGTCACCCGGCCGAGCGCGTGGCCCACTCGGTGGCCGCCTTTCGATTTCGCGGTGTACAGAGCCTCGTCGGCCGCTTCCTGCATCCGGCCCGGGTCCGGGAATTCGGTACAGCAGGCCAGGCCGGAACTGAATGTGGTAAAAAATTCGCCCCCATCGGAAAGGTGTCTAATTCTGGCGAAATCGTCGTGCATGCCGCGCATCTGTTCCACCGCCGCCGGGCCGTCCAGTCCGTAGAACAACACGGCGAATTCCTCGCCGCCGTAGCGCCCCACCACGTCGCGCCGGGTCACGTGATGGCGCAGCGACCTGGCCAGCGACTGGATCACGCGGTCGCCCGTGGCGTGGCCGTACGTATCGTTCACGCGTTTGAATTTATCGATGTCCACGATGCCGTACGAAAAAATCAGTTCCCCGCGCGCCGCGCGGGCCGACCAGGATTCGAGCGTCTGAATCAGAGATGTGTGGTTCAGGAGCCCGGTCAGCGAGTCGCGCACCATCAGGCTGCGTAAGATGCGCGCGCGTTCCACCCGGGCGGTGACCACGGAAAGCAGGAGTTCCTTTTCGACGGGATGGGCCAGCACGATGTCCCCACCCGTGCGCATGACGGCCATTTTGCGGTCCAGCCGCGTTTCCTCGGAAATGAACACGAGCGAAACCGCCTGGGCCGATTCGAACTGTCGAATCATGGCCGCCACTTCCATACCCAGCACGCCCTGGTAGTACAGATTTAACAGAATCAGCTCGGGGTTGAACTCTTCAAGCGCGCCGGGCACCTCACGCGGATCGACCAGCTTGCGCACGCTCATACCCGCGTCGTTCAGAATGTCGCCGTAAAGATCGCCCTGCGCGGTTTCGTCGAGGATCAGGACACGAAAGCTTTCGTTTTCGCGCCGATCGGTCAGATCGTTCAACAACGCCGCCAGGCGATTGGGGTCCACCGGCCGTTTGAAGAAGGCCTTGCCGCCCGATCGCACGGCGGTGAGACGAATCTCGGGATCGTCGCGCTCGGACAGATATACGATCGGCGCGGGGTTTTCGCGCATTGAGACGATATCGGCCGCGCTCATCAGCGTGTCCGATTCATCCCCGGCGATGCCGGCGATAACCAGAGCGGGATATACAAGGTCCGCGGCCTCGCGCGCGTCCGCCATGCGCGCGAATGAGAGCACGCGGTAGCCGTAGTAAGTGATCTGGCGGGTGAGATCGCGCCTGAGATTTTGCTCCGGCTCGATCAGATAGACGAGCAGGCCTTCTTCTTCCAGGTCCAGGTTATCGTTCGACATACAGCGCCGCGAATATGATTAAACCGCGGGGGTGAATCGTTCTGTCAAGTGGACTATTTTACAATTTATCTTCCACCAGCTCCCAGAAGTGCTTCCAGTTTTCTTCGGTCAGGGAATGTCCTTCCGCGGGAAATTGTTTGTACACCACCTTGATGCCCAGATAATTTTCCATGAATTCGCGCAATTGCGGCGCCTGGACCTGAACGCGCGGGGCGTCATTCGCGCCGCCCACCGTGATGTACCCGATTCGATCGCCGTAAATCAGCGGGTAGTGTTTTTTGTAATCGAGGCCGTAACCATCCACGAGGATGTTCAGGCCGAACGTACCCTCGTAATAATTACCCTTGAATGACGCGAACCCGGCGTACGGATACTCGATTACGTGCTTCGGCTTCCAGTTATAGTACCGTTTTTCGAAATCGAAATCGTCGGGCAGGTTGCCCTCGAACTCGTTGTCCCGGTAGTACTCCAGTTGCTTTTCGCGAAATTTTTTGTCGAGGAGGGGGTCCAGCGAGTCCATGCACACGAGCCAGGCCACGAACCCGCCGCTCGAAAACCCGGTGGTGTACACGGCCTCGTTGTTAAACAGTCCCAGCGCTTCCAGACGCCGCAGCAGCAGATTCGTTCCGAAGCGAACATCCATAATGGTTCCGGCGTTGTTCGCGTGCAACGGCCAGAGGTTCTGGACGCTGAGCAGGGCGAAGGAATCGCGCGTGGCGCGGGCCGTCATATAAGCCACATCGGTGCGGTAATAGTTCGGATTGCTCGTATGGCCGTGATAAAAAATAACGAGCGGACGTTCCCTCAGGCGCGGTTTCGTCAGGCCCGGCGGAATAAAAAACATGGCCCGCAGGGGAGCGCCTTTTAGATTATCGAAGTGCGGCGAGTACAGCGCCAGATCGTAACTGCCTGGCTGGCCGGCTTCCAGTCCGGGCGGCAGGGCGACAGTCAGCCCATCGATCTCCTGTGCCGCCACGGCGTCGGCTGAAAACGTTAAAATCGCCAGAAAAAGTACGAATACAAATTTGCGCATGTACGTTTACTCCAGTTCGTCCCAGACGCGAACGCCCGGAATGCGTAAAAAATGACGATCGAAAGTCAGGACCACGGCCGCGTTTTCCACAGCCTGGGCCGCGATCCACAGGTCGTTCATGGGAACGGGATTTCCCTTCTTTTTTAAGTTCAAGTAGATTTCGGAAAAAATATCCGCCGTGTCTGGCGAAACGTTAACAATTTTAACCGTCGGTTTTTGTAAAAAGCGGTCCAGCACTTCGCGATTTTTGCGGTACCGCGATCCGTTTTTGAATCCGAAGTACAACTCACCCATGACGACCGTGGAAACCCGCACCGTTTCGGCGGCGGACAACGCTTTGACGACCCGTTCGTCCCCTTTAAACAGAGCCGAAAAAGCGTTCGTATCCGGCAGGACCGCTTTCACTTCCAGTCGTCCGGATGAACACTCTCAAAATCAGCCAGGGCGGCGTTGAATTTTTTGTATTCATTCTCGCTCCAGATCCCGGAAAACTCCCGGAAATCGGGCTGGCTCCGGCGGCCTTTTTCCAGTCCGAGCGCCTGGCGCAGCAGGCCCTGGGCCGCGCGGTTCAGGCTGGTGTTCTGTTCCCTGGCGTATTCTTCGATTTTTTGCGCCAGAGCGTCTTCCAGGTTGTGCAGGGTAATCGATTTCATAAAATGAACCACTTTTCTTTCAAAATGAACCACAATTTAGTTCACCCGTCAAGCGGAAAATTTCGCCCGGTTCTCGTATGGAAAGCGCCTTGACCAGGAGTCCCCGCCACCGAAAGCTGAAAGCAGCGCCGCTTCATGAACAAAAAAATCGCCATCGTCGATTACGGAATGGGTAATATCCATTCCATCATCAAAGCCGTGCGGCTCTTCGCGCCGGCCGCGGTGTTCACGGACGCGCCGGAAGTAATCGCCGCGGCGGACGCGCTCGTGCTGCCGGGGGACGGGGCCTTCGGTGCGGCCATGCGCGGACTCGCGGGCGGCCGCGAGACGGCTCTTCGAGAAGCGGTGCGCGCCGGTCGGCCCGTGTTCGGGATCTGCATCGGCTTCCAGGTATTGTTCCAGGATTCGGATGAAACATTCGGGGAAGGCGCGCCCGGGGCGACCATTCCCGGTCTGGGCCTGCTCCCCGGGCGCATTCGCCATTTTGATTTCGCGGACCGCTCGCTCAGTATCCCCCACATGGGCTGGAATCGCCTCCTGTCAAGCGAGCCTTCCGCGCACGCGTTCATGAACGATTATATGTACTTCGTACATTCCTGCCGGGCGGTAGACGTTCCCGCCGAAATGGTGCTGGCCGCGTGTGAATACGGGGGCGAGGAATTTCCCGCGATCGTCCGCAAGGACAATGTGTTCGCCACCCAGTTCCACCCCGAAAAATCGGGCGACGCGGGGCTGGCGCTTCTGGAAGACTGGACGAAGAACATTTCCTGAACGAGACCAGAATTCGAATGTGCGCATTTCAAATCATTCCCGCGATCGACCTCCTCGGCGGGCAGGTCGTGCGCCTCTTCCAGGGCGATTACGCGCAAAAAACCGTCTACGGCCTGGACCCCGCCGCGCAGATTCGGGCCTTCACGGCGGCCGGGGCTGAACTCGTTCACATCGTCGATCTGGACGGAGCCAGGACCGGCCGGCGCGAAGCGAACGCGGCGGCGATCAGTTCGATTCTGGGGGCTGTGGCCGCAACGGGCGCCCGGATCGAAGTCGGCGGCGGGATCCGTGACCTGGCCACAATCGCGGCGTACCTGGACCGCGGGGTGCATCGTTGTATTCTGGGAACGGCCGCGGTGCGTGACCGGGATTTCTTGCAGAGTGCCCTGGATACGTACGGTCCGGAGCGGATTATCGTCGGCGTGGACGCGCGGGACGGCCGGGTGCGGGTGGCCGGCTGGGAAGAGGACGCGGGAATCGGCGTGGGTGAATTTCTCGAAGAAATGGAATCGCGCGGAACCGGCGAAATCATTTTTACCGATATCCGGACGGACGGAGCCCTGGACGGGCCGGCCCTCGACAGCCTCGGCATGGTACTGGCCGATTGTGGTTTGCGCGTCGTGGCGTCCGGGGGGATTTCCTCCCTGGAGGATGTCAGGATCCTGCGCGATCTTCAGCACCCCCGGCTGGTAGGAGCGATCACGGGGCGGGCCCTGTACGAAGGCCGCCTTGACCTGGCCCGGGCCGTGGCCCTGACGCGTGGCAAACACTGAGGGGCGCAAAACGCTTGTGAAATTTTATTATCGCCCGCAGTGTGTCCACCGGCCGGTCCCGCACGATGAAGACGAAAAAAGTTCTGCTGGTGGACGACCAGGCAAGTTTCATTCACATGCTGACCCTGAAGCTCACGCAGATGGGTTATGAGGTACTCAGCGCCCAGAACGGCCTGGAAGCTCTGGAGCTGGCCCTCAGCGCCAGGCCGGATCTGGTCGTCATGGATGTGATGATGCCGGTCATGAACGGGTTTGAGTCCGTGGCCCGCATGCGCCAGGCCGCCGAAACCGCGGAGATTCCCGTCATTTTTCTCTCAGCCCGCAGCCAGGAAGAAGATTATAACCGGGCCCGCGAACTGAAAGCCATCGAGTTTTTCACCAAACCCTTCAGCCCCAAAGCCGTCATGGAACGCATCACCGCGATTCTGGAAGGCGGTTGATGGTCCTGATTTCGCGCGTTCCGGGCACGAAATCATAACTCGCGAAATTCAGACTCGGCCCCGGGAACGGGGGGTACAGGGCCCCGGTGGTGGCCGCGACCGGTCAGGAAGGGCGTCGTCCGTTCGAACAGCCAGTCGGGTAACTTTTTTTTCAACGTGTCCAGAATCACGTCGCGCCGGTAGCGCGGCGAAAAATGAATCAGGTACAGTTTTTCCACGTCGCGCAGGAGTTCCGCGTGCTGTACGATCTCGTCCAGGTGCGTATGGCCCCATTTTCGCGCGCGTTCCACCGGGCGCGCGTCGTCGATGAACGTGCACTCCATAAACAGGACTTTCGAACGGCGGACCAGTTCGTTCTCCACCAAAAACTCAACCTGCGTATCGCCCGAGAACGTAACGACGGGCAGATGGTATTCGACGAACATATCGTCGCGTTCTTTTTTGAGACGCGCGATCTGGGGGCCGGGCAGGCTGCGAAACTCGGGCCGCAGACGCGTCGTTTTTTCGATGATCGCGTACCCGTTTGAGGCCACGCGGTGCACGCTGCGAATCGCCTGAAAAAAATAATTCCCGTGCAGGGGATAGAGCCGGCCGTATTCAACCGGCTGGATTTCGTAGCGCATATCGTAGTCTTCGATCTGGCGCCAGAGTTCCATGATTTTGCCGAGGGGCCCGGCCATTTCCGGCGGGCAGTAAACTTCGGCCGGAGCCAGGCCGCGCAGATTACGCTGGGAAATATAATACGGAACGCCCGCGCTGTGATCGAGATGGCCGTGGGTCAGAAGCAGGCGCGGAATTTCGATCAACCGGCCCGCTCCGCGACCGACGTCGAACATGAGCTTGAAACGCGGCAGGGCCATACAGGTCTGGACCCCGCCTTCGGAAATTCCAAGGAAGGTTTCGCTTTTATGGGTGTACGTGGTGAGGTTAATGTTCGCTTCCCCCGTTCTGAATCGGATGTTTCGCGCAAAAAATCAGGAACCGCCCGTGGCCGGGCGGGCGCGTCCGCGCGTTTCGGGTTCCTATTTCAGCCTGTCCCGAAAACCCGTTTCTTCGGGATCGATCACGAGCACCGGAGCGACCTTTTGTAAATCGGTCCGCAGGGATTCCGGGCCCACGACGACGATCGTCAGGGCGTCCGGTTTGACGTTGCGCGCGAAGATCGCGCGAATTTCGCTTGTTTTGATGGCACGAACTTTTTCGGCGAAAACGGCCAGATAGTTTTCGGGCATGCCGTGCCGCCGGAAGCGGATTTCGTTTTCCAGGAACTTTTCGGGATCCGCGTACTGGAAGACCATGGAGTTGAGGATGGCTTCGCGCGCCAGGTCGAGTTCCTTTTCTTCGATTTTCGCGGGCATTTCGCCCACGATTTTTTTGATCAGCTGTACGGTCTGCGCCGCGGCCGTCGTGCGCGTACCGCTGCCGGCGAAGAAGGTCCCGCCGTCGGCGCGAAACGTGTTGTACGAATACGCGTAGTACGCCAGGCCGCGCCGCGTGCGGATCTCGCGCATCAGGCGCGAATTAAAACTGCCACCGCCGAGAATGTAGTTTCCCGTTTGCAGGCCGTAAAAATCGCGGTGGTTATGCGCCGGCAGGTACGTGCCGGTCAGGATGGCCGCCTGCGTGGCCGGCGTCCTCACCAGGAGAATTTTTTTCGAATACGGGTTTCCCGTACGCTGCGCGTTTTCGATCGTCAACTGGCCGCGCGCGGGCAAATCTTTCAGGAGTGTATTGATGCGTTCCTCGACCGCCAGGCCCTGAAAATCGCCTGAAAGCGCGATGAGAAGTCCGCCGGTGTTGAGTCGCCGTTTATGTTCTTCTTTTAAAAGATCGACGCTGATTTTTTTGACGTCCGATATCTGCAAAGTATACCCCGCGCGTAAATCGCCGTAGAGCGTTTCCATGAGCTTGCGCCGGGCGATGCTCTCGGGCTGGTCGTTGCGTTGCTGGATACCGGTCAGAAGCGAACCCTGCACGACCTCCAGACGGTCGGCCGGAAACCGCGGTCGCAGGAGAACGTCAGACAGCAGATCGAAGCCCGCGCTGAAATCCTGTTTCAACACGGTCAGGCGCACCGACCAGCCTTCGTACTCGCCGGACACTTTCAGCCGCGCGCCAAGGCGGGCCAGGGCTTCGGCGATTTCATCGCCACCGCGTTCGCCCGCGCCGCCGATTTCCATCAGAGCGGTCATGGCCTCCAGGGTGCCGGCGCGATCGACCGGCTCGGCGTTGCTGCCCCCATCGAAAAAGAATTCGATCGTAATGAACGGAAGCGACGGGTCCGCCGCGCGCAGGAGCAGGGCACCTGAGGGCAGGCGCACGGTATCAGCCCGCGGCGGCTTGATCTGCAGCGGCGGCACCTGGATATCGTGGACGATTTCGGGCAGGCCGCGGTCGAGTTCGGCCGGATTCTGGCTGTTCAATCTTTCACTTCCGATGCCCGCGAGCAAGATGGCGGCAAGTGCCGCCGGGTACCATTTGCGCGTCATTCCCCGGCTCCCGTTTTTGCGTTCGCGCCGCTTTCGGGTGGTAACAACCGCGCGGTCATGATTCGGTCGGTCAGGAGGTATTTGCGCGCGCTGTCCCGCACGTCAGCCACGGTGGCCTTTTCCAGTTCCGCGTACTGACGGAAGAGTACCCGATAATCGCCGAGGATCGTTTCGTAGTACGAAAGTTCGTCGGCCACCGCGTCATTCGAACGCAGGCGATAGATGAAGTCCGCGACCATGTTGCGGCGGACGCGTTCGAGTTCGTCCGGGCTGATGCCTTCTTTTTTGATCGTTTCGATTTCGCTTAAAATCGCGTTCTGCACTTCGTCGTAATTTTTGCCGGGCGCGGGCACGGCCATCACGGCGAACATATTCGTATACCGATCGCCCGGGAAGCTGGAATACACACCCACGCTCGCGGCCAGTTTTTGTTCCAGGACCAGACGGCGCACCAGACGCGAATCCTGGCGCCCGGCCAGGACCTGCCCCAGGATATCGAGGTGCAGATCGGCCGGATCCGGCAGCGGCGGCTTGAACCAGGACAGAATCTGCACGGGCGATCCGGCTTTGCGAACGGTTACGTTCAGCGCTCGCGCCTGGGGCGGGGCTACGTCCTGGCGGTAACGAATGTGCTGCGGCTCCATGGGTCCGAAGTGTTCGCGAACCAGGGCTTCCGTGGCCGCGAAGTCGAGGTCCCCGACGAGGGCGATGACGGTATTGTTGGGCGCGTAGTAGGTGCGGTAAAAATCGTAGGCCTGTTCGTAGTTGAGGTACTGGATGGATTCCATCGGTCCGATGACCGGGCGGCCGTACGGGTGTTCGCCGTACACTTCCAGCAGGAATTTTTCAAACAGGAAGCTGCGCGATACATTGTCCACGCGCATGCGTCGCTCTTCGGCCACGACCTCGCGTTCGGTGTAAAAACCGCGCAGGACGGAGTTCCGCATTCGGTCCGATTCAAGGCGGGCCCAGACTTCCAGGCGATTGGACGGTAATTGAATCTGGTAGTTCGTGAGATCCCGGTTCGTATACGCGTTGTAACCGTGTTCGCCGTTGAGCGAGTAGATGTACGAGTCCTGGTCTTCGCGCATGAATGAGCGCGCGAGGTCCTTCATCATGGTCAGGCGCTTCGTCCAGAGCACGATGTTCTCGCGGGCTGCGGCCAGTTTTTGCGCGTCGCCCGCTTTGCGCGCTTCGTCCGCCTGGCGCCGGTAAAAATCCAGACGCCGGGCCCAGAGATTGGTCATCTGCAGATATTTTTCTTCGCGCGCGTAATCGACCGTTCCCAGCCGGCGCGTGCCTTTGAACAACATGTGCTCCAGCATGTGGGCGATGCCCGAGCTCTCCGCGGTTTCGTCCGCTGAACCGGATTTGAATTTAATATAACAGGCCACGATGGGCGCGAAATCGCGCTTCATCATGATCAGGCGCAGGCCGTTCGGCAACTCCACGCGACGAATGTTTTTATCGAACCCGGCGAATACTTCGCCGAGCCGGGGAGCGCCCTCCGACTGCGCGGAAAGTGTTGTTGTCATAAACGATAGGGCCACGGCCGCGAAGAGCGGGGCGGGGCAGGTTCGGATTACCGGAAAAATTGCACGGAACATTAAATTTTTTTGCATGATCGGAGTCTATTTATAGAAGAAAATCATCCGGAGGTGATTCGTCCGACAGAATTCCTGGAATTTGTTCCAGGGGCAATCGAATTTTTGGGAGAGGGCCGGGTGGGGACACGCTTCGGCACCCTGAGTGCCTGTCAGCAACTCATCTACGCGGACATGGGGATGGTAAAGCACGCGGCCCGCGTACCGGGTCGATCCCACCCACGCTTCTTATCTTTTTCACGCTTGTGCAGGTCAACCGGGCCTACAGATCCGCCCTTTTTTTCCGGGCCTAACCGCATTTGGTCCCGCAAAATACTGGACGGCTTTTGCCGCATGTCATTCATTAAGGCCATGGATTTCGAGAACCCGGCACTCCAGACGATCCTGCGTCTTCCAACCGCAGATCGCATTCAGGCTGCCCGGGAGATCATTAAAAGTCTGGACCAACCGGAAGACGCACCTCTCAGCCCCAAAATGATCGCACTGCTCGACGCACAGCTCGAAGACTTCCACCGCAACCCGGATGGCGGTGAAGACTGGGAGACCGTTCGCGCCGCCATTGAATCGCGATTGTGAGTATCAAGATCACGATTCGTCCCCGGGCCCAGGACGATCTCGAAGAAATTACGAACTGGTATGAGCAGCGACAGGCCGGGCTGGGACGTGGTTTTCTGGACGCCGTGTCCGAGACGCTGGAATTCGTTACTCGCTTTCCCCGCGCCCGCCCGCTGGTGCGCGGAGAAATCCGGCGCGCCAATCTGAGCGGATTTCCCTACGCGATCTTCTACTTATTGAGAGAGGAACGCATCTGGGTGTTCACGGTCCAGCACTAGGCCCGGATCACCCGCCATCGTCTTGAAGAGGTATTCTGAACCGACCGCTCTCGCCCCCACGCGCGGCCTTCTGAATCGACCAGAGCCGCCAGTTGAACAGCATTTCCTCAACGGCCGTCCGCCCGGGAAGGGGACCGGACTGGTTACGACAGATCTATTTCATATCTGGGCCAGGGAAGACTCGAACTTCCGACCCCTTCCTTATCAGAGAAGTGCTCTAACCAACTGAGCTACTGGCCCGGAGCGGACAGACTTTTTTAGAAGGGCTTCACTGACAAGAAAAATTACCGATTGGGGACCGGCTGATCACCGGGCGGCCTTACCCTTTGAAACAATCTTCCGCCGAACCGGCCGCGAACACGGCCGCTCCCGGGAGCGCGTCTTTCATGCCCTGGACGGACACGCCCTGGGCTCCCGTGGCGGTGGACGTACCGGGCTGTTCATTCGAACGTAAATAGAGATAGGACTGGGTTTCGGTGCTGTGGGTGACGTTGTCAACACAGGTGGCCAGGCGATCCTGGCTGAACCACTGGCGATCGGTGATCGGTAAATTTTGCGGAGCCAGATCACGGACCAGCAAGCCCCCGGTCATGATTTCAGCGCCCACCTGGTTGCAGAGCCCGCTGTAGTCCGTGCAGTAATACGTGGCCCCGGTTATGAAACCACCGAAGGCGCTCTCGGCGACGGTGTTACGCAGGTGCTGCGCGCTCACGCTGCCTGGCAGGGGAACGCCAAGATCATTGATGATATCGTTGACGCACCGCGTCTGCGGCAGAAGCAGGGCGACGAACAGAGTCAGCGAAAGCGGGCGAGCAAGGATGGTACGGAACATACGAACAATCGGCGGAAAAGACGCGGGCCTGTCAATTGTCTTATTTCGCAACGATCCCGCGTTCGCCTGTCGCGCGACTTCAGCCGCTCTCCAGGTCCCAGAGGATTTCAATCGCCAGGCCGTGGTTGTTTTCATCACGACCGAACCGAACCGTACCGCCGGTGGACTGGCCCAGGTTCTGGATGGCGCGCAGTCCATGGCCGTCAGGTTTTTCCGTGCCCGATGTGCGCACCAGGCCTTCGCCGTTGTCGACGATGGCCAGGCGAATGCGGCTGTTCTCCGGTTGTGCCACCGTGATCGTCAGGCGTGTGGCCTGCGAATGACGGATCACGTTTTCGAGCGCCTCCGCGGCCAGCCAGAACAGAAACTTGAAGCTCGCGCCCAGGTGGTGGTGCAGGAGGTGCAGCGATTCCATGTCGACCTTCACTTCCTGCTCCAGGTTAATTTTCTCCGCGCAACGCCGCGCGAGAATCGAAAGCCAGGTTTCGAATTCCGGGGCGGACCGGCTTTCATCTTTAAGATGAAGGACGGGCATTTCCGAAAGCGAGGCGATTTTGTAAAGCACCGAATCGTCGAACCAGGGCTCTTCACTCTGCCTGGGAATTTTCACCTCGATCGCGCTGGCGATTTTGCGAATGTCCGCGCCGGCCTTCATGAATCGATCCTGTAAATAATCGAGGGCGTTGTCCCGGAAGCGCGTGGTCGCGTGGAATCGGCGCAACTCGCTCAGATTGTGTTCGTACTTCAGGCCGATGGCCAAAACGGGCGAAACGTTTTCCATCAGGCGCACCACCTGGTCGGAAAACGCGTCGGCCTTCGGCGCGGCGACGGTCAGCAGGCCCAGCACCCGACCGGATTCCGAAAGCGGCACCAGAAGATACGAAAGCAAATTCGCGTTCGAGTTTTTTAGTTTCTCCGCGGCGAAATATTGCGAGATGGCCTGGTGAATGGGATCGGGCAGATCGGGATTCGGCAGGGCCTTTTGCGGTTTTACGCGCTGCGGTTTGCCGGACGCGATGGCCTGGCCGAAGGCCGTGTCACTCATCGAAAAATGCCGGTGTTTGAGAAAATTGAGCCGGTGCTTCGACCAGAACCCGTCCTCCAGACGTAACTGGTTCTCGCCCACCAGGCTGAACAGCGCGATACGTTCAATGCCGCAGTCCTCGAAGGCGCGGTCCACGACGAACTGGAGTTTGTCGGACAGTTCGACCACGTTGCTGATGGAATGGGTGATGCTGGCCAGCAGGTGGCCTTCCTCTTTGGAGCCGCGTTCGCGTTCGCGCGCGGCGGTCAGATCCTCGTTGAGGCGTTTCTCTTTCGCCTGCATTTCAGCCAGATCGGTTTTATACGAATCGATTTCTTTTTTAAATCCGGCGATGGCCGTCTCCATTTCGGTTTCGCGACCTTTGCCCGCGGTGATCTGGGTTTTCAGATTGTGGATTTTTTCTTCCAGCCGGGCGATGTCCTGTTCCAGGCGCGTTTCCCGTTCGCGGTGGATGCCCAGTTCCTGTTTGAGCTGTTTGACCTGTCCGCGCGCCTCGCCCAGTTCGTTGCCGCGCGTGGTCAGGTCGTTTTTCAGACCGTCCCGTTCCACGAGGAGTTTTTTGATCCGTTCCTGGTGTTCGGCCAGTTCGCGCGCGCGCGTATCAAGCTGGGTGGTGAGCTCGCGAATGGTTTCCTCGTTTTCTTTCTTGCGCGCCCTGAGCCCGCGCAGGTCCGCTTCGGCGCCGGCCAGACGCTGGTCCAGGGAATCCGCGCGTTCCTGTAAGGTTTCGATCTCGCCGCGCGCTTTTTTCAGTTCGAGTTCGCGCGCGGTGAGAATGTCTTCGTGTCGTTTTTGAAGCTCGGATTTTTCGTCCGTGAAAGCCTGCCGGGTCGTTTCCAGTTCCCGGTCGAGGCGCGCCTTCGCCTGGCGTGCCGTGTCCCGTTCTTCGGTCAGCGAACGGCCGGCCAGTTCGGACGCGGCCAGGCGTTCCTCCAGCGAACGCAGCGTGCTTTCGCGCTCGGTAATGATTTTTTCAAGCCGCGTGATTTCGCCGGCCAGGCCCGCGGCCCGTCCGGTTTCGGCCTTGAGCGCGGTTTCGAATTCTTTGCGCTTTTCTTCGTGTTCCGCCCTGGTTTTTTCCAGTTCGTCTTCGACCTCCCGTTTCTGGCGGGTCAGACGCTGCGTGGAACGATCGACTTCCTGGTTGAGTTCGTAAATTTTCTGGTGGTAGTTGTTTTCGGCCTGTTGCAGGCGGCGCTGGTTTTCGTTCCGCTCGGTGGTCAGCGCCTCCACCTGTTTATCATAACCGGCGACGGTCTGATCGAAGCGCGTCTGGTGGGCGTTGAATTCCTGGCGCACGGTGGCCAGTTCCTGTTCGAGTTTTTGTTTCGCTTCCGCGAGTTCCTGGATTTGCGCGCGGGCCAGGGCCAGTTCCTGTTCCAGGGACGAACTGCGTTCGGCGTGCGAACTGCGCGCCAGTTTCAATTCCTGCTCCAGGTTGGCCGCGAGAGCGCGGGTTTTTTCGAGTTCGTCGGTCAGGCCGGCCACCTGGGTTTCAAGGCGCGACTTTTCGAGCGTCAGGTTGCCGATCGTCGCCTCGTGGCGCTGGACGGTTTTTTCGAGGTCCGCGATCCTGGCGCCGCTCTGTTTGCGTTCGGTCTCCAGTTCCTGACGCGTGGCGCGGGCGGTTTCGCGAGTATCGGCCAGTTCTTTTTCCAGCGTGGCGATTTTCGTGAGCGCGGCCTGTTTTTCGTCGGTGAGCGTTTTGACGCCCTTGTCGGCGTCGCGTGTTTTTGATTCCAGGGCGGCGACTTTCGCGTTGAAATCCCGTTTCCGTTCTTCCAGGGTGCGCAGCGCGGCCTCCCGGTCGTCCCGCGCGCCGGCCAGGGTCCGGCTCAACTCGGCGATTCGTTCTTCGTAGCCCCGTTCAAGCTCTTTTCGCGCGGATTCAAATTCCGATTTTTCATGCGCAAGAGTACGCTCGTGTTCGGCGCGCGCGGCGCTCAGTTCGGCCCGGGTGGTTTCGATCGTCGCTTCAAGCTGGCGGATTTTATCACCGAGCTCGGATTCTTTCGTGCGCGAAACGGTTTCCTTGCTGGAAAGTTCGTCGCGGAGGGTTGTGGCTTCCGATTGGTACTGGCGGTACTGTTCCAGTTCCGCGACCAGAGCGGCGACGCGTTCTTCCAGGGCTTTTTTTTCCGCCGCCCGCTCCGCGCCATCCGCTTCCTGGCGGTCACGCAGCACGGTGAATTCCTCGTTCAGGGTGGCGAGTTTGCGTTCGTAGTTTTTGACGCGCAACTCGGCCTGCTTTTCGGTTTCGTCTTTATCACGCTGTAATTCGGTGATCCGGCCCTCAAATTTCGCGGCGATTCCGGTTCGTTCGGCGCGTAACTCACCCAGTTCGGTTTCGGAGGCGGTCAGGCGTTGTTCCAGTCCCTGGCGGGCCGTCTGCTGACGGCCGCTTTCAGCCGCGGCGCGTTCGCGTTCTTTTTGTAATTCCGTTTCCAGCCGGGAGCGGGTCTGCTCCAGTTCGCTGAGACGCTTGCGCAATTCGGGGGTTTCCTGGATTTCAGCCTGGAGTTTTTCGACTTCCTGACGGTGTTTTTCCTCACTCTGCGCGCGCTGCTGTTTATGGCGCTCCGTCAGGGTTTCCAGTTCCCTGGTTTTTTCCAGATCGAGTTTTTGCGAAATTTCGCGTTTCTGTTCCCTGAACTCGTTCTTTAGATGGCCGATCTCGCGTTCCAGTTCCGCCTGGCGACTCAGTAAGGACGCTTCCGATTGTTCGCGTTCCTGGCGCGCGTGTTGTAACGCGGCGCGGTCTTCCTGGCGATTCGCATCCAGCAGGGCCTTCTGGCCGGCCAGGCCGCGCACACAGAGCAGATCTTCGAACAGGCCGCCGGTGATATCGGCGGTGACCCGATCCGGTTCTCCGTAAGGCGGAACCCCGCCGAAGAGCGCGCAGACCAGGAGGCCCGCCGGGCGTTTCTGGCCGGGCAGGGCGATGGGCAGTAGGAGCGTGGACGCGATCGTTTCAGCCCGTCCCATTGGCTGGATTTGTTCGGGGTCGACTTCACCGGATTCTTCATCGGCCAGCGCGAAACGGTACACCGGGAATCCGGGTCCACCGGACCGAATGGTGGCGCCCCGCGCCTCCACAGGCGGAACGTGGTTCGCGCTCAGGCTCAGGTTCGATTCCGGGTTCGGGTCCTCAAAATAGACCGCCTGTTCCGCGTGGTACAGGCCGACCAGTTCCAGCGCGGAGCCGGCCTGGGAGAAATCGCGTTTTACAAAAAAATTCAGGAGACCGCAGCCAATGTGCTCTTTGAGGATTTCGGCCGCGGCCTCAAACAATGCGGCGGGCTCACCCGCTTCGGCGCGGAGGGAGCGCACCAGGTTTAAGATTTCAATTTCAGCGGTCTGGGCACCGCGGCTCTTCGTCGCCCGCGACGGCCCCATTTTTGGTACCGGTTTTTTGGGCGCGGCGCTTTTTGCGAGCCTGGGAGGATTTTTGGGAGCGGCCGTTTTCCGGGCCACGGGTTTGGCCGCTTTTTTGGTCGGCTTCGCTTTTTTGGCGATCTTCTTCTTAGCCATGGATACGGTCTCTTGGCTGGCATTATTTCGTGACGGGTTGTCCGGTAAACGAAAAACCGGGGTGAAATCCGCGCCCCGAGCACCCGGCCGTCCGTTCCAAAAAAATTGAGTTTACAGGGCGGCCGGTCGCACCGAGCCTGTTGTCTGTTTTTTCGAAGGGGACTTAGCTCAGCTGGGAGAGCGCCTGCCTTGCACGCAGGAGGTCATCGGTTCGATCCCGATAGTCTCCACAACTAACAAGGATCGCCCGGAAACCTGTTCGGGCCCCCAATTCGATTTGACAAAAAGCCTGAAATACGAATTCGATTGTTTAATCGGTTAAACCGGCCGCTCCCGCATGGTACGTCGAATTCGCAAAATGCTCCAGGATATCCTGGTCGAATCTCTCAACTCCGATCAGATCAACTCTCTGGGCCGGGAGGTTGACTCGCGTTTCAATCTGGGGGAGGTCTCCGGCTTCGGTGATAAAATCGTGATTCCCCGTCGGGTGGCGGCGGACTGTGTCATCCGTTATTTCAACACGGAAGAGACTCTGGTTAAATTTCTCGGGTTCATGGTATCCCGGGACGGCCAGGGCGCCAGCGGCGGCGTCATCCAGATCAAAGGCAAAAAAGATCTTTTAGAATTTCTAAAATCCTACCAGTACATTTTCGATCCGCAGCGCGGCGAATTCACCAAAGACCAGTCCAGCTCGCGTACCTCGGACTGGGGCATGCTCAAGGAAGGCAACGAGTACTGGTGCAGCTTCGCCAGCATCGACATCGTTTCCAGTTCCAATATGGTGCACACGAACGTGAAGTCGGACGTGGAGGCCACCTTCTCCGCTCTGCGCGATTATATCAATCGGTACGTCGAGTCCTGGAACGGACGCATCTGGTTCTGGTACGGAGACGGTGGTGTGGCCTCGTTCTACGGGGACGACTGTAATTCCATGTCCGTGCTTTCGATGATTTCGATTTTATCGTACCTTCCCGTCTTCAATATTACTCGCAACGAACTGCGGCCGGAGAACGACGTGAAGCTGCGGATTGGCCTGCATTACGGTACGGTGGTGTATCATACTGACGTCAGCAAGATGCACAGCGAAGATCTCAAACTGGCCCAGGAAGTGGAAAAAAATCGTTCGGAGCACAACGCCCTGGCTGTCACCGAAACTTCGTTTTTTAAGTTACGCCGTGAAGTTCGGGCGAAATTCGTCCCGACCGGGGAAATTAACGGTTTAAAAGTGTACACCTTCCGACCGGTCTGAGTCGCCCTCTATGAATATCCTGATCGTCGATTCAGATACCGGTATCCATGAGTACTACAGGGCGCTGCTGGAGTCGGAATTTCGTCTCATCCTGGTGCAGTTCGCCACGACCCCGGACGAGGCCGTCGAAATGCTCGCGAAGGGCGAATACGATCTGATCATCACGGAAACGCGCCTTGGACGGCGGGATCTGTTTACCTTCCTGGGGTACCTGACCAAAAATCGAATTCCGTACATCATCGTCTCCGGCGATTCCTCCGAACGCCTGATGGTCGAGTGTATGCGCAGCGGGGCCCTCGATTTTCTCAGCAAACAGAACATCAAACTGGGTCTTCTGCCGCTCATGATCAAACGTTCGCTGCTGGAAGGCGATCGCTGGGTCCGGATGCACGACTTCGGCGAGACGATGATGTACCGGCCCGAGTTTCTGGAAATCGACGCCCGGGCCCGTCAGTTTGTGCGGGACGAACAACAGGAACGTTTGCGCAAGGGCATGGCGCGGGAAAACACCCCCACCGTGGAAGAACTGGTGGAGGGTCAGACGTATTTTATCGTCTACCTGTACGTCCAGTTTTTCGCATCGAAGAAATTTATCGAAGAAATGGACGAAAATCGCGGAGGCAGCGTCCGCTCCCGGATTTTGAACGGCATCGCGGAGGTCGGCCGTAAATACGGGGGTCAGCTCTGGAGCATGAAAGAAGACGGCTGCTACTTCGCCTTCGTGGGGGAAGCCTACCTGGGAGCCGCCCTGGCGGCGGTTCAGATGCAGTGCAGCATGAACATCCACAATCTGGCGATCGAGGAGTTCGAGGACGACGAAGGCGTGGGCCTGAACATCGGCATCCACTGCGGCGAGACCGTGTACCGCAAAGCCAGAGGTGATATCTACAGCGAAGCGCTCAACCTCAGCGCCCACATGGCCATTTACAACGAAGAAAAACCTGGCACGCTCATTACGCGCGAAATCTACGACCACCTCGGTCCGCGCGTGCGCAAATATTTCTTTAAGACCGCGCCGTTCGAAGGTTACCCCGCTTTCCGCTACGAACGCATCGTTTAGTTATGAGGGGGACCGGCGCGGTCCCCCTCATACACCCCCTCGCCGGGGGGTTGCGGTCCCCCCGGAGCCCCAACGCTCGTTCTCTTTCGTTGAAAGGGAGAAACGTTCCGGAACGATTCTCAGGGCCCACGGACGAATAAACTGTACCACGAGTCATTGACTTTGGACAAAGCGCCAAATTCATCAGGAATTTGTTACCTTTCACCGTCCAATTTATTTCGACTGGGCTCTTATTTCAGTAACTCAAACTACCGATCAAAACCGCGTAGCGCCCGACGCGCAGTCCGATGACGATTGGCAGAAACAGCGCCAGGCGAAAGCGAAAGAAGCCGGCCACGATGGTGAGCGGGTCGCCCACGACCGGCAGCCAGGAAGCCAGGAGCGACCAGGGCCCGAACCGCGCCGCCCAGCGCGCCGCCTGGCGTCCCGCGCGGGAGCCGTACAATCGCCGGAGCATTGGTCGTCGCAAAAAATAACCCAGAGTGTAGTTGCAGGCGCAGGCCAGGCCGTTACCCGCCGAAGCCGAAACCAGCAGGCCGGCCGGATCCAGGCCCAGCAAAAGGGCTCCCGCCAGGGCGATTTCAGAACTCAGCGGCACGATGGTCGCGGCCAGGAAGGCTACGAGAAACATACCCGCCAGGCCGTACTCAATTATGATGTTCAGTAAGGCCCCGTCCACGAAAAAGGTTCCGTGTTCCAGAGGATCAGCGAGTTCATAGCGCGCTATTTCTTTTTGTGGACGGTCCTGGCGGGCGGCGCGGCCTTCCTGTGGCCGGACCTGTTCACCTGGTTTTTACGCTTCGAGGGTGGACTCCTGGTGACGATCGGCCTGGCTCTGATCATGCTCGGTATGGGCCTGACGCTTTCCTTTGACGATTTTACCGGCATCCTGCGTCAGCCGGTCCCGGTCATCACCGGGGTGGTTTTACAGTACACGATCATGCCCGCGCTCGGTTGGGCAGGCGGGTATCTGTTCGCCCTGCCGGTGGAACTCGCGGTGGGTCTCGTACTGGTGGCCGCCTGCCCGGGCGGGACCGCTTCCAATGTCATAACTTTTCTCGCGCGCGGCAACGTCGCGCTATCGGTGAGCATGACCGCCTGTTCGACCTTCCTGGCGGCGTTGATGACGCCGCTGTTGACGTTCTGGCTCGCGGGATCGCGCGTGGAGGTTCCGGTGGCCGCGTTGTTTCGCGATACGCTGGTCGTGGTCATTCTACCCGTGGTGGCCGGCCTGGGCCTGAATCAATTTTTCGGACGCACGGCGACGCGTCTGCGTCCGCTCGCTCCCGTCTTATCGGTCGTGATGATCGTATTGATCGTCGCCGCCGTGCTCGGCCAGAATCGCGACGCGATCTTAAACGCCGGGCCGCGCCTGCTGGGCGCCGTCTGGTTTTTGCACGGCATGGGCTTTTTTCTCGGATACGTGTGCGGTCGGGTCGTGACCCGACCCGGGGACGCGCGGACGATTTCGATTGAAGTGGGCATGCAAAATTCCGGTCTGGGTGTCAAACTCGCCGGTTCGTTCCCTTCGCCGCTGGTCGCCGTGCCATCGGCGATATCGAGCATCACGCATTGTATCATCGGGGCGATCGTCGCGGCCGTCTGGAGTCGCCGTCCGGTTCCGGTGGCAATGGAAAAAAACGAATGATTTCGACCGAACGATTGTTGCTGCGCGCGTGGCGAGAAGCGGACCGGGATGATTTCGCTGCCATGAACGCCGACCCGGCCGTGATGGAATTTTTTCCGGCGCCGCTCGACCGGCCCACCTCCGATCGCTTGTTCGACCGGATCAATCGCCATTTCGTCGATCACGGTTATGGTTTGCTCGTCGTGGAAGAACGGTCTTCGGGCGCGTTCCTCGGCTTCACCGGACTGGCCATCCCCGTCTTCGAGGCGGCTTTTACACCCTGCGTGGAAATCGGCTGGCGATATCACAGAGCCGCCTGGGGCCGCGGTTACGCAACCGAAGCTGCCCTGGCTTGTTTGCGCTTCGGCTTTGAAGAATTAAAACTGAGCGAAATTTGTTCGTTCACGTCCGTTCTGAATCTGCGTTCGATCGCCGTGATGAAACGCATCGGCATGCGTCCGGACGGGCAGTTCGATCATCCAGGTCTGCCCGCGGGCCACCGACTCGTGCCGCACGTGCTGTATCGGATTGCGAATAAGTTTATAAATATTAATTTTTAATAACAACAAACAAGGAGACTGCTATGACAATAAATATTAAAAAAATAATCCTGGCAACTTTAGTCGCCGGGTTTGGAATGTGGGTTGTGGGGGGACTTTGGCACAACTTAATTTTGCCAAATATTTTTCCTGATACGCACGCAGAACACCATGGAATTGGTGTTGCTCTTATTGCTTATTTTTTCCTGGCATTATGTATGGCTTATTTGTATCCATACTATTATCAAAAAAAGAATCATGTTTTCGAGGGTCTTCTTTTTGGTGCAATTATCGGATTTTTATGGGTATTTCCACATGGCCTTGCTTTGGCCGGGACACACGACACCTCAATATTATACGAAATAAAAAATGGACTATACCATATATTTGAACAAGGAGTGGGCGGTATTATAGTTGCCCTTGTTTATGGAAAGAAGAGATAAAGCAGGATTTTTGACGAACAAAAAAGGCCTTTTTTGACCACCGACCTCTTCGGTGGCGGGGCGGGAGTGGCTCGCATACACGCCCCCGAAAATGGGGTTGAAAGGGCTGCGCCCTTTCTTTCCTGTGAAAGGAAAGGGGGGTGGGCCCGCCCGGAGGGAGATACAGGCGCGCCCGAAAGGTCGGATTCCGCAAACGCCATGCGACAAGTGTGTGGCATTTCTGTCTAAGATATGAGTTTTTTTGGATTTCCAGAAACATCGCCCATCGGCAGGGATTACGATTCCTATTTGGAATTTGTCGGTCTCCTTCCTTTGCGCCAATTGCTTTCTGCCGAACCTGAGCTTGAAATGTTCAGAGTATTTCTATTTCCTTCGTTCGCCCCGTACTTTTATGCAGAATTCAAGCGCACATCACCATCCTCTCAATGGACCGGGAATGCCTATATGTCGGACAATCTCTGGTACAGCCTCATCGGATTAATGTCGGAAATTTATTCAAGCCTTGGGTTTCATCGCTTCGACGCGAGTCTGCACCCCCCGCGAAGCAACTGGGTGGCCGTCCCGTTGGCCGTATTTAACTTTCTTATACGTAATTTCCCTTTTTCTGAACATAAAACCCCTCTTACTTTCGAGGAAGCTTACCAAAGAGCGCGATTCGGTAACGAAATTGCTGGTGGCTGCGAATTCGTCATTGCTGATCCCTACTTTTCCGAAGCGAAAGAGGAAAGAATCTCGCTACTCAAATCCCGTATCATCCGCAAACATGCAAAAGTCTCACATGATCAAGTTAGATCGTTTATCGAGCAATTGTCAGATATAAAGGATTTACCACCGAACATGGGACGTTTGGATGGTCAGCGGTGTTTTGTTGAGCACTATACTCCACAAGACGGATATTTTTTCTTCGATAGTAATCCGAAGGATGATCTGCCGGAATCTTGCTCCACCTTTCTCCATGCATTAGCTTCGGAAAGCGCGAGTCATTACAGGGCTCCTGCATTTCTACAAGAGCCTGAAACTCCAGCCACGCGGCATCAAGCTCACACTCGGCTACTGAAACGAGCAATTCAAAACTCGTTAAGTTCCGTACTCCCTCTGAAGTGTCCAGTCTGCGCAAGCTCAATCAACCTCGATTTCACAGTTATCAAAATTTCAGAGTCTATGTACCGACTCTTCGCCAACTCCTATTGTTTGACAAATCCCCTGCATCGCTCCGCACTAACCATAAATGCCAAACAATCCTCTCTGATCGCAGAGGTCGAAAGAACACACAATCTATCCGCGAATTCACAAATGAGACTATTACTCCGTTCGGGAAGCATTGCACAAGCGTGCAATTTCTAAATTGCCCCACACGTTGGATTAAATTTGATTTCGTTGTTCCCGAGACTCCGGAAGAAAAGGCCGCGCTTGAAGCGGTAATTCGTGCTTCGCGCTTCGAACACAGCGCTTCCGGCTTGACAGGCCTCCGCAACGTCAGAAATGCTCTTCGTTACGCGTCATGCCCCGCCCCGCAATCGGATCTGCCAGGCGGTGCGCGAACTTTTTTTCAACGCGATACGGAGAGGCCTATGAGCAAGGTAGTTTTTGCGATCAATATTACCGCCGACGGGTTTTGCGGCCACACGGACGGGATTGCCGACGACGAGCTGCACTATTTCTTCACCCGGCTGCTGCGTAATGCGAGCATCCTCCTCTACGGGCGCGTCACGTATCAACTCATGGTGCCCTTCTGGCCCGAAGTCGCCAGGAACCAGTCGGAATCGGAAGCAATCAATGAGTTCGCTCGCGTGTTTGACGCGCTGGACATGGTCGTATTCTCCACCACATTGAAAAACGTTGAGGGCGCGAACAGGAGACTCGTACGCGGGGACCTCAGGGAAGAAGTGCTGGCGCTCAAGCAACAGCCGGGAAAGGACATCTGCGTGGGCAGTTTGAGCCTTGCGTCCCAGCTTTCTGAATACGGTTTGATTGACGAGTATCGTTTCGTCGTTCATCCGGTTGTAGCCGGCAAAGGACCGCGCTTATTCGATACCGTGAAACTACAGGAAAGCCTTCGGCTGCACCTTCTCGGTTCGGAAACGTTTCAATCCGGAGTCGTTGCCCATCATTACAGTAAGGGTACGTGAGGAAAACGCGCAGTGGCGACCATTCCATGCCTGGCCTTTTCCTAACGTTTTCGCATAAGCACGATGCCGACGGATAGAAACCACAGCAGCGGGGGAAAATTAGCGATCAGTGCTGCCCCCCACCCACCGGCATTGTAGAAACCCGTCGGGTCTGCGCGTCCGGCATACATCGCCGGTATGGACGCTACGCACAACAGGGTCGCGGCATAGGCGAGCCAGCCCGTCCAGCGCGGCAATATATCCGTAGAAAAAGTAGCGTACCCTGCGGCGGCCAGGAATAGCGCCGTCATAACGAAGGCGATCGAACCGTTATACATTAAAAGATAGCCCATGGTGAGTGCTCTGGCCACTGACGCGTCGCCATTGCCGCTGAACGCATCTAAAGCGATTCCGCCTTCAAGCCCGTTTGCCACGAGTGTGACCCCAAGCCAGACCCCCATGGAGGCCACAAGTAATGTCCCGAGCCATTCGTATTCTTGATTTGCCCGTCGAATGAGATCGCGCAGACCAACAGAGAACAGCAGCAGAGTGACATACAATCCCAGGCCAAGCAGTATTCGCGTAAAAACGATATTCTTGATTCTGGAGAAATCGCGGGCTATTCCGGCGCCATCGTATAACGAAACTAATGGATCGCCAAGGGTATACAGGGGGAAAATGGCAAGCCACAGCGCGATCGAGGCCAGCGCCGATATACCCGTCATCCGCCGCATTTGCAAATCAGTCATACTTATACGATCGCCCGCACCAGGCGACCCAACTCCTCATCCGTTCGCGCCGCCTGCATCGTGATGCGCAGGCGACTGGAGTCTGGCGGAACGCTGGGCGGCCGGATGGCGCGCGCGTCCAGTCCGTGTTTGCGGCAGGACCGCGCCCATTCGAGCGCGCGTTCTTCCGTGCCCGCGATCACCGGCACGATCTGGGAGTCACCCGATGTCATGATGCCGCGGGACTTCAATTCTTCGCGTAAACGCGTCGCCAGTGCGAACAGGCGCGTGCGGATCGTTTCCATTTCCGCAGTGGCCAGAATTTTCAACACGCGTTCCAGCAAAACGGCGAAAAGGGGCGGCTGGGCGGTCGAAAAGATGAACGAACGCGCGCGGTTGATGAGGAATTGGCGCAGCGGGGCGGGGCCGCACACGAACGCGCCCATGAGACCGGGGGCCTTGCCCATTGGATACACGGTGACGGCTACCCGGGCCGTCAGGTCGGCCGCGCGCACCAGGCCGGCTCCGGCCGGTCCGTACACGCCGATAGCGTGGGCTTCGTCGAGGAGGAGCAGGGCCCCGGCGCGTTCGGCGAGTTCCGTCAGGGCCACCAGATCGGGCCGGTCGCCGTCCATGCTGAACACCGTTTCCGATACGATCCAGGCGCGGCCGCGTCCGGAAGGCGGGTATTTTCGCAATTTCTCCTGTAAATCGTTTAAATCATTATGAGCGAAATAGTACCGGCGTACGCCCGCCAGGCGAATTCCGTCCAGCAGAGTGGCGTGGGCCAGGCGGTCGCAGAAGACATGGTCGTGCGGTCCGAGCAGGGCCGGCAACACCCCCAGATTGGCCGCGTGGCCGCTGTGAAACAGCAGGGCGGAAGACTGGCCCGTAAACTTCGCGAAGGCGGCTTCAGCCCGGTCGAAGGCGTCCGACTGGCCGCGCAGGAGGCGTGACCCGGTCGAACCGATGGGGCCGGTCCAGTCCGCGAGAATTTCGCCCAAAAGCGCGCGCAGGGTCCCGTTCGCGTTCAGTGACAAATAATCGTTGGAAGTGAAATCGACGCCGGCTTCCGTACGCGGGTCGCGAAATAAATGGCGCGCGCGCAGAGCCTCGAGTTCGGTTTCCAGTTCGGCGTTCCAGGCCGCGAGCGCGTTCGGTTCCGGTTCAGGTTTCATTTAAACAAAGGGAATACGATGCTGGAAGCGCCGCAACAATCGGTAATACGCGGACGGCAGCAGGCGCGTGATCCAGTCAATCACGAAGGTTTCTTTCCCCAGGCGTACGCGATAGCGTTTTTTACGCACGGCCGTAAGGATCTGGCGCGCCACCGCGTCCGGAGCCTGACCGCTCGCCAGAAGGGCCGCCTCCAGGGCCTGTTTGTTCGGGTCGCTGGCCCGCCCGCCGGACACGAGATCGGTCGCCACCGGTCCTGGATACACGGCCGTCAGACCGACGCGGGTGCCCGCGAGTTCACAGTACAACGAATCGCAGAAGCCGCGCAGGGCGAATTTACTGGAGCTGTACGCGCTCTTGCCGGGGAAACCCGTGAGCGCGAAATCGGAGAGAATGTTGACGATATGGGCCTGTTCTTCGCGTAACAGGTGGGGCAGGAAGGCATGGCAGGCGTACACCGCGCCGAAAAAATTAACGCCGAACAACCACTCGAAATCGTCCAGGGATTGGTCGCGCACAGGGGCGGCCAGGGAAACGCCCGCGTTGTTGATCAGCACCTGGACGCTGCCGTGGGCCACGATCACGGCGGCCGGCAGGTTTTCCATCGCGGCGCGGTCCGACACATTCAGGACATGCGTCGAAATCCGCACGCCGGTGGACTCCAGGTCGCGCGCGAGCGACGCCAGCCCTTCCGCCTGAACGTCCACCAGGGCCAGGTGCGCCCCTTCTCGCGCCAGGGCAACAGTCAGGGAGCGGCCGATTCCCGAGGCGGCACCGGTCAGGACGCAGACCAAATTCTTGAAATTTTTCATTTTTGAGTCGAGCTTTCTCCGGCCCCGGCAGCGAAGCCGGGAATTTTGCCAGATTATCCGCTTGACTCCAGTCGGCGGGACTGTCAATCAAGGGAACGATGAACGGGATCGAACTTTTAAAAAAATCGCTGAAACGCCTGGGGCCGGTCGCCTGCTGCTTCGCGCTGGCATGGGGTTGTATGCTGCCGCTGGCCAGCAAAAATCTGTATCAGATCGATCTGAGCGTCAAAGCCTCGCGCGTGGAAATTGAACAGAAGGGCACGCTGCTCATCGTCAGCATGATCCCGATCAGTGAACCGCTGGATTCCAAGGACGTTTTAATTCAACTGATGGAGGATGAAGGTTGTAGCGATCTCAAAAACATCGACATCCAGTACTGGAACTATTCGTTTTACATCATCTCCTGGGACAAGGTGCGGGTCATCGCCGATTGTATCAAGACCGCTCCCGCGCGTCCGGTCCTCCCGCCCGTCGAACCGGCCAAACCGCCCGCTCCCTGATCGGACGGGCGTAGCGCGAAGCGTCGAATTGCTCCGGATGCCGGCTCAGGTACGTGTACCGCGCGTTTGTTCGCGGATCGGTTTATAGGTAGTGTCCAGCGGGAACTCAATCCGCGCGATCGTGCGATCGCCCTCGTGGTAGACCCGGAAATAGTCCGGATTAAAACCCAGGTCTTTAATCAATAACACCGTCATTGCCAGACCGAGGCCGCGGCCTTCGGTATCGTCCCCGTAGTGTAAATAAAACTCCATCACGTCTTTGACGTCCATGGCCCCGGCCAGTTTGGCGCGGATGCGGCGTTCTTCGTCTTTCAGGAGCAGCGTGTTATTCTGAACGAAAATGAGCAGGCGCCGGTGGTCGAGGTCGATGTCCAGATCGACTTTCAGGTCCAGTTCTTCCAGGGCCTTGCGATACTGTTCCTTGTCGATGTTGGGATAGTCTTCCCCGAACTTGCTCAGGCCTTTTTCATAATCGTTCTGGTTCTGAATCTCGAAGCCTTTGCGGGCGAAGTAGGCCCGTTTGACATTGGCCTTGACCGCGTTGCCGACCAGTTCCATGACCACCGAGAACAGGGTATTGCCGATGCCTTCGATATTGAGTTTATCCTCAAGGCTCTGCAATTCCTCCTGCAGGCGATCCCGGGTGGGGTCGTCGAGGATGCGAAAACTCATGTGGCGTTTATCTATATCCATGCGACGGGGCCGGGGCTCAGGACGGACGGACCTGTCCTGCCTGCGTGAATGGGAATGCGCGACTTTAACTGAATTCTGGCATTCAGCAAAAATTCGTCAAAAACTAAAATGGTTCCCGTGAATTTTAATACCTGGTGTCGTTCGGAGAACAGGATCGGATTGAGGGATTTGATTTAAAAATGATCCACTACCGCTCTCTCAAATCATTTTTGAGATGGGTCCAGTCTCAGCCACAGGAAGAATCTCAGCCGGCGGTGACGCTGATGCCATCCACAACCAGGTACGGGGCCCGGCTCCCGCCGGCAAGTTCATGGAGCTGCGCGCCGCCGAAACGGATCTGGCGCAGAAGATCGAAGAGATTGCCGGCCACCATCACTTCCCGCACCGGACGGTCCTTTTTGCCGTTCTTGATCCAGTGCCCGTTTTTGGCCACGCCTGAAAACGTCCCGCTCACGGAGTCGCGATTGCCGCTGAACCGTTTGAGGAGCAGGCCGCTGCCGAATTCTTGTTCGACTCCCGCGTCGTGCGAGGCGCTCTGGCCCCGCCAGTCCACGGAGAGCGGACCGAAACCGATGCCGGGCAGGGACCGCGCCGATCCGGTGGCATTGCCGGTCGGGTCCAGTCCGCCGCGTTGCGCGGTGAAACAATCGAAGCCGATATGCCGCAGGCGACCGGCCAGGATCAGGTCATGCGCGGCGGTGCGTACGCCCTCGCGATCAAAGGGCCGCCAGGTATGCGCGCGACTCCGGTCGAGCGGGTCCTCGCGAATGCGCAGTTCTTCGGCCGCGACGATTTCGCCGACGAGATTTTTCCAGGGCGAAATTCCGTCCTGGTGCTGGCGACCGTTGCAGTTGGCCGCCACGACACCGCCCAGGAGATCCGCCACCGCCTGGGGATGTAAAAGCACCGGGCCGTGGTAAGACTCGCCCGTGCCGCCGCCCAGCTGCCCGAGCACCGAATCCACAAAACGATCCACCGAACGTTCCAGTTGTTCGGCGATCAGCCCCGCCTGGCCCGTGCTGCCGCCGTCATAATCGATGCTGGTGACTTCCTGTTCGGTGCGGGCCATGCCCATGACGTACCAGTCGGCCAGGGTCCGTTCACGCGAGTAGCGCACCCCGTTCGAATTAACGATGGCCGAACACCCGATCGCCCGGCTGAATTCGGCGCGGTCGATCGTGACGCGCGCGTCGCGGGTGGCCTGACGAACAACCCTGTCGGTCCAGTCGGTGGCGGCTTCAATGCCGAAATCCAGCAGGGCCGGATCCACCAGGCGAAAATGTTCGCCGTTGCCGGGACCAGGCCGGGCGATCTGATGAAATTCACTCGCGGGCGAAAGCCGCGCGATGGCCATGGCTTCCGCCGCGGCGCGTTTTAAACTTTCGATGCCGGGCGCGTTGGTTGTGACGAAACCCGGGCGTCCGCCGGCGATAACCCGGATGCCGTACAGTGTGGTCGTGGAATCGCTCGTCACCGAAAAATCGGTGTTTTCAAAAACGACGCGCAGGGTCTCCGAATGACTGGCGTACACTTCACAGTGCGCGTTCGGGTCCAGGCGCCGCGTTTCCTCAAGGATGAGTTCGCCCGTGGCGAGCAGAGCCGCGGCCCGGTTCGCTTCGGTTAGGATGGCCCGGTCCGCGTCCGCCGCGGCCGGTCTCGATGCCTGTGTTGTCGGTTCGTTTGAAAGCGCGCCGGGATTCAATTCTGCGCTCCGCCGATCAGAACTTCGCAGGATAGATACGGACCGCCCGCGTCGACTTTCGCCGGCTGGCCCTTGCCGCAGTAGCCCGATCCCAGTTCCCAGCGAAAATCACGACTGACCGCGTCGACTGAGCCGAGCACGTCGAAGGCATTGCCCGAGATGCTGATTTTCTGGACGACGTCGCCCAGTTTCCCGTTCTGGATGCGGCGCACGCGCGACGCGCCGAACATGAATTCACCCGTGGCGTCCGCCTGGCCGCCTTCGGGGCCGTCGATAAAAAGTCCGTCGTCGATCCGGGCGATCATCTCGTTCAGGGAGGATTCGCCTGGTTCCACGTAGGTATTACGCATGCGAATCAGGGGCTCGTCGTCGAACTCCCAGGCGCGCGCGTTACCGGCGGCTTCCACGCCGTACTCAGCCGCGGTTTCGCGGTTATGTAAAAAGCCGACCAGTTTGCCTTTTTCGATGATCGTGGCGCGGCGCGTGAGCACGCCTTCGTCGTCCACGGGCAGTTCGCCCCCGGCGCCGCTGTCCATTTCGCTGGCCCCGCTATCGCGGAGCGTCACGAGTTCGGAGGCCACGATCTGCCCAAGCTTTCCGCCCGCGACCGAACCCGATTTGACGAAGTCCGCTTCCACCGTATGACCGATAGCCTCGTGGCTCAGGAGCCCGACCATGGCCGGCGTGAGAATCACGCGCGTGCGTCCGCCCGGGCCCGAAGGCGCCGCCAGCAAATCGACCGCGCCCTTCGCCGCGGTGTCGATAAATTCCTCGGTCGATTTATGCCGGAAGAGGCACTGCCAGCCGCCGGTCCCGCCCACCGATTCGGAGCCGCGCGTATGCCGCGATCCGTCCACCGCGTACGCGGCGAAGCGCAGTTCGGGGCGCACCAGGCGCACGAGTACGTCGGCCCCGTCCGAAGTGAGGATGATTTTTTCTTCAAAGATTTCGTTATAGCTGCAGGCACCGGCTTCGATTTTGCGCGAGCGCAGGGCCAGGTCCCGCTCGCTTTTCTGGACGACTTCGAATTTCGCCTCAAGCGGCATGGCGAGCAACTCTTCGTAACCCGGGAGTAAAAAGTCGCCCCTGGCGAGCCGGTCGGCGGACGCGAGTTTTGTTTTTTCCTTTTTGCGCGCGCTGAGTCCCAGGGCCAAACGTTCGGCCGAAGCGAGGGCCCGCTCCAGTCCGGCCGCGCTCAGGTCCGAGGTGGACGCGAAGCCCCAGGTTCCGTGCGCGAGCACGCGCAGGCCGACGCCTTCGTGGTGACGGTAGCTCATCTCGCTGACTTCGCCCTTGCGCATGCCGATGGCCCGGGTGCGACGGTTATGGTAGCGCGCTTCCACGAAATGCGGACTGCGGGCGATGAGCGCGCGCAGCGGGTCACGCAGGGGATGGGTCATTGTCGGATTCGGCTCTGTCGAAGGTGTCATTTATCAACTCAGTAAACGGTTTTCGGCCAGGATCGGAAAGTAAATTCGCACGGTCCCTCCCTACAGCAGGGCCAGGAGCGCGTCCAGCCCGCGTTCCAGAACTTCGGGTTCGGCCGCGTAGGAAAGGCGGATGTGTCGGCGTGAATTGGTAAAAACATGGCCGGGCACGAGCAGGAGTTGTTTTTCTTTGATGGCCCGTTCCACGAAGCCCATATCATCGCCGGGTATTTCAGCCGGGAGTTCCGGGAAGACGTAGAACGCGCCCGCGGGCCGGGTGAAGCGCAAACGTCCGCCCAGTTTTTCAAGGCAGCGGTCGCGGTTCTGGCGGTACGCGTTCACGTACCGGGTCATGTCGACTTTTAAAGCGGCCAGGCCACCCCACTGGACGACGGCCGGAGCGCAGACGACGGTGTACTGTTGCAGCGTGGTCATGGCCTTGAGAATTTCGGCGGGCCCGGTGGCGTAACTCAGGCGCAATCCGGTCATATTGTAACTTTTCGAAAATCCGGACAGGGTCAGAGTCCGTTCGTACAGGGCGCCCGCGCTCACGAAACGTCCGTCGTAGTCGAACATCTCGTAAATTTCATCGGCCACCAGCAGGGCCCCGTCCCGGTCCGCGAGCGCGGCCAGTCCGCGAATCTGTTCTTCCGACATAACGTGTCCCGTGGGGTTGGAAGGGGAGCAGTAGATGATCATCTTTACCCCGCGCATGTCCACCTGGTCCAGGTCGGCGGGTGAAAAATTTTCCGGGATCGTGCGTACGTCGGCGTTGAAAAATTTCAGCAGCGAGCGATAGATCAAAAAGGCCGGGTCCGTGAGCAGCACCCGGTCGCCGGGATCAATTGTCGCCAGGAACAACAACTGGATGAGCGAGGCCACGCCGGAACTTACCAGGACCCGGTCGGCGGCGGTTTGGATCCGATTGCGTGTCCGGTATTTTTCGGCCAGGGCTTCGCGCAGCGGGAGGATCCCCTGGGTCTGGGTATAAGCGGTGTGCCCGTCGCGCGCGGCCTGCGCGATGGCTTCGCGCACGGACTCGGGCGCGGGATAATGCGGCTGCCCGATGGATAAATTGATGGGGTGGGACAGTGTGCCCGCCAGGTCGAATACGCGCCGGATGGCCGAGGTATCGATGCGGCTCATGCGCTCGGAGAGAATCTGCTGCATGGGGCAGGGTGAGGCTGGCGCGGAACCGGGCAATTATTTTTATTGCGGGAGGCCCCGGGTTCGCCGAAAGTTCGACCCGGGCCCGGGAGACAGTGGCGCGTAATTTTTTTTCATTTCGGTGTCGATTTCGAACCCGCCCTGTTCGTCGCCCGTTTAGAGTCCAGGAACCGCGGGCATGATCCGCCGGCCAGGCTCAAAAAAACTACAACAGAGGAAAATGAGATGAAAGTAATGGTAATGGTAAAAGCCGACAAAGACAGCGAAGCCGGGGTCATGCCGGACGAAAAATTGCTCACCGACATGATGGCCTTCAACGAAGAACTTGTCAAAGCCGGCGTCATGCTGGCGGGCGAGGGCCTGCACCCCAGCTCGAAGGGCGCGCGCGTCCGGTTCAAGGGAAAAACCCGCACGGTGACCGACGGGCCTTTCACAGAAGCCAAAGAATTGATCGCGGGCTTCTGGATGTGGCAGGTCAAATCCATGGAAGAGGCCATCGAATGGGTCAAACGCTGCCCGAATCCGATGCTCGGCGAATCCGAAATCGAAATTCGGCCGGTCTTCGAACAGGACGATTTCGGCGACGCCCTGACTCCCGAAATGCGCGCGAAGGAAAACGAACTGCGTGCCAGTACCGAAAAGAACCGGGCCTGAAACCAGTATCTCCTAACGCGGATTATGCACGAAATTCTCCGTGAGATTTCATGTTCGAAGAAAACCGCCCTTCAATGCGGTTTTCTTCATTCCTCAGTGACAACGGGTTTTTTGCATGAAACTGTGTGTTGCCCCCACAGGTATACGCAGCCGCGAAGCTACGGAAGGCGAAGCGCCGGCTGTTCGGCCACGGAGGGCCGTGCAGCCGGCCTGCGTGTGCCTGTGGGGCGCATCATATTTTCGTTTCATGCATAATCCGGGCGAACAGCGATCCGCCGGAAAACGTCGATGAACCAGGCTTCCCCAGCTTCCCTTGCTTCAATTGAACGAACCATCAACGCGGTCTGGCGGATCGAGTCGAACAAACTCCTCGGCGCATTGACGCGCATGTTGCGCGATGTCGGCCGCGCCGAGGAGATCGCTCAGGACGCGTTCGTGGCCGCGCTTGAAGCCTGGCCCAGGTCGGGCATCCCGGAGAATCCGGGCGCCTGGCTTATGGCCACGGCCAAACGGCGGGCGATCGATCAACTGCGCCGGGACCTGCGCCTGGAACGCAAGCAGGACGCGATCGGCCAGGAACAGGAAACCCGCCAGGCCATCGCCGTAATCGGCCTGGGCGTACCGGAGCAGGATGACCTGCTCGGCCTGATCTTCATGCTCTGCCATCCGATTCTCGCGGCCGAGGGTCGCGTCGCGCTCACCCTGCGCCTGCTCGGCGGTCTTACGACCGATGAAATCGCCCGCGCCTTCCTGATCCCGGAGGCGACCGTGGCCCAGCGTATCGTGCGCGCCAAACGTACCCTGACCGGAGCGCGCGTCCCGTTCGAAATTCCACAGGGCGAGGACCTTGCCGCGCGTCTGCCCGCCGTGCTTGAAGTGATTTATTTAATTTTTAACGAAGGCTACGCGGCCACATCGGGTGACGACTGGATGCGGCCAGGACTCTGCGAAGACGCGTTGCGACTGGGCCGGATCCTCGCCGAACTCATGCCTGGCCAGGCCGAAATCCACGGTCTCGTCGCGCTGCTGGAAATCCAGGCCTCGCGCATGCGCGCCCGCACCGATCGCAAGGGCGACCCGATTCTCCTGCTCGAACAGAACCGCGCGCACTGGAATCGCCTGCTGATCGAACGCGGACTGGCCGCTCTGGCGCGCGCCGAAAAACTGGGGGGCGGGTTGGGCGAGTATTCCTTACAGGCCGCCATCGCCGCCTGCCACGCCCGGGCGCGCACGGCCGCCGAAACCGACTGGCCGCGGATTGCCGCGCTGTACGACGCCCTCGGCGAAGTCGCGCCCTCGCCGATCGTCGAACTGAATCGCGGGGTCGCCCTGGCCATGGCCTACGGTCCGGCCACGGGCCTCGAAGTCGTGGACGCACTGCGCGCCGAACCGACGCTCCAGGGCTATCATCTCCTGCCGGGCGTGCGCGGAACTTTGCTCGCCCGCCTCGGCCGCTTCGACGAGGCCCTGGCCGAATTCAAGGCCGCCGCCGATCTCACGCGCAACCAGCGCGAACGGGAATTGCTGCTGGCCCGGGCCGCAGCCTGCGCGCGCGGAGAAGTGCCGGAGCGGTAGTCTGGTTGTTTTAAGCCGCCTCCGATAAGGTTGAACCCAGCACCGAAAACCCCAGCGCCTGCGCGCAGAGCGCCACCTGTACCACGTATTCCCGGCGCGGGCTGGGCCTTGATTCATTGACTCGTGAGTCAATAATTTCATTGACCCTGTGCCGAAGAGTTCCTTTCCTGGGGTTTATGGCTCCCGAAAGCATCAGTATTGCCGGAATTAAAGTCCCCACCTACAGGCGCGAGTTGCCCTGGGTTCCCGAAACGAATTTGATTCTGACCGACACGACCCGGCGTAATTTGCAGAAAATCCTCTATCCCCTGCGCCAGGGCCAGAATGTGCTCCTGGTGGGGGACGCGGGGGCCGGTAAAAACGCGCTGATCTACTATATTAATCAAATTCGCCGGCACCCCACGGTGCGTTACAGTTTTAACGAGGACACCCTCCCCGAAGATCTGGTGGGCGCGTACCGCATCGACCCGGCCACCCATTCATTCGTCTGGCATGACGGCCCCCTGGCCCACGCCATGCGCACCGGTTCCACCTTCGTGGCCGACGAAATGAACCTGGCCCCGCCCGAGGTCCTCAAACGTTTTATCTCGGTCTTTACGGACGGCTATTTACAAATTCTGGAAGGGGACGCGACCCTCATCCAGGCCGCGCCCGGCTTTAATTTCGTCGCCACGCAGAATCCGGCCGAAGGTTTCGAAGGTCGCAAGAATCTCCCGCGTGAGATCCAGAAGTTTTTCGCCACCGTCTACATCGACTCGTATCCCGAAGCCGAACTGGTGGATATCCTCACCGGGCTCTATTCCGAAATCCCGCGGGCCCTGACGCAGACGCTCGTGCGCGTGAATAATCGCGTCGAGCTGGAACTGTTGCAGAAAAAAATCGGCCTGCGCGATCTGGAGCGGTATCATTTCAATCTGCGCAATCTGTCGCGCCTGGCGCGGCGGGTCGTGGACGATCCGCTCAATCCGGACAGCATTCCCCTCGAAATTTTCGACATCTTCTACAAACCCTTCCGGACCGAGGAAGACCTGGTGCGCGTGCGCGCGATTATTAAAGAAGAGATCGAAAAAACAGCGGGCCATTCCGAGAACCCGCTCTCGGCCATCGCGCATGAAGTGGAGGCTGTCTTCAAGGACCTGGAGGCGCGCGCGATTCTCGTGGAAATTCAGTCCGCGCGCAAATCCGCCGTGATCGGTCGGGCCCGTGTCGGGGACACCGGCCAGAACGGCGGGTCGCCGGAGGATTTCGCGCTGCGCGCTGAAGTCGCGCTGCGCGAATTTCCGCCGGTCAAAACGCGGCTTGCGGTGCTGGAAGCGATCGCGCGCGGCATCGAAAAGGGCGAGAACGTTTTACTGGAAAGCGATCCGGACGTCGAGCCGGAAGAATACGTCGAATTTTTCGCAAGTCTCCTGGGTCGGCGCCTGACCACGATTACCCTTTCGCGGGGAATGCACACGACCGATATCCTCGGCGGCCTGAAGCCGGTCGGCGGGGCCTCCATGGATGACGCGGGCGGGATCAGTTCTTCGGTGGCCTGGGTGGACGGACCGCTCACGAAGGCCGTGCGCGAGGGCGATTTCATTTTATTGAAAGGACTGGAAGCGGCCGGTCCGGAACTGGTCGAGAAATTGAACATGCTCACCGACGATACGCGCGCCCTGTCGCTGCCGCCCGAATCGGGTACGATCGAGCCGATTTATTTACAGGAAGGAGCGCGCATCTTCGGTCTGAAATATTTTCGAACCCAGCGCAGCACGCCTTCGATTTCGCGGGCCTTTCGCAACCGCTTCAGCGCGCTCGTCGTTCCCCCGGTTCAGGATCGGGAAAGTTTACGCGAAATCGTGGAAGTCGCCCTGAATCTTGAGGAAGCGGAAAGCGAGTTGTCCGGCCTGGCCGACTCCATGGTCAGTTTTCATATGATGGCCCGCGACCGCGCGCGGGGGCGCGAAATCGGCGCGAACAATCTGCAACCCTATCGCTACGGCCTGACGAATCTGGAACGCTGGTCGGGGCATATCCGCGATTCGCTGCTGGAGGAAGAGACCTTACAGGGCGGGGGCGCGCTGGAGGCCCTGGTCAAACGGGGCGCGGCCATCGGCTATATCAACGAGATCGCCGATCCGGAGGAACGCGAAAAGATCGCGAAGCTCCTGGACTCGCTCCTCCGGGGTTTGCCGCTGGAAGATATCCTGAATCAATTGCAATCGCAACTAAAAAAAAAAGTAGTTGAGAAACGTAATTTCAAAGGCCGCGTCTGGTGGGACCCGAACGAACACTGGCGCGAGGCGAACACCGGCAAGGCCAAACGCAAACTGGAAGGCGGCGCGGTCAAAAAAGGCGTGGAGATCAACACGCCCGAAACCGGCGGCCGCACGAAAGAGGGCGCGGACGCCTGGTACGGGGAGGACACCCAGGGCAACAAAGGCCAGGGCGAACCCGGCGAAGGCGGGGGCGCCTGGGGCTACCGCACCGAGGAACTCTACCAGCAATTCTTAAAAAAACGTAAGATTCTCTGGGAGTACAACATCGGCGTGACCCTGGAGGACTTCAAAGAAGTTTTCGAAAAAGAAATCCAGCGCATCACGATCAACTTCGATCACCTGCTCGACCCGCGCATCGACATCAATCGCCGGTATATGTCCCAGGGTTCGCGCGTGGACGCGCGGCGGTATCTTTCGTACCTGGCCGGCCGCGGCGACGGGCGCGTCTTCGATAAAACCACGGTGGACGTGGAAGAAGATCGCCTCAAGGGCGTGGAAATCCTGTTCGCGGTCAACAAGGGCCGCCGGATTTTTAACTTCGAGTACTCGATCGCGACCCTCGTGGCCATCATGAGTTCGGCCGGCATCCTCACGAATCATAACATCCCGTTCGGTGTCGTGGGGTATTCAGATCTCACGAATAACAAACGCGCGATCGACATGGGCTGGTACAAGGAACTGCTCGTCGATTTCGACGGATCGGCCGAGGAACAGTTGTTTTACGGCATGGCGCGCGACTGGCACGGCGATACCGTGGCCGAGTACCAGATCATGGACGGACTCCTCGACGCGTTTTCGCCGGACGCGCGCACCCGGGTGGTCGTCATTGTTTCGGATTTTCGTGGACCGCGCGGAAAAGTCACGATGGAAAAAGACATCTCCGCGCCGGAAACGTATCACTTAAAAGAATCGGTGCAGACGCTCATGGACCGCGGGGTCGTGCTGCTGGGCGTCGGCGTCGGTCCGCGCGCGATCGCTGACGTGATTTTCCCCGAACATTTGCAGGTGGGCGGGGAGACCTTCGCCAATCTGCCGGCCCTGCTCGCGCAGAAACTCACGGAACTGATCCACCGGCATCACAATCCGGGGTTGTGAGTTGTCGCAAATTTTTTACCACGGGGGCACGGGGGACACGGGGAGTCTCGAATTATAAACGGTCCAGGCCGTTCCGGAACGCCGGGGACACGGTAAAATCGGTTCCACCCCGTGTTCCCCGTGTTCCCCGTGTCCCCGTGGTAAAAAAATAAATTCGCCTATGAAAAAGAAATCCGCAAAGAAGCGAACTACCTCGCGAAAGACCGCGGCCGTTCAGGTCGGGGATGACGCGCGTTTCCCGGGTTGCTTTTTGCATCCGAATTGTACGGTCGAGGGCCTGGTGGAAATGGGGCCGGAGTGTTCCATCTGGGCCGGGGCCGTGCTCCGGGCCGATATGAACACAATCCGACTGGGCCGGGGCGTGAACATCCAGGATAATACGACCCTGCACGTCGACTCGCGCCATCCCATCGTGATTGGCGATTATACCCTGGTGGGTCATAACGCGATGATCCACGGTTGTACGGTAGGGCGAGCCTGTATGATCGGGATCGGTTCGATCGTGCTGGACGGTGCCGAAATCGGCGACGGGGCCATGGTTACGGCCGGCTGCCTGATTCGCGGCGGGGCGCGCATCCCCGCGCACGCGCTGGTGATTCAAAAGGACGGGAAGTTGATTGTGGCCGAAAACCGCGCGCGGTCGGCCTATACTCTGGCCGGATCACTGGAATACATCGAACTGGCGCGGCGATTCCGGAGCGGGCAGTGGGGTCCGTTCACCCGGGAACACGAGGAAGAACTGTTTCGCCAGGCGGAGCGCATGCTCGTGGAAATGGGGATCAAGGACGAAGGCGGCCGGTTTATCCAGGGAATTGCGCGTTGAAATCGTCCCGTGAAATGATGGTGAAAAAATTGTCCAGACGCGCCAGTTTGAAGACGTTGAAAATCATCGGTTTTAAATCAAACAGGACGATATTGCCGCCAATGTTTTTAATGAGATTGAGCGATTTGATGATGGAGCCGATGGCCGAGCTATCGATGTAGGTGATGCCGGACATATCCAGACCGATGTTTTGGGGTTTTTCGCCCAGCACTTCGTTGAAGTGCGTTTCGAAGGCCCCGGCCTGTTCGATGTCAAACTTGCCCGCGAGCGCGAGGACCGTGATGCGGGGCCGGACGGATTTTAAAATTTCCATCGCGCCAGTGGAATGATCATGACGCGCAAAGTCAAGAAAACCTTACAACCTGACCGGGGTTTCTGGACCCCCGGTTTTTGAGATGTTTTTTTAACAGCAGCCAGCGCAGGGGAACAAACAATGGAAACGGAATTCTTACCGATCGAACAGGCCATCCAGGAAATCAAAACGGGACGCATGATCGTCCTGGTTGATTCCCCCGATCGCGAGAACGAAGGCGATCTCGTGATGGCAGCGGAGTTTGTGGACGCGGCCGCCGTCAATTTTATGGCCACCCATGCCCGCGGTCTGATCTGCGTGCCGCTGGAGGAAGAAACCCTCAAACGACTGGAACTCGAGCAGATGGTGCAGGCGGCAAAGAACACCGAACAGCAGCGCACGGCCTTTACCGTCTCAGTGGACGCGGCCGCCGGCATTACCACGGGGATTTCGGCGCCCGACCGGGCCCGAACCATCCAGGTCTTGATCGATGAAAATTCCACGCCCGAAGATCTCGTGCGTCCGGGGCATCTGTTCCCGCTGCGCGCGGCCAGGGGCGGGTCCTTACGCCGCGCCGGGCACACCGAGGCCAGCGTGGACCTGGCCCGCCTGGCCGGCCTGAAGCCCGCGGCCGTGATCTGCGAAATCATGAAGGACGACGGGACCATGGCGCGGGTGCCGGACCTCAAAGAATTCGCCGCGCGTCACGCGCTTAATATTTATACGATTGAAGATCTCATTCGATTTCGAAGCAAGCACGACCTACTCATCCGCAAGGAAGCCACGTCGCGTCTGCCCACTGCCTTCGGTGAATTTACGATCCACGCGTTTTCGACCACCATCGACGATAAAATTCACCTCGCCCTGGTTCACGGAGAAGTGGACGGACGCGAAAACGTGCCCGTGCGCGTCCACAGCGAATGCCTGACGGGCGATATTTTCCATTCCGCGCGCTGTGACTGCGGCGATCAACTGCACCACGCGCTCGAGTACATCTCACAACAGGAACGGGGTGTTTTGCTTTACATTCGCCAGGAAGGACGCGGGATCGGCCTCATCAACAAGCTCAAGGCCTACAATTTCCAGGACGAGGGCATGGACACCGTGGAAGCGAACGCGAAGCTGGGCTTCGCGCCGGACCTGCGCGACTACGGTGTGGGAGCGCAGATCCTTTCCTCCCTGGGTTTGACTTCGATTCAACTCCTGACCAACAACCCGCGCAAGATCGTCGGCCTGGAAGGCCACGGCCTGACGGTGACCGGTCGGATTCCACTGTCCGTCATGCCGCAGAAAGACAACGAGGCCTATCTGCGTACCAAAAAAGAGCGCATGGGCCATTTGCTGGACATCGTCTGACCCGGTCCTCGCTCCCCGCAGCATACTAATCCGGGCGTACTATATCCGAACACGAAAAAAACCGCGCAACGCTTGACAGTTTTTCCGCCCTTCTCTAAATTATTGGAGGGTATGATGTATTTTCTAACGGTCTTCCTGGCATTAATCCTGGCTTTAATGGTGGCCGGGGTTGTTTTTATCGCGTTTCATACTATTCAACTTGGCCGTTACCAGGAGGAAAGCAGAACATACCTGGCGGAACTGGCCCACGTACATTCGCAGGAAACGAATCGGATCATTCGGGAGGGTCAGGAAATACTGGACCGTATTGATGCCCGGCACAAAGACACGCAGATTCTGATTCGCATGCTCCTGGAACGTACGGATAAAAAAAGCGACGGGGCGGCCTGATTTTCCTGACCCTGGCCGCGCCGCCCGCCCGCGGGCCGGTCACTCCGGCTCCACGACCACCTCGATTCCAATCGTGCGAATGATTTCGGCCACACGCTCCGCTTCCTGGCGCGGCGCCGATAAAATTTCCGCGCGCCCGTTGTGATCGACCGCCAGGGCGATTTTGAACGCATCCTCCTGGTTGATACCGAGGGCCAGCATACAGACCTGCATAACCTCCTCGTACGTATTAAAATCGTTGTCGATGATGACGACCCGGAAGGACGCGCCGGGTGGTTCACGGCGGGGCAGGCTGTTCACCCCCGGGTTTTCCCGGGCCAGGGGGCACTGTGCAACCGGGCCCCTCTCAAGCGGTTTTTGTAGTATGCTCCAGGTCTGGTTCGAAAAATCTGGCATGGTTCTCGTATCAATCCTGGTGAAACGAAGCGCCTGTCAGCCACGTTTTTCCTGGGATCACGAAAGCTGGAGCGATTTCATGGAAAGTGGAGTTGATCAGAAACCCCTGGCGGGGATTGCCCGAACGGTTCTGGATCTCATCAAGAACAACTGGTTGAGCCTGCTCCTTCTGGGCGGCCTGGCCTGGTTTCTCGTCACCGACCGGTATCCCGCCTGGCAACGCGGCCAGCGCCTGGTCGGTCAGGCGGCACCTGATTTCGTATTACAAAATCTGGCCGGCCAGGCAGTCCGCCTCTCCGATTATCGCGGCAAAAAAGTATTACTGAATTTCTGGGCCACCTGGTGTCTGCCCTGTCGGGTCGAGATGCCCCATCTGACCGCGTTGCAGAAAGACCTGGCGGGCAAGGATTTCGCGCTCCTGACGATCACCGCCGAAAACCCGGCGCACGTGAAAGTTTTCGCGGAGCGCCACGGGATCGAATACCCGGTCCTGCTCGATCCGCGCGAAGATTCGCTTCTGCGCTACGGGGTGGAGGAATATCCCACCCTGGTCTGGATCGACGAAACGGGGCGCATCGGCAGCGTGAGCACCGGCCTGAATCTGCTCTTGCGCTGGACCGTGCGCTTCAAGGTCAGCGGCAATCCGTTTTGAACGCGCATGGTAGCTCGCGGAAATAAAAAAATCGCCGTCCTCGATTTCGGGGGCCAGTACGCCCATCTGATCGCCTCTAAAATACGCCGGCTGGGCGCGTACTCTGAAATTCGTTACCCGGGCGATTTTTCACCCGGGCAGTTCGCGGAGGAATTCGCGGGTCTGGTCCTGTCCGGCGGCCCGGCCTCCGTGTACGAACCCGATGCCCCGCGCTCGGATCCAGGCCTCCTGAATGTCGGGCTGCCCGTGCTCGGCATCTGTTACGGCCACCAGTTGATGATGCTTCAGGCGGGCGGCTCGGTGCGTGGTGCGGCCGGCCGCGAGTACGGCCCGGCCCGCGTGCACATCGAGCGATTCGACGGATTGTTTACGGACGAAGAAGGCCATTCCGATCCCACGGTCTGGATGAGCCACGGCGACGAGGTCGTCGCCCTCCCGGACGGGTTCGTCGTGGCCGGTTCCACCCCGGACTGCGCGTTCGCCGCCGCCTTTCATCCCGCGAAAAAACTGATTGGCATCCAATTTCATCCCGAGGTCACCGGTACGGATCGCGGGGATGTTTATCTCAAAAATTTCATCCGACTCTGCGGGCTCGCCGATTCCTGGCGACTGGACGATTTCGTAGAAAAAGAAATTCGTGCCATTCAGGCGCAGGTCGGGCCGAAAAAAGTGTTCTTGCTCATTTCGGGCGGGGTCGACTCCACGGTCGCCTTCGCTCTGCTGGCAAAGGCTCTGCCGCCGGATCATTTGCGCGCGTTGATTGTCGATACCGGTTTTATGCGAAAAGACGAAGTCCGGGAAGTGCGCGCGGCGCTGAGCGCTCTCGGGATGGAACTCGGCCTGGAGGAGGCGGGGGAACGTTATTTTCTGGGTCTCGCGGGCGTGAGCGATCCGGAGGAAAAACGCCGGATCATCGGCGAACTCTTCGTGGACGTCCAGGAGGGCGCGGTGGCCGGACTGGGACTCAACCCCGCGGAATGGTTTCTCGGCCAGGGCACCATTTACCCGGACACGATCGAGTCCGGGGCGACGAAACATTCGCACAGGATCAAAACGCACCACAACCGGGTCGCGCGCATCGAGGAACTCCTGGCGAAGGGCCAGGTCGTCGAGCCTCTGCGCGATCTGTACAAGGATGAAGTGCGTCGCCTCGGGCGTCTCCTCGGTTTGCCGGCCCAGGTGGTGGAACGTCATCCGTTTCCCGGTCCGGGCCTGGCGGTGCGCTGTTTGTGCGCGGGCGAAATGGACGCCGGCGCGCGCGAGCGATTCGCGGAACAGGTGGCCGCGGAAAACCGGGCTATCGCGGGTATGGCGGATGTGAGCGCGGAACTGGCTCGCGCGGGCCTCGGGCTGCGCGTGCTGCCGTTGCGTTCGGTCGGTGTGAAGGGTGATCAGCGCAGCTACGCGCACCCCGCCCTGGTCTATGAGGTCGCGGATCCCGGCAGGCCTGTAGCGACCGATTTCGCATTCCTGGAAGAAATCGCGCGGCGCGTCACGGGACGGCAGGCGGGCGTGAATCGTATTCTATTTATGGTCGCCAGCAAAGACGCCGGGGGCCTGCCGCGCCTCGAACGCAAAGCACCCGCGTACCTGACCCCGGATCGAATCGAATGTCTGCGCAACGCCGATCATCTCGTGCATGCGTTTCAGGTCGAACGCGGGCTGTACGATCAAATCTGGCAATTCCCCGTTGTGCTCGCTCCGCTCGGTTTGCCCGGCGGCGGCGAAACGATCATCCTGCGGCCCATCAACTCGGTCGACGCGATGACGGCGCGCGCTTTTCCTATGAGCCCGGCGGACCGGGCCGAACTCGGCCGGCACCTGCTGGAATTGGGCGGGATTGATCTCGTCCTGTTCGATGTCACGAGTAAACCGCCCGGCACCATCGAGTGGGAATAAGACGCGGAGCCATGGTTCGGCAGGCACATGGCGCCGTCCGTGGCTTGATGTCTGCAGCTCGCCCTTCCTGGGCTCGCAAACGAACCATGGCCGCGCGTCCGGGGAAGTTTTGCGCGCATAATGGTTTTCTGTTATAATGGGTGAATCGTTCGAAACAAATCACATTCACGGATTGCTGGTCGATTTGAGGGACTCGCACTCCTGCTCGCTCCGAATGAATCTCGCGCAAGAATTGTAGCCGGCGGCTCGCCCTTCACTGTTGCGCGGCGGCGCGGGCCTGGGTTTCGGCCAGGTCGCGTTCGAGGACGCGGCGCATGTCGGCGGGCAGGGTGGTTGAGGCTCCGGCTCTGTAATCGTAAGAAACCTGAACCGTGCGCACGCGCGCGAAATTCGTTTTGTTCTGTGGATCAGCGATGTTATACGAAAAATCCCAGGACCGGTCCCCGATGCGCGCCACCCCGATCTCGACCGCGACCCAGGGCGTGGCCAGGGAGAGCGGTCGCAGGTAATCGACTTCCGCGCGCGCCAGGATGAAGGGAAAGTCGAAGGGGTTTTCGATCTTGAAATACTGGCGAAAAAATTCCATACGCGCCAGTTCGCAGTAACTCAGAAAGACCGCGTTATTGACATGGCCCATCCCGTCCAGATCGACGAAGCGCACCTGCGTCCGCACGGAAAGCGGCATAGTTCAGCCCTCCCCGTACAGTTCGCGGCTGACCCAGACGGGTAAATCGAAGGCCGAACGGTGTACCGCCGGCGACCAGTATCGTAATTGTTTCAGAAGTTCCTGCGTGCCGGGACGTTCGAGATTGCGCTCCACCGCCGCGAAAGGGTCCGTGCCCTTCGACAGAAACGTAAACCCGATCATGCCGCCCGGGTAAGTGGGCACCTGGGTGTAGTAATACCGCGCGACCGAAAAGAGCGAGCGGCCGTTTTGCATGAGGCCCTTTATGATGGGCAGGTGTAGAAAAAAGTTTTCCGCCTGGGTGACGAGAATGCCGCCTTCGCGGAGAGCCCCGCGGCAATCGCGATAAAAGGGCGCTTCAAACAGCACCTTACCGGGCCCGACGGGGTCGGTGGAGTCGACCACGATGAGATCGTAGCCGTTCTGGTTATCGCGCATCCACTGCGCCCCGTCCATGTAATAGGTTTTCACACGCGGGTCGGCGTAGGCCCGTGCCAGGTCGGGCAGATAAATTTTCGAGACTTCCACGACGCGTTCGTCCAGTTCGCACAGATGAATTTCTTTGACGCCGGGATGACGCGCGGCCTCACGGACGGCCCCGCCATCGCCCCCGCCGATGACCAGCACGCGCTGCGGGTTCGGGTGGGCGAAGAGTGCGGGGTGCACGATCATTTCGTGGTACGAAAACTCGTCGAACTCGGTGAGCATGATGACGCCGTCCAGCACCATCATGCGACCCAGATCGGTCGTTTCCAGGATGATCAGGTCCTGGAAGGGCGTTTGTTCATGGTGCAAAACCTGTTTGACGCGAACTTGAGGACGAAAGCCCTGCACGATTTCGAGGTCTTCGGTAAACCAGAGATTCATATTTTGTTGCATGGTACATGGGGGCGGGCGTTGTGGACTGTGCAGGAGCGCTCCGCCGGGTTCGGCACCCTTTTTCTGGCAGGTTTATGGAACAACGCAAATTTAGAATTCTGGGATTGCAACAGATCGCCATTGGCGGCGCCGATAAGACCGCGCTCGCCCGGCTCTGGACGGGCCTTTTCGGGCTCGAAAAAATCGGGAGCTTTCGCAGCGTTTCGGAAAACGTGGATGAGGATATTCTGCGCCTGGGCCGCGGCCCTCTGGCCGTGGAAGTGGACCTCATGCAAGCCCTGGACCCGGACAAAAAACCGAGGGTCGACACGCCCCCGCTCAATCACATCGGACTTTGGGTGGACGATATCGAGGCCGCGGTGGCCGCGCTATCCGCGGCGGGCATGCGCTTTACGCCGGGTGGAATTCGTAAAGGCGCGGCCGGTCATCGTGTCATCTTCGTGCACCCGAAGGGCAACGCGGAAACCCCGCTCAGCGGGGAGGGTGTCTTGATCGAACTCGTGGAAGCCCCGCCGGAAGTGATCGCCGCGTTCGACGCGGTGCCGTAAAACCGCGCGGCGCCAGGAGGGAATATGAGCGATTCTAAAAAAAGGCCCGCTTTCGAGGTCAACCCGCTCTGGAATTTTTTGCAAACTACGTATTCCATGGAAGAGGCCTTTCGTTTTTTCGGCCCCTACCGGGGCGCGTCCATTTTTCCGAGCATCGTCGATCAGTACACCGTGGAAGTGCGCATGCCGCTCGTCATCAGCAATATGAACTACGTGGGCACGCAGTTCGGCGGTTCTTTGTATTCCATGGGCGATCCGTTCTTCATGTTTCTTTTGATCTGGAATCTCGGTCCGCGGTACATCGTCTGGGACAAAAGCGCGAAAATCGATTTTATTCGCCCGGGCACGGGCGAAGTCCACGCGCGCTTCGCGATCACGCCCGCGGAGATCGAAACCGTGAAAGAAATCGTGGCCCGGGAGCGCAAAACCTCACGCTTTTATGAATGCGATATTCTAAGCGAAGACGGACAGGTCGTGGCGCATCTAACGAAGGAATTGTATATTCGCCGGCAACGTCCGACCTGACGGGGTCGGCGTTCACTGGCCATGGGCCTGGAGTTGAAACAGACGGCGGTACTCGCCGTTTTTTTTGTACAGGGAGTTGTGAGTGCCTTCTTCCAGGATGCGGCCGTTTTTCAACAGCACGATATGATCCGCCTTGCGAATCGTGGCGAAGCGGTGTGTGATAATCACGACCGTCTGCCTGGCGTCACGGAGCTTCGCGAATACGCGCGCCTCCACCTCCGCGTCCACCGCCGACGTGGGTTCGTCCAGAATCAAAATATCGGCGCGCGAACGCATGAAGGCGCGGGCCAGGGCGATGCGCTGCCACTGTCCGCCGGACAATTCCTGCCCGCCCGGAAAACTGCGGCCCAGTTGCGTGTCGTAGCCCCCGGGCAAATTTTCAATGAATACATCCGCTGAGGAAAAGCGCGCCGCGCGCTCCCATAAGTCGCGCTCGTGAAACGCGTCCACGTCCCCCGCGCCGATGTTTTCGCCCACCGTGATTTTGTACTGGTTGAAGATTTGGAAAATGACCCCGATGCGTCGGTAGAGGGTCTGGAGATCCCAGTCGCGCACGTCGGTGCCGTCGAGCAGAATGCGCCCGCGGTCCGGCTGAAGCAGGCGCATCAGGAGTCGCATGAGCGTGGATTTACCCGAGCCATTTTCGCCAATCAGGGCGAATTTTTCGCCCTGGCGAATATGCAGCGTGATGTTTCTCAGGGCCGGGGTCTTGCGGTCCGGGTACGAATAGGAGACGTTCACGAAACGAATTCCGTCGCCAGGCTTCGCGCCGACCAGGGCGTGTCCGGTGGGCGGCGGCACAGGCGTGTCCAGGAAAAGAAACAGGTTCGCGATGTACAGGCGGTCTTCGTACAGGCCGCTCAGGGCCTGGAGCGACGCGGTGATCGCGTTCTGGCCCTGGCGAAAAATTACGAGATACATGGTCATCTCGCCGAGGGTCGGGCCCCCGTTCATCGTGGCGTACACGATCCAGGCGTACGCGGCGTAGAACACGGCCGATCCGATCATGTGCAGGGCCACGCCCCACACCCCGCGTTGTTGAATCAGGGCGCGGTCCGATCGAAAGGTTTTCTGGAAGAGCTGGCTGAATTGTTCGAGAAATTTCGGCCCCATCCGGAAGAGTCGCAATTCCTGCGCGAAACGATCCTGGGTGAGGACCATCTGAAACTGGTTAATGCGGCGCATGGCCTCTTCGCGGCCCTGGCGGTGTTTGTACGTTAAATTCGAAAACCAGATCTCCGCCGCGAAAGCCGGCATGCCCGAAAAAAATAACACGACCAGGGCGAGCGGCGAAAAATCGAGCAGAAGGTACCCGTACCCGGCGAGCAAAATCCCCGAACGCGAAATTAGCAGAATGCGCTGCAACAGAGACAGCGGCCGGGAGCTCGCCTCGCGCCTTGCGCGTTCCAGTCGATCGTTGATTTCGGGCTCTTCGAACTGGGTCAGATCGAGGCTGATCGTTTTCGTGAGGATTTTGATATTGATCGTGTAGGTCAGGAGCGAGTGCATCAGCGCGTCGGCGGTCGTGAGGCCGCGCAGGGCTCCGGCCACGAGCATGATCAGCAGCGCTTCGATCCCCACCAGGAACAGAACCCGTGCCTGGACGTTCGCGTCGCCCTGGATGGCGGCGACCACGCCGTCCACCACGAGCTTGCTGACGTACGTCGCGAGCGCGGGAGCGACTCCGGCCAGCAGCGTCAGAAACAACAGAGCGAGAACCACCCGCGGGGACGATTCCCAGACGAGTTGAACGGCGCGCCGGGACAGGATCAGGCTTGTGTGCAGGGAACGCAGAATTCTCATGGGAACGGCAGGAGGCGGGGCATCTGTGGGTTCAGGGTTTCTCACTCCGTATTGGGGAGCCATAATAAATTTTGAAATTTTCGCGCCTCGTTTCCCCCGGATCGTCCAACCACATTCAAATGACCCGTGGTCAATAAGAATTGACCGCCGATGGCTCCCGGCGGAAGCAGTAATATGAAAAAGCGCGCCATGAGTGCGGGCGAAAAGCGCGGCAAACGGGAGCGGATCCTGAAAGCGGCGGCGGCCTTGCTGGCCCGCCATCCCCTGGAAGATATTTCCATGGACCAGATCGCCCGCCGCGCGGGCGTGGCCAAGGGGACTCTGTATATTTATTTCGCCACCCGGGAAGAATTGTTCCTGGAAATTCACCGCCAGGATTACGAAGCATGGTTCAAAGAATTTGCCGCGGATTTGCGAACCTGCCCGGACGAGATGGACGCCGCGGTGCTGGCCCGGCGGGTGACTGAAGCGCTGCGCCAGGCGGAACGTTTCGTGCAGTTGCTGGCGGTCGTATCGGTGCTGCTGGAAAAAAACGTGAGTTTTGAAAGCGCGCTCGCGTTCAAAAGTACAGTGCGCGCGGGAGTGCTGGAAGCGGCTCCGGAACTCGCGCGCGTGTTAAACCTGTCCCGCCTGGAAGAAGCCTTCGTGATTCTGTTTCACTTTCACGGACTCGTGACCGGCTTAAGAGTCCATACCTCGCCCACAAAGATCGTGCAGCGCGTGTTCGATTCGAGCGCCGAGTTCGATCTATTTCGCGGCGATTTTTACGTAATTCTGGAAGACGGTCTGCGGCGGATCTTCGCGCGCGCCTGAGGATTCACTCAGCGCACCATGGTTTCGATGGCCTGGACCACCGCGTCCGGGTTTTCAAACTGGATGTAATGATTTACGCCCGGCAATTCCACGACCTGGATTTGCGGGATGTCTTTTTTCAACTGAGGAACGAATACGATCAATTCGGGCAAATCGTCCGAGCCAATCAACACCGTCACCGGGGCCTTGATCGATCCATAACGCGCGGCGATGGCGGGCATATCGCGTTCGAAATCGTAACTCTGGCGCGCGCGGGTGGTGGTCGAAATCGCCTTATTCCAGAGTTTCTGGCGAAATTTTAAGAAGTCCTCCGAAATTCCGGGGCGCCCGGCGGTCATGGGATTCAAAACACCGGCGATCATTTTTTCCCCGACCAGCGGCCCCGCGACCATGGCCAGGCCCCTGCCGAAATAGGGGACGCGCAAAAATCGCATGGCGGGCGAATCGTTTTGCGAATAGATCGAATTCATACTGTACGCGGCGGGCGCGATCAGGACGACGCCGCGAATGGCCGGGTCATTGTGCGTGGCGGCGGTCAGAGCGATCCCGCCGCCGTACGAATGACCGACCAGAAGCACATCTTTTAATTGTAAGGCGCGAATCAACTCCAGCGTAATTTCGGCCGCGCCTTCCAGCGAGTACGCGCGGCCGACGGTTTCACTGTAACCCATGCCAGGTCGATCGAACATCGTCAGGCGAAAGCGGCCGGCCAGGGGCTGGAGCAGGGGATCGAAATCCTCCAGGCTGCCCATACCCCCGTGCAGGAAGAGCACGTCCGGTCCGCTGCCCGTCTGGTGCACCCGCAGCCGCAGGCCGGCGACTTCGATCTGTTTACCCTTGAAGCCAGGTGGAATCTCAAGGTTCGGCGTATACGCAAGACCGAGCAAGGTCAGGGTCGCGGCCAGCAGGGCCAGCGTCAGGACGAAGTACAAAAGGACTTTCTTGAAGCGAATCACGCCTAACCAAAAAACCGGGCGCACTGGCCGGCAAACATTTTTCCCGTTTGACAGATCGTTCGCCTGAATCGCCCCTTCCTGAGAATGGCTTTTCCGGAACGAATCGTCTGCCTGACGGAAGAGACCACGGAATTGTTGTACCTGCTGGGGGAAGATGCCCGCATCGTCGGCATCTCCGCTTACGCCGTTCGTCCGCCACGGGCGCGCGTGGAAAAACCGATGGTGACGGCCTTTATCAAAGGCAACGTAAAAAAAATCCTGGACCTGAAACCGGACCTGGTCATCGGGTTTTCGGATATCCAGGCGGACCTGGCCCGTGAACTCATCCAGGCCGGATTGAATGTCCTCGTGCTTAACCAGCGTTCGCTCCAGGAAATCCAGGACGCCATGCTTCTGATCGGCACGATCGTCGGCCGGCGGGCGGATACTCTGAAAATGGTAACCGAATGGCGAGCGAGCCTGGATCGGTTGCGCGTCCAGACCGCCGACCTGCCTCATCCCAGGGTTTTTTTTCAGGAGTGGGACGAACCGCTCATCACCGGTATCCGCTGGGTGTCGGAACTCATCACGGCCGCGGGCGGTGTCGATCTTTTCGCGGACGCGGGCGAAAAACCGATGGCGCGCGACCGGGTTGTCGAAGCGGCCGAAGCGGGCGCGCGTTGCCCGGATCTCATCATCGGGTCCTGGTGCGGGAAACCCATGAACATCGACTGGGTGCGGACGCATCCGGCCTGGCAATCCAGTCCCGCGATTCGCGCCGGACGTATTTACGAAATGGACCCGGCGATTATCCTGCAACCCGGCCCGGCCCTGTTTCTGGAAGGTATGTTTCGTTTAAGAGAACTCATCGACCAGGCGCGGTCGTGATTTACATCGGATAAAAAGGAAACTTTCATGAATCAAACCAGTCAATCGCGTTCATATCGCTGGATCGTGCTGATCGCCTTTATGGGCGTGGCGGGGATGAGTCAGGCGCTCTGGCTCAATTTCGCGCCGCTCCTTTCGTTCATTCAAAAACGATACGAAGTCACTGAACTCCTGGCGGGTACTCTCATCCTGAGTTTTCCCTTGCTTTATGTTTTACTTTCAATGCCCGCGGGCGCGATGACCGATCGCCGCGGGTACCGGTGGACGGTCGGCTTCGGTTCGCTCCTCATGGCTCTGTCCGCCTGTTTGAGAATCATGGACGATAGTTTCTGGTGGCTCTTCGCCGGTCAGATTGGCGTGGCCATCGCGCAACCGTACATCCTGAACGGAATTACGAAACTTTCGGCCGACTGGTTCGGCGCCGAACAACAGGCTCTGGCCACCGGACTCGGCACGGCCGGCATGTTCATCGGCATGGCCCTCGGCATGGCGCTGACGCCGGTACTGGTTGACGCGTATGGCTTTCAGATGTCCATGATCATCTTCGCGGCTCTCACCTGGGCCGCGGCTTTATTTTTCGTTCTCACGGTTCGCGAAAATCAGCGCCCGGAAGAAATTGTCCAGCACAAATCGTTTACCGCCTGGCAGGAGTTTGTCGTACTCATGCGCGATCGCCGGCTCGTGCTGCTCTTCGCGCTCGCGTTCCTTGCGCTCGGGTATTTCAACGGCCTGACCACCTGGCTGGAATTGATCCTCGGCGAGCGCGGTGTGGCGCCGGCTGAGGCCGGGCTGGTGGGCGGTGTTCTGATCGTGGGCGGGATTCTTGGGTCTTTGCTCCTGCCCGCGTTATCGGACATGCTCAGGCGCCGTAAGCCCGTGTTGCTCTTTTGTGGGGTGGCCGGCCTGGTGTTTACCTATCCACTCTGTTCCAGCGGAAATCTCACGGTACTCTTCGTGGCAGGCGGTCTGCTCGGCTTTTTATTTTTACCCGGTTACGCTCTAATGCTGGCCATGTCGGAGGAACTGGCGGGGGTCGAGCGCGCGGGTGGGGCCGCGGGGGGCCTCATGCTCGCGGGCAACGCGGGCGGCGTGGTCGTCGTGCTCGTGATGGAGGCGCTCAAGAGCGACACGAGCGGCTGGTTTCCGGCCGTGCTCTTGCTCCTGTTCCTCCTGGTCTGTATCGTGGGATTCGCATTGCTGGTCCCGGAAACGTTTCGAACGCGTGATTGAAATCACTTGCCAGTTGGTCGGAACCATTTAGAATCAGTCCCCACGATGAGTCGCTGGTTCGATACGGACAAATGGAAAAGCCGGCGCGGCCGCGAGGGTACGGGGTCGTCGGACAAAGTTTCCATGACGTTTTCCGACCTGGACCCGGTGGACGTGAACCTTCTGCCGACCAGCGGCCCGCTGGTGGAACCGGATCCTACCACGCCGCATATTTTCGGCAAGTATACCGAAAACGAAATCCGCGAGCTGCTCGACTGGTCCGGTGTATTCGAGGGACTGCGCGCCAAAGGCTACGATGAGTTCGACGTTCATTTGCAGTATCTGAGCGAACTGGATCAACGGATTTTCGTACGAACCAATGGTGAAAATCTAATTCATTTACGTTTGAAAGTCGCGAACTTTCGTTTTCGCCTGCACCCCCACGCGCCGGAACGACGCCTGCTCTACATCGACTGGCTCAATACCCGGCATATTAAGACGAAACATGTGCGACCGGAGCGGCTGTTTCCCGGCCAGGACCTGCCAGGCCTGGGAATCTTCGGCCAGCTCTCCGACTTTATGGCGAATCTGGCGCTGGGCGTGGGCGCGCGCGGAATGGTAAATATTCCCGAATATTTTCACGACGCGCTCCTGTTCCACCGGTTTTGTAAATTTTACGATCCCGAAAAAGAAATCAACTTTCGCGGCATGATCCGCGATCTGCGCGGGTACGGGGCCCGGCGTATATCCGCGGCCCTGGCCGGGGGTACGATTCGCGACGCGCGAGGTCAAACGATACCCTGGACATCGGGTGAGATGCTTTCCGCCCTGGACGATAATCTGGAACAATTCCTCTGGACGCCGGAATACCACCGGCGGGTGGCGGAGGGACTCACGCGGGTTAAATTTCGCATTATTAAGTAAGGAGAAATTCGATGCGTATTCTCGGCGTTTCGGGTTCACTGCGAACGAATTCCACAAACACGGCCATGCTCAGGACGCTGGCGATCCTCGGGACGGGGCGGGCGGAGTTGATCGTCCGGGCGCCCGGCGATCTGCCGCTCTACAACCCGGACCTGGACTACGCGGGAGATTCGCCTGTATTAAATTCGGTTCAAAAATGGCGAAATTCAATTCGCACGGCGGACGCGGTACTCTTCGCCTGTCCCGAATACGGGCACGGCGTCCCCGGTGCCCTCAAAAACGCGCTCGACTGGATTGTCAGCTCGGGCGAACTCTCCGGGAAGCCGGTGGCCATCACCAACGCCTACGCCAATCGGATGCGCGGGACGCACGCTCGCGCCGCGCTCGGGCGCACACTGCGCGCCATGGACGCGCGCCTGGTCGAACAAACGGAACCGGACAGTGAAGGGGAAGTGTACGCGTACAGCGTGCGTGCCTGTGTGGAGTCGCTGCTGGCGGCGGTTTGATTCAGAGTTTCGCGGACAATCGTTGCGGCGCGGCCAGGCAGTAGGCGTCGGCGATCAATCCTTCGATTTCTTTCCAGTTCTGTTTTTTCCCGGCGAGCGTAACCCAGCCGTGCTGGCCGATATACGGCGTTCGAATGTAACGACCCGACTCAATCAGTTCCGCCTGGCGCTGGCGGGTGGCCTTGATTGCCAGCGCGGTTCCGTCGGGCCCTTCGCCCATCATGATGAAAGTTTTTTTGCCCACGCGAAACGCGGTGTGACCGAAACCGTCCAGAGTCTCGTGGCATTCCGGGAATTTGAGCGCGATCTTTCGCAACCGCTCCAGGAGTTTGCGGCCGGTGGGCGAAAGGATCCGGTGATCGTGGTACATGGTTTCGTATAAAATCGCTAAATCGCTAATTACAGTCTGGTTTCGCGAGAATTTGTGGGGGACGCTCGAAAAATGCTGGCAGGCCCCGGGCGCCGAAGTGTCTCCCATCCTCACGAGGCTGCCGATTTATGTCAAACGTAACGCAAGGGTATTTAAAGAAAGAAGAGCCCACAAGCGAAGATCAATGGATCGTTTTCGCTCGTGGCCTGCTGGAAGGGGTCGCGTCACCGGGACCGGAACCTGCCAGGCTGATCGATCTGGGGCGGATCTTCGGCCTGTCCGTGCTCGATCGTCACATTCTTGCGCTGTGTCTTGCACCGAACCTGAATACCGCAACTGCCCGTCTCTTCTCGGAACGTAATGGCAACCAGCGGTCCCGGCACGCGACATACGATCTTCTTGTCGGTGCTCTGGCCAGGGAAAAAGCGACTGCCGTACGAACGTCCCTGGCCGCATCGGGGCTGTTATGTCGCCATAAGCTTCTGGTTTTTCCGGGAGACGCCAGCGGGGTTCTGTACGCTGCCGACAGCCCCCTCCATGTTTCGGAACGGGTCGCCGAATTTTTACTTTGTATCGAGGGAATCGATCCCGAACTCAATTCGGTTTTAACCGCGTACGATGACCTGCATGAGGCGGCGCCGAGCCCTGAGCCGAACCCGCGCCTCGATCGCCTGCGCGACCATCTGGTCAGGGGCAATGCCATCGGTGCCGGAATCGCCTGCCTGTTCGGAGCTTCACCAGAGGAACGCCTGCTTGCCGCGCGTAAGATCGCCAGGGGGCTGGGGCGCAGGTTGGTGGCCCTGCGGTCGGGGGTTTTGCCCTCGATGGATCGATCCACCGCTTTCCGATTGCTGGAGCGGGCTGGCAATGAAGCGCGTTTGCTCGAAGGTCTCCTGTACTCCCCCGAGGTCGACGCGAACCTGGCCCGTTGGCTCGCGGCCGGTTCACTACCAGGCCTGGTAATACTGGGAGATGAGAACCCCATCGATCCCACGACCCTGGCAGACCTGCCGCCCTGTTTCGTGCTCGAACTCCTCACCCCGAAAGCCGCCCGCAGAGAAGAATTGTGGCGCGCGGCCCTGGGGGAAATCCCCACCGACGCGGACCCGGGACTGCTGGCGCGCAGGTACCGGCTTCCACCCGACCGGATTCGAGAGGCGGTACGTTTCGCCCTGTGCCGGGCGATTATCGAGGGCAGGCCGCCCGGCATGGACGAATTCGTCGCGGGCTGTCGGTCCGTGAGCAATCGTGCTCTTGCCAGGCTCGCCAGGCGACCGGATACTTTGTACGACTGGGAGGATCTTGTCGTGGAACCATTCGTAGAACATTCGCTGCGCGGAATCGTCACCGTCTGCGAACAACGCGAAAAATTTTACGGCGAGCTGGGGTACCACAGAAGGTTTCGTCAGGGCCAGGGCGTGGCCGCGCTTTTCGACGGTTCATCCGGAACCGGAAAAACCATGGCCGCCAGCGTCATCGCCCGCGCCCTCGGGCGGGATCTGTACGTGATCGATCTCTCGCAGGTCATATCGAAGTACATCGGGGAGACCGAAAAACAACTGGAGTCGATCTTCCGTGAGGCCGAAACCGCGAACGCCGTCCTGTTTTTCGACGAAGCCGACGCCATGTTCGGCAAACGCAGCGAGGTCAAGGACGCCCACGATCGCTACGCGAACGTCGAGGTGGCCTATCTATTACAACGCATCGAGCTGTACACCGGCCTTGTGATCCTCGCGACCAATTTTCCCCAGAACATCGACGAAGCCTTCCGAAGGCGAATACAGTTCATCACGCATTTCACGTTACCCCAGGCACCAGAACGCCTGCGTCTCTGGCAGCGAATGTTCACCCCCGAAACCCCGCTGGCCCCCGACATCGACTACGAATTCCTAGCGGACCGCGTGGAACTGACCGGCGGCGAACTGGCGAACGTCGTCAAACTGTCGGTCATGACGGCCATGTCAGAAGGCCAACCGGTATCCATGAAACACATCCTGCGCGCAGTAAAAGCTGAGTACCACAAGGAAAACATGGATTTTATTCCGTCCCGATTCGCGCCGTACAGCGGAAATTAAAAATGGGCGAACGCCGCAAAACATATCTGGGCTGGGACCGGCACGAGCCGTATGACAAGACCCGGGCCACAGCCCGCGAGAACGACTGGCTGCGCCCGGCCGGGTATCGACCGAGCCGCCGTGAAATCGAGGAACGATTGTACGGCCAAGCCGAAGCCGAACGCCTCATCCGCTCCCGACAGGAGGCGGAGATACCGGAATGGGACTGGTGGTCGGAGGTGCCGGATCTGGAGGAGGAAGGGGGTGAGAATGTATTTTTCTCCCGGAATGAATATACACCGGAAACAGAAGAAAAACCAACCCTGTTGGTCCATGAGCCTGATACCAGGGTACAACGAACGCCAGAAAACAAATCTGAGTCAGTCGAGGGCGAAAAAGAGGAAAAAGACGCGACGCCCCGCGCTGCGAATCCGTTTCTTTCAGGTGAGGTGACCGGAGAAATGCGGGTCAGCCCGTCCCGGGCCGCTGAAATCGGTCATCAGCTTCTGGCCGGGAAACCGGGCCTGCTATCAGGGGTGGAACTGAAGTTCGGCGGATCGTCGTTTTTCGTAACGAAGGGTGATCCGTATATCGGGTTCGCGAGCCGGGACCAGAATGCGAAAATTCCCGTACGGCTGCGCTTTCGCGGTCGGCCGGCGATATACACTGATGTCCATCTGCTTGAAATGCACGCGAAAATTCTGGAGGAAAACTTTATCGAAAAGGGCGCCCGTATCCCGGCGGGTTTTCGGGATGCGCTGGTCCGGTGGCTGCAACGATCTAAACGAAATTGGAGGCATTTGGTTGCGGAGGGATTTTCACACGAAAAGCTCGGAATTTCGAATACGTTGTTCGGAGATTTGACTGCTCGAGGAAATGTCGGTCGAACCGAAGCCCTCATGTGGTTCCGGATTGGCGAAGCGACGGCCCGGAGCCCATCCGGTGTGAGCCGGGTCATAATGGGTCAGGACTCCCATGTTTCAAGAAACCGCCCCGGTGAATTTTTTGTAATCAATCGGCCCGAACAGGGGGCTGAAGTAATCGGTGGTGGCGATGCGATCCACGAGGCGATGGTCGGGGAGGCGGGTCAGGGAACCCCGCCCAATCTCGCCGCGATACGCGGACAAATCCAGCGCAATATTCGCTTCGGTCAGGTGCGTTCGATATTTCGCGTGGGCTCACGAGTGCTACTCGCGGTCGGGGTGGCTCAGGACGCCTATGCTTTTATCAGAGCCGAAAGTAAGCTCAGGGAAGCGAGTCGGATCGCAGGAGGCTGGAGTGGCGGCCTGGCACTTGGAGCGACATACGCGGGAACCATGACGGCGTTATTCGGCCCGGCGGACGCCCTTGGGCCGGTGGCCTGGGTCCTGCATGGTCTGGGGGCGTTTGTGGCCTTTAGCGTTGGATATTTCGTCGGGTCAGGGGGGACGCAATATATATACGATCTGGTTAGAAATTCCCCGGGTAGATATCAAGGGGGTGGTGGGGATAACGGTGGCGGCGGAGCGAGCGGGACCTTTTGATAACGGCTGGATGAAATTGAAATGAGCAAGTTAATTGAGGAACTATGGAAATTTACCGGCCCGATGGGTCCACTGGGTAATTTTGAGGTGCGGGAAAATTGGTGGAACTCCCTAACATTCGAACAAATGGAGGCAATTGGAGAATGGTTAAAAAATCCGATCACGCCCCCGGAATATGCAAATTACCCGGAATCCTGGGCTGATGAGGTCCAAATTGATACAGTTGATTGGATTGGTAGTTTGATAAAAAACAAGGGAAAAGTAGAATTCCTCAAAATTCTTGAAAATCTATTTGAGGATGACCGCACAAGAAGACTGGGCATTCAAGGTCTTGAGAATTCCTTTTCGCATAAAGCATTTGAAATACTCGCGAAAAAAGTAGATGAGAAAAATCCGGAAATTGCAGAAATGATAGTCGATTCCTTGATCTGGCTTTCGGACCTTGCTGATGTATCCCCGCCCTTGCGCCAGATGCGCGAGCGCTGGCCGGAAGGAAGCCGGGTCCGAACGATAATCGATGAATTTCTCCAGAAGCAGGAAAAAAAACAAAGCAGCGAAGACTGAGGCCCTATTAAGACTCCGGCAGACCCCCTCCAAAAACAGCCGGGCCGCCGGCCTGTTTCGTTAACCGAACATCGTAGCCAGCAAGGTTGGCGCTTCATCTCACCCGGAGCGGAGCAGGATTGCGGAGCGGAAAGGACACTGAGACAGGATGTCGATTGTGTCCTTTCCCGGGTGAGATGGGGCGCACGACCGTGCGCATGAACGCGCTCAACCAGGGAATCAACACCGGGCCGATCAATTTCCCCGCGCCATTCGAGGACCTTCTGGCAGAAAATTTTTCCCCCGCAGAAGTGGAAGCGATGCGCGCGGGAGCGGACACCGTCGATGCCCAGCAGGCGATTCTGGAAGGAATCGCGGACGCGATCCACGGGGATCTGAACCTGGCCGGGATCATGGGCAGCTTTTTTCAGCGGATGCTGAGTTCGGGAGAACATGCGGCCGTGGATTTCAACCGGGATTTGCAGGCCATCACCGAACAGGAAGAGCAGCGCCAGCGTGAACTGGCGGCTCCGGTTGTAGAATTCCTAAAAGATAAAGAGCCCGCCTTCCAGGTCGGGTATCTGATGAAACTGCGCGACCTGAAAATCACGGGAGAGATCATCGCCCAGGTCACGGAAATTCTGCTGATACCCCCGGCGGTATCGGGGGGCGTAAAAGCGTTGCGCCTGGGGGGGCTGGTATTCAAAAATGCCCGCAGCTTTCGCCGCGCGGTTCGGGTTTCGAATAGGTTGCGGGAACTCCACAGGATTCGCACTGGAAAAACCGTTATTAAGGGAACGCAATATAGCCCGGAATACTATAAAGAATTAAAAAAAACGGACCGGTTGTTCCGGGATCATGGGATTGAAGTAAGTGAGCATGCGTTGAATAGATTTATTGGAAGGCAGGACCGAGGAATTTCTTTTAATGGAGTTGTCGATTCCTATAAAAATGGAACAACCTTTTCTGATCCTTTGCATGGAACCGAAATTAGATTTAAAAATGGAATTGCTGTTTCTCTTGATAGAAAAAGTAAGAAAATTGTGAACGTTCAGTACCAGAAAAAACCAACCGAAAGATGGCAATTGCAATGAAAGAGGTAATTGAGAAAATTGAAGAATGTTTAAGTGGTGATTTGTCCGCCCCACAATTCATTATATGGTTTGAAGATTGGTTTTATAAATTTTCTCCCAGCCAGTGCGAAGAGGAATTATACCAGATTTTAGCGAACTTAAATGATGATCTTGGTTATTACGTCGAAGAAAGTAGTATTCAAAAAGAACATAGTAGCTATTTTGGGCCAAAGGAACTGGAAAAATTATTAAAAGAAGCTAAATTTCACCTAACAGAAAAAGAGTGAAAATCATGAGGCGTTTCTGTTCTTCTGCCCAGATGCGCGAGCGATGAATTTCTCCAGAAGCAAGAAAAAAAGAAGACCAGCGAAGACTGATGCCCTGTTCCATTCAGAAAACCCTCCCCAAAAACAACCGGAGCCGCCCGCCTGCTTCGAAAAACGAACATCGTAGCCAGCAAGTTTTGCGCTGCATCTCACCCGGAGCGAAGCAGGATTGCGGAGCGGTAAGGACACTGAGACAGGATGTCGATTGTGTCCTTACCCGGGTGAGATGCGCCGTTTCCAGCTTGCCCGTGCCCCGGGCCGGGGTTTTTAAGACGAGGAAGAGGCGAATATGAATCCAATCTTGAGAAACATTCTGGCGGCGATCGCGGGGATCGTCGTGGGCAGCGCTGTAAATATGGGCATCATCACCCTGGGTGGTATGGTCATCCCGCCCCCGGCCGGCGCGGATGTGACTACGATGGAGGGTCTGAAGGCTTCCATGCATCTGTTCGAACTCAAACACTTCCTCGCTCCGTTTCTCGCGCACGCGCTCGGCACGCTCGCGGGGGCGATTCTGGCGGCATTTCTGTCCGCGAACAATGCGCAAAAATTCGCGCTCGGAATCGGCGTATTTTTTTTGCTGGGAGGCATCGCCAATGTAATGATGCTGCCTTCCCCGCTCTGGTTCACGCTCCTGGACCTGCTGGGCGCGTACATCCCCATGGGTTTTCTGGGCGCTAAACTGGCCGGGGGCCTTGCCGAAAAGACGGGTAAATAATCGCTCAGACGCGGCAGGGATTGAGCGGCCGGTCTCCGGGCCGCGAAAGCGCGACCCCGCGGCGTTTGCGATTTCGCCTGTTTCGATTATGAATAGGAGTTAGCGCAAACGGCGCGGGGGGCCGCCCCTTACTTCGCGTCCCCGTCCAGCACCACGCGGTTGCGTCCGTTGTTTTTCGCGGCGTAGAGCAATTCGTCCGCGCGTTTGTAGAGGGACTCCGCGGTGTCATCGGCCCGGCCGAGGGCGACGCCGATCGAAAGCGTGACGTTGGTCTCCACTCCGGAAGGCAGCCGCAGGGGCGTGGCGGCGACGACCTTGCGTAAGGTTTCGGCCGCGTTGCGCGCGTCATCGGGCGTGAGGCCGAAGAGCACGACGCCGAATTCCTCGCCGCCCAGGCGAAAGATATTGTCGTCGCGCGATGTGCGCAGCGAATGTTTCATGGCGTCCGCCACACCGCGCAGGACCGCGTCGCCGCCGTCGTGGCCGAACTTCGTATTGATCTCTTTGAAATAATCGATATCGCTCAGGGCCATACAGAGCGGGCCGCGTTTCTGGTTGGAGAACACGCTGGACATGAATTCATTGTAATACTTGCGCGTGTAAATCTGGGTGAGCTCGTCGATGACCGCGCGTTCGTTGAGTTTGGAAAGCACGTTCATGAACTTCGTCAGCCGGATCAGGCCGGTGGCCGGATCGATGCCGGTGAAACTTTCGAACTCGCCGTCGTCGAGGAAAATGCCCGCGCAACCGGTGCAGACGTCGATTTCGACCTCGTCGATTTTTTTGTTATCCATTTCCGCGCCGCATTTGGGACAATTCATAAGAAACCTCGCGGCCTTATTTTACGCGAAGCGGGCCGGTGGGTCAAGATGATTTTTAGAGGGCGGGGGGCGTCCCGGGGGCGGCAAGGGTTCAACCTGACTGCTTGATCTTCGAACCCGACGATCCGAACAGTTTACCGACGAACAGAAAGAGCCGTTTGAGTCGGGGCCAGAAGGCGATCCGTTCGAGCAGGGGGTCCATCACGCCGCTGAGAATACAGAAGTTCGAATCGAATTTTCCCTGGTGGTGCAGACGGTGATGGGTGGGGGAAAGAATCAGCCCGGTCTTCTGTAACAGGCGAACGGGAGCCGAAAGCTGGGCCGGATCGAGGTGCGCCCATTTGTGGACGTGATTCGTCTGAACTGAAATCACCGAAACCATCTGCAAAAACGCGAGCGGCCAGGTAAGCAGGGGGCTTTCCGGAAACCGGTTCACGAGAAATAAAAATAATCCGCCGAACAGGGTGCCGAGGATGAACGTATTGCCGTTTGCCTCGATGTAGCCGTGTTCGCAAATTTTGCGCGGAAGGACATGGTGTTCTCGAAACGCGCTGATGACATGGGGACCGAAAAAGATCGTGTTTTCATCTCCGAAGGTGTCAAAAAACCAGTGAACGAAACCAGAGATCCAGTCCGCGAGCAGAAAGGCGGGGATCAGGAGCAGCGCCAGGTAAATGAAATGTTCGCCGGGCAGTACCCGCAGGGCATCCATGAAAAACAGGATTGTGGTAATCGGGTATAAGGTGAAGATGAAGATCGCTTCAATGGCGCGCACAACAGGGGGAGTCAAAAAAGACATAGGTAAATCCAGGATCGGTTCAGATTTCGGTGCCCGCGGGCCTGTTCAGAATTCGGAGAAAAGAACGTGCCCAACCGGAAAAATTTCAACCAGAAAATTAACATCCATCGCTGGTTCCGGGAGGAGAGAACGTCGGCGTCCCGTACTGTACCCGGGGCGGGACTTGAACCCGCACGGCGTAAAGCCCCAGGATTTTAAGTCCTGTATGTCTACCAATTCCATCACCCGGGCGGGTTGTTTGACGCGGAGAAAACGTCCCTTTCGGCGCGGCCCTGTCACTGTACCGAAAAGAAGATGAGGCGTCGCCCGGATTTGAACCGGGGATCAGGCTTTTGCAGAGCCTTGCCTTAGCCACTTGGCCACGACGCCGCGATTGGGTACCTGTCCCGGATCATTCACCGGAAACGTGTTCCACAGTACCGACCAGAGTAGAAAAAATTGTTCCAGGGTCAATTTCTTTTGTTCCCTGGTTCCGGGTTGTTTTTAATTAGAGTTGCTGGCGGAATTTTTCGGCTCGGCCGTTCGCCCGGCGAACGCGATTCTTTTCCGAAGCGCCCATAGCACAATGCGCAGCCTGGTCCCCAAAACGCCTGTACTCGTAGTCGAGGACGACCCCCGTCGGATCGCGGCACTCGAGCGCTGCCTGGATGAGGAGAGCCTGACGGCGCGGTTCCTGGGTGACCCGGGCCGTATCCGTGAACGTCTGGAACGGGAAGAATACACGCTGATCCTCTTATCGCTGCCCTGCGCGCGGGCGAGCGCCCGTAAGGCAATGGAGGATTGTCGTCGATTCAATCAGGATCAGCCCTTCATCGTGCTGACCGAAAAACCTGGTTACGAAGAGTTGCTCATGGCCATGAACCAGGGTGCGCTCGACTACATCCAGACTCCCATCGATGAAAACCGCGTACGCGATCTGATTCTGCGCCATCTGGATCAGATCGCCGCGCGACGCGAGGTCCAGGAGGTGGACCGATTCGTCCGCTTCAAACGAGTGCGGCTTGAAATCCCCACCGATCTATCACTCCTGCCGCGCGTCGCCCAGCGCGTGACCAATGACGCTCTGGCCGCGGGAGTGATCGGTCCAGAACAATCGTATTTATTAAACCTTGCTCTGTACGAAATTCTAACCAATGCTGTCGAACACGGGAACCTCGGCATTTCCTACGATGAAAAATCGCGGCACATCGCCTCTGGCTCGTTTTTTGAACTGGTTCGCGCGCGTTCCGCCAATCCCGATTTCGCCAATCGCAAAATCCGGCTCAAGTATTCACTGGCCGATTACGGGGCTTTTATCGAAATCGCGGATGAGGGCGCCGGATTCGACGTGGATGAATACGAACGGCGGGTTCGCAATCGGAGTAAAGACTCGTATCACGGACGGGGGATCATTCTAGCGCGCAACCTCCTGCATGAGGTCGCGTTCAAAGGCCGGGGTAACGTTGTTCGATTATTTCTGCGCCGGGACGATTACATACCCGGCGCGAGGCGGCACTCCCCGTCAGGGAACCCGGGGAATCACGCGTAAAAATACGTCGATCGAAGCGAAACCGAGCAGAAGCGCGAAGAGCACGAGCGGGTACAGGATACCGTACATCCAGACGAATTTGTCTTCGTACTTCATGTGCATGAAATTCCAGAGCACAAGGTACGCCTTGGCCGTGGCGATGATGACGGCGATGATCACATTTACGATAAAACCGCCGCCCAGGTGTTCGCCGAAATTAAAAAGGCTGGCCCCGAATGTGACACCGGTCAGCACCAGCAGTCCCGCGAAGGTGGTGAGGTAGGTTTTCATCGGGGAAATATGCCCGCGACTTTCCTGATCTGGTAAATGCATACGAAATGTACCTTTTTATTATTTCAGAGTGATGAGACCCCGATTCTCATGACACGAGGTAAAATAAGGGAAACAGGTAAATCCAGATGAGATCCACCAGGTGCCAGTACAGGGCCCCGTTTTCAACCGGGGTATAGTACCAGTGCGAATATCGTCCGCGAAGGTTCTTGACCAGGACAATGCCGAGAATCGTCGCTCCGATGACAACGTGCAGGCCGTGCACTCCCGTCATCAGAAAGTAAAAAGCGAAAAACGCGGAAATTCCGGTTTTGTGAATCGGCTGTCCGTTGTATTCGGCCGGGATCGGAACGTAGGTGTGGGTGGCGTCACCGGGCATCAGGATGCCGCCGATGTGTTGTAAATCGGTCACCCAGATTCCGGCGTGAAACTTGCCCGAATATTCGATGTATTTAACAACCAGGAAGCACCCGGCGAAAAAAATCGTCGTGACCAGCAGCCAGTTCGCGCGCGCCCGTTTCCCGCGCTGGACCGCGTCCAGGGCCAGCGCCACGGTCAACGAACTCGAAATGAGCACGAGCGTATTCAGGCCCCCCCACCATTTGTTGAGCGAGTGGTGGGCCAGCTTGAACTCAACGGCGAATTTCCCGTGAAAAATCGCGAAAAGCGCGAACATTACGCCGAAAAGCAGAAGTTCAGTGGCCAGAAAAAGCCACATGCCGAGCTTCGAACCTTCGTAGCCGCCGAGTTCTTCGTGTACTGGATGTGAGTCGCGAATCGCGTGCGAGTCTGCCATAATGGTATAGAGTTCCTTTCGCCTGAATTACAAAAAATACAAATCTCGTTCTGCCGTCGCGCTCAGTGCGCGACTCCCGCCGGTTTTCGATTTTCGGCTTTGCCCTCCGTGCCGTAATCGTAAATCGATTCCGGGAAGGCCGGGGTGTGGGCGAAGTTCGTGGTCGGGGGCGGGGAAGAAGTCTGCCATTCAAGCGAAAGCGCGTTGTAGGGATTCGCCGGGGCTTTTTCGCCGCGGAAGGCCGCCCAGAGTAAATGACCGAGGATAAAGATATACGAGGTTCCGTTGAACCAGGAACCGAACGTCGAAATCATGTGCCAGGTGTGGAAGCGCGGCAGATAATCGTAATAACGACGCGGCATGCCCTCCATGCCGAGGAAAAACTGCGGGAAGAAGGTCAGGTTAAAACCGAGGAACAGTAAAAACCAGCCAACCTTGCCCCAGCTTTCTTTGTACATGCGGCCGGTGATTTTTGGAAACCAGTAATGCAAACCGGCGATCAGCGCGACCACCGTGCCGCCCTGCATGGTATAATGAAAGTGCGCCACGACAAAGTACGTATCATGGAGGAAAATGTCGGTTCCGAGCGTGGCCAGATACAGACCGGTGAGACCCGCGATCGAAAACATGAACAGGAACCCGATCGCGTGCAGCATCGGGGTGCTGAATTCAATCGAGCCTCTCCATAAAGTGGAGACCCAGTTAAACAGTTTGATGGCCGTGGGAATCGCCACCAGGAAGGTCAGGCCGGAGAAAATCAACCTGGCCCAGTCCGACATGCCGCTCAGAAACAGGTGGTGCCCCCAGACGACAAAACTCACCAGCGCGATGGCCATCGATGAATACGCGATGGCGCGGTACCCGAAAATGGGACGACGCGCGAAAACCGGAATAATTTCGCTCATCACGCCGAAGGCCGGCAGGATCATAATGTAAACGACCGGATGCGAATAGAACCAGAAAAACTGTTCGAAAAGAATCGGGTCTCCGCCGATGGCCGGGTTGAAGATGCCCACACCGAGGAGCCGTTCCGCGATCAAGAGCAACAGGGTCATCCCGACGATCGGGGTGGCGAGCACCTGGATGATGGCGGTGGCGTACAGGGCCCAGACCATCAGCGGCAGTTTATCGAAAGTGAGACCGGGCGCGCGCATACGATGAATCGTTACGATGAAGTTGAAGCCCGTCATTATGGATGAAAATCCCATCACGAACGCGGCGAAGGTCATCATCATCACGGCGTTGGGGCTCTGGAGCGAATACGGGGCGTAGAAGGTCCAGCCGGTGTCAATCGGAGAAGCCAGAGAGCCGAGCGCGATCAGAGCCCCGACGAAATAAACATAATAGCTTGCCAGGTTAATGCGCGGGAAGGCCACGTCTTTCGCGCCGATCATGAGCGGCAGGACAAAGTTTCCGAGGGTGGCGGGAATCCCCGGAACGATGAACAGGAAGACCATGATGGCCCCGTGCAGGGTAAAAAAGACGTTATAGGTTTCCGGGCCCACGATGGTCCGCCCCGGGGTGAGCAATTCCAGGCGCACCAGTAGAGCGAACATACCCGCCACGATGAAGAAGAACATCGTAACGAAAAGGTACATGAGCCCGATTTTTTTATGGTCGGTAGTTTTTAACCAGCCCCAGATGGTGCGGTCCACCTGGAGGTAAGGAGTGTTAACGTCCGCGTGTGCTGCCATGATCCCTTCCTCGCCCTGTTCCCGTTGAATCGATTACTTGAGAGTTTTTAAATATTCAATAATACTTAGAATCTGCGCTTCCGAATAATCCTGGGGTGGCATGACCGGCGCGAAACCCTTCGCGACTTTCTTTTTAGGATCCAGGATGGATTCGGTGATATAATTTTCATCCGCCAGCACGGCGGCTCCGCCTTCCACTTCGCGTTGCGAACCGAACAGACCTTTGAAGCTCGGCCCGACCAGTTTCGCCCCATCGATTGTATGGCAACTGCGGCAGTTCGATTGCCAGATGGACTGGCCCACGGCCGGGGTTACGTTGCTGGCTTCTTCCTCAATCTTGCCGATTTCCTGTTCGTACACGGCCGGTTCCAGCACGATAGCTTTTCCGAGCATATAACTGTGGTCCTTGCCACAGTATTCCGTGCAGAAGATATCGAACTCTACTCTGTCCGCGTTTTTTTCCTTTTTTGGTGAAAGCGGGGAAAAGGTAATGTAGGTGAACATTCCGGGCACAACGTCTTCTTTCACGCGAAAAGCGGGCACGAAAAAACTGTGCAGAACGTCCGTGGACTTCATGATCAGGCGGACCGGTTCTTCCGCTTTCAAAAACAGGGTATTGTATGACTTCAGAGCCGTTTTAGATTCGGGCTTTTTTTTCAGCGAGTTGGGATATTGAAATTCCCAGGCCCATTGTTTGGCCGTTATCTGGATGTCCCTGGCATTTTCCAGGACGGTGCGTTGTTGATCGAACACCTCAATACCCAGCACGAACATTGCCAGGCAGACAAGCGAGGGAATGACAGTCCAGACGACTTCGATCACCGAGGAATGATCCACCCGGGAGGTAACATCGTTCGGTCCGCGGCGGCGATAACGAATGACAAAATAAACTAACGCGAGGTTAACAATAATGAACGGAATAATCACCCCGAGGTGAATGAAGTTCATCACGAAATCGTGCAGAGGGGCGACGGTGGAAAAACCTTCAATGTACATGTGCCTGAAATCCTGAAACCACCATTTCGGGTTGAATAGTACGCCTCAAGCATTATTTGCCGGAGAACGGCGGTAAAACAACATAAAAAAAATGAGCGCGGCCAGTGTGAGCGCGGTGAGGGCGCCCCCGATCCGGAGGAAGGCCCAGGCGTACGGCGCGTACTGCCCTTTTTGCGGATCGTACCGGAAGCAGTACAGAAGAACGTGGTCAAACGTTTGCCCGATACGACCCCGGGCCGCCTCCACAAGTGCCAGACGGAAATCGTGCGGCCGGTGATTGAACCCGTAAAGGTACCGTGAAATTTTTCCGTCCGGAGCCAGGAAAACCGCGGCGGCCGGGTGAGAAAATTCCTCCCCGTCCTGGCGATACCGGTAGCCAATGACTTCCATCAATCTGTTGATGGAGGCAGGGGAGCCGGTCAGAAATACCCAGCCTTCCGGTACGATTTCACCGTCCTGAAAACTGGTCCGGTAATTCCGGCCTTTGGCGCCCGCGAGGTCAGGCCCTTCCGTCGGGTTGAAGCTGACCGAAAGGATGGTGTAATCCTTGCCGGGCACGAGATTCTTATTCCTGGTCGCGGCGACACCGTCCCTGACACCATTGAAAACGAGCGAACAGAGCCTGGGGCAGCTGTAGTACCCCGGAACCAGGAGGACCGGCCGGCGGTCATCTTTAAAGAAGGAGTTCAATTTTACCGTCCGTCCCGCTTCGTCCGTGAACGGGAGGTCGAGCGGGACCTGTGAACCAAGTTTTTCGTCCACTCCAATGCCCGGCGGCGTGCGATCGATTTCAGCCAGAATTGGGCTGCAAAGGATGCAAAGCGCCGCGAGCGCCAGCATCAGGCAGGGTCCAGGCCGGGAAAGCGACATTATGTCACCCGCGCGGGTCGAAAAAAATAAAAGCCGTCCTCTGAATTCCATAAAAACCCGGTCCGATATTAGAAGCTGGCGACTCTTCGAACACGAATTCGTGTCCGTGGGGCCTTAAATATACTGTTCAAAAAAGAAGCGGCCTGGTATTCTTTCCAGTAATTTACTAAAATATTCGACAATCTCAAAACTGAAAGCAGAATTGAGAAAAGTTTTTTTGAAACCAGGTCCTGGTAAATTGGAGTGAACGAAATGAATGCAGTCTTGCGCGCGGTTGGAATTGGAAGTCTGGCGGTTGCCCTGGCAGCCGGATGTGCTTCCGGACAGAATACCTCGGGACGCGGATGCGTTTCCGGTAAATGTGAGGAAGGGAAAGGTACCTACGTTTATTCGAACGGTGACAAATACGAGGGCAATTTTGTCAAGGGACTGCGGGAAGGCGAGGGCCGGATGGATTACGCGAATGGGGACCGTTACGACGGAACGTTCAAAGCCGGCGAAAAAGACGGAACCGGTGTGTATCGATTCTCCAATGGGGACATGTACCGGGGCGATTTTAAGGGCGGCCAGCGTGTAGGGACCGGCCAGTACAGCTTTCATGACGGCCCGCGTTACGCCGGAAACTTCGAAAACGATGGCTCCGGGGGCAAAGGCAAATTCGGGAAGATCGAAGAAGCGCAAATGGAATGTGAACTGCGCGAGCGCAAAGTTTTCTGCGCGCTGCCCAAGTAAAAATGTAATTCATCGCCAAACCGCACACCAGATCTGAGATTGCGGCGATTTCCTGGTAAGCTCCTGAAATCGCTCGCAATCGGTTCTGGCCTGTCATGTGAGCGGAATTTTAATTCAGACACAGGATTGCCCTGCTTTTCAGAACGGACCCGGGCGGGTTTTTGGCCGGAACCCCCGGCTGGAGAAATGGAAGAAATAAGCCTGCGAGCGGAATTGAACCGCTGACCCCTTCATTACGAGTGAAGTGCTCTACCGGCTGAGCTACGCAGGCAAAAAACCGAACAAAACGGTTGCGAGCATGCTTTTTTGCGGGTCACCTCTGGCAAGGATTTTTTCGGGGAAAAATGAGTCCCGGGCGGACCCGCCGACCGTAGGAAAAATCAGGTCCCCACATCCCATGTCCCTTACAAAACCTTTCCGGACAGAGTTGAGTCGCCTTAGGCCCCATGGCCCCCGGCAGGAAAGGCTTTCAATTCGGTCGCGGTGGATAAATTCCTTCTACCGCGATACAGTACGGCAACACCAGGAAGGGGGGCATGATGCTGAAATCCCCGTTTCCACCGGTAGAATCAAGGGAAACATCAACAGAAACGCTAATCTCCGTGTCCGTTACCTGGGATAAATTCGTGGTGACACTGGCGCTGTCTAAGTTTACCAGATTGTTGGGGCCGGAATAGATTCCAATCGGGCCGCCATTGGCAAAACCGCTCCCCAGGACCTCGCTCGGATCCGGGGTGCTTGCATTTGCATTGCTTGTCGAGGCGTTCAACGTAGAACTCGCGGTAAACACCGGCTGGACGGTCACATTCGCCGCCGCATCGGCAATTGCCTGGTGCGAATGATTGGGCATCTCGGCCTGGGTCAGTACCTGGGTTTCGTCCCCGCCTTTCTGTGCGAGCAACCGGGGTGTTAGCCCGGCCCCGTTTCCCTGCCCGAGGGGAACGCGACCCTGGAGATCGGGCAGGCCGAAAGTAGCCCGGCCATCCCCGCCGAAATTAGTGCTCAGCAGCGAAAACATTGCCTGATATTCAGATATTTGCAGAAGCTGTCCCTGGCAGTACAGATAGCCCGCGGGCGCGTAGGTGAGCGCGAACAGGTTGATTGTGGCGAGATAAGGGTCAGACATAAAAAAACTCCCGATGGATTGACCACAGAATCATCGATGCAATTCGTCTGGCAATTTTTTTCTAATTTTTAATTGTAAGAAAAGATTAAAACTATTCAGCACTGGCAAAAATGTCAGGTCACTCGAAGCGAAACCGAAAACCTGGATGCCTTCCCGTTTTGTAATAAAAACAGGCATACTTCGCATCCGGATGGTTCCGCCAGGCGGTGAGGGGCCTCGGGACCGTAAGAGGCGAATTCCCCGCCTCCAGGCGAATTTCGTCAAAAATGCGCATTGTCATTTGCAGGCGGAGGCCGAGCCAGGGCCGGTACGCGGGAATCGCTACTGCTTTTTCCGGGAAATCACCGGATTCGGGTCCGGACGCCGTTTCCGCGTTCAATTGGATGAGCGTACACAGGAATTCGAGTGTCGAAACCGTTTCCTCCGATGTTTCATTCGGCGTGTTCGAATTTTCACCATAATCAACCAGAAATATATCCACACGAATTTCTTCCGGAATGAGGATTCCCCCCCGGGCAAGTTGCGGCACGAGATTCCGGAAAATCCCCACCTGCGGTTCTGTCGCCAGGAGATTCTGCATGGTTTCGGAAACCAGAATCTGAAATGGTGGACCGGAGTGGCGATAAACGGTCGCGTCGGCCTCCACCAGCGAAAGAACCCGATCTTCGGTTCCCGCGAACTTAATCAATTGCGACGCCGCCAGGCGCGCGGCGGGTTGAATTTCCAGCATGGTCCATACCGCGGCCGTGGCCGGCACAATTCGCATTATGGGTAAGGCCAGGGTCGCGAAGGGACCACACCCGGCGTAGAGGACATGAACGGGGCCGGGACCATGCCGGCCTGCCTGGATAATCGCGCGGAAGAGGCCATACACGAACCGTTTGGTCCGCAACCAGTCGAAAACGGTGCAGGCCGCGTACGCGGGTGAAATCGCCGTGCCTCCCGGCAGTCGCAGGTCCGCGGCATGGTCCCGGTCACCGTCGCCCCGAATACCGGTGATTTCCGCGCAGAGGTCGTGAAACCTGCGCAGTTCGAAACGAATTTCTTCGTAATTCTCGGTCGGCGCGACCAGGCAGCGCGCGATTCGCTCCAGTTCCGCGCGAAATTCCTCGGGTTGCGGGGCCGCGCCCATTGGCGAGTAACTTCAGTCGGCCGCGGCCGCCAGGGACGGGCGCGGCACTCTTTCGAAAACAAAACCCGGCGTGGGCCCGATCACATAGGCTCCGCGCAGTTCGGCGATGCCACGCAGGGGCCCTGGCCGATGCTGGACATCGGGGCAGGTAATGCCCGATTCCCCGGGAGCAAGGACCAGTTCCTCATCCAGGTGGAGTGTCGTCAGAACCACGAAGCCGAAATCCTCCGGGATTTGTTCGGGGAAACTGATGGGACGAATAGGAATGCGCGGAACCGCGGCGCGGGCTGCCTGGCTCGACCACAATTCGCGTGAAAGTTCAAAAATACGACCGAGGTGAATTCGCGTGGCGGCGGTTTCGATCCGGTCCGGATGGCGGGCCTCCTGTTCGACCCGGTTCAGCACCGCGTCGATCGAAATCCGCTGCGGGATGAACCAGCCTTCCGGATGAAGTTGGGGACCGAGATTGAACGTTATGGCCACCTGCGACTCATGGTTGAGCCCGTATTGTAAACATTCGGCCACGGCGATATGAAACGGATCGCCCTCGTTGCGAAACTTCGTTGCATCGGCCTGTACGATGCGGGCGATATGTTTTTCGGTACCGAAAGCGCGGGCCAGACGCAAAATAGAATCAATCGATTCACGAAACACTTCCAGCAGCGTGAACCGTACCTCCTCCGCCGTGAATCGCGTAAAGAGGGGGAAGGCGAAGGGCGCGTACGGTCCCGTTCCGGCGTACAGAACGTGAATGGTTTGACCCGGGAATTTCTCTCGCGCTTTGAGAATCGTTCGTTCTATCGCGCGCAGATATTTCGTCGTACGCAACGGGTCTCGCGTGCAATCGGCCGCGTACTGGTAACCGAGGGCCAGGCCGGTGTCCAGATACAGATGGTCCGTCTTCCCCTGGCGGGCAGCGCCCTGGATGCCGGATACGTCGCCGAACAGGTCCGCCAGTTCGTTCAGGACGGGAGCCAGGCCGGCGTGCGAAAGCGGGGTGTTCGGATCCAGCAGGATGTTCGTAAGCGTGGTGAGGCGATCTTTAAAACCCGTTTGCATTGGTTTTCCTTCAGGGCCGGTTGGACTCGAATCCGGTTTCCGGCGGCGGATTATAAAAAATATCCCCCGGGCGCAGACCCAGCGCGGAAATCAATCGATTCCCCGAAAATAAACCAAAATTCATGGCGGCCACGTCAATTCGCAACAAATGATTTTCCTCGCAAAATACGATCAGTTCCCCGGCCGGATCCGCGGCGACGATTGTGCCGGACGGGGGCGGGCCCGGGACCGCCGCCCCGGCGATTGCCAGGCTGACCTGAAACAGGCGAATTTCGCGTTGTTTTAAGAATGTCAGGGCTCCGCCGAAATCGGGATTGGTTGCCTGGGTGAGTGCCTTAATCTCCTCGGCCCGCATCCGGCCCCAGCGCACGACCAGGTCTGATGGCGTCGGCCTGCTCCGGTACGCGCCGGCGCCTTCCGGTTGCGGGCACATTTCCAGTTCGCCCCGTTCCAGGGCCAGGATCAATTCCTCCGCCACGGGTCCGGTGGCTGCCGCGATTCTGGCCGTGTGTTCGCCGTAGGTTTCGTGCGGGTTCAGGGGAAGGACCTTCGTCAGGGCGACGGGCCCCGTGTCGAATCCGGCGTCCATTCTATGGACGGTCAATCCGCCTTCGGACTCGCCATTGCGAATCGCCCAGAAAACCGGATCGGGCCCGCGTTGATCGGGCAGGAGTCCCGTATGAAAATTAAAAAAACCGTGGGGCGGGAGATCCAGCAGGCTCGCCGGAATTTTTTTGCCGAAAGTGACCACGAAAACAACGTCGAACCTGCCCGCGCGGAGCCAGCGTTCCAGGCACGCCGGAAAATCTTCCTGAAGGACGGCCAGCTCAACCCGCGCCCGCCGGGCGGCCGTGCCCAGATAGCTCAGGATTGGCGGGGCCGCATTGCCCGTGGCCAGGCCTGCGAGTCGTTCCGATCGTATCAGGAATTCCAGCGCGGGAAACGCGATCGACTGATTGCAGATGAGTCCAGAGCGCAGCACGGGTGGTCGATTGCGCAAAAATTATTTCGCCGGATCATTCACGCAAAAATATCCGGCGAAATCAGGCCGGGGCGCGACCCCGGCCGTACATTCGTTTTTTTAATGGCCGTGGCCTGCGCCCGCGGCGGCCTTTTCGAAACCGCCTTTGAAGGCCCCGTCGCCGCCTTTCATCGCCGCCGCTATGACTTCGGCGATGTCCTTCACTTCCACGGTTGCTTCCAGGTGATTCGCCTTGATGCCGTCCGTGATCATGGTCATGCAGAACGGGCAGGCGGTGGCGATCAGATCCGCCCCGGTGTCGACCAGTTGGGCGGTGCGCTTCATGTTCACGCGTTCGAATTCTTCTTCCACCCACATCTGGCCGCCGCCGGCTCCGCAGCAGAGCGATGTGCTATGGTGGTCGACCGCTTCGCTGATAGCTTTACCGGTGGCGCGTTCGAGCAACTGACGCGGTTGATCATAGATGTTATTGTAGCGACCCAGGAAGCAGGCGTCGTGATAGGTAACGCGGCGGCTGCCCATTTGATCCACGGTGGACGGATCGAAGTCGATTTTGCCTTCTTTGACGAGTTTCGCGATGAACTCGGTGTGGTGCCAGACTTCGTAGTGGCCGCCGCGCTGCGGATAATCGTTTTTCAGGCAGTTGTAACTGTGCGGGGAGGCGGTGACGATTTTTTTGACATTGTATTTTTTCAAGGTCTCGATGTTTTGATCGGCCAGAGTCTGAAAGAGATACTCGTTTCCAGTGCGGCGCGCGGTGTCACCGGTCGCGTATTCCTCTTCCGCAAGGATGGCGAACTTGACGCCGGCCTGCTTGAGGATTTTCACGAAGGCGGCGGCCACTTTGCGGTTGCGGTCGTCGTACGACCCGGCCGAGCCGACCCAGTAGAGCACGTCGATTTTTGAGGCGTCGCCGATTTCGGACATGCGCGGAACGCCGAGTCCCTCGGCCCAGGCGCCGCGATCTGCGGAAGCGATGCCCCAGGGATTGCCGTTCGTTTCGTAGTTGTTGTACGTATTCTGAATCATCTGCGGAAAGCGACTTTCCACCTGCACCAGATTGCGGCGCATTTCGAGAATCGCCTCCACCTGGTTGTTGCCGACCGGACATGCTTCCACGCAGGCGTAACAGGTGGTGCAGGCCCAGAGTTCCTCGTCCGTAACGTACCGATCCCCGATCAGCGGGGACGGGGCCGGGCCCTCGTCTTTGTGCTTCAGAATCGCGTCCGCGTGGTCCATCATGGCGTGTTTCATGTGCACCATGATCATTTTCGGATCCAGTTTTTTGCCCGTACGGTTGGCCGGGCACTGTATCGTGCAGCGTCCGCATTCGATGCAGGAAAGTCCGTCGACCAGGTTTACCCAGGGCATTTCACTGACGTTGCCCGCGCCGTAAACCTCGGATGTTTCGAAGTTCATATTGTTCATCTGGCCGCGCGGCTGATTCTTGATCATGAAAAAGTTGATCGGCGCGAAAATCAGATGCGAATGTTTGGAGGTCGGCAGATACAGCATGAATACGTAGACCGTGATGATATGCATCCACCAGCCGAAGTTACGCAGAGCCCCGGCCGTGTACGCGTCGGTCATGCCCAGACCCATGAGGCCTTTGATGAGCAGGCCCGAGATCCAGTTGCTGTGTTTGCCGCCGTCCAGGGAAATCTGCGCGGCGCCGCTGATCATGGTCCAGACCATCAGGTTGCCGATCAAAGAGAGGACGATGAAGGACGCCGCTGACGGAATATCCAGGCCTTTCGCGCGCAGCAGCCAGCGTCGATAGGCGAAATATCCCAGCCCGGTCAGAACGAAGATGGAAAAGTATTGTAATGCTGTTTCGTAAAAGTGTGTACCCATGGCCATGAGCACGGCCAGCGCGCCGCCGAACTGTGCCAGGAGCGCGAGTAAGAATAACCACTGAACTCCGGCCGAAAGTTTCATCTCGGCATTGTGCGACGGGTCGATTCCCCGCATGACCGCGAAGGTGACGACCATCAGGACCACCAGCCCGACCAGAATCAGTCCGGCCTGGCCGGGTGTCAGGGCGAGTTCGAGTGGAAGATAGTCGGTCAGGAAAAACGTATACGGGTCAATCCCGGAGGTTTTCAAAACGACCCAGAGATTGCCCGCGATCATCTGGCTGGGCGTATGCACCAATGAATAGGCGATAAATCCGAAAAACACAAGTGCGTGCATGAACCCGCGAATCGGGTGTTTGAACAGTTTTTGCTGAAAGAGAACATTGAACAGAAAATGCCGGATGCGCTGTTCGATCCCCGCCATGTTCGGAACCGACTGGCCTTTGAGAATGATCCGCAGTCGGTAATAAATGGCGTAGATAAAAACCGCGTGGGCGATCGAAAAAAAAGCCAGGTGAAACAGGTTCGTAGCGATATCGGGCCCGGTCATGGGTGCTCCTCAGGCCGCTGGCGGCCGGTATGGTCGGGTACGCGGGATTGAGACCAGTTCTCGTTTCCGCATGCCCGGATTCAAATTGGAGCGCGTCCTATCCGGGGACACGCTCTCAGGGACAGGGCTTCGGAACTTTCGAACCCTGTCCAGAAAAAAGTAAACTTTTGGGATGGACTCCAGACCCCGGGTCGGCGTTTTTAACGGCATGGCGATCTTCCCCGCGGAACCATCGGACTTTATCCTGGAAAAAGCCCTCGCGGGCGAACGGATCAGCGCCGCGGAGGGGCTGGATCTCTACCGCCACGCGGATTATTTGAAAGTGATGGCCACCGCGCGCCAGATTCGCGCCAGGCGGGTGCATCCCGGGATGGTCACCTACACCACCTTCCGGGTCGTAAATTACACCAATTTCTGTAACGTTTACTGTAAATTCTGTTCTTTCATGGAGAGTCCCGGGTCTGACCGGGGCTACGTCTTGAATGAGGACCAGGTCGTCGAAAAAATGCAGGAAGCCCTGGCCATGGGCGCCGATCAGATGTTTTTACAGGGCGGAGTTAACCCGGAATTACCCTTCGACTATTATCTGAAAATTATTCGGGCCGTGAAAGAGCGGATCGGGGCCCATGTGCATGTGCGGGCCTTTTCGCCGGTCGAACTGCTGAGCATGGAAAAAATCACCGGCATGCCCCTCGCCGGCGTGCTGCGCGAACTGAAGGCGGCCGGAATGGATTCGGTGCCCGGCGCCGGGGCGGAAATCCTCACCGATCGCATGCGCCAGATTCTCAGTCCCGAAAAATCGCCCGTCAGCGAATGGGTGCGGGTAATGGAAACCTGCCATGAGGCGGGTTTGCCCGGGAGTGCCAATATCGTATTCGGCTCGGAGGAACGGGACGACGAAATTATCGAACATCTCCAGGTTGTGCGCGATCTACAGGACCGGACGCGCGGGTTTCTTTCGTTCATTCCCTGGACGTTTCAGCAGCAGACCAAAAAGTTTTTCGTCCGGCCCGTATCGCCTCAGGAGTACCTGAAAGTCCTCGGCATCTGCCGCATATTCCTGGATAATATCGATCACATTGAAACTTCGCTCATGGTGCTGGGCCAGGAAGTCGGGGCGCTGGCCCTGCATTCGGGCGCCGACGATATCTCCTCCATCGTGATCGAAGAAAATGTCCTGCGCAGCTACGGAGTCAAATCGCGCGAAAAAGCGGAGACCTTCATCCGGGAGAGCGGGTTCGAACCGCGCCAGCGCGATTTGCTCTACAATTTGCGGACCGAATTCGCGCCGGTTGGGTGAAGCTATGGCTCGTTGAACCGCGCCGCGGTCAGTTTACAATTCGAACAGCCGATTCCGCAACTCGTCGTCGATCCGACACGGCGAGCCTGGATTTTATAAACATATGTGCCCGAATTCGGTCGATCGATATGCCAGATCGCGCCCGGCGGCGAATGCGTGATTTCATACGGGCGATCGGGTGTATCGCCGCTGTATCCGCGCATTTGATACGCGGCGATTTCAACTCCATCGCGTACAAGGCGAAATTCACCGGCACAATCGTTGTGGGTTCCGTCGCCAATCCCGAGAAAACTCGCCGCCCCCGAACCATCAGATACGAGTCCCAGCCAGACGGGAGACCCGGAAGTCGTCACGGTTACGGAGAGTCCCGTGGCGTCCTGCCAGTTCGTATCGGTCGTACTCCAGACGGAACTACCGCTGGTGACGCCCGGCAGCGGATTGTCGACGCGGTTGCGCAGGTAGGTGAGAGTCTGATTGACCGCGCTGGCGGAGATCAAATCCCCGGGTTGAAAGGTGTGAAACGTCTGGGCTGTGAGCGCCGTCAATGCCAGCACCAGAAGCAAGCCGGCCCCCAGACCGATTCCCTGTAATGTTCCTTTGAGTAAGGCGCGCATCGTGACCCCAGATTCGCGCGATAAGAACGAGATGAGGCCTTATCGCGCGAATTTCGTATTTATAGTTAATTATTTAAAAACGAGAGAAAAAGTCAATTCAATGACAATCGCCGGGGGAGATTGATTGAACGGTGCACGAGGTCAGAAAAAGGGGGGGCCGCGGAAGGGTTCCTGCCTGAATCGAAACCCGGGCGGCCCGGGACAGGCCGCCCACGCGGAATTTGTTAAAACAGAGCGTAGATAAACGGAGACAATCCGCCAGCGGCGCTGCCGAAAATGGCCAGGCCGATGACCAGCGCCAGCATCAGAATGATGGGCAGCAGCCAGAATTTTTTGCGTTCTTTTAAGAATTCCCAGAATTCAGCCAGAATACCCATGTTGAAAGCCTTGCTCTTTTTGCTCGCAATCGAATGCGTTCCACCGGGGCGCATTTTGAGACGAATTTTACCGTTGGGGACCCAGAATCAGGGATAGCACCCGCGCGTCCAGGGATTTTTGCCTCCCCGGGCTCCCCTGAAATTTCTTTCCAGGGGAGGTCAGGTGCGGAACCTTAACCGCATGAGTACCGGTGAACCCCGCAAGCCCATTTCCCGACCCAGAGCCCTGCTGTTTTACGCAATTGTTACTGGCATGTTCTTCGGCGGAGCCGAGCTGGTCTTCAGCCTCATGGATCCGGAGGCGATTCTCGTCCGGGAGGACGATCCGGATATGGTCTATTCCTTCTATCCGGATCGAACCGGCGTGGCCGCCACCCAGGAATACCGGGCCACGGTCCTGACGGACGATCACGGGTTACGGGCCTGCGAGCAGCATGAGCCACCGTCCACGCGCCTGCCGGGCCCGCGCCGCCTCCTCATTCTGGGCGATTCGTTCGCCGAAGGCTGGGGTGTGGAATGCGCCGGGACCTTCGCGGGACTGCTGGACGCGCGCCGGGAATTCCAGGTGTGGAACGGCGGTCTGCACGGCGGTTCGCCGGGGTATTATGTGTTACGGTACCGGGCCCTGCGTTTCCTCGAACATGATACGCTCATCGTGCAATTGTTCGACAATGACCTGGACGATCTGGATAAATTCGAACCGTTCCTGGTGCGTGACGGGAGCGGCCGGGTTCTCGCGGGGCGACCGGCGCCCTTCGCGGGCATCATCCCGGCCGGAGTCATCAGTCGCTTTATCAAGAACCTGGCCCTGTATCGCGCCGTTAAACGGATCTACCACGGCCTCTCGGGCAGTCCTCTCCCGATCAAGTATTACCGACCAGGCCGCGAGAGCGCGACGACTCCGTTGACACACACGGCGGCCATCGAACAATTCGGACATCTAAAACCGCTCGCGGATCCGCGCCGGGATTACAACGGGCAGTTCGCGTTTTACGAGTACCCGACCGAGGCCGCATTGCGCGCCGATCCGCTCTGGGCTGCGCGTCTGGATCGACTGGAACTGTACCTCGGGCAATTGATTCGCGAAGCGCGGGAGACCGAACGCCCACCGCGCATTATTCTGGTTTATATCCCCGCCCGCGAAGTATTCGCGCCCGGCGGAATCCTGGGCGTGTCCGGCGTGGCTCCGCTGACGACGGAAGCGCTCCGGGCCAGGAGTCCCCTGTATCAAATCCTGGCACGCCTTGCCGTGGATCAGAAGGTGGAGTTGCTGGACGGTCTGGAGGTGCTGCGTGAGTCGGCGGAATATCTGTATTTCCCGGGCGACGCGCACCTGAACGCGGCCGGCCACCGGCGTCTGGCGGAGGCGCTGGCGAAAAAGATTTGACGGTGCCAAAACGGACGGATCGCTCGATTCAAAAAAAAACCCGCCCTGTTTCTGGGGCGGGTTTTTTTGCCTCCGGTGCCGCGAAAGGTCAGGGGAGTTTGGGCACGATGGCCCGGGTTTGTTTCAGGTCTTCCTGTTTGAAGACGAGAATCTCGGTTTTATCACCTTCGGTTTTCCCGGTCACGTATACCTTTCCGGGAACCAGGGAAATCGTGGAGTGCCGGCTGACCGGTTTGTCGCTCGCGATTTCCAGGGTCAGGTCCGCGTTGAAACGACCGACGAAGAAGGTTTCGCCGCGCTGAATGATCGCGTAGATTTTATCTTCTTTCACGATCACCGGCGATTGCCAGTAAACCTGCTCTTTCGATTCGGCTTTCATGTTCAGGTTGGTCTGGTCCAGCAGCACGAGGTTGTGTTCGTGGCCGGGGAATTCGCCTTTGTAACCGGCGACGAGGATGCCTTTGTCGCCGAAGACTTTGAATTCACGGCTGCAGATATTGTTGAAGTTCGAGCGATACAGCGTGTCATCGTTGGCCGAGTCGATGGCCCAGAGTTCGTTCTTGTAGTGGCCGTCTTTCAGGTAACGAACGACGCGCAGGAACAGGATTTTTTCGCCGACGACGTTTTCGGTTTTTTCGGCCTGTTCTTTTTTTTCTTCTTTGAGGGCCTTGTTTTCTTCTTTCAGGGCCGCGATCTGTTCTTCTTTTTTGGCCGCTTCTTCTTTTTTGCCTTCTTCAGCGGTTTTCTGGTCCCCGCCTTCGTTTTCTTTTTTCTGTTCGGCTATGGCCTGCTCTTTTTGTTCGACGGCTTTTTCTTCTTTGGCCAGTTCTTCTTTTTTCTCTTGCAGGGCTTCCTGTTTCTTTTCTTCCTTGGCGATTTCGGCTTTATTCGCTTCCGGGTCCTTGCGGAGCTCTTCCAGTTTTCGCTGCGTGTCGGCCAGTTCGCCCTGGACTTCTTTTTTCTGCTGGGTTACTTCTTCTTTCTTCTGCTGGGTGGCCGCCGCTTCTTTGGTAAGTTTGGCCGAGTCCTCGGTTTTACGTTTTTCGAGAACTTCCTGCAGTTTTTTCCGTTCACCCGCCGGCAGATCGCTGGTGGCTTTTTTTAATTCTTTGCCTTCGATATCCTTATCACCCGGGCGCAGTATGCTCTTGCGCAGGGGGATCAGAATCTGAGTGCGACCCGACCAGTTACGGTATGAGCGGTCGATGCCCACGGTTTCAGGTTTCACCACCGCGGCCACTTTCGGAGAGTAGGTCTTTTTGACCTTTTCCATGTCCCCGCGATGGCGCGCGTTGTAATAGAGGATAAAACGGCTGAGTTCGACCGCATCCGCTTCATTGTATTCGAACGCGCTCATCAGATATCCGGCCAGCACGCGCTGGATGGCGTTCACATGGCCGTAAGCGGCGCCGGCTTCCAGGGAGAAGACGTCCGCACCCATGCCGGCGGCCTTGCCTTCGAAGACCCGGTTCACACGAATCCGGCTGCGGTCTCCGAGTTCTTTCTGGATCACGTCTCCGGCCAGTTGCTGCCCGAGGGCAACCTGCTGACGCCGTTGCGCGGCGGTGGCCGCCCGGTTATCCCGGTTAATAAAACGGACCGCCGGGGCGTTCCAGACCTCTTCTTTTTCAAGCGGAACACGGCCTGTGGGCCCTTCCGTGGCCGGCGCGCGACTCACCTGGGCCATAAGACCCGAGATCGGCAGTAAGGCCGCCAGGCTGGCCACCGCGATGCTGGTTCGGAATTGAATAATACCTTTCATGCTTTATCCCCGTATCTGTGCAAGTATGCAGACATCAGACTTACTATCGGTTCAGGGGGAGCTAAAATTTGCTAAAGCTCCCAAAAAAAAAGCCGATCCAGGAAAATTCTCTGGAATGAGTCCTTCTTTTGCAACCTAAAACCTGGGCTAAGCGGGACAATTCGGCAAATATTCCGGTTCACGACCTCCGAAATCGGCCAGAGACAGTCAATTTCCAGTCCGGTTCGGAAAAAAAGTTCCTGAACCAGGAGAAAATCCAGTTTTTTCCGGGCAGGCCGCCGCCGGTCTCAAGTTCATAAGAGCCGCGTGGAACCCCGGTTTATGTGCAAAGTTCCTGAAAAATTTGAAAATCTTAAGGAAAATAGGTACTGTTCCGCAGTAATTTTTCGGTGAAAATAAGAATGCAATTGCGGTATTATAGAGCAAGAATCTAATCGGGATCATTCAATTTTACCGGGACCCTGTGCCGATGAACTGTAATGACAGCGCATCGGTCCGCAGGCTATGCCGGGAAAAAATTTAACACTGGGAGATCTCGAACGGTTGTTCGAGGAAATCGGGGACGATTTATTTCGTTATCTGAACGCTCTGTGTCGTAATCCCGATGACGCCAGTGACCTATTACAATCCGTTTTTGTAAAATTTATCGAGCAGGTCAAAAAGGGCCGGATTCTGGAAGAAACCGCCCATCATTACCTGCGCCGGATGGCGAAAAACGAGTTCCACGACTTTCTGCGCCGCAAGCAGGAAGTTCTCCTCGGTGAGGAAGATGTCCTTGTCGGCGGAGTCAAACCGGCCGACGAGCGGATGGAGCATGAGGAAACTTCGCGCCAGATTCGCGTGTTACTCCTCGAATCACTGGCCGATCCGACTCTGCCCGCCGAGGTCGCCGAAGTGCTGCGTCTGCGGCTGGAAGAGGGCATCGATTTAAATGAAATTTGTAAACGTGTCAATCGTTCACGGTCTTCCGTGTATCGAATGATGCAGAGCGGGCTGGATTTTCTGGCGCGCGAATTTAAGAAAGCCGGGATCACAATCCAGGATCTGGAATCCGGGGCATGAAGACCGAAGAACTTTCAAAAATAATGCTGGAACAAGCCCCGGAACAATGGCCGGTGGGAGTTCGCGCCTTCGCCCTGCCTCCGGCGGGGATGCCGGACACGACCCGCGCCCGGATCCGCGGTCTGATTCGTGAAGCCGTCCTCGAAGCCGAAGCCGAAGGCATCGCCACCGGGCCGGCCGCCCCGGCGCCCGCGCAACCGGCCTGGCGCTGGCTGGCCGCCGCTCTCGTGCCCTTCGTCATCGCCGTCGGGGCCGGCGGATATTTCTGGTATACATCGCGCGGTCCTTCCCCGGCATACGATATGGTCGTCAGTCATACAACGGGTGAAGTCGCCCGCCTGAAAGACGGCCAGCGTTTACCGGTCGCGCTTAACGAAAAAATTCTGGAAGGCGAACGGCTC
>CAZVZS010000010.1:85316-119294 GCA_964631535.1 uncultured Leptospiraceae bacterium
GTGCTGGGCGCCGACGGCGTCGTGGCCATCAAAAATGAAGCGGCCGTATTCTGGCTGGGCGGGGAGGGCGATTTCGAAATGCGCCGCCTGCGCAAGGACCCCAGCCCTGATATCGAAGTATTCGTACATTTCGGTAATATCAGCATCCGTTCCGATTACGCGGGCGACAAGAGCGTCGTATTCAGCACCGGGGCGTTGAACGCCACAATGACCGGCACCCAGGCCAGGTTCACCGTCGATTCGGAATACCAGGTCCTGGAAGTGATGGAAGGATCGTTCGACGTGCGCATCGCCCAGGCCCCGACCGTACACCCGGTCAAAGCGGGCGAGGTGTTTACCTTCCAGACGAACGGCGGGATTCCACCCGAAACGCGCCCGCTCCTCAACGTGGAAAAAGAAGACCTCCAGTCGCTGTTGAATCGCCTGGAAGCCGTCCAGAAAGGCCAGGCTGTCAAAGAAGAACGGCGCCAGTTCGATACAGAGGACGAAATCCGGGCTCATTTCGGCGCATTGCAAGAAGTTACGCTGAGCGACGGGCGCGTGTATCGCGGCTACGTGAAAGTCGTGAACGACCAGGTTTCCATCTACACCACCTTTAACGTGATCGAGGTGAATCGGGCCATGGTCGCCTCCATCAAAGACCTGTAACCCGGAGTGCACCCCCGGTCTTATGTTCGCTGAAACCCGCGGGCGAGAGGGCATGGCACCGACCGGGCGAACGGTAGCCCAAGAATTGCTTCAATATCGTCCTTCGCCCAATTTTCAGGCAAATTTTCGGCCGGTCAAATCCCCTCCCCATTCCAGCGCGTTTGAGCCGGGGGAAAACCCTGTAATCTGTTACAAATAACGCCATTCTGGTGAATTATACGCTGCGGGGCGGGGGTTGTATTACCCCCTAAAGCGGAGTTCCAGAATTTTTTTTCAATTTTTAAGGCCCGGGGCGGGTTTTTTTGGGACAAATCGATTTCTCATTCGTATTAAAAGCATAGAACATATAAATCATGAAATATTCATGATGGAAAGGAGAGCAATATTTCGGAGATGGAAACCGTACACCGGCGGCTCGGGCGATCGAAAATTGTAAATAAACCAGATAGTTTAGAATTATTGAAACTATCTTCAGATCGATCCGCCCGGAGTGAAATATACACAGATTCGCGCCGGTGTGCGAAAAAGGAAACAAATTGATCAAATCCTTCGTGAAAGCCTGCCACCCGATGGTTTATGGTGCAATTTTCTCGAAAAAATTTTTGAACGGGTTGATCAAATAATAATAAGTATTTGTTTTCCTGGCTTAAATCAACGAAATATTGTTTTATGGAGAAAATGGAAAACGCTAAATCAATAAAAACAAAATTAAGCGACCGGACGATAAAGGCCTATACCAGGGAAATTGAGAAATTCGAGAAAAACTACCAGAAACTTTACGGGGTTCATCCGGATAAGGCTTCCGATGAACAGATTAACGCGTACATTCTGAAATGTTACCCCGAATTGATCAGTTCGAACTCCAGCCTGGCGATTCATTACGCCGCGATTAAATACTGGTACTCGCAGACTTTTTCGAAAAATTTGCAATTACCGGTTCCGTACCCCAGCACGCACTCGGCTCCCCAGCGCATTCTGGAAAAGGAAGAACTGGAAGCCCTGTTCGAAAGCACACGCAATCATATCTGCGGCATCATGATTCGGCTGATCTACGGTTCGGGAATTCGTCTGCATGAAATCGTACGAATTCGCGTTGGTGATATAAATTTTGAAGAATTGCGAATTCAGCTCCGGAACGAGGACGACGATGTTTCGCATTCCACCATTTTCCCCGGCAGCCTCAAGTTCGATCTCATGCGTGAAACGTTCGGAAAGAGCGAGGCGGATTTCCTTTTTTCCCTGCGCAAGGGCAGTTCGGGCGAATACGTGCCCGTATCGCGCAGAACCCTCCAGCACTACCTGGCCAAATCCGCGGAAGCGCTGAACCTCGGGAAAGTCACGACTCAGACCTTACGGGACAATTTCGCGATTCATCTGATCCAGAAAGGGGTCAATCCCAAAAAGCTGATGAAGTTGATGGGATACAAAAACATCCGATCCGTTCTGCGGTATACAAGACTTGTTCCGGATTCGGATATTCGCGTATCCAGCCCGCTCAGCGATTGAATCGGTCCGGAGCCGGCAGGCTCTTCTGAACGGATCGCGAACGGCCCGCTCCCGCGGGCCGTTTTTTTTTGTGCGCGCCCGCGGGTTTCGGGAGCGGCACTCTCTGCGCATCCAAAAACCCCCGTTCGCGAAAGCAAATTTGACTTGGCCGGGTACCCCAGGTCAAAAAACTCAAAATCGAATGAAAAAAAGCCCGCCAGCCGGGGCCGGCCAGATTGATTTTCTGGCCGAATTTGCCCGCACGGAACTCGGTTCGCGCCTGCCAGGGATTCTGGACGCGGGAGATCGGACCACGGAACAACTGTTCGGCATCGCGCGGCCGTACCTGGCGTTTCTCACGGCCGCGCTCTTTCGCCAGGAGGCCATGCGGGCGGGGCCGCGCACCCTGGTGGTGGTGGCCCCCTCCAACCAGGAAGCGCGTTCGCTCGCCGATGAAACCGAATTTTTTCTGGGTGAGTCGCCGGTCGCTTTTTTCCCGGGTTATGAAAACATTCCCTACGAATACGCGCACACGGACGCGGAAATCAGCCACGCGCGTCTGCGCGTTCTGGCGCGCCTGCTGAAGGGCGAAACCCTGACCGTGTTCACATCGCCGGAGGCGGTCCTCAAGCGGATGCCGGCGCCCGCCCGCCTGAACGGTCTTTCGCGGACCCTGAAACCTGGCGACGCGCTGGGACCGGGGGAACTCGGTCGGTTTCTGGTCGCGGCCGGTTTTGAGCGGACGGAGCGCGTGGAGGCACCCGGTTTTTTTTGTATCAAAGGCGCCCTGGTCGATTTATGGGCGGGCAATCACGAGTTCCCGGCGCGCATTGATTATTTTGACGACGAAATCGAATCGATTCGCCGGTTCGATCCCGAAACGCAGAAGACCCGGGAAAAACTGCCCGCCCTGACCTTACTGCCCGCCGGGGAACTGGCCCTTTCGCGCGATGAAATCGAAACGTTCATCACCCGTCTGAACGGGAAAGAATTCTCCCGTTCTCTGGAACGCCCGGCCTGGGCCCGGATTGACCGCCACGACGAATCGTTCTTCGAAGGCGTGTTTTCCGAAATATCGCACGGGGGCTTAACCGAACTGTTTCCCCTGGTGACTGAAGGCGTGCGTTTTCTGGATTGTTTCGCCCGGCCCCCGCTGACCGTGTTTTTCCCGGCTCCGGCCGTCCGTGAGCGTTTTGCCCAGCTCCGGCGGGAATATGAAACCTTGTACGAACGGGCCGGGTCCGAACGGATCTGCCTGCCTCCGGGCGATTTGTTGCTGGATGATCCGGTGCCCGGTGCTTTGCTCGAAGTGTTCGAATCCTACCAGGCCGGGGGACCGCCCCCGGAAGAAGTGGCTGAAGACGATGATGGTCCCGTTGATCTGAGTTCCCCGGAAACCGCGCCGCCCGCGTTCGAATCCTTTCCCCTCAAACCGGCGCGTCTGTTTCGCGGCCGGCTGCGCGAAGCGCGGCGCGCAATCGCCGAAATTCTGGAAAAAGGCGAAATCATTATCATCACTTCGATGTACGGAGCGCAACTGCGGCGCATCGCCGGCATGTTGAAAAACGAATTCAACGTGGAAGTGATCGAGGATGAAAACATTTCACTCGGCGGCCTGGATTTATCCAGACGGGATCTCGTGCGCATCGTCAACGCGCGCCCCCGCAACGGACTGGAAATTCCCGCCTCCGGTTTTTACCTCTGGACGGACGCGGACATTTTCGGACGGAGCTACCGGCGCCGTTCGCGTTTCAAAAAGGCCGGCTCGGTTCCGCTCGATTCGTTCATTGATTTAAAAGAAGGCGACCATGTCGTTCACGTGCAGCACGGAGTGGGGCGTTTCGTGCGCCTGGAGCGCGTGAAGGCTGCCGGCCACGAACGCGATTTCCTGGTCGTGGAATACGCGGACCAGGACAAACTGTACGTGCCGCTGGACCAGATTTCGCTCGTGCAGCGTTACATCGCGCCCGTGGACTCCCCGCGCCTGGATTCGCTCGGGAAGGCTTCGTTCAAAAAAATTCGCGAACGCGTCGAAAAGCGCGTCGAGGAACTGGCCCAGGACCTGCTGAAAATTTACGCGACGCGCATGAGTCAGAAGGGATTCGCGTTCCCCCCCGATACGGACTGGCAGGAGGAATTCGAAGCCGATTTCGAATTCGAGGAAACCCCCGACCAGATCAGCGCGATTGAGGCCGTGAAGACGGACATGGAATCCGCCAGGCCGATGGACCGCCTGATCTGCGGGGACGTGGGCTACGGGAAAACCGAGGTCGCCCTGCGCGCGTGTTTTAAGGCCGTCATGGCCGGCCGCCAGGTGGCCCTGATCGCGCCCACCACGATCCTGGCCCTGCAACATTTTAAGACGTTTTCCGAACGCCTGCGCAATTATCCGGTGAAGGTGGACTGGGTCAGTCGCTTTCGGACCGCCGGCGAAATTCGCCAGGTAAAAGAAAAAATGAAAGCAGGCGAAGTCGACATCGTGATCGGCACACACGCCCTGTTCGCGCGCGGCATCGGCATCAAAAATCTGGGCCTGCTGGTGATCGACGAGGAACAACGTTTCGGGGTCAAACACAAGGAAACGATCAAAAAAATCAAGCACATGGTGGACGTGCTGACCATGTCGGCCACGCCCATTCCACGCACCCTGCACATGTCCCTGGTGGGCATTCGCGATCTTTCGCTGATCCAGACTCCGCCGCGCGACCGCCTGCCCATCCAGACCTACGTCATGGAAGATTCCGACGAAGTGATTCGCGAGGCGATCCTCCGGGAGAAACGACGCGACGGGCAGGTGTTCTTTTTACATAACCGGGTGGAGTCGATCGAACAGGCCGCGCAGCGGATCATGGGCCTCGTCCCGGAAGCACGCGTTACCGTTTTGCATGGCCGGATGGAGGAAGACGAAATCGAAGAGGTGCTCCTGGAGTTCGTCGACCAGCGGTTCGACGTGCTGGTCACCACAACGATCATCGAAAGCGGGATCGACATGCCCAACGTGAACACGCTCATCGTCGACCGCGCGGATACGTTCGGTCTTTCGCAATTGTATCAGATTCGCGGGCGGGTGGGGCGTTCCTTCCGCCAGGCATACGCGTATTTGTTGACCCCGCTCGATCGGGTGCTGACCGAACAGGCCCAGAAACGACTCAATACAATCCAGGAATACCAGGAACTCGGCAGCGGCTTCAAGGTCGCCATGCGCGATCTGGAAATCCGGGGCGCGGGCAATATTCTCGGCAAGGAACAGTCGGGCGATATCATGGACGTCGGGTTCGAACTGTACGTCAAACTCCTCGACGAGGCCGTTCAGCGTCTGCGCGGGGTGCCGGTTGAAATCGACGTCCGCTGCGGCATCAATCTGAACTACGACTTTTTCCTGCCGACGCTTTACATTCCCGATACCCGCCAGCGGATCGAGCTGTACAAACGATTCGAGGCTTCGGGAAATCTTGAGGAAATCGACGCGCTGGTACTGGAGATGAATGACCGCTTCGGTCCGGCGCCCGGCGCCGCGGAGACCTTCGTAGACCTGGAACGGGTGCGAACGCTCGCATCGCTGGCCGGTTTCGAATCGGTCTTCCACGACAACACCGGACGGATCCACCTCAAGGCCGGCGAATACTTCCGGGTTCCAGGCGACCACTTTCTCAAAGTCCTGTCCCGCTTCGGTTCGCTTTCGCTCGATCCAGGTTCAGCGAACAAGCTGTTTTTCAGGGCGCTGGTTCCCGACGGGGAACTGGCCGAATTGATCGAGATTTTGACCGTACTCGCGGAACCGGTGCGCGCCGAACAACTGCGCCGTGAGGCGGCGGCGGTCGCCGGTGGCAATTGAGTCCTGGCTTCCGGGCGCCGCCTGTCGGACAGAGTCCGTCTAATTTAAATCTTGCAGATCAACCCCTTCCGCTAAAAGTGGCCCTGCGCGGTTTCGCGTTCTGTGTGGCTGTCACACCATTTTCACATTCAAGGTTTGTTATGAAATTCACCGTTCATTTTACTGTCGATCTCACGCCCTCCGGCCTCCGGTCGTTTTTCTACGGGATGTGGCGCGTGCCGGCCGTGGCTCTGGTCGGCCTTCTGGCCTTCGTCGTGGTTTTCGCCACGGGTTGCAAGAAAGGGGAAGTCATCGAGGAGATCGGCGATTATACGGTTACAACCGCCGATTTCGATCAGTACTACTCCGCGTCGCTTGAACGGACCTCGCGCCTGGGGAATATTGAAAAACCCACTCTTTATAAAATGATCTGTAACAAGCAGAACGCGCCCAATCGCGTGTACCAGGAAATTTCCTGGTTCCTGCGCCCGGAAAATTATTACAAACGTTACCGGGAACACCGCATCGTCGATCAGGTCGCGCGCAAGGAAGGGTTTCACGAGAAGCCGGTCGTGCAGAGCATCCTGAATCTCCTGGCCCTGGAAATGGTCGCGCAGCTTTACATCCAGGAAAAGCTGGAACAACGGATCAAGATCACCGACGAACAGAAGCAGGAAAAATGCGAGGAGATGCGCAAGCGTTATCCCGACCGCATCGGCACCCTGCCGCTGGACCAGTGCCTGCTCGTAGCCCAGGGGCAGTTGAAACAGGAAGTCGTCGAAAAAGAAACCGAAGAGCTGGTGGAAGAAATCAAAGAAGGCGTGGCCATCCATCGGAATACGGAATTCAACCGTGAAAAATTCCTGAAAGACGGATTCGAATTGTACCAGACCATCAAAAAAGAAGGCGGCTGCACGGCCGAAGAAGGGCTGGACGCTTTTTCTGACAAAGCGGAAGAAAAAAGCGAAAAGGGCGAAAAGAAGGAAAAGAAAGAAAAATAAACCTTTCGCCAACCGCAATTTCAGTTGATTCAGGATCGCGGTCCCCTCGTGGACTTTTACAATCGAAAGTCCTGGCAGTGCGGCCGGGTGAGGCCGCCGTTTACGTTCCGCGCCAGATCAGCGAAACAATCCGCGTCCTGAAATCGTCCGAGGCCAATCAGGGTATGCCGCGTCAGTTCGCGAAATTCGCGGTCGGTGAGTCCGCGGCCGCGGGTAATCAATGAGAGCATCTTAATTTCATCGTACGCGCGTTCGAAAAATTCGCGGCGGGGTGCGCCGACCGGGGCGCGGTCCGCGAGCATTAGAAACAGGCGGGTCAGACCCAGCCGGGCCTCTTCCTCCAGCGGAATCGAAACCGTCGCTCCCGTGAACTGATCCAGTGCCAGGAGCAGGTGTTCATCCGTGCCGGCTTCTTTCGCCAGCACGCGATGGAGGCGTCCCAGGCGCAGGTGCAGGGCCGGTCGCGCGGCGGCGGGCGCGAAGTACAATTCTTTATTCCATACTTTTAAGGTTTCCCGGGGAGCGGCGCAGGGCAGGCGAAAATTCGTATCCCCGCAGGTGCCGCCCCCTTCGGGCAGGGGAGGATCGCCCGCGGCGTATTCGCGCAGGGCGCGGAGATACAGCGGGTCCTCACGCAAGGATTCGAGGATCAGAATTTCCTGTTCGACCGGGTACCGGTACGTTTCTTCCAGGTTCGGATCGGCGGTCATCATTCGACGAAAGGCGCGAATCTCCTGGAATTCCACGTAATCGCCCCAGGCAAGGACCGCGATCTGATCATTACAGAGGGCCCGGGCATACCGTCCCAGTTCATCCGGGACCAGAATCGTTTCTCCCTCGGGCAGGGCCCGATCGGCGGCCGTGATTTCGAAAGCCAGGGCCTGGGCGTTCATCACCAATGAGAGGGCCTCCAGTACCACCGGCCGGTTTTCTTTCCAGTATTCGTCCGGCTCGATCACGACCGCGCTGGCGTCAGGCGCTGTGGCCAGATTCCAGGAACGTATTTTCTCGAGCCAGTGCGGGCGATACAGCTCGCGATCGTCGGTCCATTTGATCGGAGTCTTGCCGCAGAGCCTGGCCATGAGATCGAGCCGGATTTCTTTTTCGGCGATGATGCCGCGCGCGTCCTCCAGGTATTTGAGGGCTTCGACGGGCCGCTGGGTTCCCGGCTCGGGCAACCTGACCACCAGGCGTGAGAGAGCCGCAAGGCAACTGTCGTTATATTTGAAAAGCAGGGTTCCCCCGATCACCCAGGCCAGGAGGACCGGAATCAGGCCGGCCCGGTGCTTTTTGATCTGTCGGAGGAGTAATTTTAACATAGAGCCGGTCCCAAACCGTATACCGGAACCAATTCCCCTGGCGCGACCCTCTTGTTTAAAGTCGCGTCAGGTGAATTGGGACCGGGTCATAGAAAAATCATACCGGAACCAACCGGGCCTTCCGAAAAATTGAGTATGGCAACGGCTGTAAAAGATTACTCCGAATACACATTATATTCTCGTGCGAATCGCCACGAAATCCCGGCGGAAGATTTCCGGAACATCCACTGGTTATGTTCCGAAATGGAAAAACTGGCCCAGGATGTCAACGACCGCGAAATCTGCAAACGTTTGCGTCAATTTGCCAGTCGTACGGAATACGATCTGCCCCATGAAACCATCGTGCAGATCAGGTCCCGGCGGGGCGAGGTGGACATACATTTGATCCCGGAACCTCTGCTGCCGTTTTTTCGACATTTCCAGTTCATGAAAAAACGCCTGGAAAAGACCCCCGCCTGAGTCCGGCCTGCGTATACCTGTGGGGCGCATCAGATGATTGTTTCATGCATAATCCGGGTTAGCCTTCCGCCGGGGGCGAAAAAACGCTGGAAATCCCCCCGGTTCTAATTTCTTTGGAAAGGGTATGGCCCATTCCAAACGAATTAACACAATGCGCAAACACCGAAAACGGATGCGCCGTCTGAAAGAAAAAACCAGAGCGTCCCAGGCCCTCAAAAAAAGCTGAGGCCCGGGAGCGTGGCGCAGTTCCCCCCTTATCCGGGCGCGGAACGGCGTCAAAACCATCGTGAAATTTCGACTGCTCCTCATATATTCAGCCTGCTGGATTCTGGCGGGCGGGTTTCCGCTTTCCTCCCGGGAAGAAGAGAAACTGAGCGAGGTTCCAGCTCCGGAGGCGGCGACGGAGTCGCCCGAAATTTTATTACGAAAAGCGTTCCATGCCCAGCACACCGGGCGTGACGAAGAGGCCATCGGTTTCTTCGACCTCTATTTCCAGAAAGGCAAAGACAGCGCCCATTCCCGCATGGAATTTTCGCGGGTCCTGGCGCGGGTCGGCCGTCATCCGGAGGCAATCGCCCAGGCCAGGCGGGCGCGCGCCATCAAACCGAACGATCCGGATTGTATCGTGAATCTGGCGCGCGCGCTGCGTGGCGGGGGTGAGCGCCAGGAAGCCCTGACCATCCTGGAGCAGGCCAACCGCGATTTTCAGGACAACGGGGAAATCGAATTTTACCTGGCCGAGATCAACCACGACCTGGGGCGACGCGGACCGGCGCGCGTGCACTATACCCAGGTTCTCTTTCAGCGCGAAAGCATCGGCTGGAAGGCCTCGCTGTATCGGAATATCGCCCTGTGGCGACTCGCTGAAATCAATTTCAGCGAGGGCTCCCCCGCCAACGCCAGGGTCTTCGCGACCCGGTATCTGACGTACAATCCGGATCGGCTGTACGCCCGTTTTTTTCTGGGTTATCATCTGTATTACCGTGAGAACGAATACGCGCGCGCGCGCCAGGAACTGGAACTGATCCTCGGCGCTCCCGAAGGCGAAGCCGAACGCCAGGGGGTGGACCTGCGCGAAGTGTACGGAGCGCTCGGCGCGATTTATTTTCTGGAAGACGATCACCACGCGATTGAATATTTGCGCGAGAGTATCCACCGCAGTCGCGAGAAGCCCGCGATCCTTGAACACGGTTTGTTGTACGCGTTTAAAAAAGAGGACCGCAAGGCGCTCGAGTTTCTCATTCCCTTCGTGCAGGCCAACCAGACGCATTTTATCGCGCGGGTCGCCGTTTTGCGCATCCTGGCGCGCATGGACCGGCCGGACCTCCTGGGCGATGAACTTCGCAAAGTTTCCATGCTGGCCGGCCGCGTGAATCAACACCGGATCGGCCTCGACCTCACGCGCGAGGCGTTCGATCTGGCGGATTCCCGACCCGACCGCGCGGGACTTTCGCGTTCTGAACTGTACCAGCAGATGGCCCGCCATTACCACGCGCTCGAACAACCGCGGCGGACCGTATTTTATTTGCGTCAGGCTCTCGTGGCGGGCGACAGCGAAGGACGCTGGAAAACTCCCGCTGAACGCGCGATCGTCGTGCTCGGTCTGGCGCGAATCATTTCCGAAAACAAAGTCGGTCGCGCGGGCGAAGCCGAAGCGCTCTGCCAGGATGTTTTGCGAGTTCTGCCCGCGATGCACGAGGCGTATTTTACGCGTGGGCTCATTCGCCTGAAAGAACGTCGTGTCCAGGAAGCCATCGGCGATTTTTCCACGGCGATCGCGAAACTCGAAGCGGCCGCTCCCTCGGCCCAGACGCGCGCGGAGCTCGCTTCGTATTATTATTTTCGAGCCATGGCGCGCCAGGATGAATCAGCATCGGAGTTCGATGAAACCGTGGCCGACTTGAAAAAAGTCCTGTCAATCAATGAAAGTTTCGCGGATGCCAATAATTTTCTCGGGTACCTGTACGCGGAACGGGGCGAACGCCTGGACGAAGCGCGAGGGTATATCGAACGCGCCGTCAATGTCGAGCCGACCCGGGGCGCTTTCCAGGATTCCCTGGGCTGGGTTTATTATAAAACCGGCGAGTTACACCGCGCCCGGTATCACCTGCAACTGGCTACGATGCTCCTGGAAGAGGCCGGTGAAAAGAACCCGGTTGTGTACGACCACCTGGGCGATGTCTGGCTGAAACTGAAATACCCGCAGCAGGCCATTCTGGCCTACAACCGGGCCCTCTCGATTTTGAACGAAAAAATCGAAGCGGGTCGGGCTGCGGGACGGGACCTTTCCCGGGACCAGAAACTGGTCCTCGATATACAAAAAAAAGTCAGAGATTTGAGTTCTTGAATCGAACCTGGAACGCCCCGGGCTCCTCCAATCTGAGAGCCCATCTCAAAACTGCATGGAGGCAGTTTTGAGATTAACTCTAAGTTCCCCTCAAAGGAAGTGCCAATGAATCAGCTTGAATCCTGCTCCCGTAAAGTTGCTCTTATCGTCATAATCAGCGGTCTGCCTCTGGCATTCGCCTGTACGACCATCGGCGGCGGAACGACGAAAACACCCGCGGAGGGCCAGGCCGCTTCCACGCTCGCGGCCATCAAAGAAACCTACACCCCGATTCCCTGCTTCACTTCGGATTTTGACATCGAAATGCGCCAGACGGGCAGCTTCAACAAACGCGCGCGGGGTGAACTGCGGGTGGACAACCAGCTGGATCGCATGCGCCTGGTGATCAAGGATCGCCTGCTGGGCCTTTCGCTGAGCGAGATGACGCTCGTGGATGGAATAATTTATTTAAAAAACATCGGCCAGGACCGTCAGGTCATCCCGCGCGAGGAGTTTCAGGTCAGCGGGCTCGGCAATAACGCGATCGTACTGCCGTTTTCCCTGTTTCAGGATTTATTGTACGGAAAAATTCCGGGTGACGTGTTCACAAAATACGAAAGCGCCACCACCGAGAACGGAGCGCTGGTCGTGTTGTTAAAAAAACCGGAAGCCGCTTACAATTACCGTTTCGTCAGCAACCGGCTGGCGGAAATGAAATATGAACCTGTGGGTCAGAACGGTGTCGTGGAAGTGGCCCTGAACGGTCAATTCCAGGCCACGAGTTTTCCGGGCGCCATAAACATCGCCATGCGCGAGGGCGGGCGGATAAATGAAACCATGAATATCACCTTTCAACGAGTTGATCCGCGGGCCCAGTGTACGGACGCTCGTTTTCCGACCCCGTGAGCCGGCGCCCGGCGAAACCGGCCGCGCAGGCGATCAGAATCCAGAAGACGATCACCACTTCGTCGTCCTGAAAATAACACTGGAAGAGGCCGGCTCCGAAAAAGCCGGCCATGCCGAGGAATACAAACCGCCAGGGTTCCTGGTTTTCGCCGGCCGCGGTCAGCCGCCGGGCGGCGAGCATACAGGCGGCCGCCAGACATAAAAACAAAAAGCCGGCCGGCAGGCCGCCCACCGCGCTCAGGTGCAGAAAGTCGTTGTGCGCGTGCCCCGCGGGCGTCAGATGAATCCAGTACAGAGTCTGCGGATGTTCTTCGAGAAATTCCGCCCGCCACTCCAGGGTTCGTTCGCGGAAATTTCCAGGACCGGTGCCGAGCAATGGATGCGCGCGAATGAGTTCCGCGGCTCCCACCCAGATGACCGATCGCTGGAAATCGGTCTGTCGCTCCAGGTCCCCGCGCGGAAACAGGAAGGCGGCCGAAAGGACAATCAGCCCGGCCGCGACCAGGCCGAATCGAAGGGAGCGCATTTCCCATAATCGAAAAAATTTAAGCGAAAACGCGAAAATAAACCCGCTGGCCAGCATCGCCCCCAGCCAGGCGGATCGAGTCCCGTTTACGGCCAGCAGGAACAGGCAGACCAGAATTTGCGCTGCGCGGAAGGGGCCCATGCTCCGCGAAAAATGACCCCAGAGCAGAGGCAGGACCAGGACCAGCAGGCCGGCGTACGTGAGGCGGGTGTTCATGAAACCCACGGGGCGAAAGAGCCGGATCCCGAACGGCAGGGCGAGATCGTGTTGCGGCCGGTTCGCGGCCGAGGCCTCAAATCCATGACCCATCACCAGGCGGGCCAGGCGAAATTCGCTGAAGCAGGCCACCAGGCCGGATAAAAGCAGCACCCAGCAAAAAATTTCCAGACTTGTTTTTAGAATTCGGTCGCCGGGCGGCGCGGCGCGAATCAGCCCGAACACCAGCAAACCGAAACCGAAATGAACCACATCGAACAGTTCGCCCGGAGCGGAGCCGGGCAGGGAGCGGTGCGGTCCGTAGCGGTGCGCTCCGTACGCGGTCGCGAGCCAGGCGAACAACAATCCTCCCGCGAGCCAGACGGGGCCGCTTAAATTCGCGTAAAATGATTTGATGTTAAAAACAGGCGTCGTGAAACCGCGGCGGTTTCGCAAACAGGCCACCGCCGCCAGGAGTACGCACAGGGCCATCGCGATCTGGGTCAGTGAGATCGACAGGGCCGCCCCTATGATGGCGGCGCCGGCCGCGATCCTCGCGGGGCGGTAGCGATCGTTCATCGCGGGGTTGGAAACCGGTGTTTAAAGGGTTTTTGCTCCGGAAGGATGGTTTTCGGCCGTTCGGTTTCGACCCGGATCAAATCCGGATCACCCGCCGGCCGCGCCTGCACCTGTTCCAGTTTCTTTTTTGTTTCGGCGAAAACCGACTCGAACGCCAGATCCAGTTCGCGGTCGATCGCGCCGGCGCAGGCCTCGTGTGGCAACGCGTCGCCGGGATCAGGGCAGGGCACGACGCGCGTCGTTCGCGATTCGACCGAAGTTAAAAAACCGGCCGCGCTGCTGTAAATAAAAATCACAACCCGGGCTTCCACGCGCGGCGCGAAACCAAGAATTTTGCGAATATCATGGTCCGCGAGGGCGGTAATAAAATAATCGGCGCCGAGCGCCCGGCCCAGCCGGAGCATGATGGCCTCGTCCTCCTGACGCGAAACGATGGGAAGGAGTCCGGGATTGAGAAAAAATTTCTCACGGACGGGAAATCGCCCGGCGAGGTACGCTTCCGAATCGAGCACTTTTTTTTCTTCGATCAGCGTGAATCCCGGCGTCCCGGATAAAGTTTCCATCAATCGTCGCTGGTAGAGCCGGTAATCTTCCCCGTTACGCCGGCTGACCCAGGCGGCGCCCCGGCTGCGGGAGGCATGGACCTCGCGTACGACAAAGGTAAACAGAACAGCGGGTGCGCTGGCGCGGACGATGGGCTCCCGCGCGGGACCCGTCGGCCTGTGGAGAGGCGCGCCGCTAAAGCAGGCGGTAACCGGGCCAACCGAGAAGGCGGCAACCGCCGCCGCGGCGAAAACGCGACGGGGCAAAGCGCGGAAGGCGCGAACGTCGAACCTGATTTGACTGCGCATGAGAGCCTGCCTTTTTGAAAAACATCAGAGCGTGAAGGTAATTCGCGTTTGCCAGACGAAATCGCGCGCCTGGCCGCCGACGGTGTACGGAGTGTTCAGTAATTTCGTTTTTTGCAAGATGATTTTTCGGACCGAAGTTTCGAAGTCCGCCTGGAAAGCAAGGTGAGCGTCCCCGGCGCTGGAAAGTCGGCGAATCCGTACGTCCTTGACCTTTCCGTCGCCGCCGATGTAAATGTCCACCATCGCGGTGACCTTGCCGATGCCGGCTCGCGTGGCCCGGGCCGGATAATCGTTGGACGAAACGTCCACGCTGAGGCGGGGGACGTAGCGCTGGCTGAAATCCATGGCTGGATCCGCGGCGTTTTCCCAGTTAATGGCCTGTTTTTTTTCAATCCGGTCTTTTTCGACGATCTCGTCGGAAAGGTCCTGGGCCTGTTGTGGGACGTCCGACGTATCCTGAAACTGCTGGAATTCGACGAAACTCATGTCCACCGGGGTCTGTGCTTCGGGCTCGATCCGTTTTTCCGGTTGCCACAGAACGCTGACCCACCAGAACATTTGCGCGAACAGCAAGATGAGGAACTGAATGATGAATCCCACGGTCATCCATTCGCGGATGTACCAGTGCGCGGTTTTGCGGGCGATCCAGCGTAATCCCGCCCGTACGGGAGCAAGCGGGCCGCGCAACATTTCCGATAAAACGCTCAACGTTCGCTGCCCCGTTTGGGCGGTCTGGTGGTAATGACGAGATTCCGGACCCCCGCGCGTTTGAGCATTTCGAGTACCCGGTGTGTATGGTGATACGGCAAATCTTTCTCTACGTTCAGGTACACGCGCACGGGCGCGGGTGCCGCGTTCGAACGATCCTGTAAGAGGCCGGGCAGTTCCGAATAGTGGACGATTTTATTAAAAAAAAACGCGTTCTCGTGCTGGGCCAGTTCGCGGTCCAGATAGACAATCAGTGGATACGGCGATCCGAGTGAATACCCGGTTACTTCGGGCAGTTCGATTTCGCGCGGTTTCTGGTCGGTCACGAGCGTGGTGGCCATGTAAAACACGAGTAAGAGGAACGCGATATCCCCCATGGCGGCCACGGGGATGGGATTGAGTTTGCGTTTTTTGCGGAGCTTCATCGGACCTGCTCCATGCCGATGGAAATCTTTTTCAGATTTTCTTCCTGGACCCGCCGCACGAATTGCGGCACTCGATCGGTGGGAGCGTCGGGGTGGACGCGGAGTACGATGACAAGTCCCGGATTGATCGCGGCGCGCTGGCGGAGTTCCGCCTGTAATTCATTTAGACTCAGAATTTTTCCATCCTGGCGAAAGGCACCCTCGCGGGTCACCTCCACCTTGAGGAGATCTTTTTTCTCAATCTGCATGGGCGGGGCGTTCAGTTTGGGCAGGGGCACCTGAATGCCTCGAAATTCCAGCAAGGCGCTGGCCGCCAGAAAAAACACGATCAGCAAAAAGGCGATATCCGCCGTGCTGTCCAGGGGAATTTCCTGCTGATCCCGCGTTTTTCGTTTAATTTTGAGCGACATTGCCCGTCACATTTCCCGGCCTGCGCCAATTCTCAGTTTTTGATCCGCGAAGTAATGGCCGCCGTGCAACGTTCCAGTTCGATACTGAAACGATCGACCGCGAAAATAAACAGGTTGTGAATCAGGTAGGTTGGGATGGCGATCAGAAGTCCCGCCGCCGTCGTGATCAGGGCTTCCTCAACCCCCGCGGCCAGGTCGCGGGCGGTGGGCGCTGCCAATTCCACAAACTGTAAAAAGCTGGCGCGCATCCCGATGACCGTCCCAAAAAATCCCAGCAGGGGCGCGAGGTTACCCATGTTGGAAAGCAGGTTGAGGCCGTTTTCCAGTTTCCCGATTTCAACGGTTGCCTGCGTTTCAATCGACTTTTCCACTCGATCGACGCCTTCGGATTTCGCGGAAAAAGCGTATTTGAGAATTCGCGAGATCAAAAGATCTTCGCGGGACATCATCGCTTCCGCTTCCTTCATACCGCCCGATTCGAGCGCGGCGACCAGTCGATCATAGTACCCTTTCGTGTTAATTTTCTGCCGAATGAAAAAAAACCAGCGTTCAAGCGAAAATGCGATGATAATGGCCGTGATCAAACCCAGGGGGATCATCGTTACCCCACCCTTGATCAACCATTCCCAGATGCTTTCTCCGTCGGAAGCGGGTTCAGCCTGTTTCTCGGCCACCTCCGCTTCGGTGGCGGTAGTGGCCGCCTGTCCGAGCGCGGGGGTCCCGGGCGCGGTCGGCGCGGTCGCGGCTGGCGGAACCTGATCTGGCCGGGCAACCGGCGGCCTGGCCAGCGGCGCGGCGGGCGCAGCCCCGGGGGCGGCCGGTTTCACTGCCGGCTGCGTCGCGGGCGCCGTCGGGCCCGTCGGAGCGGGGGCCGCCTGGGGGGCTGGCGTCGATCCGGGCGCGGGGGGTTTGGCCGGCCCGCTGCCAGGCACCGCCTGGGCGAATAACGCGGAGGACAGAGTCAGTCCCAGCATCAACGGAAAAATATAAAAAGAAATGTTTGAGGTTAATACCGAGTTGGATGAAGGCTTCAGCACAAAAAACTCCTGATGACAGGCGCAGAGGGATGCTTTCCCAATTACCTTTGCTTGGACCGGCTGGATGCCGTTCCGGTTCAATTTTTCCAGAAAACCTGCTTTATTCATACGAACCCGGGGTACCATTTTATCCCCGCTGGCTCACTTTTTTTCTGGAAGGAACGCCCGATGCTCGCTTTTTTGGAAATACCCTGAAAGACTCATTTTTCGGGAGCGCCTGCCTGTAAAGGAATTTGTATAACATGGTAGTCAACGGACAGGAAATCGATCTCGTCGCCAGCGGATTGCGAACGCTGACGGAACTGGTGAGACATTTTCAACTGGACCCAGGCACGGTTGCCATTGAAATGAACGGAAGGATTCCGGAACGCGAGACCTGGGACGCGGTGGAGTTGACCGGTTCGGATTGTATTGAATTAATCCGCTTCGTGGGTGGCGGTTGAATCCGTACCTGTTTCAACAGCCAGTTTATCCATTGCTCGATCTCGAAGCGGCGGACCGATCGGGTCGTGATCCGTTCGCGATTGTCGCGGACTGGCGGAGTCGTGCGCTGTTCAGTTTCCAGTTGCGGGCCAAACAGTTGCGGGAAGTCGAATATCTGCGCCTGAGTGAACGCCTCGTGACCCGGTTCGCGGACGCCCGGATCATCGCCAATGATTTTGTAGCGGCCGCGCTCGCGCACCGTGAACTTTTCACCGGCGTGCACCTGGGCCAGGCAGACTGGCGAGAACTCGACCCCGCTCATCGGGAACGGCTCCGGCTGGTCGCGGCCGAATCAGCCGCTGCCGGAAAAGACGGGCAGGAATTTTTTACCGGATTTTCGACGCATAACCCCGGGCAACTTGTCGCCGCTCTGAACGGAGTCGACGCCAACAATGCGAAGTACCCGGCGTGGTCGTACATCGCTCTGGGACCCATGGCCGCCACCGTCTCAAAACACGCGGGGCTCTGGCCGGTCCTCGCCGCGGATGAACGCCGCCAGTGTTCCGATATTTTCGCCGATTTTTTTCGCAGGGAAATCGCGGCCGGCTTAACGGCGCGTTCAGTGAGGCCGAGGCCGGTTTGTATTGGCGGTCTGATTGCGGAAAACCTGGTCGAGGCGCTCGGCGACTGGTCGGCGCCCGGGCCGGAGTTCTTGCCGCTGCCGGCCGTAATTCAGGCCGCACTGGACCTTGAGAGCCTGGATCGGCTCATAAAAAATGTTGCTCTCCTGGCCCGGAAAAAATCTCTGGAGACATAAGCGGCCTCCCGGGCTATGAAACCCGTAGCGGGCGCCTTTCGTTCGCGGATTGAGAACTCACATGGAAACTTCGGGTCTGTACACTTCAAGGCGGGATGATAAGGATATCCTCCTTGAGTACAAGTCGATCGATCTGCGCGCCCTGCCAATGAAGCGCGGGGAGTTACTCGGAATTCCGATCGACAACATCACTCGTGACGAAGCCGTCGCGGCGATTCTGGACCTGGTCGAAAAGAAAAAAGGCCCGCACCACGTGCTCTTCCTGGACCCTCTGAAACTGATGCGGATTCGCGGGCCGAAGAACCGTTACATCGGCGCTCAGGCCCGGTTGATTCTGGCGGACGGGGCGGGTTTACAGTGGGCGGCTGAAAAACTGGGCATGCCTCTCGTGGAACGGGTGCCCATGATGGCCCTGCTCATGGATGTTATTCGCCTGGCGGAAAAAACCGAACAGACGATTTATCTGCTGGGTTCCAAACCGGATTACCTGGAACGGGTATTTTTTAATCTCCAGCGCAGTTTCCCGGAAATTCGCATCATCGGCCGTCAGAGCGGTCATTTTGACGCCCGCCGCGAAACCCTGGTTAAAGAGTCGTTACGCAAGTCCAGCCCGGATTTGATCTTTCTCGGAATGGGTTTTCTGGCCCAGGAAGCCTGGATTCGGGACAACGCTGAATTTCTCGGAAAAGCCGTCGTCATCGGGGTGGACGGAACATTTGACGTCCTCTCCGGCCTTGAAAAAAAATCACCGGATTGGTTTACCCTGCGCGGGTTGACCTGGCTCTGGCGGACCATGTCCCGTCCCTGGTATCTGGACCGGATGTTTCTGATTTTCAAGTTTTACGTCCTGGTGCTCTGGAAAGCCTTTCGCCAGCGCAAAAAGTGATCCAGACGCCGCGCGAATCCTCCGGTCCGTGCCATCCCCTTACGTTTTAAAAACCTGTTTGCCTTCTCAGGCCCGGTTCGACCAGCTTCCCTGAATGAGCGCCCGGGAACTTCGTTACGTCCTCGCCATCGATCTCGGAACCTCCGGCCCCAAAGTCGCCCTTGTCTCCACGAACGGGGACGTGCTCGATTGTGAAGTCGAACCCACCGGCCTCCAGCTCTTTCCCGGCGGTGGCGCGGAACAGGATCCAGACGACTGGTGGCGCGCGATCACGACGGCTTCCCGGCGCTTGATGGATAAAAAAATCGTTCCCGTGGAAAAGATCGTCGCCGTCAGCGCCACCACCCAGTGGTCCGGGACGGTCGCCGTTAACCGAGAAGGTCGCCACCTCATGAACGCCATCATCTGGATGGATACGCGCGGCTCCGCGTACATGGAGCCCATCGTCGGCGGGTTTCCGAAAGTGGAAGGGTACGGGGCCCTGAAACTTTTGCGCTGGTTGCGGCTCACGGGCGGGGCCCCGGGGCATTCCGGAAAAGATCCGCTCGCGCACATTCACTACATCAAAAACGAACACCACCAGGTGTACCGGGACACGTATAAATTCCTGGAACCCAAGGATTATATCAACCTGCGTCTGACCGGTCGTTTCGCGGCTTCGTTCGATTCGATCGCGCTGCACTGGGTGACGGACAACCGCGATATTCGCAATATCAAATACGATCCGGGCCTTTTGCGAATGTGCGGTCTGGAACGCCATCACCTGCCCGATCTGGGCCAGGCAGTGGACGTGCTGGGCCCAATTCTCCCCCAGGCCGCGCGTGATCTCGGCATCGGGCCGGGCGCACAGGTCATCATCGGTACCCCGGATGTACAATCCGCCTCGGTCGGTTCGGGCGCGGTGCGCGACTACGAGGGCCATCTGTACATCGGGACCTCCTCCTGGCTGACCTGTCACGTTCCATTTAAAAAAACCGATATTGTGCACAACATGGCCTCGCTGCCCTCGGCGGTACCCGGGCGTTTTTTTGTGGCCAACGAACAGGAAACAGCCGGCTACTGCCTGACCTATCTCAGAGACAATGTCTTTTACCGCGCCGACGATCTGGGCACTCCCGCGCCCGCTGACGCGTATTCGCGATTTAATTCCGAAGCGGCGAAAGCGCCTCCGGGCAGCGAAAAATTGATCTTCCTGCCCTGGCTTTTCGGGGAACGGACTCCGGTCGAGGATCATTCCGTGCGCGGGGGCTTTTTTAATCAGTCGCTCAGGACGAACCGCTCGCACATGATTCGCGCCGTGTTTGAAGGCGTGGCCTATAACACGCGCTGGCTGCTGGGGTACGTGGAAAAATTTATCAAACGGCCCATGGAAAAGATCAATCTGATCGGCGGCGGCGCCCGTTCTGAACTCTGGTGCCAGATCATGGCCGACGTGCTCGGTCGCGAAATCCGCCAGGTGAAAGATCCTGTCCAGGCGAACGCGCGCGGGGCGGCCTTCCTGGCATCCGTGGCCCTCGGGTATCATACGTTTCACGAACTGTCGGACGTGATTCAAATCGAAAAAACGTACACGCCCGAACCGGGAAACCGTAAGATTTACGACGAACTGTTTCGTGAATATCTGAATCTGTACCGGGCCAATCGCAAAATTTACGCACGACTGAATCCGTAACCGGACAGGCTCCCCCGACAGGAACAATTATGGACGTTATGGAAATGCTCGATAAAAAACTTTCGCCCGGGACGCGGGCATTCATCGAAGGCGCGCTGCGCCGAATGCCCTGGATCGAGACTTCGCTGAAAAAAATCCCATCGATAAAAAAGATCATCGAAAAAGAAACCGGCGGCATGCTCGGCGAACTCGAAGGTTCGCTCAAACCGTATCGCGATCTGTACTCATCGCCCGTTCTGCCCGCGAAAGGCCTTCCGCGTGCGCGTATTCTCAAAGAAATGGAGAATTTACGCAAACGGGAGGAAAAACGCTGGAAGGACGGTTTTGTTTCCGGCGCGGTCTACCACGGCGATCAAAAGCACATCGACTTCTTGAATCAGGTCTACGCGATCCATTCGCAGGCCAATCCCCTGCACTCGGATCTCTGGCCGAGCGCGACGAAGTTCGAGGCGGAAATCATCTCCATGACCGCGCACATGCTTTCGGGCGGGAACCCGCAGATCGGGACTCCAGGCGAAATTTGCGGATCTGTTTCGGCGGGCGGAACCGAAAGCATCCTCCTTGCAATGAAAACCTACCGCGACCGCGCGCGGACCGTGCGGGGCATTCGGCGTCCGGAGATGATTACGGGCGTCACGGCGCACGCCGCGTTCGACAAGGCCGCGGGTTATTTTAATATCAAACGGCGCGTGGTTCCGATTGACGCGAACTACCGCATGGACGTGCGCGCGGTGAAAAAGGCCATCAACGCGAACACGATCGTGATCGTCGGTTCCGCGCCGACTTTTCCGCACGGGGTCATCGATCCGATCGAGGAATTGTCCGAACTGGCGCGCGCGCGCGGCATCGGTTTTCATACAGACGCCTGCCTGGGCGGCTTCGTGCTGCCCTGGGCGGAAAAACTCGGCTACGCGGTGCCCCCCTTCGACTTTCGTTTGCCGGGCGTGACCAGCATGTCGGCCGATACGCACAAATTCGGCTTCGCGGCCAAGGGCACTTCGGTCGTGTTGTATCGCGGCATCGAGCTGCGCCACCACCAGTACTATACCGTGACCGACTGGCCGGGCGGCCTGTATTTTTCGCCGACGTTCGCCGGCAGCCGGCCCGGCGCGCTTTCGGCCACCTGCTGGGCGGCCCTGGTTTCCATGGGCGAACAGGGGTACCTGGACGCCGCGCGGGCGATTCTAAAAACCGCCGACGAGATCAAAAAAGGCATCGGCGCCATCGACGATCTCCAGGTCATGGGTGATTCCCTGTTCGTCATCGCCATGAAATCGGACACGCTCGATATTTACCGCGTGATGGATTTTTTGACGAAGCGTCACTGGAATCTGAACGGCCTGCACAAGCCGGCCTGCATGCACATCTGTGTCACGCTGCGGCACACGCAGCCGGGCGTGGCCAGACGTTTTCTGAAAGACCTGCGTGACGCGGTCGCGTTCGTAAAAGCGAATCCCTCCGATAAAGGCGGACTGGCCCCGGTCTACGGCATGGCGGCCACCCTGCCGGTGCGTTCGCTGGTGGGCGATTTGCTCAAGAAATACATGGATTTACTTTATAAAGTTTAAGATTCGACCGGACGGGGCGGGGAGGCTTACCCGCACATGGTAACGGGCGTCCTGCACCCGGGCCTGGCAGGTGCCGCCCATTTTCTCCGCCCGCAGCGCCGCCCGCCGGGCTGCCGCCCCCGAATCCGGCTCCCCCGCGATCGTATTGTTCTGGTCTATGACGAGGTGCAGCGGGCCACCGGGCCGGAGTGTCTGGACATGGATCGACCAGTTCGAATCCCCCGCTCCGTATTTTAAATCGTTCGTGCAAATTTCGCGACTCAACTGCAGCAGATTCATGCGAAACTCGTCGTCACGCATGGCGGCGATCAAGGCGGTCTGGGTTCGTTCGTTTACATCGAAAATAATTTCCCGCCCCGCGTCCGAATAACGCCGCAGGAGCGACATATGCAGGCCGGTGATCGGGTCTCGTGCCGCGAGTTCGATATCCTCCATAAAGAGCAACTGTCCCCGGAACATGCGCGTCGTCACTTCGAGTCGCTCGTGAATCCTGACAAGTGAATCCCGCGAGGAACCGGACTCACCCTTACGCGCCGCGTCCAGGCCGCGTTCAGCCTGGATTTTCAGGTCCGTGAGCGCGCCGCCCAGGGTATCGTGCAGGTTGATCTCCAGCTCTCGCCGCTGGACGGCCAGAGCCGCCTGGCTGCGCGCCAGGCCCAGGGTCAACGATTCGCGCGCGACAAGGTTTTCGCGATAGGCTGCTCCCAGCGCGACCGACTGAAAGAGTCCGAAGGTGATGAATGTTAAGTACGCGTAATCGACCGCGGCGTCGCTCGCGCGCCAGTTCAAATACATCGCGAAAAAGCCGAGGATACACAGCAGAAGCATGCCCACCGCCATGATCCGGGCGCTGACGCTACCGCGCGCCGCCGCGCGCGTTGTTATGAGTCCCGCATGCAGCAGGAGCGGGACCAGGACGATTAAGTATAATAAGAATTGCGCCGGAGCGAGGCCGCGCATACCGGTGAAATGCGCGCAAAGAAAAAGAGCGGCACCGAAAGTGTAAAACACCACAGTTTTATTATTAACCGTATCGGGGAAAACCGAACGCAAAAAAACCATCAACAGCGGTGGAGAAAGAACATTCAAAGTGAACAGAGTTCGCAACTGGAATTCCCAGGTCGGAGGGGCGACCAGGAGATCGATCACGGTTTCGCCCATAAACGGGATGCGCAGCGCGAAAGAGAGGCAGATCAGCGCGAAATACAGAAAAAATTGATCGCGGATACGGGTGAGGAAAAACGTGAGATGCAAGAACAGCAAGGCCAGAAAAAAACCGATCATCCCGATTTCAAATGCGATGCGCCGAAAAACATAACGGTCGATGACATTGCGCGCGCCGACCATTAAATTTCCGCGAAGGCCGCCGCGGAACAGTTGAAAATTGGATACGTGTATTATTATTTCGACCGTACCTTTTTCCGTGCTGAAATACGCGGTTCTGTGGCCACGTTGCGGTTCGTCCTCAGCGGGGGTGGTTCCGATCTGGCCGGAACCGGGGGATAGTTTACCATCGATAAAAAGCCGGGAGGAAGTGTACTGTTGCTGAATGTGCAAACCGTATTCGCGGCCAGGCGGCAGACGCAAAAACATCCTGTACGTGCCGTACCCGTCGGCCGGGAATTTTTTTTTATACATTCCGGCGCTGGTCCAGGGTTGCATCCCGTAAAATCGTTCATCCGGTTCGAGCGCGCTTTCGGTCCCCCCGCGAAAATCCCCGGACCCGAGCAGGCGCATCCAGTAAAAATCCCACACAACCGGAACCTCGGCGACCGAATTGGAAAAATCGACCGCGGTCATATCGACCAGCGGGGGATCCGCTTTTCGCGAACCTGTACCCTGGCTCCGGCCTTCGCCCGGACACGAAACCACGAACAGGGCCAGAACCAGGGCCGCCGGGGAGGGGCTTAACCATGAGATTCTCCTGCCACCGGAAATCATGAACGGAGCGTACCCGGGGCGGGCCCGCTGGCAAGTGTTTCGCGCGAACGCCCGGCCGGCCAGGCAGGGTCCGCTCACATTAAATTCATCTCATTGGCCTTCACCGCCAGTTGCGAGCGGTTGTGCACATTGAGTTTTTTATAAACCGATTTAACGTAACCCTGCACCGTGTACGTGCTGAGTCCAAGAAAATCGGCCACGGCCTGAACCGCCTTCCCGCGCACCATGAGTTCAAGCACCTGGCGTTCCCGGTCGGTGAGATCGGGCACATTACGCGGAATCTTTCGAAAATTAGATATTACGCGCAAAGCGATGGTGGGGGTGATCAGGGCGCCGCCGGCGGCCAGCGACCGAATGATGGCGCCCAGGTCCCCCAGTTCGCTTTTGAGCACGTAGCCCAGAGCGCCATTTTTAATGGAATCGAAGATCATGTCATCCGAATTCATGTTGGTCAACATGATGATCTTCGTATCCGGATGTTTTTCGGCGATTACCCGGGCCAGGTCGACTCCGTTCATCAAGGGCAGCACGATGTCGAGGAAGAGGATGTCGAAATCGCCACGGCCGGAGTCCCGCAGGAATTCCTCAGCGGAAGACCAGGCGATTACGGCGGCAACACAGGCCAGCTCCTCCAGCCGCTGTTTTACGTCCTCTCGAAAATCAACCTCGTTTTCCACCAGGCCGATGCGGTAGGTCTTTTCCTGGGTTCCTTCCATAAGGCAGGTTAAGTATCGAAGCGATGGCTGAAGAAAAGCAAATATCTTTTTATTTCCCCACCCCCCCTTTTCGGGGGGGATGGGGGCGTCCGCGATATCCGCAACCCCCCTGAAAGGGGGGGGATGTCGGCTTCTTTTTGGTTCCCCTTCCGGGGCCACGCGGGTAAAATTGTGTCGCGGGTTTTAATAATGTTTTTTATAAATAAATTTTTCAATTCGATCCGGCGTGGCCGGCCTGATGATTTTAAGTCTGTCGAGGAAACTTTCCCGGAGGAGCTCAATCGCCAGTGCGAACGCTTCGTACTTTTTGGTGGCCTGAGCAGTCTTTTTGTCTGGCTGCCTTATATCCAGCTCGATCAGCAACTGCATCCCGGGCTCCAGGAGCTCCTCTGGCTGAGACTCGGCTTTTCCCTGGCTGGCGTCATCGTACTGATCCTCTACCGCATGCCGCGGTGGTACCCCCGCGGACTGGTATTGATCAGCGCGATCGGGATGTACATGGAAATCGCCACGGCTGTAATAACCGGACTCGTCGGTGTCGACCCGGCGTACATGGGCGGCTATCTCATTGTACTGATGTACATCCCGCTTGTACCCTTGCCGCGAAGGGTCGCTTATACAATCCTGGGGAGTTCGCTCGCGGCTTTTTTCGGGACCCTAACTTTGACCGGACAACTGGCTCGCCTGGGGGCGGAGCGATACAGTCGCAATGATCTGCTGGTCACTGCCTTTATGGTGGCCGCATTCATCTATGTCCTGGATTCGATCCGCTACCGCAGCTGGATGCGGTCACGCCAGGCATTAGTCCTGGCGCGAGCCGCGCAGGACGCCCGGACCACCAGCGAAGAAATGGCGCGCATAACCGGAGCCCTCGCCAATTTTTCCCGGCGCATCAACGAAACGTCCGAGATCGGGGCGCTCACCAGGGAATTTTTCGATTTTTTTCAGACGAATTTCAATCTGCGGCGCGTGGTGCTTTTGCTCACCCGCGAGGACCAGGCCTGCCTTGAATCTGTGGCCGTGAATTCGAACGATGAATCCGTGCGGAGGTTCTGGTTAAACTTCCGCGCGCCACTGGAGCCGGGCACGGGCAGTCTCTGGCGAACGTACCGGAGGCAGAAAATTTTATATATGAAACGATTCTCTGAGATGGACCCTGGACCGGTGGACGCGGAAATAATTCGCAACAATAAGGCGATGACTTCCTTTTTGCACATTCCGCTTGTCGTCCAGAGCCGAACGGTCGGCATTATGCTGGCCATTCCGGAGCGAGACCTTTCGCGCGGTCAGGTGCGTAATATTGAACGATTCTGTTCGCAGATCGCCGGGGCGGTATACAATTCGAACTTGATGGCGGTGCTGGAGGTCCAGCGCAGCGAGATTGAAGCCGAACGCAGACGCGCTACCGGGGCTCGCGAACAGATCGAACGCCTGGCGGCTTTCACCCGGCAAATCAACGAAAGCCGCGACCTGTCGGAAATCATTCATGACATTACCGAATTCGCGGTACGTTCGATGAACATGCGCGGGGCATTTTTGACCCTGGTTGACGAACACGACCGGGAACTTTTCGTCGCGGGCGGTTATCGCACGACAATCGAAGCCAGCCAGGAGCGTCTTCTTTCCCGACGTTTTCCTCTTACAGAGGAATCGGGCCTGCTGTATCATACGTACCGTCGCAAGAAAACGGTTCACCTGGCCCGGTTGCGCGGGGGCACAAATCCCCTGGACCGGGAACTCACCGAAATTTTTGGTTACAAAAGTTTTTGTATGTTGCCGCTGCTCGCGGCGGATACGGTTATCGGCGTTCTGGCCATCGATCCGGGCGATCGGCGCCTCAGCCGCGAGGACATCCATCGACTGGAGGCTTACGTGGCCCAGATCGCGGGCGCCGTTCAGCGCGCCAGGCACCTTGCGGAAGCGGAACTGGCGCGTCTGCGCGCCGAAACTGAGGAGAAACGGGCCCTTGAAGCGCGGGCCGAAACGGAATTGCTGGCGGAAATCGCGCGCAGGGCGAACGAGGGTCGCACCATCGAAGAAATTCTCACCGCGGCGATGGACATACTCAAGCGAAAAAACGGTGTGGATTATATGACTCTGTACGTGGTCGATCAGGAATCCCGTACCCTCATCGCCCGTTCTGTTCTAACTGACGGAGAACAACGTTCGATTACCGATTTTCCGGAAATCGTACGGGCCGTGCCGCTGGTGCCCGAAAGCAGCGTCCTGTACCAGGTCTACAAAAAGAAGCGGCCCATCTTCATTAAAAATCTAAACGCGTCCTGGCTCAAACGGGCTCTGCCGATCGATCTTGCGATCGTTCAGGCCAGTAACCTTTCCTGGTTTTTTATCCTGCCCATGGTTGTCGACGGGGATACGGTCGGTATTCTTTCATTTTCCGGAAAACGTTCGGGTTCTCTGGGAAGACCCGAATTGCAATTCGCCGAACGGGTTACCGCGCAAATTGCGGGAGCGGTGCGCGCTTCCGAACTCCTCCGCCAGGCCGAACAGGCCCGCAAGGAGTCCGACCTGCTGCTCGCGCGGATTCTGCCACGCCGGGTGGCCGACGAACTAAAACGCGAAGGGGTTGTCGAGCCGCTCTGGTATGACCAGGTTTCGGTCATGTTCACCGATTTCGTCGGTTTCACCCAGGCCTCCCAGAAAATGTTACCGGACGAATTGATCAAGGAACTGGACGGCTGCTTCAGCCAGTTCGATGAAGTCGCCAGACGCAACAATGTCGAGAAACTCAAGACGATCGGCGACGCCTATATGTGCGCCGCCGGCCTCCCGACGATCAACCAGACCCACGCCGTGGACATCTGCCTTGCCGCCCTTGAATTTCGTTCGTTCATGGATCAGATGGCGCAGGTGAAAATCGCTCTCGGTCACGATTACTGGCAGATTCGGATCGGGATTCATTCCGGTCCGGTTACGGCGGGCGTCATCGGGCAAAATAAGTTTTCGTACGACATCTGGGGTGACACGGTCAATACGGCCAGTCGCATGGAATCGTCCGGTGAGGCGGGGAAGATAAATATCTCGGAGGCGACCCGCCAGCTTGTGGGTGATTTTTTCGTATGCGAATCACGCGGATGGGTTAAGGCGAAAGGCAAGGGCGAAATGGAAATGTTTTTCCTGCTCCGCATTCGGCCGGAACTCTCCGCGGACGAGGATGGGCTCCTGCCCAACGGCCGCTTTGAAAAGATGCGGACGCGCCTTGAAGATCCGTTCGCTCCCGCGCTGGAAGAGCAAGCCCCTGGCACCAGCGACAACATGGAGCGTGTTCGCAGGGGCTGGTAAACAGGCCGTCGCGCACTGTCCAATGAACGTATTTTCGCGCATATTGAACACGGGCCTGTCCGGGAACGAAAATCCGGCCCTTGTTTATCGTGTGCGACTGATCAATACAGGCGCCGCATCCCTGGCGGCGCTGGGCCTCATCCTCCTCGTCGCCAACTATCCACCATCCGCGCCGCAAATCGTGACCGGCCTTGCGCGCATGGGTACGGCATTCCTGGCCCTGGTATTAAATCGCGCACGGCGTCACTCTGCCGCCGCCCTGGTTCCGCTCTGTCTTGCTTATATCTCCGTGCTTCTGTACAACTGGAACCCCGCGGACGAAACCGTCGCTCCATTTTCGCTCTTCCTGATTGCGCTTGCGGGCGCCTACCTGATCAACTCCATGCCGGTTGGATTAATTTTTTCCGGGCTGGTTCTCGGGACGGCCGTGGCCCTGCGCCAGGTTCAGGTAATCGCTTACGAAAGGGTGGTCGCGCCCATCTACCTCGTTTCGATGTCGGTGGTGGCGATTTTATTCTGGCTGATCGTCTGCATGCAGCGTCGCGAGGAACGCAACTACCGTGCCACGATTGATCGCCAGATGCTTGAACTGGACCGGCGCGCGGAATCGACACGACAGGATCGCCACCGCATGGCGCACATCGGCGAAATGGCGGCGGGGATCATCCACGATTTGAAAAATCCGATGGCCAATATCAAAGCCTACGCCGAAATGTCCGATACGGAAATCGGTCGCGAAAAACGCGCCATCTATCTCGGGCGAATTTCCGCCGAAATCGATCGATTGACCGATCAAATTTACGATATCCTCGAATACGCGGGCGGCAGGTACCGGCTCGCGGCGAGCCCGACCGATCTGGGCCAATTTGTCTCTGAATCACTGAATGCCTTCGCGGAAGCTTTTTCAAGGCACAGCATCATCGCGACGACCGACCTGTACCTTGACCGACCCGCGTCAATTGATCAGCCGCGTATGCGCCGGGCCCTGGCCAATCTTTTAAACAACTCGGTGGAAGCTTTACAGAAAGTTCCGGTGGAACGACGTAAACTCTGCGTGCGCGCCTGGATTGAAGGCGAAGAGGCCGTTTTGTGCGTGGTCGATGAAGGTCCCGGGATCCCCTTAGAAATCCGCGCCCGGCTTTTCGGGGCGTTCATAACCTCCGGGAAAAGCGAGGGTACCGGCCTTGGTCTCTGGATCGTAAAAGGCATTGTGGAAGCGCACAGCGGAGCGATTCGCATCCTTTCGACAGCCGGCCAGGGTACAACCTTCGAACTGCGCCTGCCCCTGGTTCCCCCGGCCCTGAAAGGAGCGGACCCGGTATGAATCCCCCTCGAAAACCGCGCCGGAGCGCCATGCCGTTCAATCGGACCGGGGCCGTGCTGTGTCTCCTTACTTTGGCGTGCGCCCCGGCCGGCCGCGGGGGAATTTCCCAAACTCCGCAGGCCCGGGAGGGCGTACTGGATTTACGCGCCTGGGATTTTACGCGCGACGGGATCGTGGAACTGGGCGGGGATTGGGCCTTCCACTGGAAACGGACCGGTCCGGTCGCAAACCTGGCGCCGACCGCCTTCGGCCCGATTAATCGTAGCTGGAATACGGTATTCGGAGAACGGCATCCGGAAATCACCACGCAGGGGTACGCGACCTATCGTCTTGTATTGAAGATGGCGCCGACCGCCGAAGAACGCCTGTTCGGATTGCGGGTAAGTCGCACTCTTCTTTCCCTGGTCGTGCGGGTCGACGGGCGTGAGATTCTTCGCCAGGGGCGACCGGGAACGAGCCCGGACAGCACGGTTGAACACGCCGCGAAGGCTGTCGCCTATTTCGCGGTCCCGGCCGAACGACGCGAAATCGTGATCGAAGCCCTGGTCGCGAATTATGCGGATCCGCGCGGCGGGGGAGACGGAAAATTTCACCTGGGGTTGCCGGAGCGGATGGAAGCGTTCAACCGCCGGAGCGCCGCGCTCGACTGGCTAACGGCTACCGGGCTGTTTTTTTTCGGGATTTATCATCTCGGTATGTTCGTGATTCGCCGGCGCGAGAACCGTGCCGCTTTGTTTTTCGGACTATTGTGTCTTACCATTTCGTTTCGTGCCCTGATCAGCGAGGAAGCGCTTTTACTGGATATCGCCCCGCGCGCCACCGAACTCTTCTGGCGTGGCGGATATCTGACGTACGCCCTGGGTGTCTGCATCGTCGTGTTTTACGTCGAATCCCTGTTCGAATGGCCGCGCGTAAAATGGTTGTTGCGTCTGGTGGGAGGCATCGGGCTCGGATTCGCCGTGCTGAGCATGGTGCCGGCCGCGGACCGGGCCATCGTGTTGCGCGCCGGCCGGGCTTTCCACGTTCTGGCGTTGGTGTCGATCGCCCTGCTGATCGTTTCGTCGTTGCGGGCCTTACTCGCGCGGCGGCCCGGCTCGGCGATATTTTTTTCGGGCTTTCTGCTCGTTTCCGGCGCGGCCATTCATGATATCCTGGCCAACTTCGGCCTGTTCAACTCTCCGGCGATCTTTACCTTCGCGTTGATGGGTTTCATCGCCAGCCAGGCGCTCTTGATCTACCAGCGATTTTCCACCGCCTTCGCGTCCGTCGAATCTTTATCCGAGGAACTCGGACGGACGAACCAGGAACTTACCATCCTGGCCGGTGTGAAGGACGAGTTTATGGCCAACCTCTCGCATGAATTGCGCACGCCGCTCACACTTATCCGCGGCAGTACCGAGATGATCGAAATGCGCGCGGGAGAAGACGCCATCCTCCTGAAATCCACCGGCCGTATAAAAGAAGGCAGCGATCTGCTGATCGATTATCTGGACGATATGATGTTGCTTACCGACATGGAGACACTCGCCGACGTGTCAATGGGCCCGGTCGATGCGGAATCGCTGGTTCGCGGCTCGGTGGAACAATGCCGGGAACTCGCGGTCAGGATGAACGTGAGCGTTCACATCGAGAGCGGCGGCAGTTCGATGGTCTTCGGCAACGAACGACTCCTCGGCCGCGGCCTGCGCAACCTGGTCAAGAACGGCATCGTATTCAATCAACCCGGCGGAAGCGTGCTGGTCCGCACGGAAAACGGACCGGGTGGCCCGGAAATCATCGTGCGCGATAACGGCCGGGGCATCCCGCCGGACCGAATCGATCGAGTATTCGAAAAATTCTTTCGCGTCAATCCGCTCGAACACGGCGGTGTGGGCCTGGGCCTCTTTCTGACCCGACGCATCGTCGATTTACACGGCGGAAAAATTCATCTTGAAAGCGCGCTGGACCATGGTACAACAGTAACCGTGGAATTGCGCGCGGCCGGGAGCCCGGGACGGGCCGGCGAGGGAGAAAAATGACGACACCCGCGAACCGAAAAACCGTACTGATTGTCGACGATCAGGTCAGCCTGCGTGAAATGTTATCCGAAATGCTCGGGAACGCGGATTACGCCACTCTGGCCGCCGAGAACGGCGCCGAAGCCGTTGCAATGACCGCCGAACATCGCCCGGACCTGGTCATCATGGACCTGATGATGCCGGTCAAGAACGGGCTGGAAGCCGCGCGCGAGATCCGTTTATTGCCGGGTATGAACGAACTACCCATCCTTTTCCTTACCGCCCGGGGGAATGAAAAGGATGAGGAAATGGCCCGCGCGGCGGGTGGGACCGATTTTATTCGCAAGCCTTTTTCGCCCCGTCAGGTTCTGGCGACAATCCAGGCGATTTTGAAATAAACTGCTGAACCTGTGGGGCGCGGCAGGAATAAATAAACAAAAGTATTGAGGATAGATAAAAGAAAATTTATAAAAAAGGCTATTGGTTCAGAGTATCGGATTTCCAATCATTCAATCATCATTTGAGAAACTTTATCAACTATATTCCCATCCCCCTGTACCGAGAGACCGACATACGTCTCTGATTCGATATGTAAGAGCGTTCCTGAAACCTTTACATCAAATTCCCGCAATTCTTGGGAACCCCCGACACCCCAATCATCAGAATGGATCACAGCACCCAGAGCAGTTAGGACATTTTGCAATTTTGCCAGGAGCTCCTGGTCATACTCTGGTCCGAGAATCACTGTTTTCTTATCTGGCATAATCACCTCCTTAAAAACCCAAATCCTTTCCACCTGTTCTACTTGCAGACTCTATTATATTCTCCCAACTCTTTCCGTGGGCCCGCAACCAATCAATACTTGGACCAAGTTTATCTTCATAATTTTTAAGGTTGCGTGCGTAGATTTCCCGACGCTTTTCAGGGGGCGTGATATCTTTATAACGGATACCAATAGCTCGTCTCTCAGCGTGCAGAATTCGTGCGATCTTTTCAATTGTGAGCCCAGCCTGCCGCAACTTTTCGGCCTTCCCTGCGAGACCTCTTATTTCATCAATATAAGCCTGGCGTAACGGCGGAAGGGGCCTGGCAAGGTTCTGCACTCCCCCCTCTACTTTGGTTTCCTCCCTTACATTCTGCACCTCCTTTACAACCTCGTCAGCAATATTTTTCTCAGCCTTGCCCTCGGACCTTTCGCGAAGGCCCCGAATAAGGGTCCGTTTTTCTCGCTCCTCATTCAGAAATTTCCTCCAGGCGGCCAGATCCGCCAACTTTTTATTATTTCTTGAAAATTTTCGAAACGCGAAGGCCATTCCTACAAGTTGCGCGATGCCACCCGCAACCTGCCCCTTGGGAAAGGCTTCCATGAAACCTTCGACCCAGGCCGGGTGTTTCCCTTCGGTGACGTGTATCAGCCATTGAATTTGTTTGAAGGTTTCTTCGCGTTCAAAGCTGTCATAATCCACAAGTGTTGCTGGCGCGTGGTCAGGAGCCTGGTTTAGAAGGCTCCCGATCATGTTTCCAAAGCCCGAGACCAATCCAAAGGACTGGCCGATTTTAAACTGCCTGACTCCTTCCTTGCCATACTGGAGTTGAATTTCTCTTAAACGTGCAATATCTGTCGATTCATTCTGAGCCTGAAATGGTCTACTATCCCCAAATTCCACAAATTTTTCATGGCGCACCGGTACCGGCCTATTTTCCTGGAACTGGCCGGTTCCGGCTTTTATTAATCCGGGCTCCACTATATTTTGTTTTTTCCCCTGGCGGGAGGAAGAATTATCAATAATGTGGTGATTGTTTTCTTCTTCTACGGGCTCCCGTTGAACCAAACCCGCTTGCCCAACCGCTTTGCCCTTCGCCTGCGGTGCCGGGTCATCCCAGAAAAAGATGGAATCGTCGTACCCCCGGTAGAGTTCACTGAGCGGGACGGGCCGGGGCGCCTGTTTTTGGTGGTCCTGCCCCCGTCCGTGCATTGGGTACTGAAATGCGTTCTCCTGCTCCGGCCGCGGCACCTCGAACGTACGAATCTTGCGTTCGAAGGCATGGCCAAGGTTCTGGCGCCTGGTATCATCCTCGCCGGAATTCGATTTTCGTTTTTCAGCCATGCTCGTCCTCGAAGGTATACGGCGCGAAATCCACCGCCATGAACGCCAGACTGCCTTTTTTGTACTCCCGCTTGACGGCCCGCAGAACGTGGCGCATTGCAATCGAATTGCTTTCAGCGCGCGCGTAAAAGGCCGCGTTGATGACGATGTTCTTGATGCCGCCCCCGGTCATATTTATCTTTTTCGCGAGAAAATCGAAATTGACATCCGGTTCAATCGGGGCTTCAGGTGGGAAAAAACTGGCCCAGAGCCTTCGCCGGTGCGTTTCGTCCGGGAACGGAAAATCGACCACAAACTGCATGCGGCGCAGAAAAGCTTTGTCCATGTTCTCCGAAAGGTTGCTCGCCAGGATGGAAATACCCGGGTAGCGTTCGATCTCTTGCAATAGATAACTGGTCTCGATGTTCGCGTAGCGGTCGTGCGCGTCCTTGACCTCCGTGCGTTTGCCGAAGAGGGCGTCGGCCTCATCGAAAAACAGAATCGCGTGCGAGTTTTCGGCCTGCGCGAAGATGCGTGCCAGATTTTTCTCCGTTT
>CAZVZS010000011.1:0-463 GCA_964631535.1 uncultured Leptospiraceae bacterium
AGGGGGGACTGGACGTCGGTGTAAACGAAAACCCGGAGCGGGGGATCGAAGAGTCGCGGCTCCGGCGCGAGCGTCGTGCGCAGTCGATCGAGATTGCGAAAATCCTGGATGGGTTCGTCGCGTTCGTCAAAAAAACGAAAGCCGAGCGCGAGCGCGAGACCGAAGCCCCCGTCCGCTGTGGCGCTGCCGCCCAGAAACAAATGGAAATTGACCGGGGCGACCTCTGCCATGGAACCAGGCTTGCGACGATGCGCGCCCGCGAGGTGTTCCAGCCATTCGCCCGGGCCGCGACTCGTGCGCTCCTCGATGTCCGGCGCGCGGTTCGCCTCGTTCTGTAAGCCGATCACCAGCGCCGTTTCCAGGTAATAATGCCAGGCCCCGTTTTCTTCGCGCGCGAGATACGGCACTGTGACGCGCGTTCCGCCGGCCGCGGTCAACTCCAGCGCGCGTTCCCGCATGCCGG
>CAZVZS010000011.1:473-8988 GCA_964631535.1 uncultured Leptospiraceae bacterium
GCTTCGCGCAGCACCGCGTGGCTGCCTTCGCCGCCGTCCGCCAGGGGCCGGAGGAGGAGTTCAACCTCCGCCAGGCCGGCCGCGCGCGCGCTGCGCCGCACGCCTTCGGCCATGGCCCGCGCGGCGTCGGGAGCGCTCAGCGTGTGTTTGAACTTATCGGGAGCGATCAGCACGCTGCGGGGGAAGGGGTGATTTGCGGTCATGATTTCGGCGTACCTGGCGGTGGGGCGCGCATAGCCCGCCGGAACCCGGGCGATGCGAACAACGCCAGAGCGGCAAGCATTGCCGCGGCACCGGCCCCCAGGGCCACCGCGAAACAGACCCGGGCAATGGCATCGAAACGTTTGCCGTACGGTTCCTGGTTGTCGCGCAGGCGCAGATGGGTCGTGCCCGCCGCGTCCCGGTACACGAGCGCCTCCAGATTTTTGCCCTCCGAATGCATGTGAAACAGATGCGCGTCGACTTTTTCGTTTTTTTCAAATTTCTGGCCGTCGTGGCGACCGGAGTACGAGTAATAATAGGCCAGCGTGCCGCCAGGACTGGTCTTTTTCTGCGTCCGGTCCAGGGTGACGAAGATGCGGTCGCCTTTGTTCGCCAGGTCCCGCGCGATGCGACCCGTGGCGGCGGAGTGCAGAGCGAATACCAGGACCAGGGAACCAAACGTCAGCGCGGACAGGAGGCCCGTCAGCAGAATAGAAAGCAATACGCGGTTCAAGGTTCCGGACCCAGGCGAATGGTCATGCCCTCGCGCGCGGCGTGGACTTTCAGGCCGCCGGCGGGCATGGCGTCTTTATGCCGGATCGCGTCCTGGTGGTTGCGGTACACCTGGGAATCCTGGTAGGCGGGTTCGTGGTGCGTCAAAACGAGGTGTTTCACTTTCCATTTAACCGCGCAGTTCACGGCCATCGTAAAGCTGGTGTGGCCCCAGTCGAATTTATTGAAACTTTCGTCGAGCGTGTACTGCGCGTCCATGATCAAGAGGTCCGCCCCGCGAAAAAAATCGTCGAAGGCCGAAGTGCGCATATCCTCGCCCGTAAACTCACAGTCCGTGGCGAAGATGAACGTCGCCTTTCCGCGGCGGAAGCGGTAGGCGTAGCTCGTCCCGGGGTGTTTGAGCGGAAAACAATCCACCCGGGTGCCGCCCTCCAGCTCCAGCACCTGTCCCGGCGAGAGGAGTTGAAAGGTTTTCCGGGAGCCTGTGGCGTGAAACGGCATGGGAAAGTACGGCGCTGCCTGCTGGCCGAGGAGTCGCGTTTCCAGGTCCGCGTACGGCGAGACAAAGTTCACCTGGTTGCCGGGGATGTAGAGCGGCTTAAAAAACGGGAGGCCCTGGATATGGTCCCAGTGCGTGTGCGTCAAAAAAATTCGTAGATCACCCGCGCCCTGGCCGCAGGGGCCGCGCATGAGTTCGTCGCCGAGCACGCGCAGTCCCGTGCCGCAATCGATGATCAGGGGCGACTTCCCGGCTTCCAGTTCGATCGTCAGGCAGGTCGTGTCTCCGCCGTACGTGGCGCGCAAATCGGGCGCAAGCCCGGCGATAAATTGATTGAGTGTGGTTTCGTCGGCGTCCCGCGCGCCGGCCTTATGCCAGGCGCGCAGAATGGCTCTGACCTTGCGGAGATATTCCGCATTGCGAAGCGGGGCCGGGATGGAGCCCCGGACGCCCCAGAGTTTGATCACCATAAGCGATTCAGGCCAGGCCCTTCCGGCGCTCCGCAGAACACGAACGGAAAAATGAGCGCGTCCGGACGCGCTAAAAAAAAATGACGATATCGGGATGAGTGGATTTGAACCACCGACCCCCGCGTCCCGAACACGGTGCGCTACCCCTGCGCTACATCCCGAAAATAGACCGTCGCGCCGGTTTACCCGCCGCGACTCTATAAGAACCAGGAAAGTCGCGGCGGACCCTCCTGCATAGTAAAATTAATCAAAAACGTTAGATTCTCCGCTCCGGGCGAAAAGCCCGGTTTCGCCCGGGACCGGTTTCGGCTTCCCGCAGGGGCTCCAGCCAAAATCGAAGATTCGTTTTTTTGTTTACCCCCAGGTGGTCTAAAAAAAAATGGTCAAAGGAGTTAGAAATGGAAGCAGTCATTGCACCCCCAGAAACTACGGTGGAAGCACTGGAAAAAAGTTTTAACTATCTGCAAGATATCACCGACCAGGTCGCCCAGATGAACAGCCGTTACGACTCCGATCTGGAAGCGGCGTTTCAGAGTATGACCGGGTTTACGATCGAAGCGCGTCGTTGGGATCTTGATTCCATGAATCCACAGATTCGTCGCACCTATTTGAGTCACATGTCCTTTCACCGCGAAATTGTCGCGGAAATCATCGCTGAAGCCCGTCGCCAGTTGATCGACGAACGCCGGGACTTGCTCAAGCGCCTCGTGAATTACCACAAAGACTTCTCGCGCTGGTACTCGAAGGCCGAAAAGAAATACCTCTGAATTTCGGTTTTTTCATTGAATTTCCCTTTCCAGCCTGTTATAGAGGTTGTAGCCTGGCTTGAACCGGCATTTTGTTCCGCGCCCCGGCATGACAGATGTCAGCTACCTTCCCCCGGATTCGTGAGAACCCCGGGGGGCTCGTGGTCGTCGAAACCTGATCGCGGAGTTTAATTGATCTCAAGCAGAGAACGGAAAAGAGAACGGAACGTTCGATTGTTAAAAGAGGCCCGTATATGAAACACCTGAGTATTCTTCTCGTCCTGGGCGTCTTGCTCTCCTTTTGCGGAAAAAAAACAGAGCAGGCTCCCGGCCAGACAACCTTAAAAGCGGCCGTTACCTTCATCAACGGTTCGGTGGAACTGGAACGCAGTGGCACGCGCGAACCCGCGACTGTCGGGGCGGTGCTCGCGCCGACGGACGTGATCATCACCGGGGCCGGCGCCTCGGCCGAGATGATGATGAAAGGCTTCGGCATTGTCAAAATTGGCGCCGATTCGCGCATCCGGGTGATCAGCCTGGTGGAAGGCGGCTCCGGCTCCACCGCTGAAATCAAGCTGGAACGGGGCGATCTCGCCTCCTTCATCAAAAAGAAACAGGCCGGGGACAACTACTCTGTGGTTACGCCAACCGCCATCGCCGGTGTGCGCGGCACGTCTTTCCTGACATCGGTGGAGCGCCTGCCTGAAGGCAGCGAAAAAACTCCCCGGGTGGAGCTGGCAGTGCTGGAAGGTTCGGTGGCAGTACGGATGCCCGGGCAGGAAGAGGTGATTGTCACCCAGAATTCGCAACTGGTGATCAACGGGTTCCAGAAAATTTCGCGGGACATGATCCGCGGTCTTTCGGCAGAGAACCTGAAGGCCATCAAGCAAATGGCGGTCTTCCACAAAGCCAACGTGCTGGAGTTCAACTCGCTGGTTGCCGATATTCAAAGCTCCTCCACTGAACTCCAGATGCTCGAATCGGATGCTTCCGTTGATTCAGCCATGGACGCGCGCAACGACCGCCAGGCCCGGATGGCCGACGATTCGGTGCAGCGTGCTCGTAAGGCCGATGACGCGAAATATTTGAAACGAGATACGGACGGGGACCCGATCAAACTGAAACCGGCTTCCTCGTATAAAGAGTAAGCGAGAGGGTCGGTGCCGTGCGCCTTCGGGGGCACGGTCAGGAACGCGCGACTACTATGAACTTTTTGCAATTGCGGGCGATCATCGGGCAAACGAAGATCGCCTTTTTTATTTTTTGCGCACTCCTGCTGGCTGGCTGTGCCACCGCCAGACAACTCCAGGAGTTTGAGCGTACTTTTGACGCGCCCGGTCTAAAAATCCTGCCGGTCACCCGGACCGCGGCCGGCGTGGACCGGGCGGATTTCAAGCTGCGCGCGGCGCGGACCGATCGTATTCGCATCGCGTTGAGCCGGCGGACGGAATCGAAAACGATCCCCGCGCTGCTGATCAACACGGCGTTTGAAAAATTTCAGAGCCTGCTCGCGTTCAAGGATGTTTCGCTTTTCACGGCGCCCGCGGGCGTGCTCGTGCCGGTCGAGCAGGCGGACCACCGGGAATATTTGAAAAGCAACCAGATCGACGGCGTGGCCGATGTCAGCCTGATTGAGCGGGACGCGAAGAATTTCGCGCTCAAGCTGGAACTGCGCGATCCGTATACGGGCGCGGTCATTACCGATCTCACCCAGGACTTCCAGATTCGCGAACGCGCGGTGGACCCGGAGCACCAGCTCGAGTTTTATTCGCGCGGCGGCACCTTCGCCTTCCTTGAAGGCGAACGTTCGCCCCAGATCGTCATGGTCCAGCCCAGACCGCCCGAGGCCATGTACGAAATCCTGACGCAGACCGTGACCGGGAAGGTGAATGTTTCCTCCAGCACGACCGAAAGCGAGGTTTATCTCTGGCCCGCCGGGAACCGTCGCGCGGCAAAAAAACTGGGTAATACACCCGTCGCCAGCTTTCGTCTGAACGAAGGCCGCCACACCCTGGAAGTCCGTCGTCGCGGCTTCGCCACCCAGATTCTGCCGATCGTGATGCGCTCCGGGCAGGACCTTGATGTGGCGGCACCCTGGCCGGATGATCCGAAAATCCAGACGGCCACGATCGTGTCGGCGCCCGCGGGCATTCAACTGTCCATGGACGGCACCGTACGCGGGGAAACCCCCGTGTATCTTACCGGACTGGAAAGCGGTTCGTACAATCTGGAGCTGGCGCGGCCCACGAAAGATGGGAATTTCGAAATAGTCGCCGAAGGCGCGCTTGAGATCGACGAAGCCGAACAACCCGAGCGCCTGTTCATCATCGATTACAACGAGGATTTTTCCGCCGACGTCATGCAGAACGATCTGTGGCGACTCTCGTCCACGAAAGGGAAAGTGGCATTCAAAGCCGGGCCGGGCCTTGCGCTCCAGAATCAGGGCGGGGACGAGGAAACCTGGCAGGGCCTGGTGAGCCAGCCCATATATATGGAAGATTTCCAGATGAATACGCGCGTGGTCGAGGGGGACGGCAGCGTGCTGGCCTTCGGCATTCGTTCCGGCGATGCGACGGTGCTGGTGGAAGTGAACAACAATGTCTACACCACCGCGGTTTACGCCCCGGAGCAGAAACCGGTCTTCGCGTCGTTCCAGGTGACCGTACCGTCGCCGGACAACAGTCATTTCATTCGGTATAAATTTAACCGGGAAAAGGGGGTAATCTCCGTGAAGCTGGACGGGACGACCATTTACGAAGGCCCATTTAAACCGGCGGCCACCGGTCGCGTGCTCTTGCTGACCCGTCCCACCGCGGCCGACGGCCGGGTGCTGGCGAAATCGTTTTCCATGAAAAGCGGCCGGGGCCTGCTGGACAATCGTCTGCTGGACCTCCCGTTCGTAAACGAAGCCGTGGACTGGGTCCGCGCCAAATGGAATCGGCAGTAGGCCATGAGGGGGACCTGCGCGGTCCCCCTCAAGCTCCCCCGCGCCGGGGGGTTGCGGTCCCCCCGGACCCCCAACGCTGGTTCCCCTGGTTTAGAGCGAGTGAACGTTTCGGGAAGATTCCGGGGGGTACGAATTATATTATTTTTGAAAGAGCCAGACTATGAAAATCGCACGTTATTCTTCCCGTTTTTGTTTTTATCTGACGCTGGCCCTGCTGGTGCCGCATCTGTTTCTGGCCTGCGTTTCGAAGCCGAAAATTTCGTCAGCGAAGGGCGAAACGAAGGACCGCATCGTGGATCCCGTCAAATACAAAGCGGCGCGTCAGATGGTGAACGACGCGAATCGCCTGTTCATCCGCAAGCAGTATCCCCAGGCGCTCGCCCTCGTGGAAAAATCGCTCGCGACGCACGAAACCTTCGAAGGGTATTATCTCAAGGGCTCAATCCTCTACCATCTGAAAAAGGAAAACGACGCGCTCGCGGCGTACCTCAAAGCCGAGGAAATCGCTCCGCTCAACGAACAACTCCTGCTTTCGCTGGGCGTGGTGTATACCTCGCTGGGGCGACTGGACCAGGCGCAGGTGCGTTATTTGAAACTCCAGGAAACGTATCCGGACGAACCCGTGTACGCGTTCAAAGCCGGTACGACCTACAAGAACCTGCGCCAGTATGAAAAGGCCGAAGAATACTTAAAAAAGGCCGACACACCCGCGTTCAAATACCGCGATCAACTCTATCTCCAGCTGGGCGACGTCGCGCTCGAACTCAAAAAGTACGACGAAGCTGAAGCCTATTTCAAGAAAGCCAGAGAGATCAACCCGAAACTCCAGGTGGCCGCCGCCGGTGGTTCGGCCAGCCGGGTGGGGCGCGTCCTGGACCGGGGCAACGCTCTGTTCCGCGATAAAAAATACCCCGAAGCCCTGGCCGCGTACCAGGAAGCCAAGACGATCGCGCCGACCTCGGCCGGGCCGTTTTTGTTGTCCGGTTCCACGTATCTGGTGCTGGATCGTCTGCCCGAAGCCCGCCAGGATCTTTTAAAAGCGATCGAACTGAACGCGGGCGATCCCAAAGGCTACTCGCTGCTCGGATCGGTCTACCAGAAAGAAAAGAAGACCGCCCAGGCGCTCAAGACGCTCGAAACCGGCCTCCAGGTCGCGCCGGAAAGTTTCGACATGCACAACAAGATCGGGCTCGTGCACCGGGACAACAACGACCCGCGTCGCGCGATCGACTCGTTTTTGAAAGCGCTCAAGATCAAGGACGATTACGTGCCCGCGCGCACGAACCTCGCGTTCGCCTATCTGGAAGATAAACGGTATTCAGACGCGAAACGCGAATTCGCCGCCGCCGCGAAACTCGATCCGGACGACAGAGATCTGCAGAAGGCCCCCGGCCTCGTGGACATGTACGTGGTCCTGGACCGCGGCGACCGTCTCTTCCAGGCCGGCCGGGCCGACGCGGCCCTGCTGGAATACCAGAAAGCGGTCAAAATCCGCGACGACGTGCCCGTCGTGCACAACTCGCTCGGACAGGCGGAGTTCCAGCTCAAAAAATATCCGAACGCCGAAAAGTCGTATTTGAAAGCCCGCTCCATTGAGCCCGGCAATATCCCCGCCATCCAGGGATTGCTCCGGGTCTACACCGCCACGAAATCGCCCAAACGCGGACCGCTGCTGGACGAATTCACGAAAATGACGAACAACAATATCATCGCCGCGATTACGGTCGGTCGCCTCAAAGAGGACGAGGGCAAACTGGCCGAAGCGGAAAAATATTACCTGGGCCTGAAAAAAACTTTCCCGACCGAGGACGTGGTCGATCGGCGCCTGGGTTACGTGTACTATAAAATGGGCCTTGAGGAAAACAAGGACGAACACTACGCCCAGGCCCTGGCGCAGTTTACGAAAGCCGAAAAGTTCAACCCGGACATCCCCCAGGTGGCCGAGACGAAGCGCGTCGTGGAAGAGAACATCCAGTTCGCGAAGCTGCTGCCGATCTTCAACCAGGCCGAGGACGAATTCGCCCGGCGTCGTTACGCGTCCGCTCTGAAACTGTACGAACAGGCCTACGCGCAACTCAAACGGCCCTCGCTCCTGGTGAAAATCGCGAACTGCCACATCGCCCTGGGCAATGAGAGCAAGGGCCAGCAGATGCTGGAAGAGGCCGCGGGCGCGCCCGGGGCGGAAGTGGAAATCGCCGAGGCGATCTACACCAACTTGCTCAAGAAAGGCGACCTGAACAAAGCCGAAAAGGGGTTCAAGGACATCCTGACGCGCCAGCCGGAGGCGTACTTCACGCTTTATAAACTGGGCATCATCCAGCTTCAGAAGTCCGACTACAACGCCGCGCTCGATTATTTCAATCGTTCGCTGGTCTACAAACCGGACTTCGCGATCGGCTACATCGCGCGCGGGGTGGCCATGTATCAAAAAGGCGAACCGGAGAAGGCCCGCCTGGAATTCGAACAGGCCCTCAAGATCGACGCGGGTTCGCCCATCGCGGCCTACAACCTGGGCGTGATGCTGTACAACGATCGCCTGGTGGAAAAGGCCGAAACGGTCTTTCAGGACCTTCATAAAAAACACCCGGCCTTCCCGGACCCGCTGTACCAGCTTTCGTATATTTACTTTTTGCGCGGAGATCTGGAGAAAGCGCGCCAGACGATGGATCGCTGCATCGAAATCCAGGCCGAAGCGCGTTATTACTACGCTCTCGCGCAGATCGAGGAAAAACACTACGAAAACGACCGCTCCCCCGCCGTGGCCCAGGAACTGAAGGGCGTGTACCAGGAAATTATCAATCGTTATCCGGATTCGCCGTACGCGGATGACGCGAAGCAGAAAATGCTCACTCTCAATCCCGATCAGCGCCTGGTGCAACCGTATCCGGTCAGTTCGCTCTCCCGCGCGCCGATTCTATTCAACAACGACATGATCCTGGTCGAACCGGGCACGGTGCGCGCCGTGGACGCGTCCACGAAAAAAGAGCGCTGGAAGGTATCGCCGGGTGTCGTGCGCGACGTGCTGGTGGACCATTACATCTTCGTGCTCACGCCCGGTAAGATCGGAGTCTACGAAAGTTACTCCGGCCTGCTCCTGCGTACGATCGCGGTGGACGCGGGCGCGGACAGCCTGCTCGGA
>CAZVZS010000011.1:9001-46762 GCA_964631535.1 uncultured Leptospiraceae bacterium
GCCGGTCGCGCGGGCCGCGGTCTGAAAGTTTTCGATCCGGCGGGTCGCCTCCTCCAGGAGCGCACCGGCCAGGGACGTTTTTATTTCGCGAACGGTTTTTACCGGATCGCCGCTGAAAAAGGCAAAACCACGCTCTACCAGGAGGGCACCGGCTCCGCCGCGGACGGCCCGACGCAGGTCGCTGCCAGCCTGCCCGTTGAATTCGGGGCCGGGCCGGTTGAAATCACCCGCCAGGGCGATTACCTGTACCTCTTCCGCCCCGGTCAGCGCCTGCTGGTGCTCGACGGCAAAGAGGGCGCTCTGAAACAAACAAAAAGTATCAAAACCGCCGCCGGAAAACTCCAGATCGAGGCGGACCGCCTGGTTCTGGTTTCGGCGGGAAAGGTCGCGTACCTTGATCTCGATGGTGACGCCGACCGCGAGGTGGAATTGAAAGTTCCCGCCATTTCGGCGGGCGCCGTTCGAACCGTTGGCACCGAACGAATTGTGTATTTCGGCCAGGACCGCAAAATTCGTTCGCTCGATCTTTCCGGGAAGGAACTCTGGGTGACCGACTCTCCTCAGGAGAAGCCGGGCGGCGGGGTTTACTCGCTCTTCTATTGATCGGTGTCGGGCCAGGGCAGCGCGGTGGTTGGCGCCCGCGCCCGGTCCTGACGGCTCCCCGCGCTATTTTCCGAACCCATATGTTAAAAATGTTTGACCGCTTAATCATGAAAAGGCGAGTATTGGCGCCAGGACGGCGTCTTTTTTCGCCTGTCTGGAGGACCGACTTTGGCAGATAACTCCGCGGACCAGCCCCAAAAACGCTGGCGTTATTATATTGATCGCGATTTCCAGAATCGGTTCATGGTGCGTTTTTCGCTCGTGATCCTGCTGGTCATGGTGATGACTCTCGGCGTTCTTTTCCTCGTGCGGGAAGGCGCGTACAACCTGCTTCCGGGCGATATCGGGGTATTACATTCCCTGAACGTGGACAAACCGCTGACCGTCATCGGGTCGGACGGATCGCAGTCCCAGATCGGCACGCCGGAGGGACCGTACAACGCGTTCGATCTGTACTGGAAGCCGATCGTGTTGATCAGCCTGGCCAATCTTTTGTTGATCGTGATTTTTTCCCTGTTCTATTCCCATTCCATGGCCGGGCCCGTGTATAACATCAAACGTTCCCTGGAAGAACTCCGGGACGGGAAAACCCCGCGCCACATTCGTGTTCGGAAGGGGGACCAGTTCAAAGATCTGGCCGAGTTATTAAACGAAGTGATCGAAAAGAGGGTGAAGTAGCATGCGGCTGAAACGGTTTCCCGGATTAAGTGCGCGTCCCCAAATGGGCGCTCTGAAAGTCTCCGGTATAATTTTCTGTTCCCTGGTCCTGGCGGCGGCGCTGTCGGCCCAGGATAATACGACCATGATCTTCAATAAGATCGGTCTGTCCGGCTCCGGGGAACTGGCCAAGGCCCTTTCGGATCCGCAGGTGCGCCCGGAAGATAAAGTCCTGGCCATTCGTCGCCTCGGTGAGTTGTCGAAAGAATTACATACGAATCAGTCGATTCCGCCTTCCCAGCTGTACAACCCGATTCTCGGGGTGATGGTGCCCCAGACGCAGTCCCAGGATCATCATCTCCTGCGAACGGCCGCCTGTGAAACCCTGGCTCTCTTCGCCGATTTTAGCGAGGCGGGAAATCTCCTGGGCGCCCTCGGGACGCGTATGAAATCCGATCCCAACGAAGAAGTCCGTCTTGCGGCCGCTCGTTCGCTGGGGCGTTTTTTCAAAAACCGCGAAGGCGCCGCCGCCCTGCTGGTGGAAAGCCTGGACACGGAACTGGGCCGCGGTCCCCAGGCGGACAATGTGCGCCTGATGGGGGCGGTCATTCGGTCGCTGGGCATTTTACAGGATAAACGCGCGTTCGTACCGCTCATGCGCGTGATCAAATCCGGTTTCCCCACCTACACCAAACGTGAAGCACAAACTTCGCTCGAAAACCTGAAGTGGTAATTCAATATTTATGAGGGGGACCCAAACTGCGCAGCGGTTTGAACCCGTGCCCGTGCGACCCATAGGGAGCGTGGGCCATATGAACGCGGTCCCCCTCAAAGTTCATAAGCGACCTGCCACTGGCAGGTCGTCGGGAAAAAATTCCTCGCTTCGCTCAGAATTTACCCCCGCGCCGGGGGGTTGCGGTCCCCCCGGACCCCCAACGCCTGGTTACGTGGGGTGGAACGTACCCAACGTTGCGGGACGAAGGAATGAATAGAGATATAAATATTTTTTCGAATTTTTGTTTTTATACAATTCATTTATTGGACAGGGCGCCTGCGAACCTGCCTCTCAAAACCCTGTGAGAACTTGTTGGCTTTAAGCCGCGGATTTTTGCAAACCGGCGAAGATGCGCATCGCGTCGTCGTAGCGCTGGTTGAAGAGATAGGCCATGCCCAGTTCCCAGTCCTCGCGCGCGTCGCGCTTTTTGCGTTTCTCCAGGGTGGCCAGGGCCGGGGCGTACTGACGGGCGGCCTCTTCGTAATTGAGCGTGTACGCCCTGCCGGTCATCTTACGGTAAAGGGCCAGCAGAATCTGTTCGGCTTCACGGTTTCGCCCCAGGAAGAGCAGGGCCAGGGCCGCTTTCTGGAGCAGGACCGGGTCGGTAAAAAACGAACGATGACGGTCAAAGAGGGCGGCGCAATCGGCGTACCGTTCCAGCGCGAAAGCGGCGCGGGCCACGGGTCCGACCAGAACCGACAGGTCCGACGCGCGGTCCAGGAAGCGCCGGCCGACTTCGAATAAGAGCCGCCATTCCTCCGCTCGTTCAGCCGCGGTCAGGAATCGTTCCAGGGCCAGGGGCGCGAAGTACGCTTTTTTCTGGAGCCAGGCTCCCAGGAGCGCCGTGGCGGCACGGTCCTCGCCCTGGTGGAAGGCGCGCATGCCCTGGAGTAGATCAGCAAAGATGCCGGAACCGTTCGGGACCCGGGCGGTCGGATCGAGCTCCAGTCTGGCGAGTGCGCAGAGATCGCCCAGATCGCCTGTGGCTTCAGCCTTTAATTCCGCGATCTGGCGGTAGGAACCCTCGCAGTAGAGTTCCCAGGTCTGGACAATTCGATCAACGGTAACGGTGGACGGCATGCATGATCCCTCTACCGAAATTTCGGTCGTCCGCCGCGGATTTTTTACGCATTTTTTTATGGCCCCTGTGGCCCGCTGACCGGAAAACGGGGGACCCGCCGGGGGGTTCCGGGACTGGAGGCCGCCGAATGGATGGGTTAGCCCGGATTATGCATGAAACTAAAATATGATGCGCCCCACAGGCATACGCAGGCCGGCTGTACGGCCATCCGTGGCCGAACAGCCGGCGCTTCGCCTTCCGTAGCTTCGCGGCAGCATATGCCTGTGGGGGCAACACACTGTTTCATGCAAAAAATCCGGGGCTACTGAGGAATGAAGAAAACCGCCTTGAAAGGCGGTTTTCTTTGAACAAGAATACTTACCGGGAATTTCGTGCATAATCCGGGTTAGCGGGGCGCTGAAAAAGGGCCCTGTATTCGCAACCTGTTAGACCTGGCCGTGTTATTGGACGAAGGGGCGCGCAAAAGAATTCAGGCGAATTCGCGAAATTTTATTTGAACGATCCTGATCTTCCCGCTATATCGTTTTTCACGATATAGAAAAAAAATTACGTTTCAGGGAATTCCTGCGTACAATGGCCTAAAGACCGTGGTTACGATTTGCCTGAAAATGTAAAATTCCTCACAACATGTCCTACGATCATTTTAAACAGAAAGTCGCCGATCGACTGAAAGATCTCCGTGTAAACAGCGGCATGACGCAGGAAGAACTGGCCGGGCTCGATTTACACGTTCGCAGTTATCAAAAACTTGAAGCCGGGGTGAACGCTATCAGTTTGAAAAGTATTTATGTCCTGGCCAGACGCCTCGGCGTGCACCCGTCCGAATTTTTCGATTTCGAATTTCCCTGAGGACCGGTGCGCGCTTCAGTTCGTTTGTTCTCCCCCGCGGCCTGAGGCGCGGGTTGTTTTCTTTTTAAAGGCGACCGGGTCAATTTCAAGTGTTTCCAGTTTGCGCGCCAGGGTGTTGCGGTGGATGTCCAGCAGGCCGGCGGCGCGGTGCACGTTTCCGCGCGCTCGTTCCAGGGCGGCCATGATATGCGCGCGTTCGATCTGCTTGAGACTCGGGAAGTCGTTCGCCGATTCCGGGTCGTCTCCGGTTTTCTGCGCCGTGCTGGCGCGTGGCCCTTCCAGCACGGCGGCGCGGGGCGGTTTGTAGTTGACTTCTTCCAGGATCCGGGGCGGAAAATCCGCCGTGTTCAATTCATCCCCGCGCGAGAGCACCAGGATCCGTTCCAGGCAGTTTTCCAGTTCGCGAATATTCCCCGGCCAGGAATAGCGGGTCAGGATATCCGGGATGTCCGTGCCTTCGAACGAAAAGCGGCGGTTTTCGCGGCGATTGAATCGTTCCAGGAAATAACGCGCCAGCGGTAAAATATCGTTTTTGCGTTCGCGCAGCGGCAGCATCGTGAGCGGAACCACGTTCAGGCGATAGTACAGGTCGTCGCGGAACCGGCCGACGCGCACGTCGTTTTCCAGATTACGATTGGTGGCCGTCACGAGGCGCACATCCACTTCGATTTCGCGGCCCGAACCGAGCGGTTCGATCTTACGTTCCTGGATGACACGCAGGAGTTTCACCTGGATGGCGGGAGACACCTCCCCGATTTCATCCAGGAAGATCGTGCCCCCGCTGGCCTGTTGAAAACGGCCCTGGCGGGATTTGATCGCGCCCGTGAACGCCCCTTTTTCGACGCCGAAGAGTTCGGACTCGAGCAGGGTCTCCGGGATGCTTCCGCACGAAACGGTAACGAAAGGACCCGCGCGGCGTGGACTCTGTAGATGGATGCTGCGCGCCAGCCGCGATTTGCCCACGCCCGATTCACCCAGGATGAGCACGGTGGTACCCGCCCGCGCGATCTGCCCCGCCTGTTCGAACAAAAAGCTCATGGCCGGGCTCTGCGAAGGGGGCGCTTCATCGCGGGACGAGGCGCCAGGGGCCAGCAGGGATTCGGCTTCTTTCCAGTCGGGCCCGTCCATGATGCCCGCGGAGGTCAGGGCCGTGCGTAATTCGTCCGGACTCTGCAACCGACGGCCGGCCAGTTCGCGGAATTGTTTCCGCGAAAGGTATCCGTGTTCGAGTAATATTTTCAGTTCGGTTTCGATCGTGTTGTTCCCCGGCCCGTCAGGAACCCGCCAGGCCGTACTGTTTCATTCGATATTGTAAAGAGCCCCGGGAGATTTTCAGTAACTCCGCGGCCTGGCGCTGGTTGCCTTTGCTCTGCTCCAGGGCCTCCAGCAGCAACTCTTTCTCCAGGCGGGCCTGTTCGCGCAGGATTTTTTCCAGTTTCAAACGCTTGCGGTCGAAATCAAGTTCATCTCTGAACATGATCGGCAAATTATCGACGCCGATTTCATTGCCTTCACCGAGCACCACCGCCCGCAGAATCAGGTTTTCCAGTTCGCGTACGTTGCCCGGCCAGCTGTAGCGCACCAGGAGACTCAGGGCCGCCTGGTTCATCTTCAACCCCTGGCGACCCAGGCTGTCGCCGGTCAGGGTCAGGAAGTGGCTGACGAGCAACGGGATATCGTCCTTGCGATCGCGCAGCGGCGGCAGACGAATTTCGAACGTATTGATTCGATAAAACAAATCCTGGCGAAATGCGCCGCGCGCGCTTTCGTATTCGAGGTCGCGGTTCGTGGCGAATACGAAACGCGCGTTCGTGCGCAGCGTCTGGTTCGATCCGATCCGTTCGTACTCGCCTTCCTGCACCAGGCGCAGGAGTTTCACCTGGCCCTGCAGCGGCAGTTCGCCGATTTCATCCAGAAAGAGCGTCCCGTCACGCGCGCGGTCGACCATACCTTCCGTGGAACGGGTGGCCCCGGTGTAGGCCCCTTTTTCGTGGCCGAAGAGTTCGTTTTCGATCAGATCGGCGGGGATGGCCGAGCAGTTGACGGTCACGAGTATTCCCGCGCGACCGGAAAGCGCGTGCAGGAGACGGGCCATCTGTTCCTTGCCCGTGCCGGTTTCGCCCGTGATCAGGACGGGGTTTTCCTGGGGCGCGAAACGTTCCACCTGTTCCAGGATCGGGCCCAGCGGTCCGCCAGGCCGGTACACGAAGGCCGCCGCCTGGCCGATGCGCGCCGCGCCGGGAATGCCCTGCGAAAGCCGGCTGGTAATGCGCGCGTTTTCTTCTTCCAGCTTCTGTTGAAGGGAAGTCGTTCGCTGCAACAGTTCCTGGTTTTTCATGGCCAGCAGCGTCGGCGCGCGCAGGGCGCGTAAGAGACGAAAGTCGGAGTGATCGAACGGCCGGCCGTGCTCCGAAAGGCCGATGAACAACACCGCCTGGATTTCCGAGCGCACACCGCCGCCACCGTTTTTTTCGGCAACGATCTGGGATTCGAAGATGGGCAGGATGATTTCCGCGCCGAAGGAGGCGTAGCGCGCCAGCCAGGTGGCCGATTCGATTTCGCCGCGGGTTTCCGCCTCGGACTGGAAGTCGACCAGGAGACCGCCGTCGCCCGCCGCGGCCAGCACGCGGCGGAGTCGGTCCGGGAGTTCGGCGGGCGGGATGTTTTCGTATTCCACGAGCCGCGTCAGGCCGCGGTCCTGGTGGAGACCGGTCGCGCCTGTTTGCGCGGCGTCTTCTTTGCGGGTGTAAAACAGAATCAGCCGCGGCCGGTACAGATCGTCCAGGAAGTCGACGAGCTGTTTGCGCACGTTCAGCGTCTCTTCCGAGGAAAGCGAGAGGACCGACGAGTTGTAGCGGGCGAGTGCGTCGTCCGCGCGGGATTGTTTCTGGAAAAATAAATGCTGGAGGTACGGCTGGAGTCGCCGGTACAGGAACTGATACAGGATGAACACCGCGCAGAGCAGGCCGGCCAGCATCCCGAGCGACGTGGCGTACATGAAGGCCAGCAGGTAGTTGATCAGAAAAAAAACCGGAACCAGTAACAGAATGGCCGTCAGCACCAGCAGGGCGTTGCGGTAGAGCACGTCGCGCAGGGCGATGGCGCGAAAGGTAAGTACGCTGTATAAAAACGCGCAGACGGCGGTGATGGCCGCGACCAGCAGCGGCCTGAGAAACTCGTCCAGATCGTAAACGATATTCGACAGGAACAGGGCGAGCCCGGCCACCAGGACGAAAGCGAAGGCCATGATCATGTAACGTGAATAGATCCGCCGGGGATCGCGTTCGCTTACTTTTAAAAATCGTTGTTGTTCGCGAATCGCCAGGAAGACGCACAGAAAAACCAGCAGACGATTGGCGTAATAAAGTATGCCCGATTCGCCGTCGTAGGTGCCGATGGTCGGATAGTACACCCTTCCGCCCACCAGGAGATCCGTAAAACTCAGGAGCGCGAACAGACCCGCGAGACCCGCCAGGGGCCAGAACAGAGTCCGGAAACGTTTGCGCGGATCCCCTTTTTTGCGAACGTTCTGGCGACGCGAACGACGCCAGCGTGTGCGCCCGGGAAAAATGTTCCCGAAATAAAGCAGAAGAATGCCGAGGGCCAGGAGAAAAACGTCCGAGAGACTGAACACAAGCCCGGTGATCCACAGACCCGTCATGATCAGCAAACGATGCAGGTCCTGGGTAAAAATCCAGGCGAAGGCCACCAGGCAGATCGCGAGGAACACGCGCAGAATGAGGTTGGACGGATTCTTGCGCCAGGCCAGAAAGCCGATGGGCGGCAGGAAGAGGCTGAAAAAAATTTCAAACCCGAGTGCGATACTTTCCGTCGTCATTGTTTTGGAGGTGGCAGGCCATATTTTTCAATTCCCGCGCGAACCTTGCAAGCGGAAAAAGGCTGGCGGACAGGGGCGGCTCTTGCGGATACTGTAGCCGCAGGCGGACCGGAGCGTACGACAATGGCGATTGATTTTTATAAAAAGCTGCCCCCCCTAAACGATTTTCTGGCCGTGGGCAATCCGGCGAATTACCGGCCCCCTCCGGAGGACTGGTGGGTGGTGATTACGGATGTGGTAAATTCCACCCAGGCCATCCAGAAAGGGAATTACAAAGAAGTGAACACCGCCGGAGCGATTTCGATCGCCGCGCTTGCCAACCGGGGCCTGCACGAAAACGTTCCGCTCGTGTTCGGGGGCGACGGGATTTCCCTGCTCTGTCCGCGGGATGTTCTGGACGAGGTGAAAGACATTTTTTACGGCACGCGCGGTTTCGTACGGGACAATTTCGGCCTGGATTTGCGGATTGGATTCGTAAGCCTCAAGGAAGTTTACGCCGCCGGCAAAGAGTTGCTCGTCGGTAAATTCAGCGCCGCGAATCCGTTTCAGCAGGCCATCTTCTTCGGCAACGGACTCGAATACGCCGAACAATTGATCAAAGGCGCGGGTGCAGCGTACCTGCTCTCCGACCGCCATGTCCCGCGCCTGCTGCCGGATTATTCCGGATTCAGCTGCCCCTTTCGCGATATCAAAAGCGACCGCGGTCCGGTGCTCTCTTTGATCGTCCGGCGCGCGGCGGGCGCGGCTTCGTACGAATCCATCATCCGGGAAATCCTCGACTACCTGGGCCCGGAGAGCGAGTACTACCCGATCGACTGGCCGAATCTTCGCATGGGAACCACCCCCGCCCAGCTTTCGGCCTGGACGACAGTCGCCGCGCGTGCCAGCAGCGGATTTAAATTTCGCCTGCTCGGGATCCTATTTTCCACAATAACAAAATTGTATTCGCTGTTCGCGGGATTCATGAAACAGAAAGCCGCGCAAAACCTGCCGCTTTTTTCCGATCACCGCAAATTCGACGGGTCCCTGAAGATGGTGATCAGTTGCGCTCCGGACCGCACCGAACGACTGAAAGCCTGGCTCGCGCGTAATGAAGCCGCCGGACAGATCATGTACGGCCTGCACGAATCGTCGAGCATTCTCATCACCTGTTTGTTTAACGGCAGCGGCGGGAATTCCGAGCTGCACCTGATCGACGGGTCCGACGGGGGCTACGCCCTGGCCGCACTGGATTTGAAGCGGAAGACCCTGGCGGCGGGGCAGAAGTAAAGTTTCTAAAGTTTCCGGTCGATCCGCAGCGCCGGATCTGGTCAGCGAATCGCAAACCCCGAATCGGCGGGAATCGCGGCCGGCTGAACATCCACGGACTCGACCCTGCTCATGGCCGGACCTTTGCGTAATTCCCGCTCCAGCGCTTCCAGCAGTTCGAAGGTTCCGGCCGCCGTACATTCCACCCGGCCATCCGGCAGGTTCCGCACCCAGCCACTCAGGCCCAGACGCCGGGCCGCGCTCTGTACGAAATACCGATAACCGACGCCCTGGACTCTTCCGTTCACAAGGTAATGCCGCGCTTCCATGAGCGGGATTGCACCACGCGGCGATTTCCCCTGTCAGCAAAATTATTACTGGACAGGCCGGCGATTCCCCGCCAGAATTCAATCGCATGGCCCGGTCCCTGTCGGTAAACCTCGATCATATCGCCACACTGCGTCAGGTGCGGCGTACCAGGTACCCGGTCCTGGTGACCGCGGCCGGGTTGTGTGAGCTTGGGGGCGCCGCCGGGCTTACCCTGCATCTGCGCCAGGATCGCCGCCATATCCAGGACCGGGACCTGGACCTGATCCTGGAGACCGCGCTGTTGCCGCTTACATTCGAGATGGCGCCATCCGCAGAGATGGTCGAAATCGCGCTGAAAATCAAACCGCGCACGGTCACGCTCGTGCCGGAGCGCCCGGAGGAGTTGACCACGGAGGGGGGCCTGGACGCGGTTCGCCGTCGTCCTGAAATTATTAGCGTGGTGAGGCAATTGCGCGGGGCCGGAGTACGTGTTTTGCTGTTTATTGAACCGGAAGAGGCGCAACTCGCCGCCGCAAGTTCCGCGGGTGCTGATGGGGTCGAGTTGCATACCGGGCGTTACGCAATTCTCGGGGAAGAACGTAAGTATAACGAAGAAACCGCCGAATTCGAACGCATTGCCCGGGCGGTGGAATTCGGGCGCGGGATCGGCCTGACGGTGAACGCCGGTCACGGCCTGCACTACCAGAACGTGTCGCGCCTGGCGGCGCTTCCCGGCCTGGAAGAGTTTTCGATCGGGCACGGTATCGTGGCGCGCGCGCTCTTCGTGGGCCTGGAGCGCGCGGTGCGGGAAATGAACGCTTTGATTCAAGGGTAATCAGAGCCGGTTTTTATATATGGATTTTTTAAGCGTCATCATCGACCGGATCGGGGCCACCAACGTCTTCAACATCGTGCAGGGTCGTCTGCCCTCGCGCGACACGCATTTGCAGACGGTCGTGGACGACGATCTGATCAGCGAGTTTTTGATCGAAGTCGAGCGCATCGCGCGCATCGCCACCGGGTACTCCGGCCCGGACCAGGCCGCGCCCGTCGGCATCTCGGGCGAGCTGCGGCGCATCGGGGAGACCTTCTTTCTGCAATTTTTTCCGGAGGCCATCCAGAAACGCCTGCGCGACAACGAACACGGCTTTCTTTTTTTACACGTCGATCATTCGCTGCGTAACATTCCCTGGGAACTCCTGCACGACGGGAATTGTTTCCTGGCCGACAAGTTTTACATCGGCAAAAACGTTTCCGGTTACTGGCGCGATACAGTCCGCGCCGAACGCGACCGGTTGCGCGTGCTGATCATCGCCGATCCCACCGAGGACCTGGAGTGGGCGCGCCTGGAAGGGGAGGGCCTCTTCGATTCGCTCAACGCCGAGATCAGTCCGGATCTCCTGGACGTACATTTCCTGGCCGGCTCGCGCATCACGAAGCTGGGCCTGCTCAACGCGATCAAGGACCGCGACATCATTCATTACACGGGTCATTTATACTACGACGCCAACCAGCAGGAGAGCGGCTGGCTCCTGGCCGGCAACAAGGTCCTGCGCGCGCGCGAGATCGAAAAGTCCGGTTGTTCGCCCTTCCTTGTTTTTTCCAACAGTTGTCTTTCGTCGCCCCTGAGCGGCGGATCCGCGGCCACGCCCGCCGACGGCGCGCCCGACGTGTTTCGATTCAACGATATGGCCGGCGCGTTTCTAAAAGCGGGCATCGGCAACTACATCGGCACCAACTGGGAGATCGAGGACAACGTCAAGACCCTGGAGTTTTCGCTTAATTTTTACCGTTCCATGCTGGAAGTGAAATCGCTGGGGGAGGCGCTCTACGAGGCGCGCAGCAAGGCCCGCCATTCGTATTCCTCCTCCGACATCACCTGGGCCAACTACGTTTTGCACGGCAATCCCATGGCGCGGATCTTTCGCCAGGGCAAACGCCGGACTTTCGACGCGTCGCGCAACGCGTTCAACGCGCGCCGCGTGATCGAAAACTATCCCACTCCGGTGGCGCACGAATACGATCGGTTTCGCGCCATCGGCGACGTGGAGTTCCACCCCCAGGACGGTCTGGAAGCGCTGATCCTTTCGTTCGAACATACCATGCTGGTCGTGGGCGCGCTGACTTTTGGAAACTACCGGTTCCTGACACTGCGCGGAGTCCTGCCCGAACGCGAAGATCCGTGCACGCTAAGTTTCTGGATCGAAAAAATTTACGAATGTACGTCCAATATGCGCTCGCTCCACATCGACATCTCGGTGACGGGGGTGATGGAATGCCTGTATCTGCACCGGGACAGCATCTTCAAACTGCTGCGCTGGACCGATGAGTACCGCCGCGGGGCCATCACCGGCCCGGCCGTGGGTACGCATTTTATCACCTATCAATTTTTGTTCGACAATTTGCTCACTGACCTGGCCGCGCTTTCGCGCTACCGCATCGCGTACGTGGACAAAAGCGGCGAAACCGCCCTCGTCTTCAAGGGGATGCGTCCTGAACAGGTGCGTCTGGTGCCCGCCGAATTCAAGATACCGCCCCTGCTGGAAAAATTCCTGGCCCACCGCGATCAGGTCGTCATCTACAACAGCTCACGCAAAGTGTTTTTCACGCTGGACGATTTTCTGGAGTTCGATCCCGTCAGCGGCCGTATCACGTTCCCCTGTTACGAAAAGCCCGCGCCCTTCGAAAGAGCCGATCAGGAAGTCCCGCGACCGCTGGAACGCGGGTGAGGGCGGGCGGGGGCTACGCGGAGGACCAGGAGGAAATAAGTATAAATAACACCGGTACCTGTCCCATCTGCGGGGGAAAGAAAAATTCGGGAACAACCACCTTCACCGCTGATATCGGAACGGGTGTCGTGGTCGTTCGGCGTGTTCGGGCACTGATTTGTGCCCAATGTGGCGAAGAATGGATCGATGACGAAACCGCCCGCTTGCTGGAAGGCATTGTCGAGGAAGCCCGCCGCAATCGGCGCGAAGTTGAGGTCACTGTCCTGCCGGGTTGACTGGAAGAGCCTGCGTCAGTTGCTTTTCGGGGTCTGGCAAATCGAGAAAGAAAAGGAAGGCCATTTAACGGCCGGAATTTATTTTCGTGCAATTCATTTTTTAAGGTTCCCCGGGATGTTTGGGATTCGGAAACTGCTCCCTGTACTCTATTAAGAAGTCCAGCATTCGTCGTTCAACCTCAGAAATTTAAAGCTTACCCTCCCGTTATTAATTTTATGATTTCCCGGTATTCCGCCGCGAAATCATAACCGGACATATTTTTGCGATAGGACGTGATTTGAAAACCACGAACCCTGTTCTTCTGATTGAAGCTGATTTCGCCTGGATCGTCGTCAATAATAAAAGCGGCCTTGATTTTCCGGCAATCCTTTGAAATGCCCCGGTTCTCCGGGTCATAGTCCTCACGGAAAATAAATTTCGTAAAGTACGGGTTAAAAAGATGTTCCCCCAGAATCGTTCGCGCGCGATCCCTGGTTGAATTGGTCCAGAGCACCAGGGAGTAATTTTTTTTCAGGACCTGCAACAGGTCTTTCACACCGGGCCGCTCGGTCGCCCCGAATTCATCCACAAGGGTATTGTCCATATCCACAACGATGATGCTCTGCGACGGAATTCTTGAACTGAAAATGCCCATTAAAAAGAACGCACTAAACGCATATATTTTACACAGGACATACCCGAAAAGCAAGCAATTTCCGCCCGCGTTCCTTTCCCGCGCGCATCCCCCACCTCGAAAAAGAATTCTTGCAAGCACCATCCACCCCGCCCGATTGTGGGTCGCACCGATCACAACAAATCCGGCGACCGCACGCACCATGTCCCAGCCACCCGAATCCACCGAAACCGCCTGTCGCCGTCGCGGCGTTTCGTGCGGAGCCTGCTGCGGACCGTTCAATCTCGATTTCGCCTCCCTGTCGCCCGCGCCTGATCAGGCGAAAAACGCCGCCGTTTCACTATGGCCCGCGCCGGATGGGGAAGCCGCGCCGGAACAGAAGGCCTCGCCTCAGGAGCCCGGGGCCGCCGCATCATCAGGGCCCGCCCCGCTAACTGCCGCGCCGGGCTACGCGCCGCCTGCCGCTCACGAAAGTCCCGCCCCGCTCACGACCGACCCGCTGCCGCGCGACCTGCCCGCGCTCCTCCAGGAACGCGCGCGCGAGTTTCGCGTGCTCGATTTGCGCGACCGCGCGACCGTGCTCGCCTACCGGTCGCGCCGCGAAGAGCGTGAAGCGCGCATCCCGCGCCACAACCCGGAAATTTACGTCTGTCCGTTTTTCGGACCGGTGCCGCCCGGTGCGGACGAAGGCGCGGCCCGTCCCGGATGTATGGTTCATCCCGATCTCACGGGTGACCCCGGTTCGCAAAATTTTTCGTTTTACGGCGCGGCCATCTGCCAGGGTTACGATTGCCCGAACAAAGAGGCCGACCTGGACGGCGCCGTGTCCGCCACGCTCGCGGAGACCTTCCCCGACTGGCGCGCGTACGGCCGGCTCATGGGCGACACGCTCTTACACCGGGCCCTGCGCCGCGCGGGCCTCCTGGAACGAATCGCCGACGCGCGTGCGCGCCAGGCCTTCATCGCGTTCTGCCAGGCCCGCTTGCGGAGCAAACCTGCCGCAGCGGTCACTTCGTTTGAAATCGCCATGCGCCCGTACCCGTCCGCGCGCGCCGAACTCGCGGCCCTCCTGGATGCGGAAGGAGCGGCCGAAGAGAACGCGGCCCTCGTGACCCGATTGCTTGACAGCGTCCGGTACTCCGGCGACACGACAGAATGACTATCTGGCATGTCCATCCGGTCACGCCCGAAAAACGTTATCTCCAGATGATCCAGAACGAACTGGACCACGGCAGCGTCCTGATTCTGCCGACCGATACGGTGTACGCGTTTGTCTGTTCGCTCAAATCGCCCCGGTCCATCAACGAATTGTATCGCCTGAAAGATCTGCCCGAATCGCAGCCGCTGTCGCTCCTCTGTCGCGACGTGGCCATGGCGAGCGAATACGCGCGCGCTATTCCCAATCCGATCTTTCGTTTCATGAAGGCCCATCTGCCTGGCCCCTATACCTTCATCCTGCCGGCGAATCGCAAAATGGACCGGCGCGGCCAGGGCAAAAAAAAGACCGTGGGCATCCGCATCGTGAACCACCCGCTGCACCTGGCGCTTATGGAAGAGCTTGACACCCCGCTGGTTTCCACCTCCATAACCTTAACGGACGAGTATTACACCGATCCCCAGGAACTGGAGCGACTGTACGGCTCGCGCGTGGCCGTGATCGTGGACGGTGGCATGCGCTACCACGAATATTCCACGGTGGTGGACTGTTCGGAGGAACAGATTCGATTGATTCGTCAGGGCGCGGGGCCAATCGACGATTTGCCTCTGGACGGGCAATAACAGGGCGCCTCCCGACCGCGCAGGCGCGGCCGGGACCGCGCTCTCGTGCCGGGCTGCGCTCCGGCCCTCCATCGCTGGCGCGAAAGAAATCGAACGATTGTACGAATACAGGTAAGAGAGGTGTGGCATGGCGGGCCATTCGAAGTGGGCGAACATCAAACATCGCAAACAGGGCGTTGACAAAAAACGTAACGCGGCGTTCACGAAATTATCCAAAGAGTTGATGGTCGCGGCCAAACTGGGGGGGACCGATCCGGGCAGCAACGCGCGTCTGCGCATCGCCATCTCCAAAGCGCGCGGCGCGAACATGCCGCGCGATACGATCGAACGCGCGGTGAAAAAAGGCGCGGGCGAACTGGACGGCCAGGTTTTCGAAGACCTCCTGTTCGAGATCTACGCGCCCGGCGGGGTGGCTTTCATCGTCGACGTACTGACCGACAATAAAAAACGCACCACACCCGAAATCAAATCGATGCTCACGAAGTACGGCGCGTCGCTCGCCGAACTGGGCGCTGTCAAACGGCTCTTCGAACGCAAGGGCCAGATCGTCCTGAGCAAGGACGTAATGGGTGAGGAAGCGCTCATGGAGCTGGCGATCGAAGCCGGCGCCGACGATCTGCGTACCGAAGACGAATACTACGAAATCCTCACCGCGCCCGAGGCCTTTTCGAAAGTCCAGGAAAAGCTGACCGAAAAGAACATCGAGGTGCTCGAATCCGGCATCCGCTTTCTGCCCCTGGAAGGCACCGAAGTCGCGGTCGATAACGCCGAACAGGCGCAGAAAATGATGAACTTCATCGAAAAACTCGAAGACAACGAAGACGTCCAGGCCGTGTATCACAATATGTCAATTCCGGACGAAATCGCGGGTGCACTGGCATGAGGGGGACCTTCACCGCCAAATACATTCCGAAACGTTGCGTGCGTTAAACGCAATGGAATCAGCGTTGGGGGACCGGGGGGACCGCAACCCCCCGGCGCGGGGGTTTCAGGGGGACCGCGCAGATCCCCCTGAGGAGCGAAGCACTGAAAATAATCGGTTTTGATCCGGGTTACGCGATCACCGGCTGGGGCGTTGTCGAGTCGCCTTCGTCGGGCGTGTTTACGTCGCGCGCGTACGGGGCCATTCTGACTGAGGCGGATCTGCCCGTCGCGCAGAGGCTGCGCGTCATCCTGGAGGACACCCTGGCGCTCCTGCGCGAACATCGCCCGGATCACGCGGTCGTCGAACAGTTGTATTTCTCAACAAATCGCAAGACGGCCGGCGGGGTCTACCAGGCGCGCGGGGTGATTCTGGCCGCGTGCGGCCTTGAGGACATCGCGGTGCTCGAACCCGGGCCGGGTCAGGTGAAGCTGATCGTGACCGGCAGCGGGCGCGCTGACAAGAGCGAAATCATCCGCATGGTCGAGCGACTGCTCGGCATCGCGGGGCCGATCGAGCCGGACGATACGGCCGACGCGCTGGCCGCGGGCATCGCCGGCGTGACCCTGCTCCAGTCCCCGCTCGCGCGACAGAACGGGACGGTCGGATTTTGATCGCGGGACTGCGCGGGCGGGTGCGCCGTTTCGGTGTGCAGCGCGTGTACCTGGACGCGGGCGGCGTGGAATACGAGGTGCACGTTCCGCTCGGCGTGTACGATCTGCTCCAGCGCCAGCGTCCGGACGCGGAGACTCATCTTTACATCCATCATCAATTCACTCAGGAAGAACAGCGCCTCTTCGGCTTTCTGGAAGTGTCGCAGCGTGAATTTTTTCGCGCGCTCCAGGACATCAAAGGCGTCGGCACCGTGCTCACGCTTTCGATTCTATCGCACCTGGACGGGGCCACCCTGCTCGCGCTCTGCGACCGCAAAGACGTCGCGGGGCTCTCGCGCATCCCGCGCATCGGCAAGGCCACCGCCGAACGCCTCGTATTCGAAATCGGCCGGCGCCGCGAGCGCTTCCAACAACTCCTCGCGGCCACGCGCGCGCCCGGCACGGAGGCCGAACCGCGCCCGCCCGCCGGCGAAGAGGAACTGGCCTTCGAGGCCCTGCTTCAATTAGGTTATAAAGAGCCACAGGCGCGCAAAGTGATTGCCCAGGTTCTGGAAGCCGCCGGGAAAGAGGTGTCCTCCGCGGAGATGATCCGCGAGGCCCTGCGCCTGCTCTGAGCGCGGTTTTTTTTGCTTGTCATGAATTTGAAAACGGGTATAACTTGGTGATGAAGTTGCTCTCCGGTTTGATGCTTTGCGCGGCCTTCGTTCTGCTTTTTTTGACAACGTCCTGCAGCGAACGAAAGGCGTTCTGCTTTGAAAAAAATAGCTACGGCGATTGCCACGACCTGTGCACCGACGGGGACAATGGCGCCTGCGATAAGCTCCAGGCCATGGCCCTGAAAGATTGTATCCAGGACGGCGACGTGGCCCGCTGTGACCACCTCTGCGCCTTTAAAGTCCCGAATTATCACCTGTATTGCGATAAAGCCAAACAGCTTTGCGCCCTGGACCGGCATAAATCGTCCGAGGCCTGTCTGCTGAATCAATGAGGCCGGGCTGGAGGGGACCCGGGCAGGGGAGCCGGTCTGACCGGGGTCTGACCCCAGATAAAAGGCACTTGACAACCGGGCCGTCCCGGGGTATATTCAGGGGACAGACAGGAGAGTCGCCATGCTTAGAGAAATAAACGCCTCCGCCGCCAACAACACCGCCAGTCACATGATGTTCGATAACAATCAGCTGGCTATAAACAAGATGCCGCCCAAAACTTTGCTTCTGACCGAGCTGTCGGCCACCAAACAACCGGATATGGACGCGGCCCGGACGGGCGCGGATACGCGTGGCCAGCGGGTGACGGACAATTTCATCGATTTTCGCGCCTGAAACGCAACGGTCCAGGCACAACCGTATTTCACCAGGTCAGACTGAACCCGGCTCCGGGCGAACCCTCAGCATCCACAAAAACGAAGAAACCGGAGCCTTCCCCGCCGGCATCCCCTCTGGCGGAAGCGAGGCTTTTCGCTTGAATGCCGGCGTCCAGCAGATTCGCGCAATAAATCAGGGCGCTGCCCGTCGAAGCGATCAGGAATGTGGCGTACCGGCGCGAGACCGCCTCGCGCCTTGAGCGAAACGATTGCTGATAGGCGAAATAACCCGTCGGACCGAGGCGGGTTACGTCGAAAAGACCGGACACCGCCATGGCGACTCCGGCCGGATCGCCGGCGAAGGGATTGAATATCGCCTGATAGGTTGCGAACCCGTCGCGGTACCGGGCGTACGCGTCGGCCGTCGCGAAGGCGGACAGTGTGAACAGCCCCGCCCAGGCAAAGCCGGCTCCCGCGCGGTTCTGGTGCCATTGTCCCCATCCCGGAAACAGCGCCGAACGCCAGAGCGCGTTGGTATCCCGGCCATATTCCGGAATTGGCGCACCCTCATGTTCGGCAGGCGCAGGCTCCTGCCACTCTGGAACCGGCGGGAACTCAGACGGCGATCGTTCTGGTTCAGGCGGAACGATCGGTGGCCGGTTTGCTGAAAGGCGCGCGGCCGCCAGAAAATCGGCATAGGATGACGGGTCGGAATCAAGGATGGCGCTGCGCGGTTCGGGCATGGGCGCGGGTCCGTTTTTTGTTTTCGGTGCTGGTTTGCGCTCCACCCGGATCTTAACCGCGGGCGATTCCCGCGCCTGAGCCCCGAACGTTACGCGCAGGACGGTTCTGCGATCCAGTGCCAGAGTTCCGCCGCCCGTTTGAATCACGATCACTTCGCGGTTCTGCGACCGGATCGTGCCGGATAGGACGCGCCCGTCTTTCATCGTAACGGAATCCGCCGCCGCGCGCCCGGCGCCCACGGCGATCAAAACCAGGGCCAGGCCGGGGGTTCGCAGCGCTCTGGCGAATTTAAGAAATAAAAGCATTCGTTTGCGCCTGATTACTGCTCCGCGCAGTAAATGGGGAAATTGTTATTACAGTTAATGACGAACCCGACTCCGGTATCGATGGATTCCTGGTTGTTATAGTTCGGCCCGTAAACCCCGTACTTGCCGGTTTCGGCCGCGGTGCCGACCGTCCAGTCCGCGCAGGTTTCGGCGGCGGTCGTGAAATTGGAGGAAAGACCGGTCCAGACGATCAGATTTGATCCGGCGGGAGCGATCAAATTCGTGAACGGGAAATTCAAACGTTTGGACGAGTCCGTGCTCGTGATCGCCAGGCCATCAGGTCGGTAGTAATTCGTACTGGCGAACAGGGGCCAGCTCGCGCTCAGGTAGTGCCTGGTGGACGATCCGCGCAGGGCCTTATACGTGGCGCTCGTCAAAGGACGGCGCGTGTCCGTATTGCAGAGGGCGTCGGCCGCGATGTCGTTCAGTCCGCCGCCAGCGTTACTGTAGCTGACGAAAATTCGTTTTCCCGTGGAAAATCCTGTGTTCGTAAGCGTGGCGAGCCCGCCCGGCGCGAAGCCGTTTCGACAGGCACGTGCCTTGAGGGTGATGGTGGCGGCGGTGGTCGTGGTACCGGAAACGGCGCTACCGACCGTACACCCGCCCGCTCCGTCACAGACGGGATCGGCGCCCGTGGAGTAACAAAAATACGACGACGGGGTGGTACTCACAAAACTCAGCGTGGACGGTAACAGGCTCACCGACCCGCTGATCGTGTACGTCGCAACCCGGATCTGCGGATCAGCCACCGTAAAACTGAAGGTATCCGCACCGGAAGTGGAGTTCAAAAACCCCGCCCGGCAACCGACCACGCGTAAATCGACTGTGCCATTGCCAGACGCGGGCGGCAGAGACACGCCGCCACCGGGCAGGGTGGCGGTGCCGGACGCTCCGGGATCCGCGCAATCGGGATCCGTCCCGTCCGTGCGGTACAGGAGATTGGCCCCGGGCGTCGTCGTGGCCCATTCCGTATTTACGGAGTCCGAATAGTTTCCGGCGCTGGCCGGCAGGCTCCGGGTGGGCGTGGCCACGCGGAGAGTGTAGGTCTGAACCTGGGAAACCGGGGAAGGCCAACGCCCGTCCGCGCAGGCAATCGCTTTGATCCTTGTATCCGTGTTATCGACCGTAATTCCGCTTCCGGCGGTGCCCGTCGAACAGGTCGGCTCCGCCGGGTCCGTGCCATTCGTCGTAAACGTGTAACGAATCGTGGCTTCCGGTGCCGCCGGGACGCTCATCACTTCGTTCAGCGGCGCGGTGTAGGTTCCGGATCCCAGTTGATAAACGGGAACGGGCAGGGCGCTGACTGTCGGGGACGCGCCCGCTTGCTCCGTCGCCTGCAGCGATTTTTCAGAGCAGGCACCCGAACGAACACATTGAACAAACTGAGCCTTCCAGAAAACCTCACCGTCAGGATCGGCCGGATTTTCAAAGGCGGAGTTCATGCAGGCGAGGAAGAAGAACGGGTAAACCGGGAAACGTCGCCAGCCCGGTACTTTGATCGCGACTCCCCGCAGCATACATTCTCCGACAGGGGCCTCGCTGCAGAGCGGAACCCCCTGGAGTAATTTGTAACCAATTCAGATGGAATTGTCGCCCGGGATCAGAATCCCGGGCGAATTTTTCGCAAAAACCGGGAAAAAAAGGCCGGTGCGGTCCTTCCCGGTCTGGACCCGTTCAGGGGGTCGGTCGACGCCGAAATTCCCGGGGGGACATGGCGAAGGATTTGCGGAAGGCCTCGTTGAAGGCGTTTTTCGAATTGAAGCCAGCTTCCAGGGCGATCGCCAGAATGGTCTCGTCGCTGGTGAGGAGTCGTTCGCGCACCTCGCGCAGACGGTGCTCGTTGAGATACTCGTTAAAATTTTTACCGAAGCGGCCGTTGATGAGCTGGGACAGAGCCGGGGCGGTGGTTTCCAGCAGCCTTGCGGTTCGCGCCACGGTCAGCCGGGGATCGCGGAACGCTTTTTCCGCGCGCATGAGGTTTTCCAGCCGCGTTCCGAGGCCCTCTTCCTCGTCCGGGGAGAGCAGTCTTCGCCGGTATTTCTGGAAGGCCGCCTGGGTTTCCTCCGGATCGAAAAAGTCCGGATAGCGCTGGGCGATTAAAAATCCCACCGGCAGGGACAGGGCCGAGAGCAGGGAAGCCGCGTAGTACAGAGTTTTATCGTTCAGGATCCCGGAAGGAGTGATCAGCGCAAAATACACGAAATAGGCGAAGATCACGTACACGTAAAACCGTAAAGGGCGTTCTTCGCGTAAAATGCGCGGGGAAAAAAACAGGCGCGATTCGACGGTGATCCATACGACATAAAAAAAAATCAAAAGCAGCCCCACACCGAACAGGAATTCCTGCCAGTGCAGTTCGCGGCGGACCAGGAAAGCCTCCACGGCTGCGCGTTTCGCGGCCGGATCCGCCAGATAAAATTCGGCCATGGCCGCGCAGGCCGCCAGGAAGGGCAGGAGGTGGAAAAGATGTTTCTTTTGAAGCTCGAAATTCCGGTCGCGAAGCCGGCGGGCGTACAGGTAAAAGAGGGGCCCGAACAGAAAGGGCAGGGGGTAACTCATTCGAAAAATAATCGGGAAATGAAGCATGACTCCGGAAGGCCCGCAGGCCGAATGCAACTGCACGAGGCCGAAAACCGCCAGCACTCCGGCCAGCAGGCGATTTTCAAGGCGCGCTTGCGCGAGCAAACGTCCGACGGCCAGGAGCAGGGCCAGCAGGCCGCTAAAAAACTGAACACAGGCGATCAGGAAGGGAATCATGGAATTCGATTACGCCTTTTTACGCCGAACCATCCGGTATTTTTCCGTCGTTCGTTCGCCGAAATTCGCGGGGGGACATCGCGAAGGATTTGCGGAAAGCTTCGTTGAAGGCGTTTTTCGAATTGAAGCCGGCTTCCAGGGCGATCGCCAGAATGGTCTCGTCGCTGGTGAGGAGTCTTTCGCGCACCTCGCTCAGACGGTGCTCGTTGAGGTATTCGTTAAAATTTTTACCGAAGCGGCCGTTGATGAGCTGGGACAGCGCCGGGGCGGTCGTTTCCAGCAGCCTTGCGGTTCGGGCCACGGTCAGCCGGGGATCGCGGAACGCCTTTTCCGCGCGCATGAGGTTTTCCAGCCGCGTTCCGAGGCCCTCTTCCTCGTCCGGGGAGAGCAGTCTTCGCCGGTATTTCTGGAAGGCCGCCTGGGTCCCGGTGCCCTCGAAAAAATCAGGGTAACGCTGGGCGCAGAGGAATCCGGCGGGGATGGCGAGCGCGAAGAGCAGGGACGCCGTGAAATAAAGCCCCTTGTTATTGAACACCCCCGAAGGCGTGATTGCGGCGAAATAAAACAAATAGGAAACGATTCCGAATACGTAGAAACGCACCGAAGGTTCTTCGCGTAAAATGCGCGGGGAAAAGAAAAGGCGCGATTCGACCGCGACGGCGATTACGTAACCCAGGGTCACGATGAGGCCTGAACCGAAAAAAAATTCGCGCCAGTGCAGTTCACCGCGGACGATGACCGCCTCGACAGCCAGGCGCTTCGTGGCCAGGTCGGCGGCGTAATAGTCGGTCATTACGGCGCAGGCGACCAGGAATGGCACAAAGTGGAACAGGAACGGCTTGCGAAACTCGAAGTTTAGGTCGCGCATGCTCCGGGCGTACAGGTAGAACAGCGGTCCGAATAAAAAGGGCAGGGGATAACTCAGACGGAACAGGACGGGAAAACGTACGGTCAGGCCGGAGGGCCCGCAGGCCGAGTTGATCAGGATGAGCCCGTACACCGTGAACAGTCCCGCCAGGAGGCGATTGTCCGTGCGCCGCGGTGCGAGCAGGCGACCGATGGCGATAAGCAGAGCCAGCACTCCGCTAAAAAACTGAACGCAGGCGATGACGAACGGAATCATTGTTTCCGCCGGCCTCACGGCCTGTCCCGGTCCACGCTGAAATACGGCCGCAGTCCGCGTTCCAGGTCGCGCAACTCGCGACCCACGAATCGTTCGTACACGGCGCGGGAACGTTCCTCGTTCAATTTCGCCTGATTACGTTTTAAATACGTTTCCGCGCGTCTGGCCAGGGGCCTGAGAAACGTATGGCGCGTGAACAGGGTTTCGCAACGCGCGAGAAAATCGCCAGCGGTGCCGACACCCGACCCGCCGCCCGCGTCGTCAGCGGATCCGACGGCCCGGCTCAGATCATGCCAGAGCTGTTCGTTTTTCGTGTGCGCGAAACGTTCCAGGGGCCCCGCTCCGGCGAAGAGTTCGCGCGGGTCGGGGATTTCCGGGTGAACGTCCAGCAATTCAGCCAGGGCTATGGGCGCCGCCGCCGCGATGCGCGCGCCGCGGGCCGTGAGATTGCGCGTGGGCACGCCCGCGCGCGGGATCGCGTCTTCGAACCAGGCGTGATACAAATCGAGCACGTAATCGCACAGCACGACTTCGCCGCCGATGCCTTCCTCGGTATGTGTGTGGCGGCGGCGCACGACCGACTCGTTGATCGTCTCCAGGCTGAGCGGTCGGGCCAGGCGCGTGAGCCAGCGTTCGTTGTGGTGGGTGCCTGTCGCGTGGATCTGCCGGCCGGTGTACGCCAGGTCCTGGCCGACGAGATATATCGCGCCCGCGCCGAGGACCCGCAGCAGGTCGTACACGGTGGTCGCCACCGATCCGCCGGACTGGACGTCGCCGATGGGGCCGTAGATTGACTCGGCATGGGCCGTGCCCGGCGTGGCCTCGCGCAGCGGGCGGCCGTCGGCGGTGTGGCTGTGTTTCGCGGTCGTCGAAAAAATGACCGCGCGCGGGTGGACGGTGCGCAGAATCGAAGGGTGAATGACGAGGTCGCAGAAAAAAAGCGTTTCGCGCAGGCGCTCCTCGCCCAAAAAATGAAAGAGCGAGTTTTTCTGCGCGTCCAGGCAGATGACCGCGTGGACGGTAATACCCGCGCGCGTGAGCACTTTGTAGGCCGTATCGCAGGCCAGAATGAAGACGCGCGACTGGAGATCGCGAATCTGGTCCAGGCTGTAACGCAGCGAGGGCCCGGCCGAAACGAGCAGGGCGGGCCGACCGGCCAGCACGGCTTCGAAGTGGCGCACGGTGCGCGGGGTACTGTGGCCCGTGGCCGCCGGCAGGTGGCGCGAATTGATGATGATATTACGAATCCAGTTTTTTTCGAATTCGAAGCGCGTGAGCAGATCGGACATCTTCGACTTGATCAAAAGCTTGACGCGCTCTTCCACCTGCGCGTAAAACTCGGGCGCGAGCGCGTACGACGCGCGGTTGGTCACGACCTTCAGTCCGGCCAGGGATTCGCCGGGCAGGCCGTCCAGGTAATTCCAGAGCGCCTCCAGCAACTCTTCGCCACAAAACAGGTGCGATCCGGGGCGTTCCAGATACGCGCGAAATTCGCCGTGCTGGCGGCAGAGCAGGGCGCCCAGATCGAAAAACGCGTCGACCGCGAGCGTGATCTGGCCGGGCCGGAGAGCGGGCAGGAGCCTGAGCGGGACGAAGGGATTGCCCAGGCCGAGGATCAGCACGATTTCGGTGCCTTTCCATTTTTCGCGTCCGGCGGGCAGGGTGCGGTCGGCTTCCTGCTCCGGGGCGTACGCCGAGGCCAGGCGCTGACGGCGATCGCCCACTACTATAGAAGGAATCTGGCGATCGTCGCGCGAAAGCTCGAGGCGAAAGCGCGCGGACACGGCGTTTTCGCCGTCCGGCCGGGCGAAATACGCGCTCAGATAGGGTTTAACGCGCAAAAGGGCCGCTTCTGATTCGTGCGCTGTGATCATATGGCGCGATTTGTAGGAACTCCTTCGCGTGTGCACGGCGGCGAAAGCGGTACAATATTTCGCGCCGGCCGGTTACTTTTTTTCTTGCCCACTTTTAAAAGAGGGCGACGAAGTCGACCCGTCGCGGTACGATTGTTATACGACATAATCCAGCGGAGTTCTTCCCAGATGAAACTAAAAAAAATACGGATGGTCGGTTTTAAGTCCTTCGCCGCGGAAACGATCGTGGAGCCCGAAGACGGGCTTACGGCCGTGGTCGGCCCGAACGGCTGCGGTAAAACCAATATCCTTGACGCCGTGCGCTGGGTGCTGGGCGAAAAGTCCGCCAAAAATTTGCGCGGGAAGTCCATGGATGACGTCATTTTCCAGGGCTCGGAATCGCGCAAGCCGGCCGGGATGGCGGAAGTCGAACTTTTTTTCGAAAACACGAGTCGTCTGCTGCCCGTGGACCGGGACGAAGTCGTCGTCGGACGTCGCCTGTACCTGAACAGCGGCAGCGAATACCTCCTGAACGGCAAAAAAACCACCCGGCGCGATATTGAACGCGTCTTCATGGACACCGGGATCGGCAAGGCCGCCTATTCCATCATGGAACAGGGTCGCATGGGGGAGATTCTCAAAGCCTCGCCCGAGGATCGCCGGCAATTGTTCGACGAGGCCGCCGGGATTTCGCGTTACAAGGCGGAAAAACTGGAAACGATGAATCGCCTGCGCGATACGGAGCAGAACCTGCTGCGCCTGCACGATATTTTACGTACGAAAAAAGACGAACTGGACTACCTTGAAAAACAGGCCACGAAAACGCGCGAGTACCTGGCTCTGAAAGAGGACCTGGACCAGGCCGACCGCGGCCTGCGCTACCTGCGTTTCGTGGAGCTGGATACGCGCCGCGGCAAGGTGGACGAAAAACTGTCCGGGCTGATCAAACGCAAAGACGAAATTTTCGCGCGCATCTCCGCCAGCGAAGGCCAGGTGGACGAACTGGAACAGAATCACAGCGCCCGCCTGGAAGAGGTACACCGCCTGGACCGCGAATACCACCAGGACATTTCCAGTATGGAGTCCATCGAAAAGGACATCGTCCGGCTGGCGCGGGAAAAAAAAGAACGCCTTGAAAAACTGGCCAATCTGGAAGACCTCCGCAAAGAAGAAGACCGCCTCTACCGCGACATCGTGCGCGAACGGGACTCGTCGCGCCAGCTCGAACTCGATCTGGACGCGCAACTGGGATCGCTCAAGGATATGTCCGCCAAACTGGAGGTGTCCATCCAGGCGCATCGCCAGAACATCCAGAACTCGCACGTGGAAGAAGAACGGTACCAGACCGAGCTGGGCGAACTGGAACAGGGCGAAGCCGCGGCGCTGGAGGAATTCAAGGAACTGACGGGCCTGTTCATCCAGGAACTGGACCAGAAAAAGCAGGAGTTCAAAGCCAACGAAGCCAGCCGCGTCGCGCTCAAGCAGACTTTCGTGGAGCGTTTGCAAAAATCGAGCGAACTTCTGGGCCGGGCCCTCAAAGAAATCGACGGCGGGCGCGCGAAGGAAGCGGCCGTCACCATCCGGCAGGTGAAATTTTCCGAGATCGTGGCCGGGTTCGACGAACTGGAGGGCATCGAAAACGAATTTCGATCGCTGCTCTTCGACGAAAGCGGGGTGCTCACGCGCAAGGAAGACCTGGACCGGCGTATGGATGAGTTGCGCGCGCGCCGCGAATTCCTCCGCAAAGAGATCCATCGCCTGGTCGAGCACCGCAAGCTGGAAACCGGCGGCCTGGAAAAAGAAAAAAATCGTAAAGTCGAAATGGACCTCCAGATCCGCGACTTCGAAGTCCGCCGCGAATCGTCCGTGGAGATGCGCGGCAATATCGAAACGCGTCTGGAAGAAGCGCGCAAACGTCTGGCGTTTTACAACGAAGAGATCGACGGGCTCAAGTCGGGTCTCGTGCGGCTGACCACCGAAGAGGAGACGCGCTCCACCGAACTGGCCCTGATCAAGGAACGCAAGGCCGAACAGATCGGGGCCATGGAAAAAGCGCGCAAGCAGGCCGACGCCCTGCGCGAACGGATCAACGCCCTGCGCGAAGGTTCGCGCCGCGATCGCGATTCCATCGAAAAAATCCTGCCCGAAATTTCCGATCAGGAGCGCCGCGCGGAAAACATTTCCATCGCCATCAGTACCCTGGAAGAAGAACTGTACACCGATTTTCAATGCAGTGTCGGCGAACTCGTGGAAGAAGGCGCGCGCAAAAAACTGGACCAGGAAAAAGAAGACGAACGCTTTCGCAGTCTGAAAGATCGCATCCGCGCGCTGGGGCAATTCAATCCCCTGGCCATCGAGGAACTCGGCCGCGGGCAGGAAGTGTACAATCAGTTGCAGAAGCAGAAGAAGGACGTGGAAGACGCGAAAGAAAACATCATGACGATCCTGCGTCAGATCGAGGATCAGTCGCGCGTTCTGTTTCAGGACACCTTCGAACGCATCCAGGTCAATTTTCGCGAAACCTTCCAGACGCTCTTCAACGGCGGCGCGGCCACCCTGCGCCTGACCGACGAAAACGATCCTTTGAACGCGGGCGTGGAAATCATGGCGCAACCCCCGGGCAAAAAAAACGCGAGCATCACCCTGCTCTCGGGGGGCGAACAGAGTCTCACGGCCATCGCGCTGATGTTCGCCACGTACCTGGTCCGGCCCTCGCCCTTCTGTTTCCTGGACGAGATCGACGCGCCCCTGGACGAGAACAATACGGCGCGCTTTTTGCGCATGCTGGCCGGGTTTTCGGGCCGGTCGCAATTTCTGGTGATTACGCACAGCAAGCTGACCATGGCGCGCAGCGACGCGATCTTCGGGGTCACCCAGGAAGAGCCGGGGATCAGCAAAATCGTCTCGGTCAAACTCCGCGATCAGGAGGCCGTGCCGGTCGCGGGTTGAGAACTTCGACCAAACGCGGCGGATCCGGGCCTGCTGTAAGTACTACAACGGTAGGTGACTTCCAGCGCGAATTTTTTTACCACCGGGACACGGGGGCCACAGGGAGCAGCATTCAATTCAGCGAATTTCAGCGTTCCGGAACGTTCTGGAATCAGAAACGGAGCATTCACTCTCCGCGTCCCCGTGATCCCCGTGGTAAGGATTTCTCTGAAATTGTTATCTACCGTTGTAGTGTTACCCCGGCCGGCCGATGTTTTTCCGGTTTCTCTTAAAAAAGTTTACTATAATTGCGCCCGGGGGCCCTGGATACGGTGTTCATGTGAACTCGCGTCCGGTCGCTCCCGAATTCGGTATGGACCTGGAAACGGCCAGGTGGTAATTTTGTCACATGCGATTTCCCGTGCATCTGGCGGGCCTGGTTTCCACCGAAGTGCCCGGCGCGCCCAGGCCGGTCCCTTCCCTGGTGCGGCGTTTTCAGGCGCGCCTGCGAAAATCCCTGCGCGGCCGCGTGAAAAGCCGCGTGGTCATCACCGGCGCGGGCGTGGTATCACCCATTGGAATCGGCCTTGCCGAATTCTGGGACGGGCTCCTGACGGAAAAAACGGGCATGGACCGCATCACGCGCTTTGACGCGTCCACCTATCCCTGCCAGGTCGCCGCCGAGGTGAAGGACGATGGTTACTTAAAATTCCTCAACTCCCGCGAACGGAAACATTATTCACGCGCGGCCCGCTACGCGGTGGCCGCCTTTCGTATGGCCCGCGAGGACGCGGACATCGCGCATTTTGACGAATTGCGCACCGGCGTCATTCTCGGCAGCGGTATCAGCTCTTTCGATTTTATTGAGGAACAAATCGACCAGCATCCTTCCTTTCTGAGAAGCTTTGAACCCGGGCGCCTGGATCCCTTCGGCATGGTGAAGGCCTTCATCGCGGCGCCGGCGGCGGCGGTCGCTCTCGCGTCCGGTTCGCGCGGGTACGTCACCTCGGTTTCCACGGCCTGCACGAGCGGGGTCAACGCGGTGGGCCTGGCGGCCGAACATATCGAAGCGGGCCGGGCGGACGTGATGATCGCGGGCGGGGTGGACACACCCATCTCGCAGATTTTGCTCAACGCGTTCTGCGCGGCCGATTATTTTACGACCGACAATTCGCACCCGGACACCTGCCTCAAACCCTTCGATCTGCACCGTACGAAATGCGCGCTGGGAGAAGGTTCGGCCATTTTTATTCTGGAGGACCGCGACCACGCGATCGCGCGCGGGGCGCGGATTTACGCGGAAATCGAAAGTTTCAGCCAGCAAACCGAAAACGGCAACGAACTGTTCTTTTTCGACCAATCTGGCGATCGCTGGGCCGCCGCCATCCAGGGGGCGCTGGAAGATCATCCCGGCCGCGTGGACCACATCAACGCGCACGGCACCAGCGATAAAATCGCCGATAAAATCGAGGTGGAAGCTCTACGCAAGGCGCTCGGAAAACGGGCCGAACGTTCCTCTGTGACTTCGATCAAAAGCGCCACGGGCAGCGGCCTGGCGGCCGCGGGTGTGTTGCAGATCGCCGCGGCGCTCATGTCGATTTTCACCGGAAAAGTGCCGGGTATCGTAAATTACGAAACACCCGATCCGGACCTGGGCGGCCTCAAGTTTGTACGGCAGGGCCGGCGCGAAGAACCCGAAAATGTACTCGTCAACTCGAAAGGCTTCGGCGGTTTTAATACCGCCCTGCTGCTCCGGAGGTTCGCGCTTTGAATCAGGTCCTCGCTTTTGACACTACGCTTGTCTGGATGATCATTGTGAACGCGCTCGCGGCCGGCCTGTTTTTTCTGGCGGCCACGCGGCTTCCCCCAGGAGCCGTTCGGGTCACTTTCCTCGCCATGCTCGCGGCCTCGCTCGTGTATTTGAATCCGGCCATTTATTTCTGGCATCCCGCCGTGGACCAGGCCGCGAAATTATTTCTGGCCCGGACCGTGTTTACCGGGGCGCTGGCGCTCGCGCTTACGGTCACAGTATTTCTCGTTTTTTTTACGGCGAACGTGCGCGAACTGCGCCGGGTTCGGTTCTGGCTTTTTACCGCGAGCATCGCGGGGCTCCTGCTGGCCAACGCGGCCGGTCTGGTCGTGGTCGGCGTCGCGCCCGTGGGCGAAACTTTTCGCCTGGAGTACGGGCCGCTGCATCGTCCGCTCGTGATCTGCTATTTGATTTATTTCGCGTATTTTTCCTTCATCGGCTGGCGCGGGTACCGTCGCTGCCAGAACGAAATGCTGCAGATTCAGTTGAAAACGCTCGGCCTGGCGGGGGCCGTCACCTTCGGCGCCATCGTCTTCACGAACGGTATCATTCCGGCCCTGACCGGACGTTCCGGCTTTTCGCCGCTGGCGGCCCTCGAAATTCTCATTTTTTATTCGGCCATTCTGTACATCATCCTCAACGGCGAAGCCCTGGTCGTGGTGCGTGCCGTGCGCGATCTTTTAAAAACCCCCGAATTCCAGCACGGTGAGAACCGGCAGGGCCTGCGCATCGTGATCCAGACGCTCAAACACATCGTGACCGGGAATCCGCGCACGCTTCACAGGCGCATTGAACTGTTCACCGCGGAGGGAAACAGCGCCAGTTTTTTCATGTGCAAGGGCCGGGCCTTCGAGGCCGGCGCCATCAGTTTCGAACAGGGCGTGCCCATGGAATGGTACACGGGATTACAAAAATCGGCGGCCCGGCTTGAAAAAGAAAACCTGCGCCTGGCGATCGGTCTCGAAGCGGCCAAACTGGTCATGCACCGGAATCAGATAAAACCGCCGGCCGCGGTGATCGAACCCATGCCGCATCCGCTCTTCGATCATGAAACCGAAGACCCCCTGGAAACCCTGGCCCTGGAACTCAAACACCCGGCCATGACGTTCACTCTGCAGCAGGCCCTGGACGTCATGCACCAGGACGAATTCGAACGTGAATTGAACACCGGTCGCATTCTGAACGTGAGCGACCATCTGTTTCGAATCGCGGCTCCAGGCCGGTACCTGCGTCTCCCCGAGGAAGAGGAACGAAGCGGTCGCGCCTGAACAGACGGCTTTCTTTGAATTGACGGCTCTCCGGCTCACGGGGAGCTTTCTTTCGTGCCCGGTTTTTTCACCCCTGCCGCGCGGCGCTGTTTCCTGGTCGCCGTGATCGTCTTCTGCCTTCCCGCGCCGGGTTTGGTCGCCGGTCCCTTCGCGCTGCGGACCGCTCCGGGTCGCGTGGATTTTGTGGAACAAAAACGGCGACTCGTATTGCTGCCCCTGCTCAATATGACCGGGGACCCGAAGCTCGATTATCTGCGCGAAGGCGTGAACCGCATCCTCGCGGATCGGTTCAAGAATGCCGGGTTCCTGTGGGCCGAACGGCCCGAAACCCTGCTCAGCGTCACCCCCCTTCCTGACGCGGCCTCCCGCGCGGAAGCCCCGCCCACCCGGCTGGCCCTGGCCGTGGAGGCCGCCACCCTGGACCAGCGCGTGGGGGAAATTCTGGCCCTGGGCAGTCCGCATCGTCGCGCGGAATTGATGGAAGCCGACTATCTCCTGGACGGCGGGATTCTGTCGATCGACGAATTCGCTAAATTAAAAGAAAAAAATAAAAAATGCGAAGATTGCGTTCTGCGCGAGATCAGCGCTGGCGCGGCCGATCTTGTGCTGGAAATTAACCTCTTTGACGTACGCCCGGCTCGCTCCACACGGCGATTCTATCGCCTGGACCGCCGAACCGTGTACGACGGGTTGAACGCCGTGGCGGAAGATCTTTTCAGCGCCTTCCTGGGCCGGCCGCTGGTGAAGTTTCGCGTGGATACACCCGCGCCCGGGGCCATGGTCCTGATCGGCGATTTATACCTGGGCCGCACGCCGCTCGAGTACCGACTTATCCCGGGCACCTATACCCTGCAAATCCGCCAGCCCGGGTTCGTGGACGAAGCCCGGCGCATCGAGCTTTCGCCGGGCGGCGCAACGAACTTCACGTTCGCGAACCGTCCCGCCGAACGCCGCGCCGGGTTGCGCGTAATCACGGAGCCGGTCGGTGCGCGCGTTTTTCTGGATCACGAATTCCTGGGGACCACGCCCCTGGACCGGGGCGACCTGCCGGGAGGGGCCCACCGTGTGCGCGTCTCGCGCGGCGGGTACGTGGACCGTTTCGTGGGCGTGGAGCTGCGGCCGGGCGAGCGCGAGGAGTTTTCCTTTACGCTGGAAAAAGGGAACACCGCCGCCGTCTACCGCGACCCGAATTATCGCGTCCTCGACTGGGACGACCACGATCTTTCTTTTTACTCGGCCCTGAACGCGCTCGGATTTTACCTGGGCTACATCCATTTTTCCGTGCGCGCGGAACGCACGCTTGATTCGGTCGTGGCGCTGGTTCCGTCCCTTTCCCTGCTGCGCGTGAACGAGCTCGGCCTGTATCACTACCAGATTATTCAGCGGAAATCGAACGAGGCTGCCGTGTACCGTTCGTACGCCCGGGCCAGCGGGGGCGCGGGCGGGTTTTCCCTGCTGGCTTCGATTTTTTTTCTGTGGCGCGGCATCGCCGTGGACCAGCGTGAAGTCGGTGAAATTTCCTTTCACATCAGCGAACGCGTAATCGCGCCCATGAGCGCTCCGGTCGCTCCGGCCGAAACCGCTCCGGGCGGCGGGGCGTACGCGCGACGGGAACCGGGCGCTTCGGGTCCGGAAGCCGTGTATCAAATCGGACTGGATTTTTTCTTTTAGCAGAATTTTTTACCACGGGGGCGCTGGGGGGCGCCACCGGGAGAAATCCAGGGTTCAAGGCGTTGCGGATCGTGGATGATAAGGTAAAGCAAGATTCATCCCCGTGCCCTCGTGATAAACATCTATCGGTCCGCACCGCGTTCGCTCACAGTACACGCGCTTTGCCGCGGCCCTGGTCGCGCCGTTCCGGATGCAGGGTAAGCGCGTAGACCTGTTTTTCCACCAGGGCCGTCAATTCTTTCGCGGAGCGTTTTTCGTCTCCCGCGGGGAATTCGGCCGGCGTGATCGGTTTTCCGATATTGTACTGGATGCGCGTGCGAAAGATCTGTCCGCTGAACAGGGATTCCATACTGGAAAAGCGGTAGGCTCCGCTGATGCCGGACGGCACGATCGGCACCCCCGCGCGAATGGCGAGTTTCGCGGCCAGGGCTTTGAAGGGTTGCATCACGCCCGTTTCGGTGCGGGTGCCTTCCGGAAAAATCGAAATGAACTTTCCGTCTTTTAATAAGCCGACGATGTACTCCTCCAGCTCCTGGTAGTACTCGACCGCGGCGCGCGCTCCCTCGCCTTTATAATTTCGTTTGATGGGATGCCCGCCCCATTCGTACAGCTGGATGCGCTGCGCGTACCCGTAGGCCTTGAGCGCGGTTTCCAGAAACGGCCGCACCGGCGCGAAGAAAGGATTGTTGAACGGGGAATTTTTCTGGTACAGAAATCGTTTGATCTGCTCATCCGGTTCGAACAATTCCACCTTGCCGAGGTAGAGCAACTTGCGCGGGCTGTACGTACCCTGCACGGGGACGTCCATTATATCCGTGTGATTGCAGATGATCAGGCCCCCGCCTTCCAGCGGAATGTTTTCGGTACCGTTTACTTCAATGTGAAAAAAAGTATCCAGCAGGGATTTGATCAGGGCCTTCGCGGGCTCAAACGGAATGGTGAACAGGCGCGCGAATGATTCGATATCGATTGATTCGGCCGCGTTCTGACCGGACTGCTCCGGGCCGGAATTGTTCGGACTTTGATGGGCTGTTTCCAAACCTGAACCTCGCGCGACCGAAATCTGTGGCCGGGTGGCCGGCCCGCTCTGGCGAGTCTGGGGCGGTGCTGCGCACAAAGCAAGGGAAAATTATCGCCCGGTGCGGCCGCCCGGGCCGTTCCTCCGGCCCGGGGCGGGTCAAAAAAGAATTTGCCGGGACTCGCGCTCCCCCCAAAGGTAGGATTTCATGCGACGCTTTTCTTTTTACGGGGCGCTGATTCCGGCCATCGCCGTTTTTTTTTCCATGATGTGCGGAGGCTTCAACGCTGAAATGGCGCACATGCAGGGCGGTTTTTTCGATGTGGAAAAAGTTTTCCCTGGCCGCCGCATCGGATACGCCCTTGTTCGCGATCGAAACGAAAACGTCCGGGGTTCGGCATTGCTGGAGCAGGTTTGCAGTACCGAAAACGGGATTCATGGCCGGTGCCAGACCAGGTTGCTGGAAGGTTCGATCCCCTTTCCCACGCCGGAAGAATTTATTTATAAAACATACCACGAGGACAATCTGGATGTCAGCGTGAGCTTTGAAAGCGGTGCCACGAAACAGAACGGTATCGTTCGCGGTGACCATCTGATTTTGCGTGGCCACAAACGGATGCCCGGCGGGAATTCCGATGTTTCCGTGGAAACCAGGTTCCATAAAATCGCCGGCCCCCCGGGAACCCTGATGCAAATCGAAATTTTTTCGCGCTGGGGTATCCAGGTGGGTTCTGTCATTACAACCTGGATCCCCGCTTCCTGAAATCCCGTGCCGCGTGAAACCTTTTGCGAGAGAATTGTGTCGCTTGAAAACGTTTTAAATCTGCGAGACACCGGGCTCCAGCTGGCCAGGGCCACGGTGGCCGCGGCGCGGGCCGTCGTGCCATATTCGGGAAAAGATAAAAAACACGAAGCGGATCACGTGGCCGTGGAGGCCATGCGCTCCACTCTGAATGAGTGCGATCTGAAACTTCGCGTCTTACTGGGTGAGGGTGAAAAAGATAAAGCGCCCATGTTATTCTCCGGTGAACGCCTCGGTCGCAACCGTGACGCCGCTGACGCGCCCTGTTTGGATCTGGTAGTGGACCCCCTCGAGTGTACGACGAATTTCGCGCGGGGTCTGCCTGATTCGCTCTCGGTATTGCTGGCCGCCCCGCAAGACAGTATCCAGAAGGTCCCCGGCACATACATGGAACAACTGCTGGTGCCCGCGGCGGCCGCGTCCCTGCTGGACGGTGTCATTGATCTTGAAACGCCAGTGGGTCGGAGTGTCCATGCGATCGCTGAAGCCCTGGGCCTGCGCCCCACGGAGTTGACGGTGGTGGTTCAGGACCGCGCGCGCCATAAGTACTTAATAGAAGAAATCCGTGACGCGGGAGCGGGAATCGCCCTGATCGATTCAGGCAGTCTATCGGCCGCGTTCGAAATTATTTTTCGTCCCGGCGGCCGTCTCAACGTCCTCTGGGGAACGTTCGGGGCCCCGGAGGGTCTGCTGCTGGCCTTTATGGCGAAAACATCCGGCTGCGGTTTTCTGGGGCGGGTGATGCCGCACAACTCGCGCGCGGAAAAAGAAACCCACGAACTCGGCCTGGAAGGGCGCACCTTGCGCCACGACGAATTCATCCGCGGGGAGGGTGTGTTATTATTGTCCGGGATCCATTCTTCCACCTGGATGCGTGGCCTTGAAATTTTACGTGAAGTGGACGGCAAACCCCGGGGCGATCTCGTGCGGACGGCTCTGCTCAGCGCGAACGGCCTCGAACTCTGCGAACACCGCGACGGCCAGTTGACCGACGCGCGACCTTTCGTGTTTCCGATGTAGGGTCCGTCCCGGATTTATGGGAGTGTTTCAAAAGTTAAAAACCACCGCGATTGAAATCGGGTCCTCCCGGACGTTTCAGGGCGCGGTCGCTCTTTTTTCGGCGCGTTCGCTCAATTCGTTTATATCGCTGCTGTTTTCGCTGCTCGCGGGACGCATCCTGACGGTGGAGGACCACGGCCTCTTCAGCCAGACCCTGGCGCGCATCGTCATCGTGCAGGCGATCACCGAAGCCGGCCTGCAATATTCGCTCGTTCGCTTTCTGTCACCGCGCATCGCCGCGGGCGACGATTCCGGCGTGCGGGCGATCGTGCGCGCTTCGCTTCAGATTAAACTCTACGCGCTTTTACCCGTTGTGGCCCTCAGCCTGTTCGCCCTCGGCGGAGTCTTCGGGTCGCCTTTTCTCGGCAGCTTCGGTGTGCCGGCCTGGCTCCTGCCCGGTTCGGAACCGGATCTGCTGGTAGTATTCTGGATCATTCTGCTGGGCGGATTCGGCATGTCGCTGTTTTCCTACCTGGACGCGATCCTGGTGGCGCATACGCTGTACCTGCGCCTCTCGTTCTGGTTGCCCTCGGTGGGTTTGATTCGCCTGGCACTCCTGGGCGCCCTGCTGCTTTCCGGGGAAGGCATGCGCGCCGAACACGTGCTCTTCGCGTTTACGCTCGGGCCGTATATCGCCGTGGCGGTGTATTTTTTGTTTTTCCCGGCCACATTCTTTCTGCGGCAGGCCGCGCAATCGGACTGGCACGGCTGGATGAGCAAACTGTTTCGTTACAATCTCTGGATCGTCGCGGCCTCGTTCATGTCGATTCTCAGCGACTGGATGGAAATCCTGATGATTCGAGGCGCGGCCGACGCGGGGCTGTACAACGCCGCGCGCATGCCGATGCAGGGTTTTCTAATTCTGCTGGCCACGATGCAATCGATTCTGCTGCCGCGATTTTCCGCGCTCACGACGCGTTCCGAATTTTCGGCCGCCTTTCGCCGCGTGTATCTCCTGGTGGTCCCTGGCCTGGTTCTGCTCATCCCCGGGTTCTGGGTGTTTGACTGGTTTATTCCCGCCTGGTACGGTCCGGATTATCTGCCCTCCACGCGCGTATTTTTGATTCTGTATCCGAATTTTATGCTGCGACTGCTCTTCGCTCCGCTGGGTACGGCGCTGTTCGCTCTCGACCAGCCGCGTTTGATCGGGATCGAAACCGGGATCAAGATGGTCGTGGGATTCGTGGCGAATCTGGTCCTCATCCCGGAGTACGGCCTGACCGGGGCCGCTCTGGCAAGCTGGGTCGCGCAGGTCAGCGGCTGGATCTTTCTGTCGTTCTGTTTTCTGCGTTACTTTCGCACCGGGGCCTTTCCCCTGGATAACGGGAATGCTGAGACGGGGAGTAATTAGCTTTTTCAGCACCCTGCCGGAATCCGTCACGCGAATTTACGAGTTGCCGGGGGACCCTTTCACGCCAGTCTGGCGCTGGTGCCTGCCCGTTCGGGGTAAGGCTCTCCATCCATGGCGCGCTCGCTGAAAAAAACCGCCGCCCTCCCGGATCCGGGGCCCGGCCCCGGTCCGGTCGCCTCCGCTCCGGAGAATATTTTCGCCGTTCCCGGGCGTTCCGGGTTTTTTTCGCGGATTCTCTTCTATACATACGTTCGCCTGCTGGGCCGGATTCTCTCCGACAACGACCGGACCGCACTCCTGCGTTCGCTCCTGCTCCTGCCTGGTATGTTACTCCTGATCGCGGGCCTGATCGCCGCCACGCCGGCCGATTTTTTCCTGGTCTGGGAGGACAGCGGCTACGAGCGGCCCTCGCTGCTGTTTGGCCTGGACGAAAAGGGCGAAACCATGCCGATCGCCGAATATTACATGCACAACCGGCGCATCATCGAACTGAACGAACGGAGCGGCATCGAAATGAATTCGCGGGTGGTGCGCAGTTTCATCGCCACGGAAGACAATCACTTCAACGCGCATCTCGGGCTGGACATCCAGGGCATTCTGCGCGCGGCCTGGGTGAACCTGCTCGCGGGGGAGGTCCGGGAAGGCGCCTCCACGATCACCCAGCAGGTGGCCCGTCTGCGTTTCCCCCTGCGCCGCGAACGGTCGTTTGTGCGCAAGGCCCGGGAGGCCTTTCTCGCGCTGCTGCTTGAGCGGCGTTATTCCAAAACGAAAATCATGGAAACCTACCTGAACGAAGTGCCCCTGGGACACGGGGCCTTCGGCGTGGACGCGGCGGCCCGTTTTTATTTCAGCAAACCCGTGCGCGATGTCGACTGGGGCGAAGCGGCCCTGCTGGCCTCGCTGACCACGCGGCCTGAGTATTTCAGCCCCCTGAAAAATATGAAAGAATCGCGCAGCAAGGTGCGCGTCGTTTTTAAGCGACTCATCGAAACCGGGCAGATGCCGGTGGACGAAGCGCGGACTGAATACCACAAACTCGAACAGGAATACTACGCGCATCTGAACCGGTCGCCGGGCGATAACTCGGCCAACCAGAAACTGAATCTGCATCCGTACGTCACCGAGTACGTGCGCGGCTTTTTGCGCAAAAACGAACGCCTGCTGGCGCGCAAACTGGAAACCGGGGGCCTGCGCATCTATACGACGATCGAACACCGCCACCAGGCGGCCGCGGAAGAGGAATTCCAGCCCTGGCTGGCCCGGCTCACCGCGCAGCGCCAGTGGCCGCCCTTTCGCCATTTCGACGTATTCGACCAGAGCTACGGGCCGGTCGTGAAATTGATCCAGACCGTCTGGGACCTGCCCGAATACCGCATTACGATGCGGCGCGAGGAGCGCCGGTTTCACCGCGAGTTCATCGCCAGCCTGCGCCCCGCCGCGATGCTGGTGAACCAG
>CAZVZS010000011.1:46772-70129 GCA_964631535.1 uncultured Leptospiraceae bacterium
CCTTCGAGCGGCATTTGGAAGAACACCGGGGCCTGCTGGAAGAGCAATTGCCCGTGGAAGGGGCCCTGATCAGCATGCGCCCGAACACCGGGCGGGTGACCGCGCTGGTCGGGGGCTCCGAGTTCAAGTCCTCCAATCAATTGTTGCGCTTCAATTCGCGCCGCCAGCCGGGCTCATCGTTCAAGCCGATCATCTACGCGGCCGGGATCGACTACACGGCTGAAAACCCCGGATCGGAAAAAAAACTGACCGCGGCCACCGTCATCGACGACGCCCCGCTCGAATTCGCGGACGGGTACTCACCGGAAAACTATAGCGACGATTTCGACGGACCCATGCGCCTGCGCGAGGCCCTGGTAAAGTCGCGCAACGCGGTGGCGGTGGGTGTGTACGCCATGATGGGGCCGCAGCGCATCAACCCGGGTACCGAAAAAATCCTCGGCCTGGACAAGACCGGCCGCACCCTGCCGCGCGAGGCCACGGTCGCGCTCGGCAGTTACGACGTATCGCCCTGGGAGATGGCGGCCGCGTATGGGGTCTTCGCGTCGGGGGGCAAAGAAATCCTGCCGCACGTGGTTTTATACATCACCGATTCGGACGGCAAAATCCTGGCAGATTACCGGGCCCGTTATACCGACGATAAACGGCGTCAAATCATTCGGCCGGGAACCGCGCTGGTCATGACTTCCATGCTGGAAGATGTCATCAAACGTGGCACGGGGCAGGGGGCCAAACTCCCCGGTCGACCCGCGGCGGGAAAAACCGGTACCACGAACCAGGGCACCAATGCCTGGTTCGTGGGCTATACGCCCAATTTAATCACCGCGATCCAGATCGGGTACGATCAGGTTAAATCGCTCGGGCGCACAGCAACCGGTGGGGGGCTGGCCGCGCCCATCTGGGGTCGCTACATGCACCGCGCGCTGCGCGGCGAAAAATCCGGTGTCTTTGAATTCCCCGGCGCGGAAGTCGTCCAGGTGGAAGTTTGCGAAATTTCCGGCCTGCGCCCGGCCGGGCACTGTCGCGCGCGCATCGTCGAAAAATTCGTGGCCGGCGCCGCGCCGGTCGAAGTCTGTAAGGACCACCTCGGCGGGGGTGTGCCTACCGGATTCGAAAAAGTCGAGAAGCCGCGCCAGAACGGTCCCGCGCTGCGTCGCCCTGGCGGCGTTTTTCGCGACGACGATTTTTAACGGGCGCGCCGCGCCTGCCGTTTTTTTGGGCGCCTCCGCGCCGGGTCGGCTGATGGAGTTCCTACAAAATTTCGCTGCACCGGTACCTGTCTGGCGATTTTCGCGTTTCGCGCGCGCGTGGATAACTTTTTTGCCCCGGACGGAAAAAACCGACGATATGTGAATTTTTTTCTATATTATGTTCCGTTTTCGCCGCGAAAAAGACGAATTTGTCCCTGGCTGTGGATATTTTTTTGTTGATGGCGAGATGCCTCCGCGCAACTGTCCACAGGAATTACGACCGGATTTTTTTCGGGACAAAATTGGAAAATTTTTTTTCACCACATTCAAGAGTGCGCATATCGTATCCCGAAAATAAAAACGGCCATTCAGGTTCCGAACGAATTTGTCAGGGGCCGGAGAAAAAAAAGTTTTAAACGATTGCCTTTTGGGTTCCACGGTGGAGTCTGTGTGATTCGAGCGAGTTCAGCCAGTGAGCGTTCGTTCACGAGCCCTGAAAATTACCGAAAATCCAAAGAAATTTTTTAGTCAGTAGCTGGAGGAAAGCGTATGGCAGTGGGTCAGTTCCCAAAAAGTCCGATGAAAATCGATCCCGTACTTCCCAGTGCGGTTGGTTCGCGTACTTCTCTCGTATGGGAAGGGCGTAACAAACCCGCGGAAGCGAAGAACATTATCGATAATACAGCAAAGTATGTGAACGATTTTGTTCAAACCAAACTACCGCAAGAGGTCCTCAAAAACGTCGACATCATGGCGAACATTGAGGATAAAATTTACAACTACATCAACCAGGAATACCCCAACATGTTCAACCGGTATCTGATTACCGTTGAAGATGAGATGCTCAAAAAAACCCGGGACTTCGTTGATAAAGAAGAAATGAAATCCCTCCAGCGTTATACGCCGAAAGAAATCGTCGAACTGCTGGATAAAGTTGGTGGGAGCGATAAGTTCAACACCGGGGAACTTGAAAAATCCGTCGTGAACATGTACGGTCACCTTCAGGGCCACATCCAGCGCGGTATGAACGACCTCGAAAACGAGACGAACTCCATTCTGCGTCAGAAAACGGACGTGGGCGCCTTCGTGCGCGGGGAAAACGCTTACTCCATCGTCAAGTGCGCGTTCAAAGACAACCAGTTCCGCCCCAAGACGGTAACGGACATCAAATTGTCCATCAACGTCCTGGATTCGGAGTTGATCAGCCCGATCTTCCACTACCAGGTCACCGTCGAACATCTGCTGAAAGATTCCATCTCCAAGCACATCTCCGAACTGATTGACCGTGAGATCGAAAAACTGAAAGAAGAACTGGTGGATTCCGGTCGCTCGGAAATGACCGACGGCGAGGTGATGTTCGAGAAAATCAAGCAGGTGGATAAATTCACCGACGAGAATACGAACGACCCGAACAGCCGTCGTTACACCATCCTCGGCAAAAAATTCATCGATAAAATCGAAGGTCTGCGGGCCGAGATTGATCTTGATGACTACGATCCGCTGAACATGCGCGAAGCGATCAAAAAAATCATCGACTCGGAAAACATCCGGAACCGGGGCTTCAACACCGCGGTCAATACCCTGACTTCCATTCTGGATACCTCCAAAATGGGTTATCAGGTTTGCGATAACAAGAAAAACGCCCGTGACTGTTTCATCCGCGAATACGAAGACCAGGATTATTCGGCTCTTCCGGACGAACGTTACGCCATGCGCCTCGTGTATTTCGATCAGTCGCAAATTCGCGAACTGCAGAGAATCTATGACAATCGCATGAACGCCTTCGTGCGGGAAAGCGACGCGGTATGGGATGTCGTTCACACGTTATACGAACAGGGCAAAAAGAAATGGTTCGGTCTGGCCACGGAGTTGACTGACTTCGAAGACCTGGCGAACAAAATCATGCCGAAAAACTGGCGTAAAGAACGCAAAGCGGTCAATGGCGATCCCGATGAAATTCAGTGGAACAAACTGCAATTCCGTGACGCGGCCAATACTTTCGTAGAAAAGAACAACCGCACCTACACGATCGAGCACAAGAATCTGGAAGACAAGATCACGTATCTGAGAAATAAACTCAGAACCATGTTCGAGTACCAGAACCCGATTCAGCGCGTGGTAATCGAAGAACGTCTGACCGTTCTCGAAAAATATGTGGGCGCCTTCCGTTATGAAGTCAACCCGCACCACCTGCAACCGGGTGTGCTGCTGGACGTGGACATAACCACCGTCAAGCGCAAGCAGTTCATGATGCGTGGTATGGCCAACTGCCTGAACGAATTCCTGTCCGGGATTTCGCAAGGGTTTGCTGACGCCGCGTTCGCCAGCTTCAAACGTCGTCGTTCCACGGTCCGCGCGGACCTGGATCAAACCTTTGCCGTGGAGGAAGAAAAAACCTCCGTCGGAGCGGCCGCGTACGACGCCCTCAATCATCCCGAAAGTTCGTCTTCGGCCCCGGCCGCAAGTTCGAGCCCCTCGTCCTCCGGTGGCGGGGATTCGGGCATCAAGGGCTCGGCCGACGTTACACCGAAGTCGTACGAGGACAAACTCAAAGAAATGGGGCTCAAGGAACTCTAAAAAACGTTCCGAAAAGCGCCCAACCAGGTCGAGAAACCCGCAGATTTACGCTGCGGGTTTCTCGTATAAGGTCACGGTCGGATTCTGCGACCGGAACCCGGCGAACAATAAAAAAGAATGGAAATTATAGGGGCGGGTTCGTAGAACGAATTCGGTCGGTTTTTCCACCAGGGAGCGGCAATCACACATGGAAGCATTCAGCGGCAAAGAACTCACTACCCTCGGCACCAGGCCGGTCTTTAACAAAACCCTGCGGCACATGGTCAATGTGACCATGATCATCGAGCAGGTGCAGAACGGCGGAAATCTCGCCGAAATTCTGAATGGAATGGTGGCCAGCGGGGTATTAAATCGAGACCAGATTCCTCCCGTATTATCGCTGGTGCTGGTTCATAAGTTCAACTGGCCCTACCGCTCGCGTAACGTTCGCGAACCCCTGGACAATTTCGCGAAGGTCGTTTCCTCGTTCCGGGAATGGAATAATATCAATATGGTGGTCGCTTACCACCACCCGAACCTCGGCATCATGCTGATCAACCCGGCCAGCCAGGACCACTGGGACGCCGTTCACGATCTGAAACGGGACGAGCTGGTCGTGGCTTATGGCAGCGCCAAAAACCAGAGCGCCGAAACCGCCATGAAGGCCGTTGACGCCTTTTATAAACTCCTCGAAGGCCAGGAGCCAGCGGTGGATGACAACTTTAAGAGCAAAGTCGCCGCTCCGCCCCCGCCCCCGGTGCGGGCCGCATCCGCTCCTGCTCCGTCTGCGAGTCCGGCCGCGGCCGCTCCAGCTCCCGCGGCGGCGGCCGCCGCCGCCGCTGCTGCCGCAGCAGCTACCAAGGGGAAAAAATTAACCCCGAAATACTCAATCCAGGTGACCAACGAACTGTTCCACAACGGGAACGTGGAAGCCTGGAAAAACATCATCGAAGCCTTTGAGACCACGCACCCGGGTTGCCAGGTGATCGTGTACCATGAAGGGGAGTTAATCCAGGATTTGAATTCCCTGTTCAAGTGGGGCAAGGTTAAACACGGCGGCATTATTTTCTTTCAGGTGGCCGGCCAGGAAATCAAACATATCAGCCGCCTGCAGAAATATTTATTCGAAGGCGCTTCGAATCGTTTCGAGGCCTTTTTGAAACAGGACCCGAACCGGGTGTTGCAATTATTCTGATCTGACCGGAGGAGTAACGGGGCGCGAATGACAAATCCGAAACGGGAATCCGTACCGAAACGATAAAACAAAAATAAAAACTGTTACGGGCGGTACAACGATACAATATGTTCACGGATTATTTCGCGAAAAAATCCGAAGAATTAATAGAATCGGTAAAAAAATATCAGCAGGAGCGGGGGGTTGTCCCTCCCGGCAAAGAGAAAGATCTCAGTATTTACCGGGATTTTTTCGCTTTTCTCCGTGATCATTTACCGGGATATTTTTCTCTGGCTACCGGCAAGGTTCGCAATAAAAAACACTTACTGAATCGAAATTGTGACGTTTTGATTTATCACAAGATCATTCCGGCCATTGTGGAAATGACCGGAGGGTACATTCTGAGCGATTCGTTGTTCGCGTTTATGAGCCTGGAGAACGATCTCGGGCGTGCGGGTTTGATCACCCACGCGAACATGACCAACGCGCTCAAATCGCTGTACGAGGCGGGGACTCCTGGCGGAGATAATCGGATCATTCCGATCTTTTCGATTCTTTTCGCCTTCAAGTCGACGGCGCCTCTGGAGGATCAGCGCGACGAAATCGCGCGGGTTTCGCAGGAGAAGGGGATTACGCTCAACCATGAGCTGGATTTGATCTGCGTACTCGGACAGGGATTGATCATAAAAGATTGGGAAAACCAGGGTGGGTACAAAGTCATTGAAACCGGGCAGGATACCTTGCTCTGGTTTTACGCCCTGTTGCTTGAATATCTGGATCGAGACGGCAATGTCGGGCTCGACCCGCGTGAGTACATAAAAAACAGTACCGTTTATAAGGAATATTGAGACGCCGGCCCGGCTGAGGGCAAGCGCGCAGGGATTGACCATGGAAAACCTGGTTCGATTGAATAAAAAAATGCCGGCAATGTTACTGGTGGCCCTCGTGCTGACGGTGGCCTGCGGGCGACAGAAAGATTACGTGCTGGTCGTGGATACCTCCGGCTCGATGGACGGGCAGGGTCGCAAGTTGCAGGCCGTGAAGGACGCTCTGCCAGGCTTGCTTGAAAAAGTCGCGGAGGGCGATCAAATCACCGTCATGAATTTCGACTCGAAGGTGCACGGGTCGTCCACGATCCCGATCAATTCGCAGGCCGATAAACAGACCGTGATCGATCAGATCCGCGCCCTCAAAGCCACGGGGGCTTATACCGAAATGCCCGTTATGGTCACGGCACTCCGCGAAAAAATTAAAGAACTTTCCGGAAATTCGCGCCGTACTCCGGTCGTCATGTTGATGACCGACGGGATCGACGATCCGGCCCGGCCGCGCGGGAAACTGAACATGGAACAATTCCGGGACCCGGAGGCGCAGAGTCCGGACCCGTATATTTATTATCTGAACCTCGGCAAACTGAAAGACCCCAACCTGGAAAAACAACTCCAGGCTCTGTCCAGACGCGTAACCACCGTCGATAAATCGAAGGCGGGCGCGGGCGCCGGGCAGGAAGGCCTGGAACTGGGCGCGATCGCGGAAGAAGCCGAGTCCACCATCTGGAAGGACAGGCTGCTGACGATCGGCCTGCCGATTCTGGGCGGGTTGCTCCTGCTGGCCCTGCTCTTCTGGCTGGTTCGTAAGTTCATGAATCGTAATAAACTCGTCGGGGAATTGAAATACTACGAAGCTGAAATCAATTTCCCGAATAAAAATACATTTCGCCTGGATAAGCTGAAAAAAAGTTCGTTGGTGATCGGACCGCGTCTCGGCGTCGATCTGCGCATCAAGCAGCTCGGTATTCCCAAAGAATTTAAGTTCAAGTCCCGGGTGAAAAAAGCGCGCACGTATCTGAAACCGGTCGGCCGTTCCGCCTCCATGGTGGAATTTCGCAAACAGACTGAAAAAGGCCTGGTGGCTGACGGTGATTCATTCAAAATAGGAAACTTCGTTTTCGAGTACAAAGATGGCAAGGAAACCTGAATCGATTAATCTTGAGGAAATGCGCGGCGCGGACCGCGTATTTCAGATCTACCGCGATACGGTGCTTGTCTACACCGGTCGCCACAAACGCGATTTTCGGCCGTTCACGCGAGTGGGCGCCGATCGACACGCGCCCCGGCATCTGCTGAAATACATTGAGAACGTCCTGGTCACGGACCAGGATCCGCCCAATGTGGCTCTGGAAGCCGCCTGGGTGGACGCGACCGTACAGGCCGGTGCCGATTCCGTCCGCTACGTCGGTTCGCGCGAACTGGTCGGTCCGATCAATCACTACGTCGGCATCCAGGGCCATGCCCCGGGTGAGAAAGGTCCGGTGGAGACGCTGACGTATCGCCCGTTCAAAAACTCGGAGATGGGCAAGGAAAAAACCCTGCTCACCTTCTTCGGCACGGGTAACGTATCGCTGACCATGGGCACCTCGCGGGTCCTGGACTGGTCTTCGTACAAAAAAGCCATCCTCGACATCGACCAGGAATACGATCTGATCGCGCGCGCGCTTTCGAAAAAAGCCCAGCGCTGCGCGACCGGGCGCGGGTTCGTTTTTCTCGACTGCGAAACGGACGTCGGTCTGCCCTTTTACTGGAATTTCAACGGCACCGGCCTGTTGAGCAACGCCCCCCTGGACTACCACCATTCCCTGTTCGAAAACAGTATTTTACCGGATCGTGTAAAAATGGTGATCGGCGCGAATATTTATTCGCCCGGATTCGTGGAGGCGATGCGCCGCAAGAACGTTCAGAAGCAAGAACTGGGTGTATTCGTGCCGGTGGCGGACCTGCTGCCCCCGCTGAAGAAGGTCTACCCTAAAATGACCCCGCGCATCTTCGAGGACGGCCGGCCCCTGCCGTTCGCGAAGGAAGCCATGTTTTCCACTTCGCGGTCCATTTCGCACGGATTGTTTTCGATTCAATTCGATAAAGAAGCCACCCGCGAAATCAACGTTCTATTTCCGCTGGGCGGCGCGAAGAAGATCAAAAAAAGTTTTAACTACGTTCGTCCGCCTTTCGACCTGGAAATTCTTGAGGCCCACGGCAAACCGGATCTGCATGGAAGCGTGAACCATCTCGTGCTGCATGTACCGCGCGGAATCAAGGAAAAAACCTACCGGTCCGCGGCGCTGGTGCCGGGAATGTATCCGCTGGTTCCGCGCAAGGAATACGTGTTCCAGTTTTCCATGACGCCGGCCGGTCTGGTCGAACGTTTGCTGGAAGGGCTGAAGGGCACGGAGTACGAAACGAAATTCAAGGACATGCTGATGCTGACCATCGGAGTCGAGTACGACGCCGACGTGCTGGAGCATCTCCTGATTGAACTGGCGAATATGGCCGAGCCGCACGATATTGTATTACGAAACAATATCCACGAAATTCTGCGATTCATTCAGACCATCCCCGAATACGGACGGTTTTATAATCGTAAACACCAGAAACTCGTGCAACGATTGATGAAACGGTACGCCCTCAAAAAAATTCGCGTGGGCGACTGGCTGGCGCTCGCTCAGGAGGACGTGTTGTTTGAGGTAATGTTCCTCGGCGGCCGCGGTTCATTCCTGATCGTACTGCCGGCCCCGCACGAACCGATCAACCTGGTCATGCCGCCTTCCGTCGATGAACTGGAAGCCCAGGGACCGAAGCCCTTCATGAAATTCATGCGCCAGCAGGAACGTGATCTGAACCGCGCCGGCGACGTGCCCGGGTTTCGCCCCTGCGTCGATTTCATCGAAAAAGTATTCGAGGAACGCATGCGTCTCGTTGGCGAACGTCGCCGCCTGGCCGCCTTATTACAGAGCCTGAATATCGGAACGGAAAAACCCGAAGAAGTGTTACATCCTTCGCTTCCGCCGGGATTGAATCGTTTCCTGTTAAAAATTCGCGATATCTGGCACAACGGAGTCGATCAACTCCGCGCGGCCGTTTTGTGAAACGTCCCGACGGGCCCCGCACCGGGGGCCCGGGGGACACCGCCCCTTGCATGCGGGCGCAACCTAATCTGCCTCGTTAACCGTTCGTAAAACCGAGTCGATGAACTGACGGTGTTCGTTCAGCATGATCGTTAATCGTTCGTACTGTCGACCCGCCGTCAAAATCCGAACCAGTTCGATCATGTGTGAACGCAGCGCGGCGTCATGATAACCGGCGGGATCGAACCCGGCGGAAGGACCGCCGGTCGGGTTGTCGGGGTTCATGCCCCATTATTTTTGATCAGGGCAGGGGGCCCATGTTTTTTTATTGTATGCCTGCTGGAACATCCCAGAATGCGCCGGAAGCCGAAAAAAACCAGGCGTGATTCTCGGAACCGGTTTGAGAATCAGCGGCACTTGTATGACTGAAATTGGGACAGATTCGAATCCCCAGGAAAGCGTTCTCCTTCTAAAAGATGAGGTCGATCGCCTGTACTCCGTTCTGGAAACAAACGCACTCATTTCCTCCAGCCTGGATTTAACTTTCGTTCTCGGCACCCTGATGGAGAAGGCCAAAGAAGTCACCCGGGCCGAAGCTTCCTCGCTCATGCTGGTGGACGAGGAAAAACAGGAACTGTACTTTCACACCATTCGCGGTGAAAAAAGCGAAGCATTGCGCAACATTCGCCTGAAAGTCGGCGAAGGCATCTCCGGCTGGGTTGCCAAAGAAGGTTCCCCGGTGCTCGTGGAAAACGCGGCCGAAGACCCGCGTTTTTACCGCAAGGCGGACGAAAAAAGTCACTTTGTCACGAAGTCCATGATGTGCGTGCCGCTCAAGAGTCGGCGCCGCATTCTGGGAACCGTTCAGGTGCTCAACAAACGCGAGCCGTACGGTACCCAGTTTAATCGCCAGGATTTACGAATCTTCGAAGGTCTGGCCAACCAGGCGGCCATCGCGATCGAGAACGCGCGCCTGCATGAAATGGCCACGGTAGACGGTATGACCGGCCTCTATCTCAAGACCTACTTTCTGGCCCGCCTGGAAGAGGAATACCGGCGCGCGAAGATCAATAATTCGCCCCTGGCTCTGATCATGTCGGATATCGACCACTTCAAGAAAGTGAACACCGAATACGGTCATGTGGGCGGGGACGCGGCGCTGATCGAACTGGCGCACGTAATCAAAGATACGATTTTTAAGATCGGCAAGGACGATATCGCCGGTCGCTACGGCGGCGAGGAGTTCTGCGTATTAATGCCGGAAACCGGGCCCGAGCGTGCCCTTGAAGTGGGCGAGTTGATTCGCAAGAATATCGAATCTCAGCCGATTTCCATTGAGGATAAGTTCGCGCATATAACCATCTCAATCGGGGTGTGCTGTTTCCCGTTTCACCAGGAATTCATCCATGATACGGAGGATTTCGTGAAACGGGCTGATGACGCCCTGTATATCTGCAAAGACAGCGGGCGAAACTGCGTTCGTCTGTACGAAAAAAAATAGCACCGCTTTCAAAACGCCCTGTCCGGGGGAGCGACACCCACGGCGTCGCCGCGCCCGGTTTCTTTTTTTATGTCACATTGGCCGTTTTGGCCCGCCGGCGCCAAAATATTCCATCCAGAACGAGAATCGTTTGCATTTTTCGGAAGTCCTGAAAAATAGTGTTTGAGCTACTTCCCCGGCGTTTCGGGGCTAAAACGGAGTTTTACATGGCGAATATTTATCCTTTCAGTGTCAATGGTTGCACGGACGATCGGGAAGCCTGGGAACGAGTCGGAAAACGCGGTGTGCGCGCTTTCGAACTGGCCCAGATGAAACTCCCCGTGGTGCCTGGTTTTGTAATCGATTGTCGCCTGACGCGAAAACTGGAAGGCATGGACGTTGCCACTATGGTCAAAGAGGGCCTGCCCCTCATTGAACAGCTCGTCGGCCGTAAATACGGTGACACGGAAAATCCCCTGATCATGAAGGTGGTCTGCAGTTCCAATCTCAACCTGCCCATCTATCCCACCGTCTTCAACGTGGGCCTTTCGCCGGCCACGATTCCGGGCTTCGCGAAAATGATCGGCGGGGAAGACAAAGCCTGGTTTGAATACTGTTATCTCCTGCGCACGGCCGGCACGAAACTGTTTGACCTCACGCATAAGCAGTTCGACGAGATCGAGCAAAAGCACCAGAAGAACGCCGAGGGTCTCAAGACCTGCGCGGCCGAAATGCTGGAGCTTGTCGGTCGGGACAATTTGCCTGACGATCCCGCCGGTCAGATCGTGGCCATCATCAAAAAACTCGCCAAAAAGTATCACGACCCGGAGCTGGAGGAAGATGACGATGTGGCCGTTCTCGTCCAGGCAATGGTCTTCGGCAATATCGGCGCCGACGCCGCGGTGGGCATGTACAACACCCGTGACATCATCTCGGGTGAGGCGCGCCTGCATGGCAGTTTCCTCTACAATAGTTACACCCTCGATAAAAACGGGGACGATATCCAGGGCCTGCACGCCGAATACCTGGACCAGCTCAAAAAGATCGGGCATGATCTTGAGGTGAAATTTCGCGAAATCCGCGAAGTGAAATTTATCGTGGAAAATAAAAAACTCTGGCTCATCAACCAGACTGAAGTCGAAAAAAAATCCACGCAGGCGCATATCCGCACTCTGCTCGATCTCATGAAAGAGGGCAGCGTGGAGGAAAAGTGGGTCGTCCAGCAGATTCCTCCCGGGCAGCTTGCGTCGCTCCTGCACCCGATCGTGGATCCTAAATCGACGCAAAATTTCAAGAAGGCCACGGGTGGCATTTCCGGATCGCCCGGCGCGGCCGTTGGTCGCGTCTTCTTTTCCGCGGACGCCGTCATGGAAGCCCACCGCGAAGCCCTCCTGAAAGGAGAGGACACGCGCCTTATCCTCTGTGTGCAGTCCTCGTTCGCGGAAGACGTGAAAGCCATCGAGGTCGGGCAGGGCGTTATGGCCGTGGAAGGCGGGTATTCCTCGCACGCTCCGGTTGTCGCGCGGTCCATGGGGAAAGTCGCGCTCGTCAACGATCAGTTGAAAATCACGGGTAAACAATTCGAACTGGAGGGGCAGGTCGTCAAAGAAGGTGATTATATCACGATGGACGTGCCCATCTATACCAAACCCACGATTATCCTCGGCAAAGCTGATCTCATCAAACCGGACATTCAGTCGAACGGCCTGGTGGATTTTATCCAGATTATCCGCAAGTTCATCAGCAACGATTTCCTGGTGCGCGCGAACGCGGACCTGGGACGGGACGCGAAAGTCGCCCGGCAGATGGGCGCCTACGGGATCGGTCTGTGTCGCACGGAACATATGTTTTTCGCGGAAGACCGGATCAATCGTTTCCGCGAGATGATCCTGGCGAATTCACTGGATGAACGCCTCCCGGCGCTCAACGACCTGCGTCCGCTGCAGGCGGGCGATTTTTACGATCTGTTCAAGACGATGGCCCCCTATCCGGTGACCATTCGTTTGCTGGACGCGCCGCTGCACGAATTCCTGCCGCGCACGCCGGAAATGTTCGACGCGTACTGTGAGTACTTACAGAAAAAAGGCGTCACACCGAACAAAGCCCAGCTCACCGCCACTATCGAACGCCTGCACGAATTCAACCCCATGCTCGGACACCGGGGCTGCCGCGTCGCCATCACCTATCCCGAAATTTACGAGATGCAGGTGCGCGCTATTTTTGAGGCGGCCGTGAAACTGAAAGGAGAAGGCGTGGATGTGGTTCCGGAAATCATGATTCCAATCGTGATGAATCCCAACGAGTTGCGCATGATTCGCAACGGCAAGCGGATCGAGGGTAAGTACATCAAAGGTATTACCGACATCGCGCGCGATTACAGCCACGGCGGCAAACCGATCGAATACCACGTCGGCACGATGATCGAACTGCCGGCCGCCGCGCTGCTTTCGGACGAACTGGCCCGGTACGCGGAATTTTTTAGCTACGGCACGAACGATCTCACGCAGACGACCAACGGTCTTTCGCGTGACGACTCGAACTCCTTTTTCCCGGCGTACACCGAGTTTGACCTGCTGGCCGCCAACCCCTTTCAGGTTCTGGGTGAACCGGTCAAGGAACTCGTCGGCATCAGCGCGCAGCGCGGAAAACTGAGTCGGCCCGACCTGAAAACCGGGCTCTGCGGTGAACACGGGGCCGATCCCGCGAACATCGCGTTCTGCAAGGAAGCCGGTCTCAATTATGTGTCCTGTTCCCCGTACAGCGTGCCCATCGCTCTGCTGGCGGTCGCGCAGTTGAATCTGGCTAAATAACAGAACGAGTGAATTTCGCTTTCGATTCAGTGTGACCGCTCCAGGCGAATCGTGGATCACCCACCGCGTCGGGTTCGGCGCGTGGGCGATCGGCGGCTGGTACTGGGGCGGTGGCGCGGCGCTCAACGACGAGACCGCCGTCCAGGCCATCCTGGCCGCGCGCGCCGAAGGCGCGAACTTCATCGACACGGCCCCGGTCTACGGCTTCGGCCACAGCGAGCGGGTCGTCGGGCAGGCGCTGCGGGCCGGCGGGCGCGACGGGTTTTTCGTGGCCACCAAGTGCGGACTGCGCTGGGATCTGGACCAGGGAACTTTTTTCTTCGACACCACCACCGACGGGCGCGAACGGCGCGTTTTTCGTAATCTTCGCCGAAATTCCATTCTGGTCGAATGTGACGAATCGCTGCGACGGCTCGGCACGGACCATATCGATCTGTATCAGACCCACTGGCCGGACCCGACTGTACCTCTGGACGAAGCCTGCGAGGCCATGGATCGCCTGTTCGAAGCCGGGAAAATTCGCGCGGTGGGGCTCTGCAACTGTAACGTGGAAATGGTGCTCGATTGGCGCCGGCTCCTGCCGAATCCGCCGCTCCTGAGTGTGCAGGAAAAATACAATTTGCTCGAACGCAAAATCGAAAAAGGGCTTCTGCCCTTCGCGCGCAAAAACGGTCCCCCGGTCATCGCCTACAGTCCGCTCGCCCAGGGTTTGCTCACCGGTCGGGTAAGCGCGGACCGTGTCTTCGACGAACAGGACGGACGCGCGAAGCGGTCGATGATGTCGGTGGAGTATCGCGGCCGCGTGAACGAATGCCTGGCGACGCTCGCGCCGCTGACGGAACAATACGCCTGCACGCTCGCGAACCTGGCCGTGGCCTGGGTTCTGGCGGAGAGCGCCGTGGGCCTCGCTCTGTGCGGGGCGCGCACGCCCGCACAGGCCCGCGAAAATCTGCGGGCCGCCCGCATTTCACTGGAGCCGGGCGACGCGGACCGCATCGGGGACGCGTTCGCGAAAATCACTCCACCACCATGAATTCGCGTATTTGCGCAGCGGTTTATTTCGGCGTGTTTTTCGCCACTTCGATGATGTACAGGAGCGTGGCGCCCTCGCGTTCGATTTTGTGTAACACGGTGCCGGGATATTTTTTGTGGCAGTTGAATCGTTCGGTGGCCAGTAAAAAATCGGGCGGGTCATTTTGCGCGCCGACTTTGTAAACCCCCGGCGGATTGTTCAGAAAGCGCATGATCTCCACAGGCGGCGTGTCCATGCTGCGTCCGAACCGGAACAGAATTTTTTCCTTCTCCGAATAATACTCGTTGTTCAACCAGTATTCGATCTGAGAGAGCTGGCTGCAGTTCGTCACCGTGTACACGCGCCCCGGTTCCGGGCGATGGTTCGCCAGCAACCACTCCACGCCTTCCTTGAGACTGTTGCCCCAGTAGTCGAAGTCGAACTGCCGCGACGCCGCGCGCACGCCGCCACCGAACAGGCGATTAAAATATACCATCTGATACGGATGCAGAAGCGTCATATCGCGCGCGGTGAGCAGGAGCGAAAACACAACCGCGCCACCCAGTACGTAGCGCACGGCCGCGAGAAACCCGTTGAGTCGCAAGAGTAATAAACGCAGGACGACCGCGGCCAGCACGGAGGCGGGGCCGCAGAGAAACAGAAAATGCCGGATTCCGTCAGTCAGAACCATGCCGCGCGTGATTGCGATTGTCGCGGGAAGGGCGACGGCCAGCACGAGCGCGAAAATCGCGACAGCGTTCGTGCGGTCGGTCGTGGCCCGGGCCTCCGGGGGGCGCCGCAGTACGAGCAAAAGAGGCGCCAGGGCGAGCACGAAATAAAACTCGGGCATTTCCACGAGCCACCAGCGCGGAATATAATCCACGGGCAGCGCGCGTGAGGAAACGAGGGCCCCCAAAAAAAGCTGGGGGGTATTGTAGTCGTAGCGCGTGAACAGAATCGCCGCTTCGATCGGGCGGAGGATCGGACTCACCTGCGCCCAGGGCCAGAAGGCGAGCATGAGGACCCAGGCCAGCGCTCCGGTTCCGAGCAGCGCCACCGCCGCCCGGCGCAGATCGACAGAATTCGTCTGTTTTAAATTCAGAACGAAATAGGCGCAAACGACCGCCAGCAAATACACGAACAGCACCCCCGCGCCCACCCGGATGCTCATCGTGAATCCGATCGCCAGGCCTGTAAAGAGGATCGTGCGCCGGTCCGGGCGCGGCAGGGTTTTGAGAAAACGTATGATCCAGTACAGGCTGAGTAAATAAAAAACGGTCAGGGGCGCGTCTTTCGAGTTGTTGAACATGTGCCCGTAAAAACGCGGCGTGAGCGCCAGGAAGACCGCCGCGAACAGACCGGTCCACCGGTCCAGGATGAGCCGGCCGCAGCGATACGCGGTGTACACTCCGGCAAGTCCGGTCAGCGCGTTCAGGAGATGGCGCGTTTCGAACAGTCCGCCGCCGGTGACGAACAGTACCGTATTGGCCACGATCTGGAGCAGGGTTTCGTATCCGCCGCCGAAGTACTGCAAGTCGAGATACGCGAGCGCGGTCTTGTTGGCGAACGCCGTCAGATAATACAGCAACACGAGGTTGCCGTAGTTTTTCTGGACTTCGGAATCCCAGACAAGGCCGTAATCCCTGAAGGTGAACAGGATGACGAGAGCGAGTCCGGCGCAGAACAATCCGACCAGAAAAACAGGGAATTTTTTCATACTCGAAATCAGTGTCGGGAGAGCGCCGTCGGCGGGCAAATGTTTTCCTGATTCCAGTCGGGCCGGAAGGGCGCAAAGAAAAAGGCCGCGGACTTGCGCCCGCGGCCCTGGATCGGATACCCGGCTGCCGGAGAGGAATTACCGGAGGAGCTGGAGAACCGTCTGCGATTTCATGTTCGACTGAGCGAGCATGGCCGTCGCCGCCTGGACCAGGATCTGGTAGCGGGTGAAGCTGGTCATCTGCTCGGCCATGTCCGTGTCACGAATTCGTGATTCCGCGCCCTGGATGTTCTCATAGGCATTGAGCAGGCCTTTGGCGGCGTGTTCAAGGCGGTTTTGATAGGCACCGAGGTCAGCGCGCTGTTTGGAAACGCGACGCAGCGCTTCGTCCGTCAGGCCAATGACGGAGTTGGCTTTATCCGGCGTGCTGATCGAGATAAAGGTCAGCACGGTCGGGTTGCGCAGTCCCAGCGCGGCGGTGGTCATCGTATTCACGAAGACACGTTCCCGCTGGTGCATATTGGCCCCGATATGGAACCACATGGAAGCCGAGGGGTTCAGCCGCGCGAAGGCCCCGGTCAACATTTTCATTTTGTTGAACTCGGCCTGCGAAGCGATCCGATCGATTTCGTCGATCAGCTGGGACACTTCCACCTGGATTTGCTGGCGGTCTTCTTCGGTATAGATGCCGTTGGCGGCCTGTACCGCGAGGACGCGAATCCGCTGGAGGATATCCTGGTTTTCCTGCAGATAACCTTCCGTGGTTTGAATAAAAGAGATGCCGTCCATAGCGTTTCGTTCCGCCTGGCGCAGGCCTCTCACCTGTGTTCTCATTTTTTCAGACACGGCAAGTCCCGCGGCGTCGTCACCGGCGCGGTTGATGCGCAAACCGGACGACAACTTCTCGATGTCCTTGCTCATGTCATAATCATGGAACTTTAATGTGCGATGAGCGAAGATCGCACTGATGTTATGATTAATGATCATTCTGGTCCTCCATGAACCTTAATAAAAAACGACCAACCTCCGGCGGGCCGCCGGGCACATTCCGATGCCTCAAGGTTAAAATCGGTTCACCGGCCGAATTTAAACAAAAATTTTTTTTTGAAATAAAAGAACTCGAATTTTTTCAAGAGGGACGGATCTGGAAATTTGAGAACACAGAGAGTCCATGAGGGGGATACGGAGCGAAGCTTCGAAGCTGACTAATTTCAAATTGTTTTTTTATTGGCCCTTTTTTCTTTCTCCGTGTCCCCCGTATCCTCTGTTGTTAAAAAATCATCTACTCCGGGTTTACTGAAAACCCGGGTTCAACAAATCCAGTAGCGCGGCAGTTTCATCCATATAAGGCAGCAGGGGCCGCAGGGCGGAAGCCCCCGTCACGGCATGGACGAACACAATCGCTGTTAAAAAATCATGGGTGTTCGTGATGAAGAGGCGGGCAAAGGCTTCGGTGAGTTCGGAAAGTCGCTCGTTAAGCGGGCCGCGCAGATCGACCTGGTGGATCACGGGAGCGAAGGGTGGGAAGTTCGCCAGAGCTTCCAGGGCCGAGGTGATCGTCCCCGTGAAAACGCGCTCTGCCGCTGGAACGAGCGGCACCCGGACCAGCGCGTCCAAAATCCCGGGGGGCGCTTTTTTTCCCGGATCCGGCGCGGCCACGGGCAATTCCTGGAAGGTGGAGGCCCAGAGTGCCAGCCCGTCCGCCAGTTCGCGGAGCCGGGATCGACCGGGTCAACCCTGCCAGTGAATACATTCGCCCGGGCAATCGTCGATTTCACCCTGCACGGCCGCCTGGTCTTTTTCTGGAATGGTGGCCGCGTTGAGGTCGTTCCCGTGAATATGGGATTCGGCCAGATCGCTTTCGTCCATCTGAAAATACTGCGGCAGTGTGTCCGCGCACCCGCGGCACGAGGTACAATCTTCCTTCTTAACGAAAACAATCCGACCCGGCATCCCGGTGAGGATCACAGGTGACCGGTACCGGTAAATAAAAAAATTCCGCCCGCCCTTCGCGCTCACCCCGTCGCGCGGAAAAAATCACGGCCCGCTCGCGCGACCATCCGATTTTCAAAATGCCGGCGCCCGCGGGCGTCGACCCCGGCCAGAAAAACACGGCCGGAATCCACGAAAGGCAATCTGAAACCTGGTTTTACCAATGGCGAACGCGCGCGCACTCAAGACGAAAGTACTTCCGCTCCAGAAACCCCGGTGGGGGACGACCGATTCCACACGGTACGGAATCCCCGTTCACACGGGCGAGCTCTGGACCAGCAAACAACGCCAGATGCATCCGGTCCATTACGCGATTTCGTATCGCGCGAGTTTCAAACCGGAGTTGCCCGCTTTTTTTCTCGATCGATACCTCAAACCCGCCGGTCGCGCCTATCGCCCCGTCGTGCTGGATCCCTTCGGCGGACGGGGCACCACGGTCTTGCAGGCGAACCTCCAGGGGTTCGCCGCGATTCACAACGACATCAATCCGGTGGCCGGTTTCATCGCCCGGGCCCGGGGCGCGATTCCCCCGGTCGAACGATTGATCGAGCGAACCGGCGCCCTCGATCTGCGCGCCCGCAAATTTCGACTCACGCGCAGACTCGAACAGGACCTCCTGCCTTTTTTTCATCCCGATACGCTCCAGCAAATCCTCAATCTGCGCGCGTTGCTGCTGGACCCGACCGCGCGGGGCGACGACGAGTTGCGTTACATCGGTATGACCGCGCTCTCGCGACTGTACGGACATTCGGACGGGTTTCTTTCCGTATACACCTTCCCGCAAATTTCGATCATGCCCGGCGCGCAGCGGCGCAACAACGAACGCCTGGGGCAGGAGCCTGAGGCGCGTGACGTCGCCAGGCGAATCATTCGCAAGTTGAAGCGCGATCTGGCCGAACCGCTTTCCGCGGAGTTTCACAGGGCCGCCGCGCGCAACCGTTATTGTACGGACGACGTGCGCGCCATGAAGTCGATTCCCTCCGGCAGCGTCGATCTTGTGATCACGTCCCCGCCTTTTCTGGATAAAGTCGATTACCTGGGCGACAACTGGATGCGCGCCTGGTTTCTCGGGCTTGAGGATGAAACCGCGCGGATTGAGCTGGCGGTTACGCCGGAAGTCGATTTATGGCAAACGTTCATGCGCGAGGCCATCCTGGAACTGGGCCGGGTTCTGAAACCGGGCGGGCGCGCGGTGATCGAGGTGGGCGAAGTCATTTCTCGTAAGACCGTGACGCTCCTGGAAGAAGTGATGCTGGATTTCCTGCCCCTTACGCTGCGTTCCGGGCGTCTTGAGGCGGAAGAGTTGTTCATCAATCAGCAGGAGTTTACCAAGCTCGCCAATTGCTGGGATGTCCGCAATAACACGAAGGGTACCAATACGAACCGTTGCCTCGTGCTCCGAAAAAAATGAGCCGGAGCGGCCGGCGTGTTCAATTCTCGTACCCGGCGAGCGGGCCCCCCGCGGCTCCCTGAAATTTTCAGGAATTCCGCTCCCGTCCAAATCGTTCATGAAATCCGGAAAAGTGCCGATCCTGAGAATGAACAAGGACGGACTGAATGTTACGATCATTATGGACAGCGGCCACGGGCATGATCGCCCAGCAATTGCATATCGATACGATTTCGAACAACCTTTCGAACGTAAACACGACCGGTTTCAAGAAGAACCGCGTGGATTTCGAGGACCTGGTTTACCAGCAACAGGTGATGGCCGGCACTCCCGCCACCGCCGTGTCTGAAATCCCCACCGGAGTGTACGTCGGTCATGGAACGCGGGCGGCGGCCACGCAAAAACTGTTCGAGATGGGCTCGCTCCAGGCCACCGGCCATAAGTTCGATATCGCCATCGACGGCGAGGTGGGTTTCTTCAAGATTCTGTTGCCCGACGGCAGCTTTGGTTACACCCGCGACGGCAGTTTTAAAATCGATTCGCGCCAGCAGGTGGTGACCTCGGACGGTTATCTGCTGGAGCCGCCGATCACGCTGCCACCGGGCGCCATCAACCACACCTTCACCGTAAGTGAAAACGGGGAAGTGAACGTCAAAATCGCCGACGATATCCGTCCGACGCGCATCGGCCAGATCGACCTGTACCGATTCGTGAACCCGGCCGGTCTGCAGGCCGTCGGTAAAAACCTTTATAAAGAAACCGTGGCCAGCGGTCCCGAAATCCAGGGCACCCCCGGGCTGGAGGGCATGAACGGGCTTTTACAGGGGTTTCTGGAAATGAGCAACGTGAAGCTCGTGGAAGAGATGGTGAACATGATCGTCGCCCAGCGCGCCTACGAATCCAATTCCAAGTCGATCATGACCTCCGACTCCATGCTCGGCACGGCGATCGCGATGAAACGTTGATGAAACAGCCTGGTTTAACCGTTCTCGCGGCCCTGGTCCTCGCGCTCAGTGGCGCGGGCAATCTGAGCGCCTATTCGCTTTATTTGCAACCTACGGCGATCTTGCGCAAAAGCGAGGCGCGCATCGCCGACATCGCGCGCGTGGAGGGCGAAAGCCGGCCCGGTTCCATCGGCGAAAAACTCGTTGTCAAAGACCTCGTACGGCCTGTGTTCATTTCGCGCGAGGACCTCCAGCGCAAGCTCGCGCCAGGACCGGAAAAATTGGACCGGGCCTTCGGGCGCGGGGTCTGGATTGTTCCCCTCACGGTGGGTCTGCCCGCCGAAAAAATCCTGAATACTTTGCGCGAACGACTGGGCCGGATGCCGGGCGGACGCGAGTTTCTGGAAAAACACCGCCTGCGCGTCGACCCGGCCGCGAAACTCGATTCCATGCCGGACGAAAGCGGTTTGTTTTTTGTCTTACCGTCGCGGGTCGATCTTCTTTCCCCTGGCATGCGCATGATCACAGTGGACGTGCGCGCGTCGCAGGACGGCCGCGAACAGGTGTTGCTGCGCCAGCAGGTTCCGGTGCGTATTTACAGGATCGTCGAAGTGGCCGTGACCACGCGGACCCTCGCCACGGGCGAACGTTTGACCGAAAAAGACTGGCGCGTGGAACGACGCGAAATCGATTACGCGCCCGAGCGTTATCTCACGGGAAATTTAAACGGCAGGCGCGTCATGTCCGATCTGGCGATCGGAGCCGCGCTCACCGAATCGACCGTACAGATCGCTCCCGCGGTGCGCCGCGGCCAGCGCGTAGAACTGGTATACCAGACCGCCGGTCTGGTGATCAAATGTCGTTCGGTGGCCGGGCGCGACGGAAAAGTCGGCGATGTGATTCCGGTGGCGACCGTTTTTCCGTCGGGTAAGGGGAAAACCGATCTGCAGGCCCGGATCGTGGACGATGGGCGCGCCGTTCTGCTCGGGCCCGGTGAACAGCGTTAGGGCGCGCCGGTGGGTCGCCAGATTGCGTGCGGGGAACATTTTTATGAAAGCATGGATCAGCCGTTATACATCGTTCGCGAAAGACATATTGAGAATTTTCCTGCGTTCGATTCTGACGGGCGCCATCGTTACGGCGGCCTGCGCCGCGTACGCGAAGGACCTCTGGGAGGATCACAATCCCTATTCGACCACGGGCCAGGTCGTCGCCGGCACGGTGCTCAAGCTCCAGGTGGAGGCCCCGGTCATCATCGAATACGAATACGAACGCAAGACGGACGAGAAGGCCACGATCAAAATCACGCCGGACCCAAAGATCACCGATTTTTTGCCCGCCGCCAATTCCGAAAAAACCATTAATGGAAGCGAAAAGCTCGTGCTCAAGGCGAAGAGTCGCCTGGTGTTGAACATGGCGGTGACCGTGCAGGGCGACGGTACGGGCAAAACGCTGCAGATCACCGGCACGCGCCAGATCGGCTACGAAAATGACCGGGCGCGCCAGCTGATTCAGGTGACCGGACGCGTGAACCGCGCCGATATTCGCCAGGACCTGACCGTCCATTCGGACCAGGTGGCCGATCTCGTGATCCTGATCACGGGGGCGCCCGTGCCGCAGAACGCGGGAATCCAGATGAAACAAAAACCGGAAGCGGGCGGACAGCCGCAGCCGGCCGCCGAGTTATCGAACGAAGAAAAACAAAAACTCCTGCTCGATCACCTGAATCGAATCCTGGGGGAGAGTAGGTGAAATTTCGCCAGCGCGTAATATTTTGCGGAATACGCGTATTCCACCCGGTCGGCCTGGGTATCCTGGCGATTGTTCTGGCCACCGGACAGGCCCTGTTCGCGCAGGCGCCGGTTGCTGCGCCGGACCCGACCGCGACGCCGGACCCGACCGCCGCGCCGGTACCGGCGGCACCGGCGAAAAATCAACTCGCGGCCGCGTCCGCTGAAGGCGTGCGCCTCAAGGACCTGGCGCGAATCGTCGGAGTCCGGAACAATCAACTGCTCGGCTACGGACTCGTGGTGGGTCTGCCGGGGACGGGCGATTCGCGCTCCAGGCTGGCATCGAACTCTATTCAAAATCTACTCGGCTCGCTCGACGCGCGCCTCGAAGGCGCGGGGAGCGGGACGCGCAACATCGCCGCGGTCCTGGTCACGGCGGAGATTCCGCCGTTCGCCAAACGCGGCGATAAAGTGGACGTGGTTGTCTCCTCGATCGGCGACGCGCGTTCGCTGGAGGGCGGGGTACTGGTGCAGACGCCGCTGTACGCCGGCGATAAAAAAATCTACGGCGTGGCCCAGGGCGTCGTCACTACCGGCGGACGCAGCAACGAACAGGGCGACGGTCGGCGTCAGCCGAAAACCGTGGGCAATGTACTCAGCGGCGCGCACGTCGAACGCGACGTCGACATGAATTACCTGGCCGATCGGCGGCTGCGCGTGAGCCTGGTTCGTTTCGACTTCGCGACTCTGCACGATGTCGGCCTCAAGGTGGGAGAGATTATGCCGGAGGCGAAGGTCCAGGTGGACGGGGGTTCGCTCCTGCTCGACGTGCCGAAAGAAATGGACACCGTCGCGTTCATCGCGAAGCTCGAAGAAATTCGGATCGTGCCAAAGTACCGTGCCCGCGTCGTCATCAACGAACGGTCCGGGACCATCGTCATGGGTGGCGACGTCAAGGTCGACCCGGTGGCGATTTCGCGCGGCGGCCTGCAGATCATCATCACCGGCCCCGCTGAAAAAAAATCGCCCGAGAAACCGGCGCTCTACCAGTCCGACGCGCGCGGCGAAAAAGAAAAACCCGGTCCGGCCACGCATGCCTTCGCCGGGGCGAGCATCGCTGAAATTATTCAGGCCCTGAATTCCCTGGGCGCCTCCGTGCAGGATATTATCGCGATTCTCGAAGCCCTCAAGGATAGCGGAGCCCTGCACGCGGAGCTGGTTGTGATTTAAGCGCGTATCACTGCGAACGTTGTGGGAGTTCCTACATTTTTCGCGTGATATGTCTGACTTACCGTGCAAGTTGTAGGAACTCCCACATTGCCGAACAGGGAACGAGAAAGATTTTTTGCGCGAAAAGGATACTGAGTATGAACCCAACATCCCCACTTGATTCGATCATGCCGCGCAGTAACTTCCCGGAGCTTCCCGCCCACTTAAAACGTTTCGCGCGTCCCGGAACCGCGG
>CAZVZS010000011.1:70155-81128 GCA_964631535.1 uncultured Leptospiraceae bacterium
CGAAAAATATTTTCCGGGTCTGGCCGTGCGCCCCGACCCCGCCGGGCGACCCGACCCCGCCGGGCGGCCCGACCATGAAGCGCACCAGGCGGGGCGGGTGGCGTCGGGCCAGATCAATCGTGGACCTGACATTCGCGCGGAAATCGCCCGGGATCAGGAACGCAAAAAGTTGTACGACGCCGCGGTGGAGTTTCAGTCGATCTTCGTCAAAATGATGCTCAACTCCATGCGCAAAACCCTGAACAAGGAAAATGATCCGCTGCACGGCGGCCAGACCCAGGAAATTTTCGAGGACATGCTTTATGATAAATACGCGCTGTCGATGTCGCAGACGGCCGGGTTTCCCCTGGCGGACTGGATCTACCGCGATCTGACGCGCAATCTGCCGCCGGCCGGCGCGGGCGGGCCCACGCCCACGATGGAACGTGGCGGGCGCGCGTACGATATCAATTTACCGAAACATTCGCCGGGCATTTCGTCCGGCCAGATTCGTACGCGGCCCGACGGTCTCTGACCCTCGCCGACGCGCCCTGGCCTGAACCGTGAAAAAAAGCTTGAACGAGTCGGATTGGCGCGAAATTCTCGCGCATGGCTGACCAGATCGACAGAAGCGCCGACGATTGGAAAAAAATCCTGAGTCCGGAGCAATTTGAGGTGCTCCGCGAGCACGGCACCGAGCGGGCGTTTACCGGAAAATTTTACCAGCATAAGGAAAAGGGTATGTACCTGTGCGCCGGCTGCGGGGCCGAGTTATTTTCCTCTGATACGAAATACGAATCGGGCAGCGGCTGGCCCAGCTTCTTTCAGCCGGCCGTCACCGGGAACGTGGAAACGACCACGGACAAAAGTTACGGCATGGTGCGCACCGAGGTCCACTGCGCGAAGTGCGGCGGGCATCTGGGCCATGTGTTTCCCGACGGGCCGCCCCAGACCGGTCTGCGCTACTGCATCAATTCGCTTTCACTCGGTTTCGAAAAACGGGACTGAGATTCGCCGTCGCGTAACGGGGGTTCTGGGACCCGCTTTTAATTGACAATCCCTCCGAAGGCGAAAACCTCGCGCTATGTATAAAGTCGTCTTGTTGCGTCACGGCCAGAGCCAGTGGAATCAGGAGAACCGTTTTACGGGCTGGTATGATATCGGCCTGTCCGCCCAGGGCGAGGCCGAGGCACGCCTGGCCGGCCAGACGCTGAAGGCCGAAGGGTTCCAGTTCGATATGGCGTTCACTTCCGTGCTGAAACGGGCCATCAAAACGCTCTGGCTGTGCCTGGAAGAAATGGATCTGATGTGGATCCCGGTCGAGCGGAACTGGCGTCTGAACGAACGCCACTACGGCGCGCTGCAAGGGCTTAATAAAAGCGAAACGGCGGCGAAACACGGGGAAGCGCAGGTGAAAATCTGGCGCCGCAGCTACGACATCCCGCCGCCCGCGCTCGAAAAAACCGATCCGCGTTATCCAGGCCATGACCGGCGTTATTTCGATCTGGATCCGGCCGATCTGCCGTTGACGGAAAGTCTAAAGGATACCGTCGCCAGGTTCCTGCCCGCCTGGCACGAGCGCATCGCGCCGGCCATCAAAGCAGGACGGCGGGTGCTGGTCGCGGCGCACGGCAACAGCCTGCGTGCCCTGGTGAAGTATCTGGATAATGTGTCAGAAGAAGAAATCGTGAGCCTGAACATTCCCACCGGCATCCCGCTCGTGTACGAACTGGACGAAAACCTGAAACCCATCAAACATTATTACCTGGGCGACGCGGCCGCCATCGAAGCCGCGATCTCCAGCGTGGCGAGCCAGGGCAAAGCGGGTTAGTAACTTTAACGGTAGATGACTTCATTACGCTGAAATCTGCTGATGTGAATGGTGCTCCCTGTGACCCCCGTGTCCCGGTGGTAAGTATTTTTCTGAAATTGCCATCTACCGTTGTAGTATCATGCCGCCTGACCCGCGTCCGGTTCGGTCCTCAGCAGTCCGAATTTTTGCGCCGCGTTCTCCAGGTAATTCGCCAGCAGAGTCAAACGAGCCATTCCAGGCAGGGCTGTGACCATCCGGTCCACGCGTCGCCCGAAATCTTCGTGTTCGTCTCCGGGAAAAATCAACATGAACGTGCGAAACGCTTCCTCGGGCGATTTTACGCCCACACCCACGGGCGACCAGAATAAGCGCAAGGCCAGTCCGGTGAGAAACCGCGACCGGCGCGAACGCGCGAGTCGTGCGCGGGCCATGTTATGGTACCAGGCGTAGTGCACCCGTTCCTGTTTGATGATTCGCGCGCAGAGTGTGGCGAGCACCGGATTACGCGTGTGTCGGCGGATGCCGTCGTATCCGTTGAGAGTCGTCAACTCCTGGATCGCTCCCCAGGTACAGAACATTGTGATAAAATCTTCCGGAAACAGACGCGAAAATATTCCTGCGACCAGGGCAGCGAACGATTCCGAAAATTTCGCTTTCTGACGCACCAGGGCGACACGGTCGGTCTCCAGGCCGCGACCGCACACGCGCATCAGGCGGGCCAGGGCGTGGCCGTGAAAAAATTCTTCGTAATTCCAGATGGTCAGAAACGCCAGCACGTTCGGATCGCGGATGGCCTTCGTATACAGCAGTTCGCGCATGTACAGAACGGTTTGCGATTCGATGTCCGCGAAGTAGGTCAGGACGAAAAATTCCTCTTCGGTGAGTCCCGCCGTGCGTGCCCCGTCCCAGTCCAGATCGTCGACCTCGACTCTGGCAGTGGTGTTGATATAACGCTCCATATCCATGCACAGGAAACGCGCGAGCGGCCGACGCGGATTTAAAAATTTATCGAAAAACGAAAAAAGAATCGGGCCTCAGGTTCGCAACTGCCGGAAAATTTCCGGAGTGAACTTTTTCCGCAACCTGTTAAAAGCCCGCAGTCAGGATGATTGGTCCGGTGGGGGCCGGACGTCCCCCGCGCGGTTCCACCGAAACCGCGAAACCGGAAACGGGTGGAGTGTCCGCCGGAATCTTGAAGGTGTAGATGCAGAACCCTTCGGCGTCGAGGTTGAGCAGGCCGGCGGGAACCGGAGCGGGCCCGCCGAGAATCCAGAGTTGATAATCGCGCTCCTGGCCGGGCGGCCGCATATTGGCGATAAACAGGGCCGCCTGGCCGGTGGCGGGGTTCAGTACGACGCTGCCGCCCGCTCCCCCGGCCGTTCCCTGCAAAGAAGCCAGGCGCACCCCGGGGGCCTGCTGGGCGAAGAGGAAGCGGTTGCGGGCCGCCAGGTCCGATTCCAGCGCCTGAATGCGAGCGCGATTTTCCTCGCTAATGCCGCGCAGACCAGAAATTTCCCGCACCAGCAAAAAGATCCCTGGCATAAAAATAGCGAGCAAACCCGCTGCCACCAGGAGCGGCCAGCGGACCGTGCGGCTGGTTCTGGATGCAGGCGACTTCGACGCGACCCCGGTCGTGGCGGCCAGAACCCTGGCCTTGAGCCTGGCGGGCGGCATTACGGCCACGGCGCCCTGCGCGAGCAGCGCGGCCGTTTTCGCGTAATCCGTGCCTTCCAGGCGGCACTCCGGACAATCTTCGATGTGCCGTTCCAGTTCACGACGTTCGCGGATGTCGAGCGCGTCCAGGCCGCGCAAAGGCAACAATTCTTTTAATTCAGAATGTTCCATGCTTTTTAAAAAACGCCCGTAATTGTTTCATGGCCAGAGCGGTTCTCGTTTTGACCGTCCCGAGCGGCAGGTCCAGTTCACGCGCGATCTGTGAAAGATTCAGACCGCGAAAATACGAAAGTTCCACGAGCAGGCGCAATCCCTCCGGCAGGCTATCGAGAGCCCGTCCCGTAAATTCGCGCAGGTTCCGCTGGTCCAGATTCTGAAACACTTCATCCGCCGAACCGGGCGCGGGAACATCCTCAAACATGGCGCGATCTTCTTCGTTCCGCGCGCGGCGCAGTCGGTCGATACAACGGTTGCGACAGATTACCAGGGAATAGGCCAGAGCGGGCACCCCCCGCGCGCTGAGAGAATCCGCCTGCTCCCATAAAGTCACAAATACATCCTGGACGACGTCTTCGGCGATCGTTTCGTTCTGGAGGATGCGCAGGGCGAGACCGTACAGGCGTGGGGCGATCAGATCATACATTTGCGCGAACGCGGCGCGGTCCTGCCCGGCCGCGGCCCGCAGCAATCTGGTTGCTTCGGCGCCGTTCTGATCCACAATTCGAAAATACAATAACACGGCCCGCGCGCCCTGTCAACTCTCATTTCCAGAGCGGATTTTACGGTGGCGCGAACCGGGCGTTTTCGGTTACCTGTCCTTGATCATGAAACGTATTCTGGATCGCCTCAGTTTTTCGAGCCGCATGGCGGTGGGTATCTTCGCGCTGTCTTTGCTGCTGACGGGCTCGGGCGGATTGTTCTATTATTATAGTATTTACAACCTCGTCATCAACCAGCTCGGAGCTCGCCTGAAAGATGTGGGCCGGACCGGGGCGTACCTGTTCGGTCCGGAAGAACGAAGCATGATGGAACGGCTCGCTCTGCGCATACAGCTGGAAAGCGCGCCGCTTTCGCCCGCGGATTTGCAACTGGGGGACGAGGACACGCTCGATTCGTTAACGCGCGAAAAATCGGAGTTGATCATGAAATCGCCGGATTTCCAGGCGATCGTTCAGCGTCTGCGTCAGATCAAGGCCGGTTCGCAGCGGATGGTCCAGCCTCTGCGCACCATTCCCCAGGCGTCGGACACGAACGACGAGCCGCTCGTGCGGTTCGCCTATCTGCTCGTCGCGGTTCCCGAGTCCCCGGATTACAGCGCCACCAAATTCCTGGCCGACGCCGATTATGAAGCCCTTGATCTGGACCGGGACGGCGCCATTTCGGATGAAGAGGCCGGCAACCCGGCCGGCACGATCTGGAAGACGCCGGTGGACGCGTTTAAGATCGCTTTCGCGGGGGAGGCCGTAGCCGCGCGCGAATATTACACGGATAAATGGGGCACCTGGCTGTCCGCGGCCGTGCCCCTCAAATCCAGCGACGGGCGAGTGATCGCCGTGCTGGGTCTCGATTATAATATGCGCGACGAGGCGAGTCTCCTCAATTATTTTTTTCGCATCACCCTTGCCATGCTGGGCGTCGGTCTGGTCCTGTCCGCGGTGCTCGCCTTCGGCCTGGCGCGGATTCTTTCGCGCCGCCTGCGCGTCATGGCGGGGGCGGTCGAAAAACTCGCCGAGCGCGATTTTTCCGTGCGCGTTCCGCATTCCAGTTCGCGCGACGAACTGGGCCGGCTGGGGCGGGCCTTCAACTCCATGGTGGAAGACATCCGTTCGTACTCGGAGGGCCTGGCCGCCCTGAACATCGCCTTCGAACGTTTCGTGCCGCGTCAGTTCCTCAAACAGATGGGCCACGATACCGTCCTGACCGTCTCCCTGGGCGATCAGGTGCAGAAAAAGATGAGCGTGATGTTCTGCGATATCCGGGCCTTCACCACGCTTTCGGAGACGATGTCGCCCAAAGAAAACTTCAATTTTCTAAACGAATACCTGAGTCGCATTTCGCCGATTATACGCGAAAATCACGGATTTATCGATAAATACATCGGCGACGCGATCATGGCCCTTTTCCCCGCGCGCCCGGCCGACGCGCTCAACGCGGCCGTGCAGATGATGCTGGAACTCGCGCTCTTCAACGCCGACCGCCGGGAGGCGGGTCTGTCGCCGGTGCGCTTCGGCATCGGGGTGCACTACGGGGACATCATGCTCGGTACCGTGGGCGAGGAAGAACGTATGGACGGGACGGTTATTTCGGACGCGGTGAACGTGGCGGCGCGTCTGGAAAGCCTCACGAAAAAATACCATACCGCCCTGCTGGCCAGCGAGGAAATCATCCTGGCCGCCGAGGCCGAAAATCGCCAGCCCTTCACCCGCCGTTATCTGGGTTCGCTCAGGCTCCGCGGCCGCGCGCGCCAGACGAAAATTTTCGAAATCCTCGATGGCCTGCCGCAGAAGGAGCGCGCGGCGAAACTGGGGGCGCGCGAAAAAATGGAAGCGGCCATCCACTCCGTTCAGTCCGGGGCGTACGCGGAGGCGCTGCGCGTATTGCGCCTGATCGTGGCGGAATTTCCGGAAGACACCGTGGCCCGGGCCCTCGCCGAGAGGCTTTCCAAAATCACCGCCAGTTCCGCGGCCTGACCCGGCGAAAATTCCTCAGGGTTCGGGGTAAACGGGCGGGACGCCGGGAAAAATGTCCGCGCGGCGCTTTCGTAGCAGGGTGATTTTTTTGCTTTCGGGAATCTGCAGCCAGACGGTGTCTTCCGGCTCGATCACCAGGCGCTCCGCAAGTCGAACCATCGCCTGGGCGGACAGGCGCACGGGAATGTTTGTTCCGTGGGTCAGAAAGCCGAGGGTGCTCTCGTCCAGGTAAAACAACTCCGTCAGGCCCACGACCGCTGTCAAACCGGTATCCAGGGTGAATTCACCGGACAGCCCGTCCAGGAACCTGAGGTACAGGGCCCGCAGGGGGAACCCGAAGACCCCGCGCAGATATCCCAGTTCGCGGCGGTCGCCCCAGCGATTTTCGATGAAATAACCCTCCTCATCCCGGTGCAAATTGGTTTTGAAATAGTTCAGAACGTCCGCGTTGCGGATGATTTCGTGCTTGAATCGCCAGCGGTCGAGTTCGTCAATCCAGACGTCCGGGGCCGTTTTGATGCCCATTGCTTCCGGCGCGGAGCCGGTCTGTTCATTTGAAACCATACTGATGACTCCTTTCCCCGCCCCAATTCCCGGTCGAGCAGGTTGCCGCCGACTTGACGAAAAACCCCTGTATTTTTAATCTGGTAAAATCCGGGAAGTCTTTTCAAGTAACCGATACAACCCGAAAATTTCGCGCACAAGGAACAGCATGGCAACCGCGGGAGACAAAATTTATTGCGCCAACTGCCGTCATTGCACGGTGGTGCGGCAATTCGAAGCCGAAAAGGACAAGTACGTGCTGCGCGTACGTTGCGAAAAAAAGCAATGGTCCAAACGTTCCGGCGAAGAAAAATTCTACAAATACTTTACTGTGGCGCGCAGGATGCAGCCCAATTGCGAACACTACGAGGCCATGGGGGATCCACTGCCCTTCATAAAAAACCTCAAACGCGAATTGCCGATCAAAGACGAAATCTACACCGTCAAAAAACCGCAGACCGTCAGTTAAGCGGTTCGGCAAAGTTCAAATGGTGCGCGCAATGCATGGCGCACCAGGTTTTCCATTCTTCCGTGCTGAGCGTCCCGAAGACGGGATGTTCCGGATACGGCCCCCCGTACGTTTTGAGTCGCGCGAGGCCTTCACGCAATCGCTTGAACGCCGGGGCGGGATCGCCTTCCACTCGCGCGGTCGGCGCGGCCGGGTTGATAAATCCGACCGGCATGGTTCCGGACCGGACCATGCGCTCGAATAATTTTCGTTTCAGTTCCGGCTTCGCGTTAAATACACCGTCGGCCGCCGCGAACATTTCGCCTTCGCTCAGGGCCCACCACGTTCCTTCCGCGATGTGTTCGAGTATCTGCGCGAAGGACCACACCCCGGTCGTGCGCACCTGACGGCCTTCCAGGCGGTCCAGCTCCGCCTCCACTTCGGCGATTGTTTTAAATCGAAGTTCTCGTGGCATATCGACTCCCTGCAAAGGAATAACTAATTATTTTTTTACCACGGGGGCACGGGGGGCACGGGGAATTATATTCCGTTTCTTATTGGTATCGTTCCGGGACGTCTTTGCTCCAGAATCGAACGGCGCTCCCCGTGATCCCCGTGATCCCCGTGCCCCCGTGGTAAAATTCTTCTTATCACAATTGATCCAGAAAATCCCGGTAGATCGTGGCCGTTTCCTCGGGGCGTTCTACCATCGGGACGTGTCCGCACTTTTCCATGATGGCGACGCGGCTGCCGCGGATGCCCTTGCGCAATACGTCGACTGAGGACGGATCGATGATGCGGTCCGTATCGCCCCAGAGGATCAGCGTGGGCGCTTTGATATTGCGCATCTGTCTGGCGAGCGGGAAGGGCTCCTTGCGCAGGTGGCTGAAGATCATTTCGTTGAACGGGCGATTGGCCACGGCCCGCTCCGCGAAGTACGCCTTCACCGAACCGGGCATGGGCGGCGGTTCCACGAAGGCGAATTTCAGAAAACGATCGAAGTCCGCCGCGTCGTCCACCAGCAGGGGATTACGACCGGTTTCCAGCACGATCCGGTGCGCTTCGCTTTTGCGCGGGCTCTCGATCCCGGCCGCGTTGAACAGGCCCAGGCTCCGCACATCGCCAGGATAACGCGCCGCGTACAGGCCGGCGATGGCACCGCCCATCGAATTGCCGACGATATGCGGACGGTCGAGGCCCAGCTCCCGCGCGAAAGCCCGCACTCGCTCCACCTGCGATGAAACACCGTAGTCCGCGTCCGCGTGGCGATCGTTTTCGCCGAAGCCGGGCAGGTCGGGGGCCACCACATGAAAGGCCGGGGTCAGATAGCGGGCAAAGCGGGTCCAGTTGTCCTTGTCCCCGCCGAAGCCGTGCAGGAGCAGAATGGTCGGCCCCTGGCCGCCTTCCAGGTATACGAATTGAAACCGTTCGATCCGGGCGGTTTTGCGCTCCAGATCGGCGCGCCCGCGCTCCATTCTGGTAGCGCTGCCCAGTAAAAAAGAGGCGCAGGCGAGGGTCAAAACCAGGGGGAGGAGCACGACTCGTTTCATGTCGTCTCATCAGCCCGGGTACGGACCCCGTTCGCAAGCAGAAAAAAGAGAAAAGCTTGACGGTTTCGAGTTTACGGCTCCTCGTTACGAGATGCGCTCCTTCCTGCGATTGTTGTTCCCCGGGCTCCTCGTTCTTCTGGTCGCTCTGGCCTGTAAAAAACCGGAACCCGCCGCGTGTACCTTCAGCTATGATCCGGCCGGTACGGACTTCAAATGGACCGCTTATAAATTCACGGAAAAAACGGGCGTGAGCGGCGGATTCAATGCCATCGAGGTTACGGGCACAAAGTCGGGGGCCACGGTGGAAGCGGTCCTGGCGGGCCTGAAGTTTACGATTCGCACCGATTCGGTAAATTCGGGCAATGAGACGCGGGATCCAAAAATTCGCGACGCGTTTTTTAATTCGCTGAAACCGGCCGGAACGATTTCAGGCGCCGTGAAATCCATGAACGCGGGGCAGGCCGTGGTGGCGATCGCGTTGAACGGCCAGGAACAGGACGTGCCGATGAGTTACACCGTCAACGAGACGGGCCTCTTTGAAGCGAAAGGCGAGATCAACGTCAACGACTGGGGCGCGCAGCCTGCGGTCGTCGCTCTCAATAAAGTTTGCGAGGACCTGCACAAAGGCAAGGACGGCAGCAGTAAACTGTGGCCGGACGTATCGTTGAGCGTGAAAACCACGCTCAAAAAAAATTGTCCCTGAAACGTGGCCGGCGGCTGTTTATGAAAGTAACCCTCAGCGAACGCATCGAAATCGAAAAACCGCCCCAGGCCGTGTTTGACGCGGCCGCGGCGGATTACGCGGGCTTCGCCGCGGTTTTTCCGGGATACGGATTGATTCCGGGTATAAATAAAATCGAATTGGAATCCGGCGCGCGTCTGGAGGAAGGTTCGATTCGACTCATCCACAATTCGGATGGTTCCGTCCTGCGCGAACGCGTTGAAGTCCTGCGCCGGCCATCCGCGCATGTGTACGTGTTGAGCGGGTTCGTGTTGCCGTTTTCGCTGCTGGTGCGCGAGGCCACCGGCTCCTGGGTGTTCGAAGCCGCCGGCCAGGGCACGCGCGTCGTCTGGAATTACGATTTCGAATTGACCTCGTTTCTGGCCTGGCCCGTGGCCGCTCCCGTGATTCTGATTTTTTTTCGAGGCGCCATGCGCCGCTGCCTTGGTTTGATCCGGGCCCGATTAATCGGAACGTAGCTCCAGGCGTAATCCAGACGTGGCCGATCACGGGCGCGCGCGCCGGGCAAAAAATTCTGGCGAATTTTGCCTGATAAGGCCCGCCATTCTCTTTAGTCGCCGTGCCCGGCCGTGACCTTTGATTGCCTCGTTTTTTCCCCGCGGTAAAATCGCCGCATGAAAATAAACAAAAGAGCGGCGGGCAGCGTGGTTATTCTGGACGCGCAGGGCGATTTCTGTTTGCTCGAAGTCGGCCGTGCCCGCGAACACTTCAAAGAAATTCTGGAAACGGGGGGGCGCGGTGTGGTCCTCAATATGACCGAAGTGCCCAAAATCGATTCGTCCGGCATCGGGGCGCTGGTCGATTTTCAATCGAAGCTGAAAAAAAACGGCGGCAGGCTGGCGCTTTTCAATGTGAACAAACACATCCGGGACATCATGGATCTGACCAACATCATCACCTTCTTCGAATTGTTCGACGATGAAGCCGCGGCCGTGACCGCCACGAATACGGGGAACTGAGGTACGATCGGCGCGCGGGGCCCCGCAGCAAGTTTTTCCAGGAAACTTCTCAACTCAAGGACAGGACGCGGTCGTAGATTTTTTTCATCGTGGCCGTGGTGATTTCCATATCACGCCGGGGAATATCGCGCGTCATCTGTTCCATGAACTCGAAAATCAGGGGCAGGAAAAACTCCATGGCCTTCGTTCCGCGCGGCCGTAAATGCACGCGGAATTTGCGCCCATCGATTTTATCCACCTGCTTGCGCACGAGGCTTTTGCGAACCATCGTCTCCAGCAGCCGGGTGACGGTGGCCTTATTTTTTACCGTTCGTTCCGAAATCTCCGTCTGGGTCAGGCCGTCCTCTTCGTACAGGCGAGCCAGGATCACCAGTTCCTCTTTCGTGACCGCGTAACCGTTTTCGCGCAGCCGGGCCAGCAGGCGCTTGCGGACCAGGTACTCGGTCCGGCCCAGGATGAACCCGAACTGGCAATCCAGGTCATCGCCCGGGGCGAATTTCAGATGGGCCGGCACGGGCCATTTTTTTCGGGCATTCATCATGGTGCGATTTTCGGTCCGCGGTCCTGTCTGAGGC
>CAZVZS010000011.1:81138-100914 GCA_964631535.1 uncultured Leptospiraceae bacterium
GCGCAACGGACCCGCCGATTTTGACTCATTTAATTTCAATATGCAACTAAAAATATTTTCCCCCCACCCGAAATTTATCAACTCTCTGCGCGATTTTGCTTGATTCGGTTGCATATTCAAACAATCATGCCTGTTGTCCAAAATCGCCTGGAGGCACTCAGTGCAATCCCGCCCAATTTTTACAAATTTTACAATTTTTCTGATCGCCGTTTTTGCGACGGCCATATTCGCCCAGGAAGAGGAATCGGCTGAAACCGGCACCCCGCCCGCGGCAAAACCCCCCGCCGCTCCCGCGAAGACCGAGGGGGCCAGGGCCGCCCCGCCCGCTGCCGGGGAGATCGAACTCACGCCTCCGGAATTCGTGCAGCGTTACGTGAACAATAACCTGGGACTGCGCAACCGCCGGGTCGAATTCACGGGCGCGGATTCTTCCCTGAAGAAGTTCGACGGGAAGTACGGCTGGAATTTGAACGTAACCGGAGCCAAGCAGTACCAGACCACGACCGAGGACATCTCGGCCGAGGTGTACACGGAAGATGGCTCAACCTTCAATCTGGGCGCGATTTCCGCGCTCTTCGGCGGGCCCAACGCGAAAAAGCCCAATCCCAACGAGATCAACGGCGGCTCTCGTTCCACGACGTATACGGAGACGGACGAAGGGTCGGCTACTCTGTCTAAAGGTTTTTCAACCGGCACGGTACTTTCCACCGGGATTCGTTCTCGCACCACCGAAACGGACAGCCGATCGGTCGGCGTAACCGACAATCGCTCGGGCAATACCTACGCTGATAACTGGACGGTGACCCAGGATTTTTACGGCAGCCGCGCGCATCGCAGCACAACCCGGACCGCGCAGACCGGCCGGCTCACGGCGCAGCAGGTGCGCAAACGGCAGGTGACACCCACGCTCTTCGTCGGGTTACAACAGGAGCTGTTAAAAAACGTGTTCGGCCGCAAGGAGCGCCTGGACCGGCAGATCGTTCAGAAAGAGGTCGCGAAAGCGCGGGCCAATCTGGACGAGGCCATCGCGCAGTCGGTCGCGAGTGCCATCAATCAATACTGGAATCTGGAAATCGCGCGCATCAATTTGCAGATTTCGCGCCGTTCGGTTGCCGCGCTGAACAATGTGCGCGACATCACCGCCCGGAAAGTCGGGATCGGTCTTTCGGAAAATTACGAACTCAATCAATGGAATTCGCGCCTGAACACGGCGCGTGTGCAACTGGAAGCGGCCGAGTTACAGTACGCCCAGGCCTTACGTGGAATTGCGCGGACGCTGAATCTGCAGGGGCCGGTGAAGGTCACCCACAAAGGCGTTCTGCGCGAGGAAAAGCCGGGGATCAATATGGACCAGGCCCAGGAAAACGCGCTGAAATACCGGGCCGACTATCGCAACGCCCAGCGTGAAAAAGAAATCGCCGAAATGAAACGCTCCTCCGCCACCCAGGGCCTGCTGCCTTCGCTCCAGGTCAATATGGAAGCCAGCAACAGCGGAGTCGACAGTCGCTGGAGCGAAGCCATCGATCAGGCGGAAACCGGGCGAAATCCGAATTACCGCGTGGAGTTCCAGCTTTCCGTACCGCTCTGGCGCGATGATCTGATCGTTGAACGGCGGGACGCCTCGCTGACCCGCGCGAAGGCAACCAACGATATCGAACGTATCAAACAGGAAGTCATGGACGACGTGCGGGACAAACACGAAGCGGCGGAGATGCAACACCGCCACCTGGCTCTGAACAAACAGGCGCGTGTGGAAATGGAAGCCTACTACAATCGCCTGATTCGCCAGAGCGCCCTGGGCCGTGTGGGTTCGGTGCAGCTGTACGACGCGCTTACGTCGTATCTGGACGCGTACCGTGCGGAACAGCAGTCGCTCGTGAATTATAATATGTCCCTGCTCAATCTATCGCTCGCCCAGAACACGTTGTTCACGGATTTGAGCGTTCGTTTCCCGGAATTGAAAAAGTCCCTTCGGTCCGAAACGATCGAGGATTAGCCCGGATTATTTGCAACGAAAAGGCCGCTGGCAATCGGCGATCCCCGGCGGAGCGGAGCCGATTGTCAGCTCGGATTACGCGTTTTCGAGAGCCGCATAAATTTTCCCAAAAGCGTCGTTCGGCGTAAACCCGTCGCCGTTCACGGATAGTTCGGGCCGGAGCCCGGTGACAAAATACATGTCGATTTCGCCTTTGTGTTTGGCCGGGACCGCGCCGCGGTGTTCGCAGACGAATAAATCGACCAGCCGGTCGCGGACCGCCGCGGATACGTTGATGCGGCCGGCCACGCCCGCAGATTCGCAGCGGCTGGCGATGTTCACCGTATCCCCCCATACATCGTAGGCGAATTTGTTTTCGCCGATCACGCCCGCCACCAGGGGGCCCGTGTGAATACCCAGACGGAGGCTCCAGTACGGCAGGCCCTGTTCGCTTTTGATCGATTGCATACGATTCATGAATGCCTGGATTTCGAGAGCCGCGAGCACCGCGTCGATCGTGTGCGTGCGATTGATTTCGGGCACGCCGCCCGCGCACATGTACGAATCGCCGATCGTCTTGAGCTTCTCCAGCTTGAAACGGCGCGTGACCGCGTCGAAATACGAAAAACATCGGTCGAGCTCCGTCACCAGATCGTCCGGCCTCATCGCTTCGGCGATGCCGGTGAAACCCTCGAAATCCGTGAACAGAACCGTGGCCGACTGGAACAGCACCGGGCGACTTTTCCCGTACCGTTTCAATTCCTGCGCCACCGTCGCGGGCAGAATGTTCAGCAGCAGGTGATCCGATTTTTTCCGCTCTTCGGCGATCGTGCGGCGGTCCCGGCGGGTCGCGCGCAGGAGCCGGGCGGTGGTATCGTTCTGCGAAATGTAATAATCGGACGTTCGCCCGATCCAGTTGGCGCTCTGAACGACGACGAGACAGGCGAGCAACCAGTACGGCAGATCCGCCTGGAACGCCGCGGAGTCGAAAAAATAAAGGCATGTTAGGAAGTACACGGTCATGGCTGTCGTATTCCAGATGTACGTCCAGCGCCGGTACAGACCGATGCCCACGCCGCCCCCGCCCACGAAGAGCGTAAAAAACAGCGGGATGTAACGCGGAATGAACGCGCAAAATACGCCGATGAAAACGCCCCAGACGAAGATCACCGCCCAGAAGAATTGCCGTTTCCAGGCGGCGAAGGACAGGGAGCCGCGCACCAGGCGGTACGTGGCCGGTACGGGGGCCGCCGCCAGCGCCAGACCGATCGGGATGAGCCAGGGCAGGGGCAGCCGCGCGGCGTACACCGGATCCAGCACGCGGATCAGGGCGAACAGGACAATGAGTAACAACATGCCGAGCACCGAGTTGCGCAGGGCGGGATGCTCGTAGGTTCGTTTAAGATCGGCGATTTTCACGGGCTGGAGTCCCGGGGACAGATGGCGGGAGCGGGAGGTTGGTTGTCAACAGCCATCCCCATGGTCCGGGACCCAACACGGAGAAATCTCCGTATTGGTACCAATGGTGGCTTAATTCGAATCAGGGTATATTCAAAGGGTAATTTCCGACCACCACTCGAATGAGATCAGGTTCCGGGGGTAAAGAAAATGGATATCAGCGTAAAAAAATCGAAAGGGGATGTTAACATCCGTCTTGTCGGTCACCTGGACCTGGATTCGGCGCCCATTCTGGCGGAGGAACTGGAGCGAGTTCTCGCCCAGGGCCCCCGGAGCATCAAACTGGATTTATCGGCGATTCGTCAACTCAGTTCGACCGGGGTCAGCATCCTCCTGAAATTTTCGGAGGTCGCGGAAGGGGCCGGCTGTCCCTGCGTGATCGCGAAACTTTCCCCTGTCGCGCAGCGGGTATTCGAACTGATCGGCATACAGGATAGTTTTACATTCGGCAAAAAACTGAACGCCAGAATCGCGTCATGATTCGCGTCCGCGATTCGCGCGCGGCCAGCGCGCGCCCGCGTCGCACGCGCGTTCACTGCCAGTAGAGGGCGGCGCTGAATTTCAGATAAACTTCCGCCTTGGATATTTTATGCGAACTGAACATCTCACCGTAGCCGAACAACTCGGGGGTTTTTAGATTTACCAGGCGATTCTGTTTGAAGTTGGTTTCCGAAAGATACAGCGAGTAGGTCCGGTCCAGGTCCTCCGTCAGGAAACCCAGGTGTACGCCGTAGTTGCAGAGAAAGGTGAAGATGAATTCGAGATTGTGACGCTGACCGACGTCCTTTAAGCGCGCGTAGGTAAACGGAAAAATCGCGTTGCTTTCGCTGATCGCGCCGTTATTGGAACCCTCGTTCAAATACTGGAAACCGGAAAGACGAAACGTGCCCTCCCGCCGCACCGGCGTAAATTTATAATGTACACCCAGCCAGTCGAAGAGTTGAAGTTGTACGATTGGCCCGGCGTATGCTCCACGCATTCGATACTCGGCCGGAATGATGGCGGCTTCGCTCCACGTGGTCGTGTTGGGTTTATTTTGCGAAGTATGCGTGCTGGAGGTGTACGAACCGAGGCTCAGATCATTGATTTCAATGTACGTTTCATCCTGCGCGAACACCCCGGCTTTCAGACCGGCCAGAATCGGATGAACGTAGGCGATCTCCCCGCCGCGACGGTCTTCCACGTAGCGCAGCAAACGCATCCCTTCGAAAAAAGCCCAGCGCATATTCGCGTTGGCCGGCTCGTAAAACGTAACGCTCGTAGGACCGTTCCGCGCGAAACGCTGGTCCAGGGTATACACATTATACGCGATGGTCAGGCGATCCAGGAAGGTATACTCCAGGCCACGGTGCAGGGTCAGTACCCTGATGGGGGCCGGTGGGATGATCGGCAGGGCCGGTTGATAGCCGGCGTACAGCGCGTCACTTTTGTTACTTTCGATGAAAGAGTTGAGCAACCAGGACGGAGCGGCTTCGTTCAGAATCCCCGGTTCGATTTGCGCGTTCCCCGCCCCGAAGTTCAGACGCAGACGGTGGGGCGGCGGCAGGCAATTCGGATCCGTGCCCGCTTCCGCCGTCGGTCGCGTTTCTTCGCCGCCCCCTTCCGCCTGGGCCAGAAGCGGAGACGTGGCGCCAGGCAAAATCACCAGAAGAGCGAAGCACAGTCCGGATTTGATCAATTTTCCAGTTGCCATGTTTTATTCCGGGAAAACAATCCGGATCTCAACCCGACGATTGCGCGGTTCGGACGCCATTGTATTGATCACCTTCTGGCGATCCGCGAAACCCTGCGTTTCGATGATACGCTGGGGCGCGATGCCCTTTTCCGCCACCATGCGCGCCGCCACGGAATTGGCGCGTGCCAGCGAGAGGCGTTCGTTGAGGAAGAGCGAACCGGTCGAGTCCGTGTGCCCGTGAATTTTCGCCAGTGTGTTGGGGTACTGGTTCATGGCGGCCGAGACCCGATCGATAATGCCCTTGGCCCGCTCTGTAAGCGAGGAACTGTTATGGGCGAAGGAAACGTCCCCGTCGAAGGAGATCAAAAGTTCTCTCGTCTTGCCGTCGCCGCCCGGGATTTTTTTTAATTGAATGCCCAGCCCTTCGAATCCGTCGGCGATTTTTTCGAGTTTGATCTGATCTTCTTCCACGCCCGATTTTATTTTTTCGAAAACTTTGTCCAGCATGCCCGGGCCGTCGGGCTGGATCACGCAACCTTCGCCCGCGTTTTCCGACGGGAACAGGACGCTTCCCTGGTAGGGCGCGCAGGGATTGAGAGTGGCACACGTACTGAACAGGCCGAGCGTTGTGGTAATGAGAGTGATAAAAAGGAAACTTTTCAATGTCTGACTTCGCTCTGGATTAAAAACTTAGACGCTAAAATTTAGTCCAGAATTTCAAACGTGTTTTAACAGGCAAGTGAATGCGCGTTCAATTGACTGTAAGATTAATCAGGTAAGCGAATAATTTTTCGTGGAAGTGAAAATTTCGTAAGCTCACTGTAATGTTTGTGTTAGGTGAGAAATAGAGTTGTTGCCGATTTTAAAAAACTCTATAGCCTGCATGGAGGCAGGCACATTCGCGGTTGCGAATGCGAGGAATCGCGGGTTTCCCGCGATTCCGACGTTGCCAGATCGCCACGGATGGTGATTTGGCAACAACTTTGATGAATCGCCTGGAAAAGAGTCAATTGCTCCGAAATTGCCGGCGGTACGACGCGTAAAACCCGTTGACAGACCCGGCAAAGTCCGGTTCCATTCATCCATGAGTGAAACCGGAACCTTAATTCGCGCGACAGTGGTCGGTGCTGGCGCCTGGGGCACGGCTCTGGCGAAAATCCTGGGTGAAAACGGGCACCAGACCGTCATCTGGGCCCACGACCCGGCGATTGTCGCCACGATCAACACAGAGCACGAAAATAAGGCCCTGTTCGCGGGCATCACTTTGCCGCCGACGGTCACGGCCAGCGACCGGCTCGAGGAGTCGGTGCGGGACCGGGAGTTGATCGTGCTGGTGGTTGCCTCGCAGTTTTACCGCGCGACGCTGGAGCGGATTCTGCCGCATCTCGCGCCCGGGGCGATTCTGATCTCCGCCACCAAGGGCCTGGACCGCCACACCCGGCAGCATCCATCACAAATCCTGGAAGAGCTGATGCCCGACGCCATGCTCGATAAATTCGGCATTCTCTCCGGTCCGAACATCGCGCGCGAAATCGCCCTGCGCAAGCCGGCCACGACCGTGATTGCCTCGCACAATCTGTATACAGCCCGGCGCGCGCAGCGTTATTTTTCATCGCCCTATTTTCGCGTGTACACGAATTCGGACGTGGTTGGCACCGAACTCGGCGGCACGCTCAAGAACATCATCGCCATCGCGGCCGGTATCCTCGACGGTCTCCAGCTCGGCGACAACGCGAAGTCGGCCCTGATGGTGCGCGCCCTGGTGGAAATCATACGTTTCGGCACCACGCAGGGGGCGCGCGTGGAAACGTTTTACGGCCTGGCCGGCATGGGCGATCTCATCACCACCTGCTCGTCGGTCATGAGTCGTAATCATTTCGTCGGCGAACAACTGGCCGCCGGCAAAACGCTCGAACAGATACTGTCCGAAATGACCGCCGTGGCCGAGGGCGTCGAAACGGCGCGCATGATCTACGAAAAGGCGCGCCAGGAAGGCATCGAGATGCCCGTGACTGAACAGGTGTACGCGATCCTCTTTGAAAACAAACCCGTCAAACAGGCCATCAACGATCTGATGACGCGGGCGCTCAAGTCTGAGTAAGCCCATCGCGCTCCCGCGTGGTCGCAATGCGGGAAAATTCCGCTCGCCGGCTCGCGGAATACCTGGCTCGCTCCTGGAGGCGCTCTTCGCTGGTATTGTTGCAATATGCGGTCGGCCCTGTGTTTGCCGGGCGTCGCGGTCCCGCCGGGGTTTCGTCGCGTTGGCGGGACCGCCGCGCTTTCGCGGCCGGGTGCCGGCCGCTCAATCGCTGACGCGGGGTTGCCGCGCGGGATGTGGCTTTCGCATGGCGCGCGGCGCGCGTGGTTTGCGCGAAAAATTGGGCTACGTCCAGTCTTCCAGTTGAATATCGGGAATTCGCTTAAATTCTTTTGTATTGTTGGTTACAAGAATCAATTTTCTCGCTACAGCCTGCGCTCCGATCAACATGTCAAGCGGACCGATCGGGATTCCGGATTTTTCCAGATCAGATCTGATTCTGCCGTAAACGAGAGCGTCGCTCGCATCAAAATCCACGATCCGTAGCGGAGTTAAGAATCTTGCCAGGGCTTCCTCATTCTTGCGGGGCAGGGTGCTTTGCGCGAGGCTACGGAGTGCCGAGCCCGGGCGCGCGGGGCATCATGGATGGGCGCCACGCGCCTGGAAGCCAGGGTTGGCCCGCGCCCGCCCTATAACCCCGTCCGGTACAACGAGTCGACGCTCTTCGCCGCCAGCTCCTGTAGAGATCCGTCCGCGGCCGGGAGTTGCAGGAGTTTGAGTTCGCCCTCGCTGCCGGAACTCGCGATGAGCACTACGTCGAAGGCGCGCGGCGCGATGCCCTTTTGATCGGGCTCCAGGGCCTGCTGTACGAACGAATACGGTGCGACGACCTTGCGCCCGGCGATTTCGCTTAAAGGGAAACGAAACGGATCCCCGAGAATGCCGTACACCTGGTAGACGAGTTCGGAGCAGACGAGTTTATTCGCGGTGGCGAATTCGAAATCGAAGTCGTAGGGCGTGCCGAGAAAGGCCAGGGCCTTCTGGAGCGCGCGCAGGCGGCCGTTTGTGTCGGTGCGCGGACGCAGGGCGATCACATGGTTGGCCTGCAAACTCGTCGGCAGATCCGAAACGACGACGCCTTCGCCCACGGCCTCGAGGGTCACCCCGCGTTCGCCCGTGGGGCGCGCGTGTTTGCGCACGAATTTGTCGAATTTCGCGGCCAGGCCCGGATCGCGCAAAAGGCCCAGGCGTTCCATTTCCTCGCGCGAGCCCGCGTAGATCAAAGCGTGTTTCCAGAAGCCGGGCAGGAACAGATTGCTGAGGTATCCGTCGCTGCGAGTGAGCAGGATGTCGCCCGGTTGCAGGTGTTTGCCGACCTGGATGGCCGCGCCCACCGAAAACGCGTCCTCGGCCAGAGGCGAGCGCGTATGACCGAAGAACATCGAAACATTCGACTGCACCGAATACAGCGGTACCTTCGCGGCTTTGCCCATGTCTTCCAGCGGACGATCCAGATTGGAAAGCGCGGGCGTATTCTGGTGCAGCAGCACGATCTCCGTCTGTAAATGAAACAGCGTGTCCACGAAGTTGAAGGTGCGACCGGCATGGTTGATGCGGAACGCGCCGAGCACCGGATCGCGTCGCAGTTCTTCTTCCTGGCCGTTGAAATACTGGAGCGAGCGAATCGTGGCCCGGAAGTTTTCGTCATCCATGGCGATTTCGCGTAAAACGTCGTACTGGTGATCCGGGATCCCGAGCGGTACGTAGGCTTCGTTCAGTTTATGGCGCGCGCGTTTGTTCGCGTCGAACACGGACGTGATCAACACCGCGTTGCGATACACGGCGAACCCGGCCATGACGTACGCGGCCAGGGCCCGCCGACCGACGACGGGATCGGTCGCCGTGGCGAATCCGGTATTTTCGCGGTAAATTTCGATTAACTGGTTATTGTGAAATAAAAACGAACTCCAGATGCGAAAAATCGCCTCTTCCTCGGCGGGGGTGTAAATCTGCTCCGACTCGCCCCGGCCGCGCACGTCACGGGCGATTTCCAGAGTCTGGCCGCGCAGGGTCTCGATGGCCAGGAGATGTTCCGGCAGGCGCTGGAGATCCCGCTGCACGTTCCCGGCGGAGGGCGGCGCCAGCGGTGTTTCAGCCCCGGACCGGGTGGCGAAGGTCTTACAACCGGGCAGGAGGCCGAGCGTGAGGCCGGCTGCGACCAGGGCGGGCGCGAGCGTCAGACGGGCGAGGGGAAAGTGCATGGGGCAGGGGTGAGGGCGAACCGGCGTTCTGTCAAATCACTTGCGGGCGACGGTTTTTAAAAAAAATGTTGCGGGTGCGCCCGGCGCGCGAAAAACAGAAGTCGCGGCCACAGGGCCGTTCTCATGCGCGCGTATTTTCGGGAATTCCAGGAACAGTTCCTGCTGGTGCTGGAAACGCTCGATTTCCGGGCCACGCTCGATATCCTGCTGCTCGCGGCCGCTTTTCTGGTGATCTACCGTACGTTTCGTCCCTCGGGTGGTCTGAAAATTTTCGGGGCCCTGGCGGCCGGGACGGCCCTGTTCATGCTCTCGCGCCTCCTGCACTTTCGCGCGCTCAATTGGATCTTCGAAAACTTTCGCGATGTGATCATCATCCTGCTCGTGGTCGTCTTCCAGCCCGAGATTCGCCGTCTCTTCGAACGTGTCGTATCCCTGCGCGGTCGTCGTCTTTTTCTGGAAGATACCGGATTCGCGGGCGATTTCGCGCGCACGGTGTTTCAACTTGCGGCGCGCAAAAACGGCGCTCTGTTCGTCCTGCCGGGCGCGGAGAACGTAAACGCGCTGACCACCGGCGGATTTCCCGCGAAGGCCAATTACAGCGGGGCTCTGGTCCAGAGCATCTTCGACCCCCATTCGCCCGGTCACGACGGCGCCGTCCTCCTGGAAGGCGACCGCATCCAGGCCTTCGGTCTGCGTCTGCCGCTTTCTGAGACCGGAGTACTTCCCGAAGATCTGGGCACGCGCCACCACGCGGCCATGGGTCTGGCTGAGAAATCGGACGCGCTGGTCATCGCCGTTTCCGAAGAACGCGGGACCGTGACGTACTTTCAGAACGGCCGTTACCGCGTCGTGCGCAACCCCGCCGAACTCGAATCGCTCGTGCGTTCGTTTTATTTTCGCGAACGGCGCATGCCGCGTTTTCAGCGCATGACCCGTCTGGCGCCGCAGTTTCTCGCCTCACTCGCGCTGGCGTTTTTATTCTGGGCGGGCGTGGTCTTCAGCGAAGGGCGCATTCGCATGGCGGTAGTATCGGGCGCGGTGGAGTTCGCCAATCGCCCGGGTGGCCTGGTTCTGGCCGACACCCGCGCCCCCACCGTGACCCTGCGCGTATCCGGAACGCGCGAAAAACTCAAACTGCTTGAGAAAGATTCGATTAAAGTGCGACTGAACCTGACCGGCCTGGGACCCGGCCAGCATTTTCTGGCGATCAAATCCGCCGCGGTGGACCTGCCGGACGGCGTGGGTTTTTTAGCGGCGCAGCCGGCCGGCCTGAACGTTTCACTGATCGCCATCACCGAACAGTCCGCCCGGGTCGAACCGCGTTTCACCGGCCGCCTGCCCGAACACCTGGAACTCCTCGTGAGCGAAATCGAGCCCGAGACCGTGCCCGTCTATTTTTCGCGCGACAGCGCGGGCGCGAGCCCGCAAACCAGCGTCCCCACCGTGCCCATCGATATTTCGGGGATTCGCCGCGGAACCGAACTCCGCGCGAAACTGGCCCCCCCGGCCGATCTGCGCCCGGTCGAAGGCGAATGGCCGCAGGTGCGGGTGCGCATTGAGATTCACAACAAACCCGGCGTTCCCGGCCCCGACGACGATGAAGGGGAGCCCGCCGTGGAACTTCCACCGGTGCTCCCGGGCAATTAAGAAGTACCGGCGAATTTTCTGTTTAACCAGGCTCGTAATAATTCCTCCGGATGCGGAAATGGAAAAAAACGTAGCGGTAAGTCAAGTTCGTCCTTCGGTACCTGCATGATTTTTCGTTCTACGCTGCGTCCTCGAATTATTTTGATACTGGTTTCGATATGCAGCGGAAAAATTTGATCATACTCCTCCAGTGGTTCTGTAGGAACTCCTTCGATTTGATTCTCCGGGTCTCCATAAAAATCCAGTTCAATCAGCCGTACAAAAAGGAAACAACGGGATACACCCAGGAAATTTGCGAAAAGGCCCAGTTCATACCAGACCACCGGCTCAACCCGGAAGTTCAACCGGCAGAGCTGGAGCCCGGAGGGCTGGTAGTGGCGAAAACAACTGGAAAAAGCACTCCAGTTCTCGTTCATCATGCGAGCACGGTTTTTCTTCAGCAACTCGCCCAGATACGAGCCAATGGAAACACCTTTCGCAAGCAGATGCGATTGGAGTCTTTCACGAAGTGCCAATGGGACCAGCAGCGTACAGACCCGGTCCCGTCGAAACAAAGTATCGAACCGGTGCAATCGTTGGGCCTGAAATCGATTGAGTTCCAGCCATTTAGAAGGGTTCATGGGGAAGAAAGTAGATTTTTTGCTTATCGTCCCGCATGAAATTTGAACGAAGTGAGGGGGGGGGACGTTGCGCGGACGGGGTTTCTAACAGGTTGCGGAAAATCCCTCCCTGGACTTTTTCCCCTGGACTTTTTCTGCTGTCGCATCGTTGAACTAAATTCGGCGATGCCAGTAAAACCGGTGTTTCACGCTGTTTCACGAAACACCGGTTTTGGCGCTACTTCCTGTAGCGCATGGCATGCAACTTTTTCAGCAGCCTGTTAAATCTGCGGGCGTTTTTGCGCGGCGATTTCCTGGTCGGCGATATCGCGCAGGGTCTGGAGATCGGCCAGGACGGCTTTGAGTCGTTCCTGGGCCTCATCCGAACGCAGGTTGCCCTCGTTTCGCAAAAGAACCAGCGACTGGAAAGAATGGCGAATTACATTCAGGATGCGCCGCTGTAAGTCCGGCCCCGCCTCGTCGAGCGTGAGGTCGGCGGCTTCCATGATATTTAGAAACACCCGGTCGAGCGGATTCTCGCGAGCCCCCGCGACGTTGGCCGTCCCGGCGGAGCTGCCGGTCCCGCCCTGGAAATAATCGTGCAGGATGCTTTCGATTTGACTCGTTACGGTACGCTGGTGGCGCGTGGCCTCCGCTTTGAGTCGTTCCAGCAGGGCCGGGGGCAGGCCGATCTGGAGCGCGTTCCCGCTGTCCAGCGGCGATTCGATGTGCAACTTCTTGATGCGTGGATCACCCGTGTCCTTGAGGATCGCGTGGAATGGCCGGGCCTGCGCGAACACGAAGCTGCCCGCCCCGGGGACAAACCGGACCCGGCGTTCGCGAACTTTTTTGATTTTACCGGAGGACATGCGACCGACCCCATCTGACACGACCTTCCAGACCGGGTCAAACCAATAATCCGTCCGTACCCGAAAAGGTACGCCGGGAGGCACCGCGACCCCCTCCTATCAGGGAACGTTTTTTTCGCCCGAGTAATAATAGGCGATAATTTCGGCGGTGGAGTCGGCGTTCAGTTTCTCTTTAATATTCGCCTTGTGAAACGCCACCGTGCGCGGGGCGATGTTCAGGCGTTCGGAGATTTCCCGGTCCCGAAATCCGTGGGCCACCAGTTCGAGCACCTCGCGCTCCCGGGGCGAAAGAATCGAATCAGCCAGAGGGCCCGCGTCCGGGGGGCGTTCCTGGATGCGGCGCACGCGTTCGGAAAAGGCACGCTCCCCGCGGCCGATCGCGTCCAGGGCTTCGAGGATCGCTTCGTTGAGTTCGTCTTTCAGCAAAAAGCCGTCCACGTTCAAACGGACCGCGGCCTCGATCACGGCTGGATCGTCGTACTGGGTGATGATGAGAACGCGCAGGTCCGGCCAGAAGCGGCGGATGTTCTGTAAAATCAGGAGGCCGGAATACTGGCGGAACAATTCCTCGCGGGTATCGTCAACCGGTGTGAAGCCGCCGCCTTTCGCGTCGGCCGGGGGCGGTTGCATCTGGAGGTCCAGGATGATGAAGCGGCCCTTTTCGGCCTGGAGGAGCGGCAGGAGTTCCCCCCCACTGGTGGCTTCCCCGGCCACGAAGTACCCGCTGGAGTTGTTGATGACGATACGCAGGCCCGTACGAACCAGTGCGTGGTCATCCGCGATCAAGACTGGAATTTTTGAAGCGTCCATTGGGCGGGAGTCCGTTGCCTGGCGATTCTTGGGCGAATCCCCTGCGTGTCCATCAACTTCGCTCGCCCGGAAAACGTTCGTCCAGCGCCCGTCGAAAACCTGGGATATCGAGCGGCTTATAAAAGAGGCGTTCGGCCCCGGAGCGTTTCACCTCCGCTTCCACGTCGGGATGTTTATTACCCGTGATGACCCAGATCGGAATCGCGGATCGTTCCTCGCGCAGGCCCTGGATGAACTCCCGGCCGTCCATATCCGGCATGGAAATGTCGGTGATGATCAGGTCCGGTTGCAATCCCTCCAGGATTCGGCGCGCCTGGCGACCGTCCCCGGCTTCCACGGAGGTGATATTTCGCTTCTTTAACAAAAAACGAACTTGCTCGCGAAATGGTTCGTAATCCTCCACCAGCAGGACGACGCGCCGGGAACCGTTCCCGGGTTGTTCGGTGCGGAAGCGCAGTCCCGGCAGCTCCAGATGAATCGTCGCCCCCTGGCCGGCGCGCGAATCGACGTGCAGCCGGCCTTCGTGCATGAGCGCGATTTCGCGGCACAGAATCAGGCCGAGGCCGCGTCCTTTTTCCCCCTGCGTTCCTGGCGTAGACGCGGTTTCCCCCGAATCAAATAGCCTGGCGAGTATCCGCGGCGACAACCCGGGCCCGTTATCGGCGATGCTCAAACGCAGGTCGCCGTTCCGGTTGAACGAAGTCGTGGCGCGCACTTCATTGCCGGCCTGACAGAATTTGACGGCGTTGGAAATTAAATTCGAAAGTACGCGCGTGATCAGACGGCGGTCCACGAGGAGTTCCAGATCATTGGCGATTTCGTTGGCGAAGCGAATGTCCTTCTGCCGTGCCGGGCCGACCAGTTCGCGAAACGCGGCGGCCGCCAGATTCCTCGCCCCGCACCATTCCGGCGAAATGAGCGGCCGGCCCTCGCGCACCGGATCCGCGTCGATCAACTGCGCCGAGAGCGCCAGAAGATTGTCGATCGTTTCCTCGATTTCACGCAGCAGGAGTTTCTGTTCCTCCACAGGCAGCGGCGGCTCCTTGCGCAAGAACGGCAGGTTGGTTTTGATGGCCGACAGGGGCGAACGTAAATCGTGCGAGACGATTTTCGTGATCTGTTCCTTGCGGCGCATGGCCTCCTCCGTGCGCAGCCGTTCATTCAACAATTCGGTCGTACGTTCGCGTACGGCCCCGCGCAGAAGCTGGCTGTAGCCCTGTTCCATGAGCGCGAAACGATCCGCGAGCGAAAGCGAAAGGATGATGGCCGACAGGATGTTCAGCGACTTCAATTCTTCGAAGAGAACGCCGTGCGAAATCAAACCCAGCACCGCCCCGCCGAAAAACAGCGCCATCCCGAGTACGGGAATCGTGGCGAAAAATAAATAGCGCATGTGGCGGTATCCCGCGCGCCAGAGCCAGCCGCCGGCCAGGATGAAATAAAACACGAGCGCGGGCAGACAGTAATAGGTCAGGATGGCCGCGAAGCGGAAGTTCACCAGAAACGTGATTTGTAACAGGACCGTCGCCCCCTGGACCAACCGGATACTCCGCCGAAAGATCGGCGCTTCCCGGTTGACATGCGCGAATTCAAGAAAAAACGACGAAAAAACGAAAACAAGCGCGGGAAAAACGGACACACACAGACGCAGCAAACCGTCCGCGGCGAAAGGCGCGGGGAGAGCGGGCACCAGCCCGTCCAGGGCCAGAATCTGAATCGTATACAGGACCTGGAACAGAATATAATACGCGTACGCTCGTTCGCGCACACGGTACCAGATGAACAGGGATGACAGGAAAATATACAGGCCGATGCCGTGGTTCAGACCGTAACGCATCCGGACGTAGCCCATATGTTTTTCAAACCCGGCCGGGGTGTACAGCCGCAAGGGAATGCGCAGCGACGAATCCGACTCAACGCGTACGAAAATCGTAATGCGCCCGGAGGCGGGCAGGGTGAGACCGAGGGCGGGCCAGACATTTTTGGATGGGTTGGACCCGGCGGGAATGGCCGAACCCGTGACCAGGCGCCGGTATGTTTTGCCCTCCGGAACGAACACTTCGATTCGCCGCAGAAATACATCGGCGATTTCCAGCACGACCGCTTCGTCGCGCGGGGCGAGATTGTGCAGCGACAGGCGCAGCCAGACGGGGTGGGGCAGGAACCCGAACGCCAGCTCTTCCCGGCCGGATTGAAAAAATTTCCCCTGCCTGGCCTGATCGAAGGTCATGGTTCCCTTCCGGTCGTGGAGGACTCCCACGACCGGACCGGGATTCACCTGTTCGATGTCCGTGTCCCAGAAGAGCGTGTCATGAAACACCCGGTCACCCTGATCGGTAATCGCGGCGCAGCCAGCGACACAGAGAGCCAGGACTGAGATCAGAGGCGCGGTCGCGCGAAATCGTTTCATTGAATCGTAAGCTGTACCGGTGGCCGGGGTCAGGGCGTTTCGATCAATTCCTTGCGCAGTTCTTCGATCTTCGCGCTTTTTTCCGCGGGTGACAGGCCTCCCGCCTGGTTGATTTCCGCCTCGCGCTTGAGGAATTCGTCCACCTTCGCGCTTTTCGCGGCCAGGGCGGATTTTTCGTTCTGTTCTCGCTCCGTGATGCGGTCGGCCTGTTCCTGGCCGAAGTATTTCACGCGCAATTTATGGACCGTGTCCTGACGCTCCGCGTCGGGCATTTTCGCGAGGTCCGTCTGGCGCACCATGAGATCCAGTCCGTATTCCATTCCTTTCGGTTCGCGTTCACGCAGGGTATCGAAATAATCACCGAATGTATCGCGCCGGGCGTTCTGTAATTTGCGCAGGCGTTCGTCCGGGGACAGCGCGGCGAATTCGTCCGATTGAAAACGTCGCAGGGTTTCCTGGTAGGCGAAGTTGGCCTCTTCCAGGCCGAAGACCAGGGCCGCGTCCCCGGCGCCGAAGACTTCGCGTCGTTTTTTCTTGAGGAGTTCGTATTTTTCCAGCAGCCCGAGGCCGGGAGCCGGCGGAAATTTCGTACGCGCGTCTTCGTAAACCAGGTAATTATTAAACAACTCAACCAGCTTGCGATTGTCCGGCTCCGGCAGGTTGTACAGAAAATCGCGCACGCTCTGGTCGCATTGTTCGCGCGTGAGTTCCGGTGAACATTTGGCCCGTTGTTTTTCCAGTTCCGCGGGTAGATTCAGGCGACCGGTTCGGGCCGCGTTCAATATGCCGTCTTTCAAAACCGATTCGTCCAGTTCGTCCGTATTGTAGGCCAGCGGGAAGGGCTGACCGTCGGGGCCGGCTCCGTAACTTTTTACCATCTCGGCCATGGCCGCGCGACGTTCGGCCTCCCCCGGCGGTTGCAGAAGCCAGAACGCCAGGCCCAGCAGGCCCAGAATCGCGGCGGCCAGCGCGATCAGAACGGGTTTGGAAAGTTTCATAAAGATCCCTCGGAGGAAAAGAGTACCGCGCGCCGGGCGCCCGGTCTATCCAAAAAAAAAGCCGCCCCGAAAGGCGGCCTGTGAAACAAACATATTGGGAGAAAAAGTTTTTTGGGGATCCGCTTTTTATTGATAGGTCCCTTCGCTGTTGCGATCGTGCGCGTTGATCCAGACTCCACCCAGGCGGCGAGCCGTCTTGACTTCGTGCAGTTTCATGTTATCGTAGCCGTCTTTCGGACGGGCGAAGGCGAAACCATTGCCAAGCGCCGCGCAGGCCGACGCGCCGCCGGTCCAGACGCCAGCACCGGACGTAATGGCCCACGAACCGTAGCCGTTCGAGCAGGCGTACTGGAAGGACGCGTTGCAGTTATTGTCGTTCCAGAATTGATCGCCGCGCTGTTGCACGCAATCTTCGTTGCTGCCGTAGTCGTTGGGTTCGTTGACGCCGAAGCTCCACACCGCCGCGGCCAGACGCCCGTCCGTCGGTTCGAGTTTATCGTTGCCGAGCAGGTTGACGCCGCATTTTACCATTTCGGCCATGTTGGTCGGGGTGGTTTTTCCCGATCCGCCGCCGAACCAGGCGCTCATGTTGGTGCGGTCTTCGTAGAAGCGGATGATTTTGCTATTGTAGGTATCGCGGTTGAATTTGGCCGAGCCGCAATCGGAGTAGGACGTGAAACTTTCCACGTTCGCTTCGGGGACGGTGTTGTTCTTTTTATAAACGTAGCCGGCCCATTCTCCGGCAGTGCAGCCGCCCGACCAGAGGATGATGTTCTTGCCGGCGCGCAGGACCTGGTCGCGGGTCAGGTCGACGGGCGCGTCCTGGCAGGAAGTCGAACCGGTGCGATAAATCAGGTCCCCCAGTTTATTTTTGATCCGGCCCAGGGCGCTGTTCCAGTTACCGCTCAGGTGTTCTTCTATATAGATGATGACCACGCGGTCGCGGTTCGATCGAATGTAGCTGGAGACTTCGTCCAGACCGTCGTTCAAATCGCGGTCGGTGGAGGAACAGCCGGTATGGTTGTCCTGGCCGTGGCAGAGCAGGGGTTTGTTGCCCCATTCCCAGGGCCAGCCGTGCATGGCGAAATACCAGTGAACATCCAGTTCGATGTTCATGACATCCATTCGCAGTTGATCCTTAATAGAATAAATCTGGTTCGGATCGACCCAGTAGCTGAACGCCGAACCCCAGGCCTTCGTATTGTAACTATTGTGCGTGTGCACGAAGGTCGACTGTTTGAGCGGGTTGTAGCGCTGGAGTTGTTCCTGCGCTTTCAGGGCCCTGTGTTCCCAGGAACGCTGGTATACGTCCACGGGTGTTTCCGGCGGAGCGCTCGGCCGTGAGCGCGATGCTTCGGCGGCGGTAAAAGCGGCGGTGCTCAGGGCTACCGCGGCGATGGTAAACAGAACGTTTGCATTGAACACTTTCATCGTCTTATCCTTGTTTTATAGTGAAATATTTGTAGGAACTCCTACATTTTGATTTTCGCTGGCGGCGAGCCGGTTCCGGCACGCCAAGACTGACTCGATGTCAGCGAAATTCATTGTGTATAAAGCAAGGCCTGTGCCAGGTTCGGCGATGTAAGGCGTTTGTAAGGGGCTTATGAGAAAAATCAAAAAAATTTTCTCCGGAACCGATTATTAGAGCCCGAAGGACAATAAAATTGGCCCTCAAGGCCAATTAAAGATTGAAAAAATAAATAAATGAACAATAAATGTTCAGAATTAGCAAAAATAGTGCCTCGATTATCGGATTTAAAAAAATCGACGCACTATTTTTGTTCAAAATTTGCCCCTTACGCGGCTTGAGCCGGGCAAAGTTTGGGAAGGAGCGTTCCCGTCGATCTCAGGACTCGCGGTTTTCGCGATTTTTCCGGATACTGCGGGAAAAGATCATCACGATGGCATAGGCCCCGCCCAGGGCCAGCACCCCAAAAACGAACCAGAGCAGTTTGTCTTTCATTACCTGGACCATTTCCGCCGGTGAGTTCAGGAGTTCGGGATTGCCGCCGATCACTTCCTGCCCGTACCAGGAGAGGATCGTGCACCAGAGGCCAGCGCCGACGATCGTGGCGACCGAAAAGGGCCAGACTTTCATTTTAAAAACACCCGCCGGAATCGAAACCAGGTGCCGGACCACAGGCAGGAGGCGTGCGAAAAAAATCCCCATCGAACCGTAGCGCAGAATCCAGGCCTGGGCCATGTTCAATTTTTCCTGATTCAAAAACAGGTATCGGCCGTATCTGGCCACGACCAGGGTTACGATGGGAGCCCCGGCGTAGCGGGAAACGAGATAGCTTACAATCGAGCCGAAATAGCTGCCGGCCGTGCCCATGCTGACGACCATCCAGAAGTCCATCTTCCCCTGCGCGGCCCAGAACGCGGCCGGTGGCATGACGACTTCCGAGGGCACCGGGACGATGGAACTTTCCAGGGCCATCAGAAAAAAGATCCCGCCGTAGCCCCAGTCATGGACCACCTGGAACCAGAAAATCAAAAGATCATGTAAAAATTTCACGGATGACCTAATCGTTGAGGAGCCCCGGACGGTAAAGGTTTTCGAAGGTTGAAATCAGGAAAAAAACGCGCCCGTGGTGGTGGCGCGGATGCGGGACCGGTGCTGTTCGGCCACGGAAGGCCGTACAGCCGGCCTGCGCATGCCTGTGGGGCGCATTTAACGCGGATTTGCCGCGACGGTGCCCGCCCGGCGCGAATTTTCCAGTTCTCTGGCCCAGCGAGCCCGGGTTTCGTCGAGTTCTTTTTGAATCCGCTCCGCCCACTCGGCCCGCGCTTTTTCGAGTTCCCGGCGTTCCAGGGCCCAGGCCTGGCGCTCCTGGCCGTCCGGGGTGCCGCGTTCGCGCAGCCAGAGGTCCTGGCTGGCGTTGAACTGACCCTGGGCCCGCGACCATTCTTTCTGGCCCTCTTCCAGGATGGCGCCGGACTGTTTTTCCCAGCGCCGGGTCAGGTCCTTTTGATCGATGGCGGCGCCCCGGCCGCGCACTTCCTGTTCGAATTCATTCTGGACCTTTTTCAATT
>CAZVZS010000011.1:100924-101932 GCA_964631535.1 uncultured Leptospiraceae bacterium
GTCTGAATTTCTTTCTGGAGCGTGGCGCGAGCGCGGGTCAGGGATTCTTCCCTGGCCCGATCCGCGCTTTCGCTGGCGGGGGCGATGGCGCGCTCCAGGTCGTCCCCCCGGGACAGGGCGATTAACTCCTGGTCCTGGCCGGCCACGAAGAAATTCTTGCGCACCTCAAACTCCCGGCGGATATCCGTTTCGATCACGAGCAGTTCTTCCTCGAAATTTTGTCGTTCGACTCCGCTGAGGCCCGCGGCTGTGGCCCGCGCGCGGGAAAGTTCCGCGTTCAGTTGTTGATCGAAATCGGCGAGCATGGCGCGCGCGTCCGGTGCGGTCGCGTTGAAGGCGGATTCTACGCCCTTTTGTTCCAGGATGGCCTGCTGGGCGGCCTGGGCTTCCGCCGCGGCGATCAGCGTCTCAAAACGGCCCGCCGCGTCCCGGGCCACGTCAAGGGCTTCCTCGCGCGCCAGGAAACGGCCGCGTTCTTCGTTTAAAAAATCATGCGCCTGCGATTCCCAGTTGAGGCGCGCGTCCTCAAAATCGGCCTTCGCGTCCGCGATGGCGGCGTCCCGGGCTTCCTCATCGGTCTGCTCTTCCTCAATCTGTTCGATCTTTTGCTGGAGGTCTTCGTACGCCGTCGTTTCCCACTGGATGCGTTCGGTGGCGATGCCAAGTTCCACGTAATTATTCCAGGCCTGTTCGTCTTCAAGGCGATCCGCGCGGCCGATGAATTGTTCCACCCGACGCCGGCTGTTGTCCTCAAAGGTATCGTACTTTTGCTGAGCCCAGGCCGGCGCGGCCAGACCGAACAGGATGACCAGGCCGACTAAACGCGCGGTTTTTTTTTTAAAGGAACCCATGGTGATGCTCTGGAATCAAAGCGGGGTCCTGTCAGCAACAATCAGCGCGCGCGCGGGCAGGGGGCGATTTTTTTGATTTATTTTGCGCGATAAAGTACCTGGAACCCGAGCTGGCGCAAGAGCGCGCCTTCGGCCCGGTCGCCCGACCAGATAATTC
>CAZVZS010000011.1:101942-117559 GCA_964631535.1 uncultured Leptospiraceae bacterium
GTCCGGTGAAAACCGGCGCCAGGGGGCGGCCGGCCCCAGCGGCCGTCGCGATTTCCGCCTGGAAGCGACGCGACATGGCGGGCAGGTCGCTCGCGCGTTCCACCGTCGCCAGAGCCGATTCCGGCGCATCGCCCGGCCAATCGCTAACCGGCCGATCGCCCATTTGCGCGATTTCTTCGTCATATCCGCGTTCTGGCGAATTCGTGTCGCCGGTTACGTTCGGGTTCGGCCAGGGCAGATCGAAAGTGCGGCAGAGGGCCTGGCAGATCATCCGTCCGCCGCGCGCTCGCGCGTCCACGGTATGCCCGGCGATATGCGGGGTGGCCTGCCAGGCGCGCGCGACTCCAGCGGGATCCACCGTCGGTTCGTTCTCCCAGACGTCGATCGCCAGGCGCAGACGCTCCGGAAGGGTAAAAAACGCCTCCGGGTCCAGCACCCCGCCGCGCGCGGCGTTAATGAGGAGGCTGCCGGGCGCAAGCGAGTCGCAAAAATCCCGCCCGATCATTCCCGCCGTCGGCGCGGGCCCGGAGCGGGTGAGTGGAACGTGCAGAGTAATAATATCGCAATCGATCAGTTCGCCCGGCGATCCGACGGCCCCCGGGGCCGCGACGAACGGATCGTATACCGAGCAGGCGGCGGTCAGCGGCGCGAGCCGGGCGTGCACCCGGCTGCCGGTCTGGCCGAAGCCCACAATCCCCAGCTTCTGGCGATCCAGGCGCCGGCCGGCAGGCGCCAGGTAGCGCATGATCGTCGCGCACACGAAATCGGCCACGGAGGCGGCGTTGCAGCCCGGCGCGGCGGCGAAAACAATCCCACGCCCTGCCAGAACAGCCAGATCCACGTGATCGACTCCCGCGGTGGCGGTGCCGACAAAACGCACGGAACTCCCCTCCAGCAGGGCCGCGTTGACGGTGGTGACCGAACGCACGAGCAGGGCGTCCGCGGCGCGTAAGCGGGCCGGCTGGATGGAACCGGCGGGCAGGCGGATCCAGTCGATCGGCAGGGTGGCTGCGGCGGGGGGCAGGTCCAGGGCTTCGTCAGCGATTACTCGTACCATGGTGCCGGTCAACCAGGCCGGAATTTCAGGAACGACACCCGTTGCCCAGCATTTCCCCTGGATTCAGGATGAGCAATACAGGCTTAAATTCTTGAGTTTCGTCATACCCGAAATCCGCCAGAAATGGTCGGATATCCGTTTCAAAAAAATCATGTCCTCCTTTGTTATCATATCACCGGTGCTCAGCCTGGTGGCTCTGCTCTGGTCACTGATTGTCATCGTGCGCATCAAAGACACGCGTGTCGGTTTTTTGAGTGCCCTGGCCGGTTGCCTGGCGGCCACCCAGCTCCTCGCCGAGTTCACCATCGGGGAATGGACCGGACATGACCTCGCCCTGTACATGAATCTTCCGGTCAGCATTTTTCTCGTCGGCGCGGTCGTTTACACCGGCCGGATCATCCGGGATTTGCATGCATCGGAAGGCAGTCGCGATTCAACCGAGGCGATCAGCCGGGTGGTGCTGGAAACGGCGGTAAACGGCATTATTCTGATCGACCACCGGGGTACGATGGTGACCGTAAACCGGGCCGTGGAAAAAATGTTCGGTTATTCGCGCGCGGAATTGGCCGGGCGAAATGTCAACATGCTCATGCCCGAACCGGAACGTACCCAGCACGACGGTTACATCCAGGACTATTTAAAATCCGGGCAGGCGAAAATTATCGGAATCGGCCGTCAGGTCCAGGGCCGCCGCGGTTCGGGCGCGCTTTTTCCCATCAACTTGGCCGTAAACGAAATCAACCTCGACGGCGAACGGTTCTTCGCGGGGGTGATCCAGGACCTTTCCGAGCTGCAGAAGGAACGCGATTTTGTGGCGGCCACGCTCGAAACCGCGGGGGCCCTGATTTTCGTCCTGGACCGGCGGGGTCAGATCGTTCGTTTCAATCGCGGGTGTCAGGAGTTGACGGGTTACGACCAGGCGGAGGTGCTCGGTCTCCCGCTCGACGGGTTTCTGCTGGCCGATGAACGGCGTGAGGTGGAGGGCCTGTTCGCTGAATTGATTCATACGGGGCGACCGCAACGGCACACGCATCACTGGCGAGCGCGCGCTGGAAACACGTACCTGGTGGAATGGTCCTGCACCACGCTCAGGGACGGACAGAATGATGTGGAGTTTGTGGTCGCGACCGGCATCGATATAACCGAAAAACGCGCCTCTCAGCTCAAGATCGAACGGCTTTCGAAAGGGGTAATCGAAGTCCAGGAGGAGGAACGCAATCGAATCGCGCGCGAGATCCACGATGTCCTGGGACAATCGCTCATCGCCCTGAAAATACAGATCCAGAATATTACCTTCGACATCAAAGACGACCTTCTGCTGGCCCAGTGCCGCGGCGTACTCGATTATATCAATCAAATCGTGCAGGAAGCCCGGGAGCTGTCGCATTCTCTCAGTCCCCTGACCCTGCGCAATCTCGGCCTGAATCGCGCGGTGCGCGAACTGGCCCGGACCTATGCGACCGGGCATAAAATAAAAATTGAGGTGGACCTTGATCATATCGAACATTTTTTTCCGAATAACTGGAATGACAATCTGTACCGGATGATCCAGGAGGCGGTTATCAACGCGTACAAACACGCGGCCTGTGATTCTATAAAAATTCTGGCCAGACGGGATTCCAATGGCGTCCTTGTAGCGGTCATGGACAATGGTCGCGGGCTGAGCCCGGATCCTGGCGAAGGGTTGGGGTTGCTGATCATGCAGGAGCGCGCCCGGATGGTGGGGGCGGTTCTGTCCCTTCACTCCCGTTCAGCCGGGGGGACGGAAGTCAGGATCTTTTTGCCCGCGTGGGAAGGAAACCAATGACAGCAACGAACGGAACCGCACCGAACCGGTACAGGATCATACTGGCGGACGACCACGAAATATTACGCTTCGGACTGAAAAATTTGCTCAGTCGCGAAAGCGGGATTGAAGTCGTCGCCACGGCCGAAAACGGTGAGGAGGTCCTGGAACGTCTGGCCGAAGTCCCCTGTGATCTGCTGGTTCTGGACCTCTCCATGCCGCGTATGGACGGGCTCAAGGTGCTGGATACCGTGCGCCAGAAATATCCCGGCGTGCGCGTGATCATTTTCACGATGCACGGGGAACGCGAATTTTTTAAGTCAGCCCTGGCCCGCGGGGTCAGCGGTTACATTCTAAAAGACGACAACCTGGACCGGATCCCGGTGGCCATCCGGGAGGTGCGCGCGGGTCGTAAATATTTTTCGTCGGCGCTGACCTCTTTTATCGGGGAAGATTTCGAACGGACCCCGGACCGCATTTCGCTCGAGCTGCTTTCGCCGCGTGAAATGGAGGTTTTACAGGGTATCGCCCGCGGCCAGACGAGCAAGGAAATCGCGGCCGATCTCGGCATCAGTTTTCGCACCGTGCAGGTTCACCGGTCCAATATCATGGAAAAAACCGGCATCAAAAACGCGGCCGGCCTGGTAAAATTCGCCCTGAATAACGGGGTGGTTTGAGATTGTAGGAACTCCTACAACGCGGGAACTCGCATTCCCTTCGGCCAGTACCCTGACGCTGTTTCACGCTGTTTCAGGAAACTTCCTATGAGTTTTGCAGGCTACTTTTTCAGCTCCCTGCTAAAAATCCATTCGATCGATTTTCGCTTACTCACTGTGCGGCCGGTCCGCATGGCCGGGGCGGTCAGCCCGAGTAAGGTACTGCGCAGGAGATCGTGTAATAAGTACAGACGCTCCCGGTCGGCTGCCCGGCCATGACGGCGAAAGGCGTTTCGTAACAACCTCAAATACCAGCGATCCGTGCGGGAGAACTCGCGCTGGATCGGTTCTGGCGCGGTGAAGGCCAGCGAAAAGAGTAGATACATGGCTTCGGGTTCGCGGCGATGGAAGTCGGCGATGCCATCAAAAATGGACATGACCTCCGCGGCCAGTCCGCGGTCCGTGCGCAGGCGGCCGGTGATAAACACTTCCAGGCGCTGATGGCTTTCAAATAGAGCCGCGCGGTACAGGTTTTCTTTGTTCCCGAAGTGGTGATACAGGGACGGCTGGTTGACGCCGCCCGCCCGGGCCAGTTCCCGGACCGAGGCCCCGGCGAATCCGGCCCGGCTGAAGACGCTGCGCGCGCCGGCGAGAATCCGGGCCCGCGTGTCCGCCGTGGATTTCCATTCCCGTGCCACGGGCCCATAAAAAATAAAATCCACCGGGGGCGCAATTATTTTGTAGCAATCGCTAAATTTTGTGGGCGCCGCGGTCCGCGGTTTATTCTATAGCGTATGCTACAAAATATCGAATTCCTGGCCGACCTGCGTCCGGACGGGTCGCCTGCCCGGGAGCGACTCGAACTATTTTTGAACGAAAGCGTGCAGTTTCGCCATATGGGCCTGCGCGTCTCACTGGAGGCGGAGGGCGCGGTTCTCGAAATTGCGGAAATTCAGGATATTCACCGGGGCGGAACCACCGGCCGCTCGGTGAATGGCGCCGTCCAGGCCTTTCTGTTTGACGCCGCGATCGGGTGCGCCGCTCTCAGTCGTTTTCCCGACCTGGGCCGGGGTTCGGGCGTGGGTCGCATTTCCATGCGAATGTCGAAGCCGCCGGAAGCGGCGCCCCTGCGCGCGCTGGCCCGTGTGGTGAATGAACGCCGCAACCTGGTCGACGTGTCCGTTCAACTGGAAGACGGCGGCGGGGTGGTCTGCGCGCGGGGCGGGGGTGTCGTGCTTATTCGCCGGCGGTGAGTTATTTCCCGATAGTTAATTCCAGGGACCGCTGGCCTGCCGCCAGTGTCCCTACCGGCTGTCACTGCCTGTCGTTCGGTCAGGCAGTGTTCGCGCCTTCCATGCGTAGAACAGAAACGGCAGAATTAACATCGCCAGCAAGAAGGCGGTACCCAGCCCGAAGATGATCGGCGCGGTATACCGTTTGATGAACTCGGCTCCGATCCCCGTGGCCCAGAGGGAGGGCATCAGGCCGAACACGTCCGCTCCCACGGTCAGAATCGCCGGACGCAGGGCGCGGCCCGCTCCTTTCTGAATGACCCGCTCCAGATCCGCTCGATCGCGAATTTCCGCTGAAGCCGCGTTGTACTCCCCGCTTACAAAGGTGATGACAAGCGTACACATCGCCGCGCCGATCCCCACGACCTCGATCATGCCTGCCCAGACGGCAACGGAAAAATTGTAACCGAGCAGAAAGATACCCCATATGCCGCCCATGACAGTGAAAGGCATGGATAACATCACGAGCAGAATGAAGGGTATCGATTTGAAATTAAAATAATATAATAAAAAAATCAAAGTAAGGGCGAGCGGAATCACCAGGAGGAGTCGTTCCCGAATTCGTTCCAGGTACTCGTACTGACCGCTCCAGGTAAGAAAGTACCCGGGCTTGAGTTTCAGCGAGGCGTTTACGACTTCGCGCGCGTCGGCCACGTAGCCGCCGACATCACGGCCCGCGATGTCCACGTACACAAATCCGGACAGCAGGCCGTTTTCGTTGCGGATCATGGCCGGTCCGGTTCGGACGCGAATGTCCGAAAGTTGACCGAGCGGCACCTGGGTTCCGTTGGGCGTGTTCACCAGCACCCGTTTCAACTTCGCGATATCGTCCCGCAACTCACGGGAGTAACGGACGTTGATTGTGTACCGTTCCCGGCCTTCGATCACGGTACTGATCGGTTCCCCGCCGATCGCGGACATGATGGACGTTTGCGCCCGGGCGACGCTGATGCCGTACCTGGCCAGAGAGGAGCGTTTAAGATCGAAATCGATGAAATAACCGCCGGAGGTTCTTTCCGCGAAAACCGATCTTGTTCCGGGAACATTGCGCAACGCCTGTTCGATCGCCAGGCCGATCTGTTCGATTTCTTTCAGGTCCCTTCCGAAAATTTTAATCCCGATGGGGGTGCGAACACCGGTTGTGAGCATGTCGATGCGTGCCCGAATCGGCATGGTCCAGGCGTTCCGCACCCCGGGAAATTGTAATTGAGAATCCATCAGGCCGATCAATTCATCGTACGTGATTTTTCGGCGCAGCGGCAGGTTCTCCCGGAAGAATTTCGCAGCGAATTCAGGTAGAAATGAATAGGTGAAAGGGACGTCCCGCCAGTGCTCACGGTCCCTGAGCGTGACGATCGTTTCCATCATCGAAAACGGCGCGGGATCGGTCGAGGTTTCCGCGCGGCCGGCCTTTCCGAACACGCGCTCCACTTCGGGGAACGTCCGAATGGTCCGATCCTGGATCTGCAAAAGACGGTGCGCTTCGGTGACCGAAATACCGGGCGGCGTGGTGGGCATGTAGAGAATGGAACCTTCGTAGAGGGGCGGCATGAATTCGCTGCCACGAGTCAAATACACCGGCACTGTTAGAACTAACGCCCCAAGCAGTCCGCCGCCCGCCAGCCAGGGATGACGGAAAATCCAGGCGAGGGCGCGCCGGTAATGAATGCCAAGAAAGCGCGTGGCAAAATGATCATCGAGCGATAAACCTTTCGCGTTGCGCAAAAAAATTACGATGAGGGCGGGGATAAGCGTAATGGATAGCAGGGCGGCTCCGGCGATGGCGAAAATTTGCATCGCGGCCAGCGGTCGGAAGAGTCGGCCTTCCTGTGCTTCCAGGCTGAAAAGCGGCATGAGTCCGATGACCGTTACCAGGAGGGACGAGAACACGGTCGGGCCAACTTCCTTCATCGCGTCGATGATGATTTGAACGCGTTCCCCCTGGATTTTCCCCTCGCGCAGTTCGTACAGCTTCGAGTGTACGTTTTCGACCATGACGACGCCAACGTCGATCATATCGCCGACCGCCAGGATGATGCCGGTAATCGACATCACATTGAGGGAGATGCCGAACCCGAGCATCGGGATCAGAGCGATGCTCGCCGCGATCGGGAGTAAAAGGATGGGCATCAGGGCGGAGCGGAGATGGAGCAGAAAGAAAAAAATCAGTACGGCGACGATGAAAAAGTCTTCGTAAAGAACCTCGGTAATCGTTCCGACGGCTTCGTCGATCAGTCCCGTACGATCGTACGTCGTGATGATTTTTACACCGTCCGGAAGAGTGGGTTTTATTTCCTCCAGCCTTTGTTTAACATTTTCGATGACCCGCAACGCGCTTTCGCCCTGGCGCATCACGATGATGCCGCCCACGACGTCCCCTCTGCCGTCCAGATCCGCCACACCCCGGCGAATGTCCGGACCGAGAGAGACCCGGGCCACGTTGCGCACGAGAACGGGCGTTCCGCTTTCCTCCTCCACCCGGACGACGATGTCTTCGATATCGGTGATGTTGTGGACGTATCCGCGGCCGCGGACCATGTACTCGATTCCCGAGTACTCGATCATACGACCGCCCACGTCGTTGTTGCCCTCGCGGACCGCGTCGATTACTTCGTTGAGAGTTACGTTATACGCCAGGAGTTTTTCGGGCACGACGTTTACCTGGTACTGGCGCACGAATCCGCCGATGGGCGCCACCTCCGCCACGCCCGGAACGCTCTGAAGCAGGAAGCGCAGGTACCAGTCCTGGTATGTGCGCAGATCGGCGAGCGACAACTTTCCAGATTCGTCGACCAGTGCGTACTGGAACACCCACCCGACTCCGGTCGCGTCCGGGCCCAGTTCCGTAATCACGCCTGAAGGAAGGCGGGGTGTGATCCGCGAAAGATATTCGAGCGTCCTTGACCTGGCCCAGTAGATATCGGTGCCGTCCTCGAAAATCATGTATACATAAGAATAGCCGAAATCCGAAAACCCGCGAATGCTTTTAACCTTCGGCGCGCCGAGCATCGCCGATATGATGGGGTAGGTGACCTGGTCTTCCACGATGTCGGGCGCGCGGTCCCACCTGGAGTAAATGATCACCTGCGTGTCGGATAAATCGGGCAGGGCGTCCAGCGGCAATTTGCGGAGGCTGTACAGACCCCCGCCGACACACAGTGCCACGATAAGAAAAATCGCGAAGGTGTTTCGCGCGCAAAATTCGATGGTGCCTTCGACAAAAGTTTTCATGATCGTTGCCGGGAGATTTTCGCGGGCGTCGCGGCTTTAATGCCCCTGGTGGCCTCCGTCGCCGAGTGAGCGCAGGCGGCTTTCGGAATCCAGAAGGAATTGTCCGCTGGTGACGACCCGGTCGCCATTGTTTAATCCGTCGATCACTCGATAGTACTCATCCGCGCCGATTCCGAGTGTAACCTCGCGCGCCTCAAACACGTCGGGTGTACGTTCGACGAAAACCAGTTTGCGTGATCCGGTGTCGATGACGGCTTCAGCGGGCAGGGCCAGGCCACTGCCCTGGGAAAATTTAAGTTCGACCGTGGCGTACATTCCTGGACGCAGCACCAGCGCCGGATTCGAAAATTCGAACCGAACGCCCGTCGTCCTGGTTTTTTCGCTGACGGTCGGATCAATAAAGGCGACGGTTCCGGTCAGTGGCTGGCCAGGCATGGATTCGAGTTCCAGCCGTGCTCCCATACCGATTCGAATGAAAGGCACTTCCGTTTCGTACAATTCCGCCTGGACCCAGACGTTGGAAAGGTCGGCGATTAAATACAATTCCACTTCGGGACTGACCGCCATACCCTGTAAGACTTTTTTTTCGAGCACGAGGCCGTTCAGCGGCGAACGAATGAGCAGCGTTCGGGAGACTGTGCGTCTCTTTTTCAGAGCATCGAGTTCCGTCCGCGAAACATCCCAGAGTTCAAGGCGCTTCTCAACGCCGGAAAGCAAATCGCGGTATGAATCTTCTTCGGAGGTTCCGACGGTTTTTTCGTACTTTTGTAAAATGGAAAGGTATTCCGTCTGCGTACTGAACAATTCCGGGCTGTAGACGGAAAACAATGGCTGCCCGCGACGAACCGGCGCGCCCACGAAGTTTACATGAATCGTTTCGATGTATCCGGGAAATTTCAGGTGCACGTGGGCCTGCCTGGTTTCGTTGACTTTTACGATACCGACCGCGCGTACCGTTCGAACGAAATCCCGAACGGAGATGAAGTCGGTCCTGATACCAATCTGCTGCGAGCGGCCCGGTTGAAGTTCTACGATCGCGGCTCCCCCCCGACCCGTGGTACTTCCAGGCGCCGGTTCGGCCGGCCTGCCGGCGTCGTGACCCGCGTGGCCTTCATGAACGGAGGGGTCTTTCTTTTCGCAAGAAACAAAAAATATCACAATAAATGAGAAAATAACACGCAACGGTATGGGTGACCGGTTGTTCATTCTCGCGGGGCCTTTTCGTTTCGGGTATCGTTCGATTCGATCCCGGGGAGGATGGAATTCATAATTTTTCCCAGATTCAGCACTGTCATTCCCGCGCTGGTTTCAAGTTCGATTCTTTCGACCCGCAGCAGGTAAAGGGCCTCCCAGGTGTCCGCAACAGTTGAAAAATCCACCCGACCCGCCTGGTAGGAGAAAAAGGCTGACTGGCGCGCTTCTTCCGCGCGCGGGATAAGGATGACATCGAATTTGCGAAGCCTTTCCTGGTTCGCCCGTAGGCGCGCCATTTCCGTCATGTGGTCGGCGGTCAATTTCGCGAGAACGCTCTTTTCAGAAAATTTCGCGGCACGTTCCTCGTTGGCCCTCCGGTTAACCCGCGCGGGGTTGGCCAGAGCCGACCAGAGGGGCACACGAATGCTGACACCCGTCGTGACCGTGCGGTCCCGGGAATTTCCCGAATAATCGAAACTCCGGAGCGTTTCTTCGCGAATTCCGGTGAAAAGTTCGAAATCAGGCAAATAGTCGAAACGGGCTACATTTTTTTCTTTTGCTCTGATCCGGACCGCCAGACGGGCCATCCCCAGTTCGAGCGAATTGCGCGTCAAATCGGGCTTTTCCCGCGCGCCATCGTCCTTAATACGATTCAGAAAATCAGCCAGGGACGCGGTGTCTGTGGCCAGGCGAATGGCGGCGTCCACGCGGGCCGGAAGCGGACGATTTCGTTTTTCGTTTCCCAGAAAAAATTCCAGCCGGTTTTTCGTGGATTCGAATTGCGATTGCACGAGCAGCAATTTCTGGCCGAACATTTCGTGCCGCAACGCCGCGATGGAAACATCGGCGAGATTGCCCTGCCCGGAAGCGTAGCGGCCGTTCGCGACCTCATGCAGCAGTTTCATTCGTTCGGAAATTTCGATCGTCGCCTGCGTCGTCTGGCGGACTGCCCTGATTTCAATCATGGTGGCCAGGAATTCGGCGACCAGATTATTTCGTTCCATTCCAAATCGCAATCGTGACGCCTCGGCTTCCAGATCCGCCACGGTCGCCTCCAGGGTAAGTCGGCCCGGAAAAGGTATGGCCTGGCTGAGCCGGTATTCCGTTCCCGTTCCGGTCATCCGCCCGAATCCGGGTTCGGGGCTGATGGTCAAATCATCCGCTCGCGAATTCATCCCGGCGATCTCGATCGTTGGATCCGGATAATACAGCCAGCGATAGGTCGCTTCATTTCTTCTGGCTTTCAATTCCATGGCCATGCCGCGGACGAACGGGTGGTGGCGTGATACATCCAGCACCAGACCCTGCAGGGACGCGGTTTCCCCCCGGACGGGTGACCCGAACGGTACGGTGAAAACGAAAAAGAGCAGGAAAAAAAATCGCATGGATCAATTCCTAAAAAAACGGAACTCACCCGCGTTCCATTGAATCGCGGGTGAGTTCCGAACGCCGGTTCGGGAAATTATTTTCCCATCTGTACTTCGACGATGGCGCCTTTCGGAGCCGTGCCGGAGACCACTTTCGCGCGGGCGTAGTGTTCCTCGACGATTTCCGTGATCTTTACTTTGCCGATCTTGACCCGGGTGAATTTTGGCGCGGTCTTCGGGTTGGCGCCCGGTTTTACATCGATCCGGTAAACGTCCAGTTCCTGGCCGGCCTGGGCGCCGTCTACTTTCCCGATGCACATGTACACGTCCCCGCCGGAAGATTCCAGAATGGAACCACGCATGATATACTTATGGTACACATTCTGCGCCGTGACGGATGTGCTCACCGCGAAGGCAAGGATGGAAACGATCATTAACACTTTTTTCATTGTATTGTCCTCCAAATTGATTGGTAATTTTTCTTACGTAAAATAATGTTATATCACTTATCGCGAAGTTTCTATGATTCGCCTCATGGCCGTTCTGTGATTTGTATTCCGTTTTTTTCCCTCTTTCCGCTCAGTCTCCATGCACATGATTCGATTCCAGCAGGTTGCCGCAAGGACCAACACCGTGGATGTGTACAAGTTCAGCACCCTGGTGTCCGGCGAGTGAAACCGTCACCGCGGCCGCGGACATCACCAGGCAGGTAATCCAGGCAATCGCTGTTTTGCGAGAATGTGGTATCCAATCGGTCGCGGACAGCGCGACGGAAACGATTCCCAGGAGCAGCGTACAATCCGCGAAAAATTCGTGACGCTCCAGGATCAACCGGGTCTCCGCTTCCAGCGGACCGGTATGCGGATGCAGGATCCGCGCCGCGACGATTGCCGCAAGCGTCCCTCCCGTGGCCAGCACAGAGGCGGAAGTTCGCAGCCCGGAATTCCGCCGCGCGAGACCGGCCAGTTGCGCCAACGGCGCGAGCAGCAGCAGAACGATCGGGAAATGAACCGCCAGCGGATGCAGGTCCGGGAATTCACCACCGGTTCGTGTTGACTCACAGGACATCGCCCCGGCTCGGGCCGGGGCCGCCGCGGTGGCGGGTGCCGCGGTTTTTTTTTCGCCGTGACCCAAAACAAGGACGGGACTTGCAAAAACAACGACAATACAAAACGCCGAAGGAACAATGCTTCTGGTTATGAATCGCATACAATTGTACCGGTGAACCGTTCGCTCCCTGTATATTTAGAAGAAAAAATCCCCGTCCGGAATTCCGGAATCGCAATCCGGACGGGCGAATAGATTCTCCAGGAAATATCCTACTATCAGTTTAAGTGAAATTTTTAAGAACAATTCCGGCCCGGCACGCGACCTGTGCGATGCACAGCGGAACAGAACCGCGAGTCCTGGCCTGAATTCGTTGAGGACGAAAGGGGGCTTAAATCAAAAATCTTTGATTGAGCAGGTTGAGTCCGGGACCCTGCGGAGGCGGATACCCCCGGATGGCACGCAAAGCGATCCTGGAGGGTGCGAACGTCAAATAAAAAACAGAGAATGAGGGCGGCTGCGAAAGGACGCGGAACTCACTGGCGATCGGAGCGGTATTGTGAAAACCTTCCGGAAGAATTCCCTTCGGGGCCAGAGCGGAGCAGTCATGGCTCCCGCAATCACCGGGCAGTTTGCGGCATGCGGAGCAATCCCCCTGAATCTTTTCTGTTCGGATGGCCTGTTGGTGGCAGGGAGGAACTTGATCCGGTACTTCATTCGGTCCACTTGAGAGGATCGCCCCGGTTTCTTCAAATATAAGGCCGAGAGATTTTACTTCGCAGCAGTTGAACTGAAGAAAGAAAAAAACCGCCACTAACAGAAGCCCGGTCGCCCTGCTTCTGGCCAATGATCGCGAACGCTCTTTCACAATAAAAATTGTAAAGCGGTCGTTGCCTTTTGTCAATACAATTATGCCGGTCGACCCGCCGGGAAGATCTGATATTCTTCAGTAAATCCAGGTTACGATATCCTGGCGGCGAACTGTCGAACGCCTCAAAAAACGGGTATATTTCTTGATTTTTTTCAGTTTTTTTCGCAAAAATACGTACTCTGACGTATGTCAGTACGCATGCCTGCGAATTGACCGGCGGGCAAAAGCCGGTTATTCTCCCTCTCACAGGCGCGGGCGAAAACGACCGGATGCCTGAAAAAAACGCCCCACGGGGCTAACCGGAGACAGGCAATGTTTGTACAAAATGGTCACAGCTGCACTTCATGTGTAATGAAAAATCAATGCGCCTTCAAAGGCCTTTCCGAAAAGGCGATGCGCGATGTGGATTCGACAAAACGGACGCAGACCTACGCGCGCGGAGAGACGATCTTTCACCAGGGGGATGATTCTTCCCATTTTTATTGTGTCAGTTCGGGAAGTGTTCAGGTGTTTCGTAACAGCCCGTACCGTGAGCAATCGTTCGCCATCGTCGGCCCGGGGGGCTGGCTGGGATTCCGTGACGCCCTGGGTTCCTCGCCCTATCAGCACAATGCCCGGGTGCTAAAAACCACGACCGTTTGCAAGGTTCCCCGCGAAAAACTGGTCGATCTCGTTAAAACCGACCCCGCGTTCGCTCGTGAAATTTCCATGGAACTGGCGGCTGGCTGGCGCGAAGCTGAAAAGCAGAGCTACAACCTCGGGGCCCGCAACATCATGGAACGTCTGGCTGATTTCCTGCTCAGTTTGCGCGAGGCCGAAGTCACCGGCGGACACGCACTGGGCGAACGCTCGTTTCGCATCCTTGACGCTGAGCATAAAAATCCTCAGGGCAATTTTCCGGAAGCGGAACTACCTCTGACGCGGGAAGTGATCGCCACTCTGCTCGGTTCGTCCACCGAATCCGTGATTCGCGCGCTCTCCGATTTCAAAGCACGCGGGTGGATCGATACAAAAAAAGGCAAGGTCGTCTTTCGCAATGAACCGGCGCTGCACCGGATTCTCGTCGAATCCTGAAACGCGTCCGCGACCGTGAAACGCAAAAACCCCGCCTCTAAAAAAGGGCGGGGTTTTTGTTTTAACGCGAAGTCGTCGGATTCTGTTTCAACTCTCGCGGTTGCGAACGACCAGGACGCTGCAGGGGGCGTGGTGGACGACGCGATCCGAAACCGACCCGAGCAGGAAGCGTCCGGTAAAAGAAAGGCCGCGACTGCCGATGATGATCAGGTCCATGCCGTGCGAACGGGCCACGTCGCAAATGACGTCGGCGGGAAAGCCTTCCTCGACCAGACGTTCCCACGGAACTTTCGTCTTATCAAGAATCCCGTGAATCTTTTCGAAACGTTTTTCTTTGATAAAGTCGACGCGGTCCACTCCGACGGGCGGTGCTTCGTAGTATCCTGGCAGGGGTCCGAATTCTTCGATTACCTCGAGGACCGTAACCTTCGCCCCGGTTGAGGTGGCCATGGACAGAGCCATTTCCAGACCGCGTTTGGCGGCGTCCGACCCGTCGATGGGCACCAGAATTTTTTTAATTTTTTCCATTGTTTCTTTCTCCTGACTGTGACCGAATTTTTTACTCCAATTTTAGCGAACCATCCCGTATCGCCTGGCAGGGCGCCTTTTCAGCACCCCTTAAACAAGTTCCTCGTACAACAAATTCATGATATCGTGGGGCGTGATGATGCCCATCGTGCGTCCTTCCTCATTGACCACGACAACCGACTCGACGTGGCGGTTATTCATCTCGTTCATCGCGTCGAACATGCTGGCGTTTTCCCGCACGGTGACCAGTCGTCGGCTGGTGAGCGTTTCGCGAAGCGGCATCGTCCCGCGAGCGGCTTCGTTCGGGTGGGCAAAGATCAAAAAGTCGAAGGAGGAGAGCACGGTGAGCGGGGCATGGTTTTCGTCCACCACGACGATGTGATGGATATTTTTCGCGCTCATTTTCCGGGCGACATCGCTCCAGGAATGATCCAGGTTCGCGAGGAACACGTCTTTCTGCATGATCTCGCCTACTTTTTTTCCAATCAGTCGATCCTTCATACCACTCTCCTCAGCCAGCGAGCCCGCCATGCACTCGATTCGAGCGCCGGGGGTCTACCGGACCTGACAATGCCTACTGTACCGTACACAAGTCCCATGGGGAATGCCCCGCATCAATTAAAAATCCTGTCGTTTCTCAGTGGCCGGGCCGTTTCCGCCAGCCGGCGGTTTCCGCGAGCCGAACGAAAAAAAGATGAAAAGGATTGTCTCCCCGGCGGGAGTCGTACAGCGTAGATTATGCAAGGTCAGGAAATTCTAAAGTGGCCGGAATTTTCGATGGGCGCGTTCTATGGCGCGCTGGTTTTTCTGGCCATCGGACTGATCGTGTTCCTCCTGCTCCGTTATTATACCGGTCGGGAACGGACCGGCGATTTATTGTGGAATCGAATGCTCGCGTACTGTCGCAAGCGCGGACTGGACGCCAGGGAGCAGCGGTTCGTGCGCGGTTTTTTTGATAACCTGGACGACCGCTTGAAAGAACGAACCATGCGGGACCGGGCCTGGTTCCGGGATCAGTTTCGAGAATACGTTCGCAGCCGGCACGCCGTTTCCTCCCGCGGGCGGGTGCGTGTGTTCCAGAAACTTTTCCCCGAAATCGACTACCGGCTCGAAATCATCGATCCCACGGATGTCCAACCGTCCGAACTCTGTTCCCTGGGCGGTAAAAAAAGAACCATGCTTGCCAGGGTAGTCGAGTGTACTTCTGACAGCATTCGGGTCAGGTTTCAGGACCCCGGCCACCAGGCGGCATTTCCGGAAGGACTGCGGACCTATCTGTTCGCCTACCGGCCATTGCTGGGCGAGTTTATCCTCCACGGCCGCATTTATGAACGCAGCGGCGATGCGGCCCTCTTTCGCTTCGATGGCCGCGTGGAGGCGATTTACGAAACGCATCTGATGATAGAACGCACTTTGCCCCTGCGCCTGGTCGCGGTGCGCCCGCGCCGGCCGCACGATCCCCCGCCGCCGCCGGTCGTACTCGGCGACCATCTGGCGCACGTCGGGCTCACCGG